>NZ_DATJDJ010000189.1:0-15861 GCF_035497515.1 Pararhizobium sp. | reverse complement strand
GAGGATTTCGTATAGCCGCGATAATTCAGCGTCGCGGGCAGGGCGCCGTGATCCATGCCGAAATCGAAGACGAAACGGTCGATCTCATCCGTGGTGACGCCCGGTTGCACCCGGCTTGCCAGTTCATCGAGGCAGCGTCAGCGCCCTACAAGAATACAGGCGTCATCCGTCTCTATACGCCGGAAGATTTCGCCGGGATCAAGCGCGCTTGCCAGGTCACTGCCCTGTGCCTCGACGAACTTGCAAGCCGCGTCAAGCCGGGTGTGACCACCGACGAGATCGACCGTTTCGTCTTCGATTTCGGCATGGACCATGGCGCCCTGCCCGCGACCCTCAACTATCGCGGCTATATGAAATCCTCCTGCACCTCGATCAATCATGTCGTCTGCCATGGCATCCCGAACGACAAGCCGCTGCGCGAAGGCGATATCGTCAATATCGACGTCACCTATATCATCGACGGCTGGCACGGCGATTCCAGCCGAATGTATCCGGTCGGAGAAATCAAGCGCGCCGCCCAGCGCCTGCTGGAAGTCACCCACGAATGCCTGATGCGCGGCATCGCCGCCGTCAAGCCCGGCGCCCGTACCGGCGCGATCGGCGAGGCTATCCAGACCTACGCCGAGGCGGAACGTTGCTCCGTGGTTCGCGATTTCTGCGGCCATGGTGTCGGTCGGCTGTTTCATGACGCACCGAACATCCTGCATTACGGCCGGGCCAATGAAGGCCCGGAAATGCGCGAGGGCATGATCTTCACCATCGAGCCGATGATCAATCTCGGCCGTCCGCATGTGAAGGTTCTGGCGGACGGCTGGACCGCCGTCACCCGCGACCGCTCGCTTTCGGCGCAATATGAACACGCAGTCGGCGTCACCGCCACCGGCTGCGAGATTTTCACCCTGTCACCGGGCGGCCTCGACCGTCCGGGGCTGCCGGCATAAGGTTTTCAATGACAAAGCCTCCTTCCTCTTCCGACGGCGATCTTTCGCACCCGGCTGACGAAAGGGGCTTTTTCGCCGAACAGCAACCCAAGCGTTCCGGCCTCGGTATTGCTGCGGTCCAGCAGGACGACGCGCATTATCACGGCCATCGCGACCGGCTGCGGACGCGCTACCGGGACCACGGCGATACCGCGCTCGCCGATTATGAAATCCTCGAACTGCTGCTCTTCCGCCTCATTCCCCGTCGCGACACCAAGCCCATCGCCAAAGCACTGATCGAGCGCTTCGGGACGCTGGCCGGTGTCTTCGGCGCGTCACCTGCCCTGTTGCAGGAGGTCAAAGGCATCGGCGAGGCCGTGGCCTTCGATCTGAAGCTGATCTCCACCGTCGCGCATCGTACCCTGAAGAGCGGTCTCAGGGGCAAGCAGGTTCTGGCCTCCTGGTCTTCGGTGATCGATTATTGCCACGCTGCCATGGCGCATGAAGCGATCGAGCAATTTCGGATCCTGTTCCTCGACAAACGCAATGCGTTGATTGCCGACGAGGTGCAGCAGACGGGCACAGTCGATCACACGCCGGTCTATCCGCGCGAGGTCGTCAAGCGAGCGCTGGAACTGTCGGCCACCGCGCTGATCCTGATCCACAACCATCCCTCCGGCGACCCGACACCCTCGCGCGCGGATATCGAAATGACCAAGATGATCGTCGATACGGCCAAGCCGCTGGGGATCACCGTCCACGACCACATCATCATCGGCAAGGACGGTCATGCCAGCCTCAAGGGATTGAGGCTTATCTGAGCGCGTCTCGCTTCAAAGCCACTTCGCCCGGCGGAACATGCGGTAAAGCATGCTGCAGACGAAGAAGATCAGGGCAAGAACGACGAAATAGCCATATTTGAATTTCAACTCCGGCATGTCGTCAAAGTTCATCCCGTAGATACCAGCAATCGCCGTCGGCACGGCCAGGATCGCGGCCCAGGATGCCAGTTTTCGCGAAATCTCCGTCTGCTCGGACTGGCCGATCATCAGGCTGGCCTCGAAGGTGAAGGCAAGCACTTCGCGCAACGTGTCGATATCTTCCTGGACGCGGCGCACATGATCCGTCACGTCACGGAACAAGGCATGCATCGTCGCATCCATCCCGGGAAGCTCGAGATTTTCGTGCCTGCGGCAGACGTCCACCAGTGGCACGACGGCATTGCGCAGGCGCAGCAGGCTGCGACGCAGGAAATAGAGCCGCTCGATGTCCTTCTTGTCGAGTCGGTCCCTGAGGACGCGCTCCTCCAGTTCCTCGACCTCGGCGTGGATGCCCTCGATGACGGGCATGTAGTTGTCGACGATGAAATCGAGAATGGAGTAGAGGATATAGTTCTCGCCGTGCGCCAGGGCTGCCGGCGAGGCTTCGCAGCGCTGGCGCACGAGATTGTAGGACGTCGAGACGCCGTGACGGACAGAGACGACATAGCCGCGACCGACGAAAAGATGGGTTTCGCCGAAGACGATTTCCTCCCCGCCCATATGCGCCGTGCGGGCGACGACGAAGATCGAATCGCCATAGATTTCCAGCTTCGGCCGTTGATGGGCGTGGTTGGCGTCCTCGATCGCCAGTTCCGGCAGATTGAACTCGGCCTGCACCTCGCGCAGAAGCGCTTCATCCGGTTCGTGCAGGCCGATCCAGACGACCGCCTTGTCGCGGCCGCGCCATTCATGCGCCTGCCCGATCTCGATATCATGCGTACGTTGGCCGTGCTCATAGACGGCAGCCGCGACAACACCGGGACGGCTGTTCGGTTTTCCCTTCACCGCACCAACATTGCCTTCCGGAGGAGTGGAGGTTTCGTTTCCAGTCCTGTTACCTGTCTCCAGCAAAGCCATCGTCAACCTCCCGAATGCAGAGCCGATGCTTCTGCGCCGATCGCGTCATCAAAATGCGCGCACGGACGCCCGAAATCCAATCATTTCACACTACTCATAATCGCTTTTCGTGAAATACGCATCTCTTGGCGCGCCAACGGTTTATCGGGCTTTATGAAACTGTAAGATTGGCGTTATAGAGGCTTGCAAGCGACATTTCCCGCAACGCACAATGATTCTCCCTCCAGCATCGGAAGCGCGTCATGAACCAGTATGATCTCGTGGTTGTCGGCAGTGGTCCTGCAGGGCGAAGAGCCGCCATCCAAGGTGCCAAACTGGGCAAGAAGGTCCTTGTCATCGAGCAGGGAAAACGGGTCGGCGGCGTTTCGGTTCATACGGGTACCATCCCCTCCAAGACCCTGCGCGAGACCGCCCTCAACCTGACCGGCTGGCGAGAGCGTGGCTTCTATGGCCGGGCCTACCGCGTCAAGGAGGAGATCAGCGCCGAGGACCTGCGCCGCCGTCTGCTGATCACGCTCGATCATGAGGTCGAAGTGCTGGAGCACCAGTTCGCACGCAACCGGGTGCAGCATATTCGCGGCAAGGCGAGCTTCATCGATCCGCAGACGCTGCAGGTCGTCAAGGACGATGGCGAGATCATCCAGGTCGGCGCCGTCAGCATTCTTCTCGCCGTCGGCACAAAACCCTTTCGGCCGGATTACATCCCCTTCGATGGCAAGACGGTGCTGGATAGCGACGAGCTTCTCGAAATCGGGGATCTGCCACGTTCGATGGCGGTTATCGGCGCCGGCGTCATCGGCATCGAATATGCGACGATCTTCAGCGCGCTCGATACCCAGGTCACGGTCATCGACCCGAAGGCAACCATGCTCGACTTCATCGACAAGGAGATCGTCGAGGATTTCACCTATCAGCTACGCGATCGCAACATGAAGCTGCACCTCGGGCAGAAGGCCGAGAAGGTGGAACGCACGCCCGACGGCAAGTGCGCGATCACGCTCGACAGCGGCCGGGTCATCCATTGCGAAATGGTGCTGTTTGCCGCTGGCCGGATGGGCGCAACCGATACGCTGAACCTTGCCGCGGCAGGCCTTCAAGCCGACAGCCGCGGTCGCCTCAGCGTCAACCCGGAGACATTTCAGACAACCGTCCCGAACATCTATGCGGCCGGGGACGTCGTCGGCTTCCCAAGCCTTGCCTCGACCTCGATGGAACAGGGCCGTATCGCCGCCCGCGTCGCCGTCGGCGTCATCGCCAAGGAGCCGCCCAAATATTTCCCCTACGGCATCTACGCCGTTCCGGAAATCTCCACTTGCGGCCTGACAGAAGAAGAGGTCAAGGAGCGCGGCATTCCCTATGAATGCGGCATTGCCCGTTTTCGCGAGACATCGCGCGGTCACATCATGGGGCTGGATTCCGGGCTTCTGAAGATGATCTTCTCGCTGAAGACCCGCCGCCTGCTCGGCGTCCATATCGTCGGTGAAGGCGCGACCGAACTTGTCCATATCGGCCAGGCCGTGCTCAACCTGAAGGGAACCGTCGAGTATTTCGTCGAGAACACCTTCAACTATCCGACGCTCGCCGAGGCCTACAAGATTGCCGGTCTCGATGCCGGAAACCGCATGGGCGAAGTCCAGGCCAAGGCATAGCCACGTCAAGCGCCGTATATCCCGTGTCTGGGAAGTGCTTACCGTCCAGATGTATTCTTCTCGAACAAACAGATCATGATGCGTCCCGGGAAAAGACGGGTTTTGCCGGCCTTTTCTCGTCCCGTTTACCGATCCGCATGAAAGAGAAGACCGCAAAATCCTTGAGAACCATCAGTTCCCGCGCAGCCGTTTCAGATTCTTGCGGGCATCGTCGGCAAGCGGATGATCCGGATGGCGCGCGATGAAAAGTTCGAAGGCCTCGATCGTACCGCGTGCCTTCAGTCCAGCATATTCGGAGGCCACGGCTTTCTCGGGATCCGGCGGCGTATCCATCATTTCCAAGCCCTTTCCTGTTTGATTCGCGAATGCCGAAGGCGCAGCACACAGGTATGCCGTCGTGAGCACGATTGTGATCGTCATCACTCTTTGAGCCCGTTTGTTCATGGCTCCTCGATCCCTTTCGACGATACCGCGAAAGGGGTTTCAACCCTTGCGGCAGGCACGATTTTCGGCCTTTCCACCATATCACGAAGCGCTTTGGACCGATACAGGAGGCATATTAGCCTTGTCGGTTTAGGTAATTTAGCGTAGACTAAATACAAGTGGCAGCGGGCTCGAATGAGCGGAACCAACCGTAAATCGTGAAAATCATCTCCCGTTCTACCCGATATTTAAGTTGATCTTTCGGGGTTGCGTTTTGTCTTTGGCAGAGCCTTGGAGGTAGCTCCACGGGACATCGCCTGTAACCCCAGTAATATTTTGCAAGAAAACGACCGCCCGCCCCAGTCTGGGCAATGCGGCCATCAAGATGCGGTTTTGACAGTGAATGTCCGACGATCGTGTGAGCGATCGCCGGTGAGGGCATTTGTGCGCATTGCAGTGCAGTTTCGTAACTTAACCTCAAAATCACCGAGCGTGTTGCGCTGCCCGCATTCCGGGTCGTGCGACCAGGAGGCATTCATGACTACCAGGGTAAAAAACAGTTCACTCACGGATTCCACGGCGTTGGACCCCGGCCGCTCCACCGGCTATTCCGGCCTAGACCGGGCGGCGAGCCTGGCTGGGCTTGCGACTGGCAATACAGCCTTGGCCGGCGCGGCGGACATATGGGCACCCGCGAAATCCGTCGTCCTGCCGCTGCTTTCGTCGACTGATGCGATTTTCGCTCCCGAGACGACCGCCAAGGACAGCGGATCCGGCGACGTTCCAGAGGAGAACGGCGACGCGTCCGTGACCGTTGCGGTCGCCGCAACCGGCAACGCACTGATCGACGGCGTGCTCAGCGGCGTGCGCTGGAACGAAACCTTTATCACCTACAGCGACACCGATTCCTCGGCCGACTATCAAGCCGGGTACACGTCGGACCAGAACGGGAACGGTATCAGCGCGCAGAATGAGGCCTTTTCGCAGTTTACTGCGGCGCAAATGGTTGCTTTCCATGCGGCGTTGAATCAGGCTGTTTACACCCAACTCGGCGGCGCAGGCGGCTTTTCGGTCGAAGGCTTCACCAATCTTTCCATCGACTATAACGGCGCGGGCACCAGCAACTCGACCATTCGCGCCGCCAATTCCGGTGACGCCGGAACCGCCTATGCGTTTTATCCAAGCAACGCGGTTACCGGCGGCGACACGTTCTTCGGTAACACCTATGACGGCACCAGCAACAGCCTGAAGAATCCTGTGGCCGGAAATTACGCCTGGCACACGATGATCCATGAACTCGGCCACTCGCTCGGATTGAAGCACGGCCACGAAACCGGCGGCCCCGGCAATACGGCGGTCCCCGCGGCCTATAATTCGATCGAATTCACGGTCATGACCTATTCGAGCTACATCGGCGACAACACCGGTGGCTATGACTACGAACAATGGGGCGCGCCACAGACCTATATGATGATCGACATCCTCGCCCTTCAGACGATGTATGGAGCGGATTTCACCGTCAATAGCGGCAATACTGTCTATACGTGGGATCCAACCAACGGAAATTCCTACGTCGCCGGCGCGCTGGCCATCGACCCAGGCGGCAACCGCATCTTTTCAACCATTTGGGACGGAGATGGCGTCGATACCTATGATCTGTCGAACTACACGACCAACCTTCGGCTCGACCTTCGCCCGGGTGAAAGCTCGACCTTTTCGTCGACGCAGCTCGCCTATCTCGGCGGCGGCCCGAACGGCGGATATGCCCGAGGCAACGTATTCAACGCCTTCCAGTTCAACGGCGATTCCCGGTCGTTGATCGAGAACGCCAACGGCGGCACCGGCAATGACAGCATCACCGGCAACAATGCCGACAATGTCCTGACCGGCAATGGTGGCAACGATTCGATGGACGGCCTGTCGGGCAATGACACGCTCAATGGCAACAGCGGCAACGACACGCTGCTCGGGGGGCTAGGTATCGATACGGTCAACGGCGGAGATGGCGACGACTGGATCGAGGGTGGCTTCTCGACGGACACTGTCGATGGCGGAAATGGAAATGATACGTTCTATGTCCGCGAAGGTGAGTTCGGCGACAACACCGACGGAGGCACTGGCACCGATGTGCTCGATGTCAGCAACTTCACGACGAGAGGAGCCATCGTCAATCTCGGCGCCAACACCTATGATTTCTCCCCAACCTTCGGCGGTCCATATTCGATCATCAACGTCGAAAACGTGCGCGGCACGCAACTGGCCGACACCATTGCAGGCAACGCACTCGCCAATGTCCTTGTCGGCAATAGCGGGGATGACTCCATCAGCGGCGGAGCGGGCAACGACACGCTCGATGGCGGAAATGGCAACGACACCCTCCAGGGGGGCGATGGCGACGATACGATGACGGCGGGATCCGGCGTGGATCTCGTTTACGGAAACAGCGGCAACGACAGGTTCTTCATTGTCGCGGGCTGGAACGGCGGCGTCGGCGAGGCGTTCTTCGGTGGTGCGGGTTACGATACATTCGATACTTCGACCGTGATCTTCTCGGGGTTCGATGCATATATCAATCTTCAGGATGGCGAATTCTACGATATCGACTTCCCTAGCTCCGGCCCGATTTCGCTGGCAAGCGTCGAGAAGGCCATCACCGGCGATGGGAATGACGTCCTCATTGGTTCCGCCGAAGCCAATGCGCTGCTTGCCGGAGCAGGCAACGACAATATTTCCGGCCTTGCCGGAAACGACACCCTTGGCGGCGGTGACGGCGACGATCGCCTCGACGGCGGTGCCGGTGCCGACTATCTGAGCGGCGGTACCGGGTCTGATACAGCCGATTACTCCAGTTCGTCAGTTGGGCTGGGTGTCAGCCTGTTCAATCCGGCATTGAATACCGGAGATGCTGCGGGAGACACCTATAACTCGATTGAGAACCTCTTCGGGTCCGATTTCAATGATGGCCTCAACGGCAATCTGGGCATCAATACGATCAGGGGCCGCGACGGTAACGATACGCTCAAGGGCTACACGGGAAATGACTCGCTCTATGGCGATGGCGGCAATGACACGCTGATCGGCGGCGAAGGCGCAGACAACCTGCTCGGTGGTGCTGGCTCCGACACGGCATCCTACAGGGACGCCACGGCCGCCGTCATTGCCAGCCTGGCCAATTCCGCCATCAATACGGGAGAGGCTCTGGGCGACGTCTATACCTCGATCGAAAACATCGTCGGCTCCGATTTCAACGATCTGGTGTATGGCAACGCAAATGCCAACAGTGTGAGCGGTGGTAGCGGAAACGACATTCTCAAAGGGTATGCCGGAAATGACACGCTGAGTGGCGGTTCCGGCAATGACCAGTTCAACTTCAATACCGCGCTCAATGCCGCAACGAACATGGACATCATTACCGACTTCAACGTGGCGGCTGACACGATCCTGCTCGACAATGCGGTCTTTGTCGCGGCCGGTGCGCTTGGCACGCTGGCTGCAGCGGCGTTCAAGGCCAATACGACCGGCCTTGCCACCGATGCCAGCGACCGGATCATCTATGAAACGGATACCGGCGAGCTGTTCTACGATGCCGACGGCAATGGCGGCGGTGCGAGCATTCAATTCGCCAAGCTGGCCGCCAGCCTGGCATTGACGAACGCGGACTTTGTCATTGTCTGATGTCGCGGAGCAGACACTCCATCGCGGCGCAGGCCGCGGTGGAGCCGATGTCTGCGTAAAGCAAAAAGGCCGCTCACGGAGAGCGGCCTTTTCCATTTCACACCAGTGAACGTGTCTTATTCGGCGCTGTCGTCAGCGGCCTTTTTCTTGGCCGGAGCCTTCTTCTTCGGTGCGGCGGCTTCTTCGCCTTCCGCGGCCTCAGCCTTGGCGGCCTTCTTCTTCGGAGCGGCCTTCTTGATGTCCGACGCGTCGTCCTCGTCGTCAGCCATCAGCTCTTCCTTGCTGACGGTCTTGTCGGTGACCTTCACTTCGGACAGCAGGTGATCGACGACCTTTTCTTCGAAGATCGGCGCGCGCAGCGAAGCGGCGGCACCCGGGGTCTTCTGGAAATAGTCGATGATCTGCTTTTCCTGGCCGGGGAACTGGCGCAGCTGGGCAAAAAGCGACTGCTGCATTTCTTCGTCGCTCACGGTGACACCGGCCTTTTCGCCGATTTCCGAGAGAACGAGGCCGAGGCGAACGCGGCGTTCCGCCAGCTTGCGGTATTCGCCGCGGGCGTCTTCTTCCGTCGTGTCTTCGTCGGCGAAGGTCTTGCCGGCCTGTTCGAGGTCAGTGTTGATCTGGCGCCAGATATTGTCGAATTCGGCGTCGACGAGGCGTGAAGGCGTGTCGAACTGGTAGAGTTCGTCGAGCTGGTCGAGGATCTGACGCTTGACCTTCTGGCGGGTCATCGAGCCGTACTGGCTTTCGATCTGGCCGCGAACGACTTCCTTCAGCTTGTCGGCCGATTCGAGGCCAAGCTTGGTGGCGAGGTCGTCGTTGATTTCGACTTCGGCGGCAGCGGCAACATCCTTGACGTTGATGTCGAAGGTGGCTTCCTTGCCGGCGAGGTTCGCAGCCGGATATTCAGCCGGGAACGTCACGGTGATGACCTTCTCGTCGCCTGCCTTCAGGCCGACCAGCTGCTCTTCGAAGCCCGGGATGAAACGGTTGGAGCCGAGAACCAGCTCAGCGTCTTCGTCCTTGCCGCCGTCGAAAGCTTCGCCATCGACCTTGCCGAGATAATCGATGGTGACGCGGTCGCCATTGGCGGCCTTGCCCTTCTTGGTTTCGTAGGTGCGGGCGTTTTCAGCGATCTTGAGGATCTGCTCTTTGACTTCGGCTTCGTCGATATCGACGACTTCGCGCGTCACCTTGATGCCGCTGACGTCCTTGAGCTCGATCGCCGGGATGACTTCGTATGCCAGCGTGAATTCGAAATCGGCTTCAGCGTTGAGGATCTTGTCCGCTTCGGCTTCGTTCTCGGTCATCGCGATTTCCGGCTGGGTCGCCGACTTTTCGCCGCGCTCCGACAGGATTTCGGTCGGCTTTTCGCGAACCAGCTCGTTGACGAGTTCGGCCATGATCGACTTGCCGTACATCTTCTTGAGATGCGCGAAAGGCACCTTGCCCGGACGGAAACCGTTGATCTTGACCTTGCCCTTGGCATCTTCAAGACGCTCGTTCATCCGAGCTTCCATGTCCTTGGCCGGAATGACGACCTTGAGTTCGCGCTTCAGCCCTTCAGCGAGCGTTTCGATAACCTGCATATTCAAACCTTCACTTCACGTTGACAGGGCTCTGTCGCTGTTCTTCTTCACGAGCAGTTGAGCCGATCCATTTGCCGGGAGTGGCTTTACGCAAATCGGTCACCGTTTTGCAAGCAAAATGGCGCCGTCATTCCGGTCGACTCAAAGGGCCAGCCCTGAGCGTCGCTTCATTCTGGTGCGGGTAGAGAGACTTGAACTCCCACGCCTTGCGGCACCAGAACCTAAATCTGGCGTGTCTACCAATTTCACCATACCCGCGTTCAGAAAACCGCAGCGCCTGATCGCTTCGACACAGGACAGCCACGGCGAAAGCCAGAAACCAGCCTGCACCGGGTTCAGGGCGTTCCCGAGCGCGGCGTCTCTATATCACCCGTTTGCAATGGATCAAAGGAAAAATACAGCAATCTGCCGGTTCTTCTTACTTCCAGGGAGCGCTGGGTGACGATCAGTAAAGCGGCTCCTCATAAAGCGGCTTTCCGTCGATCGCAATCGAACGGATCTGCATCCGGCCGCCGCCATCGACACTCGCCGTCACCGACAGCGCGGAAGCATTGCGTGCTTCCTCAAGCACCAGTCCGTCGCCTTCCGGCACATAATAACGCTCTATGCCATACTCGACATTGACCGACGACGGCGAACCGTCGGCCGTCGGGTAGAAATAGAACGGCGAGCTGCGCGCAATGACCGTTCCCTCTTTCGGCGCCAGCGTTCCGAAAGACGCCTCGGAAATCGTCCAGAAGCCATCGGGCTGCTTTTCCAGGCGCACGGATACCTGCGCATCCGTCGCCTCTGTCGGCAAACCGCCGGTGACCTTGTCAGCGGAAATGTTTGAAATGTCATAGGACAAGACGACATAGTCGCCGCGCAACAGATCGCGCGGATCGACGGGCACGGTCTTCAGCACGACATCGACGCCATTGCGCAGGATGGAGGCCCGGCTTTCTATCATATAGCCGAGGAACGCCGTCTGCAGCAGCGCGACGAGAATGGCGGCGAACAGGGGCCGGATCAACGGGGTGTTGCTCATGTCACGCTCCTTCCACGGCCGGTTTCGCAGACAGTCGTTTTTCCAGCCGGATGACCATCCAGGCGATCAATCCGACAACGACACCGGAGATCAGGAAGAAGCCGGATGTACCGAGGATGCTGCCCAGCGTCTCCGAGGCGAGATAAAGCGTCTCGGCGGAAAAGACGGCATAGCCGAGGAAGCGCACCGCGCCATTCAACCGGCCGGCGATGGCGACACCACCGAGCGCGACGGCAAGCGTCGTCGCACCGAGCGCAATCTCCCCGCCCCGCCCGTCGATTTCCGTGTGCAAGGCGGCAAGCCCCAGGACGGCCAGGAGGAAGCTGTAGAAGGCCGGGCCGGCGCCGGCATCACGAGCGAAACGATAGACCGGAGACACCGGTAGGCTGACGGCAAGAAAGGCCAAAAGGCCAAGGCCGAACAATAGTCCGGCAAGCCACATTTCGCTGATCTCAATATAAAGCCAGCCGAGCCACGCCAAGGCAAGCAGATAGGCGAGGTGGCGGGCTATGCCGGCACTGGTATAACGAACCAGCCCTATAACGATGACGACCAGCACCGGCACCAGATAAATCAGGCCATTGCCTTCGAAGCTGGCGTCATTGTCCAGGACGAGCTGCGCAAAAACCGCCCATGCCAGAAAGCCGGACAGGACGGAGATCGCCGCCGAACGGAAGGTTATAGCTGCGATGCAGGCAGCGGCAAACCAGACCAGCAAGGCGTCGGCCGCATCGCCCGAGAGATGGTACATCTGCCCGATGAGCGCAATGGCGCCACCGAAGGTCATGGTTGCCATGACGAGAAGTGCGGCCCCCAGTCCACGGAAGCCCCGGGAAATGCAGGCGGCGGCAGAGAGATAGAAGACCCAGATCAGGCCGATGATACCGCAGACGCGGACCAGCCGTGGGATCGCATCCCAGTTGGCGGCGACGAGAAGCAGGATGGCCGCCGACAGAAGCACGGCCGCCATGACCATCAACACCCTGCCCGCGCTGAACACGGTTTCACGCGCGTCGTATTCCGCCAGCATCGCCCTGGCGGCGTCCGGCTGGAGCAATCCTTTGGCGATCCAGCTGTTGAAGTCTCTTTCGATCCGCCCCCGGTACATCGAATACTCTCCTTGCATGCGCGTGATGTGCAACACATATCATAGGCGCCGGCAATTCCTACAGCGCCGCGCGTCAAATCTGACGCGCACAGGTCGCTGTAATACTTTAAATATGCTGCATAATTTTATCCTTAAATCGATTCTGATTTAAGGAATTCTGCAGTAGCCGAAGCATGCCGGCCCAGGCGAGCGAACCCCTCCCTCGAACGGGTAAACATTCTTAACGGAATATGAAGACTTTCGTGCGAATCTGTAAGCGACGAATAAAGGTGGATTGGCGGGCAGCGCTTATGCAAAATCCGCATACCATCCATGATGATATTGCACTGCACAAAATGACGCCGCCGACATATATTCGAAATCAAGAAGACGGGACGAGATCAGCGAAAGCGATCGGAGCCGTCAGCGGCAAGACCAGCCGCTTCCGCTCAAGAAGCGGAAAAGGTCAGCGAGCCGAAAGGGTCGCATCATAGAATTCGGAGCGGCGCACTCCTCCTCCCAGCGCTGCTTCGATCCGACGGGCAACACTCCTCCTCCCGGTTGCCTGTCCCTTAAAATGACGCCCGCTGGATCTCCTCCCCCAGCGGGCGTTATTCGTTTCTACCGATCCCCGTAAAACTTTCCATTTCAGTGTGTTGCCAGATACGTCAGCGTGACCTGCCGCGATCGTCCGGCCGTTCTCACACTCAAAACCGGCCAGCCATGCGCGCGTGACATGGGTGCCATTCCGCATTGGCTCTACCCAATTTCCGCGCGCGGATTTATCTAAGGACAAGTTCGAGGCAGCGCTCTCCTCCTCCCAACGCGCCTCGACGGGATCGATGACACTCCTCCTCCCAAGTTGTCGATCAGAACAAGCAACGCCCGTCGGATCCTCCCCCTACGGGCGTTGTTTTTTGTCCGGATATACCTCCTTGGTGAATGTACTGTTTCGCGAGGCGGGTCTCCTCCCGCACACAATTTGGTCAAAACAAGACCACGTTCGGGCAGAGGTTTGCATCAAGCGCATGGGTGCGATGCAGCATTGTCTCTGTAATTTCAGGGCTTGGCGGCGTATATCCCAACCATCAGATGAGGGCCAGCAAACGGTGCTGGCAAACCTAGAAGGGACCAGCATCATGAACATCACTCGCTCGTTCAACAATTGGCGCAAGTATCGTCAGACCTGCAACGAACTCGGCCGCATGAGCGACCGCGAACTGAACGACCTCGGCATCGGCCGTGGTGATATCCAGTACGTTGCCCGCCAGGCAGTCAAATAATTCTCGCAGCGGCCGGATTTTCCGGCCCGATGCACAACTGCCAAACGCCCTCCGGTTCATTCCGGCGGGCGTTTTTTTTAACTAAATCCCGGACGCCCAGGCGCTACTTTAACGAGCGTATGGAACAATATGGACTGCGTTCCGCAATGCAACATTCCGGGTCGATTATTTGCGTTGCAAATTCCCTTTGAAACTCAAGGGCTTCCATAATGGCACGTGCGGCCTCGACCGCCGCGCTCGCCCTCGTGAAATTCTTCAGAGAAAGAGTTAGTTAACAAAATACCGCCTCCCCGTCGCTGCGTTTACGCCTGGCGTCTTTTTCATCGCAAGTCTCGGATGCTCATCGAAACAGCATCGCAATGCACAAATGCATAGCAGATGCATCTTCTTTGCACTCCATCTTTTCCCGCATGAGGCGTATAGACATCTCAACGAAGCAGGCAAATCACTGCACTGCTCATTTGTTTCCCGAGGAAAAGATCATGAACCCGATTCGTATCGCAAAAAGCTGGATCAACTATCGTCGTACCGTTGCTGAACTGGGCAACCTGTCCAACCACGCCCTGAGCGACATCGGCATCACCCGCTTCGACATCCGCAACATTGCTTCGCGTTCCTTCCGTTAATCGGAGCCGGCCGTTGACCGGACCGGGAATGTCAAGGAACTAAAAACGGCACCACAGGGTGCCGTTTTTGATTCCGGGGCTTGCCTTGCGCAGATATGGCCGGCGGAAGCGGTTTCTTTCCGGCCTGCCTTGCTTTAAGAACGGCGCATGACAGATACATCTTCCTTCTCCCCCATTCACGTCATTGGTGGCGGCCTCGCCGGCTCCGAAGCCGCCTGGCAGATTGCCACGGCCGGTATTCCGGTTATCCTGCATGAAATGCGCGGCGTGCGTGGCACGGATGCCCACAAGACCGATGGCCTTGCCGAACTGGTCTGCTCCAATTCCTTCCGCTCCGACGATGCGACCAGCAATGCCGTCGGCGTGCTGCATGCCGAGATGCGGCTTGCCGGCTCGCTGATCATGTCCTGCGCCGACAAGAACCAGGTCCCGGCCGGCGGCGCGCTTGCCGTCGATCGCGATGGCTTCTCCGATGCCGTTACCGCGGCGATCGATAGCCATCCGCTGATCACCGTCGTGCGCGAGGAAGTGTCCGGTCTGCCGCCCAAAGATTGGGATCTGGCCATCATCGCCACCGGCCCCTTGACCGCGCCCTCCTTGGCAACGGCCATCCAGGCTGAAACCGGTGCCGACGCGCTGGCCTTCTTCGATGCCATCGCGCCGATCATCCACACCGAGAGTATCGACATGGATGTCTGCTGGTTCCAGTCGCGCTACGACAAGGTCGGTCCCGGCGGAACGGGCAAGGATTATATCAACTGCCCGATGGACGAGGCGCAGTACAATGCCTTCGTCGATGCCCTGATCGCCGGCGACAAGACAGGCTTCAAGGAATGGGAGGGCACGCCCTATTTCGATGGCTGCCTGCCAATCGAGGTCATGGCCGAGCGAGGGCGCGAGACGCTGCGCCACGGCCCGATGAAGCCGATGGGCCTGACCAACGCCCATAATCCCACCGTCAAGGCCTATGCGGTGGTGCAATTGCGCCAGGACAACGCGCTCGGCACGCTGTACAACATGGTCGGTTTCCAGACGAAGCTCAAATATGGCGCGCAGGCCGAGGTCATCCGAATGATCCCGGGGCTGCAAAACGCCGAATTTGCCCGGCTTGGCGGTCTGCACCGCAACACCTACATCAATTCGCCTGTGCTTCTCGACGGCTCGCTCACTCTGAAATCCCGGCCCGGACTGCGCTTCGCAGGCCAGATCACCGGTTGCGAAGGCTATGTCGAAAGTGCCAGCATCGGCCTGCTCGCCGGACGATTCGCCGCTGCCGAGCGCAAAGGTGAGGCCTTGCCGTTGCCACCGGCGACGACGGCGTTCGGCTCCCTGCTCAACCACATCACCGGCGGCCATATCGTCTCGGACGACGAGCCGGGCAAGCGCTCCTTCCAGCCGATGAACATCAATTTCGGCCTGTTTCCGCTTTTGGAGCCGGGCGCGATCGTGAAGCCGGACGGTGTGAAACGCTTCCGCGGCAAGGACAAGACCGTGATGAAGAAGCAACTCGTCGCCGCCCGCGCGCTCGATGACTGCGCAGCATGGCTACAGCATAATTCTTGAATCGGACTCGATTTAAGAGACAATTCTGCAGAACATTTAAAGCGTTACAGCGACCTTTGCGCGTCATGTTTCACGCGCGGCGCTGTAGAGGCCGTCCGATAAGCCTTCAAGTCGCCGGAAC
>NZ_DATJDJ010000188.1:0-2367 GCF_035497515.1 Pararhizobium sp. | reverse complement strand
AGTAGGGCACGGCGCCGGACAGGCCGAGATTCATTTTGTCGAAGCAGTGGAACACGACGAAACGCGCTTCCGGCTTGACCTTGACCTCGTCGAGAACAGCGGAGAGGGGCACCCCCGTCCATTTGGCAATGCAGCTCCAGCCTTCGACGCAATCGTGGCGAGTCACCTGCGTGCGCGCCGGCATGTTGCGTAGTTCGGCGAGGCTGAAACTCACGGGCTTTTCCACCAGCCCGCCGATCGTCAGGCGATAATCGGCAAAGGCCTTGTCCTTGAGTGCCAGATATTCAGGCTCGCTCGGATCGGTGGAACCGTTCGGCCGCTGGCCTTGCCGGATTTCGCTCTCTGAAAACTCTGGTGCAAGGGTGTCGGCACCGATCAGCATGCGGTGTGCCCGATAGGTGAGGCCATTGGCGGAGGCAAGGACGGCGCGCACCGGGCTCTGGTTCGACAGAAATCCATCAAGCGCGTCGCAGCCCGACAGGGGCACGGTGGAGGCGGCAACGCCGGCAAGCGTGAGGAAACGGCGACGGCTAACTGTGAGTGGGCTCATGCTCCGGGCTCCTCCTTCTTTTCGGGATCGGTCCGGTACCAGCCGGTCAGGATCGAGCGCATTTCGTTGAGCGGGCCTGCCGCGACGATCATGACGACATGGACGAGAAAGAAGACGACCAGCAGAGCCATGCACAGGAAGTGAATGCTGCGCGCCGTCTGCCGCCCGCCGAACAGGTCCAGAAACCAGGGCCAGGCGGCATTCATCCCGGGCGACATGGCAAGGCCTGTCAGGATGATCAGCGGAAAGACCAAAAGCAGCACCGCCGCGTAGGCGAATTTCTGCAGGCCGTTATAGTGGTCTTCACGATGAAAGCGGAACTGCAGGTGATCGCCGATGCTGCGCGGCAGGCTTTTGATATCGTCCAGCGAAGGAAGGATGTCACGCCTGAGGTGCCCGCTGACGAGGCTGCTGAAAAGCCAGATGAGGAAGGCGGCGGCGAAGACCCAGGCAAAGAAGAAATGGATTACCCGTCCGGTCGCCAGATCCTGGTAGGAGGGCAGCGTCGCCCAGGCGGGAAAGCCGCGATAGGATGGATTTTCCGCAGATCCGCTCATACCGAAAAGACCCGTGGTTTTGAACCGTTGGCCAAGGACCGTCGTATAGCCATCGACCGAACCATCCGCATTCCGCATCGGCCGCATGGACAACACGCTGTTGTCGAATTCGAAGCCGGACTGCTTGCCGATATAAAGGGTGGGATGGGCGTTGAATATCTGCAATCCGCTCAGGAGCAGGAAGAACAGCGCGATCGCCCAGGTCCAATGCGTCAGGCGCGTCGCCACCCGGTGCCGATAGATCACCTCGCCTCCTTCACGTACCGAGGCACACCGCGATTCGACGTCATCGACCATGCTCATCTGCCATCCTCCATTCCGTCATTACGTATCAAGCCACTGATCGGTTTCAAACGCATATCCTGTTACCACCACGCACATCCTGGTGATATTGCCGTGAAAGCCGACGTTTGCGGTTTCCGTAACCCCAAACGCAGCCGGCGGCTCGAAACATTTCGTGAGTTGGACAAGCCTTTCGAACTGGCACCTGAAACGCTCCATTAACCATTTAAGCGCAAATGTAGCTTCACATTCCGGACGCTGACCATCAAGGATCGTTTATGTTTTCGCGCCCCTCTTTGATTGCTCGCGGCATTGCCGCAGCCACACTTGCCACAGTTGCAGGCGCTGCTTCGCCGGCCCTTTCGGGCGCCGGCGACAAGGCGTTTTTCGAGCAGGTTTCCGGCCAGTGGAAAGGCCCGGGCGAAATCGTCGCCGGCAAATACAAGGGCACCAAATTCACCTGCGACCTGACCGGTGAAGCAGCCGACGGAACCGCCGGCATCAAGCTCGACGGCCATTGCCGCGTCGGCGTGTTCAAGCAGCCGATGTCGGCGGTCATTACCCAGGCCGGCAAAAGCTACACCGGCAAGTTCCTTGATGGCGCCGATGGCAAGGGCCTCGACATCGTCTCGGGCAATGTTGCCAAGGACAAGGTCGTCGTCGGGATCAACCGCAAGAAACTCAACGGCGCGATGATCGCGCGCCTCCAGGATCCTTCGACCCTCAACATCACCATTTCCGTCAAGGTCGAGGACACGATGGTGCCGGTGATCGGCGTCAGGCTCAGCCGTGAACTCGACAATATAGCCGTCGGATCGATCAAGAAGTAGCAGGCATTCCAGCAAGTCCGGCGGCTGGTTTCGTTCAGACGCCGGCCTTGGTGCGGTGTCGCCACCAATCCGTCTCCGGATCAGCGATTTCTATGCCTGTCACATCCGCGTCGCGCAGCCAGTCTGCGACGCTCCGGCCGGACACGAT
>NZ_DATJDJ010000187.1:0-3638 GCF_035497515.1 Pararhizobium sp. | reverse complement strand
AGCCGGTGGCGCGCTGGCCTTTGCCGGGGGCGCCACGCCGGCAAAGGCCGCCACCGAGGGAGGATTGTCCTACGAGGTCAAGCCGGGCGAACTGGACGAATATTACACGTTCTTTTCCAGCGGCCAGAGCGGCGAAGTCCGCATCGTCGGCCTGCCGTCGATGCGCGAATTCATGCGCATTCCGGTGTTCAACCGGTGCAGCGCCACCGGCTGGGGCCAGACTAACGAAAGCCTGAAGGTGATGACCGAAGGGCTGCGCCCCGAAACGGTCGAGTACCTCAAGGACAAGGGCGGCGTCTACCACAACGGCGACCTGCACCATCCGCATCTGTCCTTCACCGACGGCACCTATGACGGCCGCTATCTCTATGCGAACGACAAGTCCAATACCCGCGTCTGCCGCATCCGCCTCGACGTCATGAAATGCGACAAGATCATCGAACTACCGAACCAGCACACCGTTCATGGCCTGCGCGTGCAGAAATATCCCAAGACCGGCTATGTGTTCTGCAACGGCGAGGACGGCGTGCCGCTGCCGAACGACGGCAAGATCCTCGACAAGCCTGCCGAATACTTCTCGATCTTTTCCGCGGTTGACGGCGAGACCATGACAGTTGCATGGCAGGTGATCGTCGACGGCAACCTCGACAATGTCGATGCCGACTACCAGGGCAAATACTGTTTTGCGACCTGCTACAATTCCGAAAAGGGCGTTACGCTCGAAGAGATGATGTCGAAGGAGCAGGACTGGGTCGTCATCTTCAATATCAAGCGGATCGAGGAAGCCGTCGCCAAGGGCGATTTCAAGGAAATGAACGGCGTACCGGTAATCGACGGGCGGGCGGGTTCCGCCTACACCCGCTATGTCCCGGTTTCCAACGGCCCGCATGGCATGAACACCGCCCCCGACGGCATCCACGTGGTTGCCGCCGGCAAGCTGTCCCCGACCGTCACAGTGTTCGACGTGCGCAAGTTCGATGATCTCTTCAACGACAAGATCAAGCCGCGCGATGTGGTGGTCGCAGCCTGAACTCGGCCTCGGACCGTTGCACACGGCCTATGACGACAAGGGCAACGCCTATACGACGCTGTTCATCGACAGCCAGATCTGCAAGTGGAACATCGAAGACGCCAAGCGCGCCTTTGCCGGTGAAAAAGTCGATCCGATCCGTCAGAAGCTCGACGTCCACTACCAGCCGGGCCACAACCATACCTCTATGGGCCAGACCAAGGAAGCTGATGGCAAGTGGCTGATATCGCTGAACAAGTTCTCGAAGGACCGGTTCCTCAATGTCGGCCCTCTGAAGCCCGAATGCGACCAGCTGATCGACATTTCCGGCGACCAAATGGTGCTTGTGCATGACAACCCGACCTTCGCCGAACCGCATGACGCGACGATCGTCCATGCCTCGAAGATCAACCCGGTCAGCATCTGGAGCCGTGACGATGTCTTCTTTGCCGATGCCGTGGAACAGGCCAAGAAGGACAATATCGACCTGCTCATCGACTCGGAGATCATCCGCGACGGGAACAAGGTACGCGTCTACATGACCTCGGCGGCCCCGGCCTTCGGGCTTGAATCCTTCACGGTCAAGCAAGGGGACGAAGTCACCGTCTATGTGACCAATATCGATGAGGTGGAGGATCTGACGCACGGCTTCTGCATCGTCAACTACGGCATCAACATGGAGATCGGGCCGCAGGCCACCGCCTCGGTGACGTTCAAGGCCGACCGGCCCGGCGTCTACTGGTACTATTGCTCCTGGTTCTGCCATGCCATGCACATGGAGATGAAGGGCCGGATGCTGGTGGAGCCTAAATCGGCCTGATGTGGAACAAACTGGCAAAAACCTGGATGGCGGCCCTTCTGGCCGCCATTCCTTCGGCTGCGTTGGCCGCGGAATGGATCGTCACACCCTCCAGCGGCCCGACACTGTCGGCCGTTCTCGATGCGGCGGCTCCGGGTGACCGGATACGCCTCAAGCCAGGCCGGTACGACGGGCCGCTGGTCATCGACAAGCCGGTGACGCTCGACGGCGAGGACGGAGCCAGCATCGTCGGCAACGGCGAGGGCAGCGTCGTCACCATCGAGGCGGAGGAGGTTTCCGTGCGCGGTATCGAGGTCACCGGCTCGGGCATGAACCTGTCGACGCTGGATTCCGGTATCTTCGCAGCCCGGACGGCGACCGGCGCGATCATCGAGAACAACACCCTTACCGGCAATCTGTTCGGCATCTATCTCCACGGCGCGAAGAACTCGCTGGCCCGGAAGAACGTGGTCGTCGGCCTCAAAGATGGTCGGATGAGCGAGTTCGGCAGCGGCATATCGGTATGGAACGCACCGGGCGGCAAGGTCATCGATAACGACGTCAGTTTCGGCCGCGACGGTATCGCCACCATGGCCAGCAAGAAGAATGTCTTCAGCGGCAACCGCTTCCGCGATCTGCGCTTCGCCATCCATTATATGTATACCAATGACAGCGTGATCAGCGGCAATGTCTCGACCGGTAATTCCGTCGGCTATGCCATCATGTTCTCCAACCGGCTGCAGATCATCGACAATATCTCCGACGGCGACCGCGACCACGGCCTGCTGTTGAACTCGGCCAACAGTTCGACGATATCCGGCAACATCGTCCGCGGCCGGCTGCAGCCGGCGGACCGCTGGACGATGGCCGGGATCCAGGATTCCGGTCATGGCGTGAAGGATGATGCCGAGGCGACGGGCGCCGTCGAGGGCGGCATGCGGCTCGGCCCGGAGAAATGCGTCTTCATCTACAATGCCAACCGGAACAAGCTGCTCGGCAACACATTCCAGGGCTGCGCCATCGGCATCCATTTCACCGCCGGGTCGGAAGGCAATACGATGACCGGCAATGCCTTCATCGACAATCGCAACCAGGTGAAATATGTCGGCACCCGCTATCTCGACTGGTCGGTGAACGGGCGCGGCAACTACTGGAGCGACAACCCGGCCTTCGATCTTGATGGCGATGGAATCGGCGATAATACCTATCGCCCGAATGACCTGATGGACAAGGTCCTGTGGACCTCGCCGCAGGCCAAGATTCTCACATCGAGCCCGGCCGTGCAGATCATCCGCTGGGCGCAGGTCCAGTTTCCGGCGCTGCTACCGGGCGGCGTGGTGGACAGCCATCCGTTGATGGCACCGACAAGACAGAAGGACGATTTGCAGTGACGGCACCCACGGTCACATTATCAGGCGTGGCGAAACGCTACGGCCGGATCGAGGCGGTCAAGGATGTCTCCTTCGCGCTTGAACAGGGACAGACGGTGGCCCTTGTCGGCCATAACGGCGCAGGCAAGACGACGCTGATCAAGCTGATGCTCGGCCTCATCCGGCCGACGCAGGGCACAGTGCAGGTGCTGGGTGAAGACCCGGCCCGCGGCGATTTCGCCGTGCGCCAGCGGCTCGGTTACCTGCCGGAGAGCGTCTCCTTCCACATGGCGTTGACGGGACGGGAGACGCTTGCCTTCTATGCACGGCTGAAACGTGTGGATGTGTCGGACATAGCGGGCCTGTTCGAGCGCGTCGGACTTGCGCCTGCTGCGGCCGACCGCGCGGTCCGGACCTATTCCAAGGGCATGCGGCAGCGGCTCGGGCTGGCCCAGGCGCT
>NZ_DATJDJ010000186.1:0-4185 GCF_035497515.1 Pararhizobium sp. | reverse complement strand
AAACGTGCCGCGCATCATGACTTCATGGTTGCCACGGCGCGTGCCGTACTGGTTGAAGTCGGCAACCGCGACGCCGTTTTCGGTGAGGTAGGCACCAGCCGGAGAGGCAGCCTTGATCGAACCGGCCGGCGAAATGTGGTCGGTGGTGATCTTGTCGCCGAACAGGCCGAGGACGCGGGCGCCCTTGATGTTCTTCAGGCCCGAGCCGATCTTGCCCATGCCGACGAAATAAGGCGGGTTCTGCACATAGGTGGAGTTGTTGTCCCACGCGTAGGTGTCGCCTTCGGGGATCTGCACGGCCTGCCAGTTTTCGTCGCCCTTGAAGACGTCGGCATACTTGCTCTCGAACAATTCCCGGGTGACGTATTTCTGGATGAAGTCCTGCACTTCGGCGGAGCTCGGCCAGACGTCCTTGAGGAAGACCGGATTTCCATCGCTGCCAATGCCGAGCGGTTCCGTGGTCAGATCCTTCCGCACGGTGCCGGCCAGCGCATAGGCGACGACGAGCGGCGGCGAAGCGAGATAGTTGGCCTGGACATCAGGCGAGATACGGCCTTCGAAGTTACGGTTGCCGGAAAGAACGCCCGAAACGATGAGGCCCTTGTCGTTGATCGTCTTGGAGATCGGCGCCGGCAGCGGGCCGGAATTGCCGATGCAGGTGGTGCAGCCGAAGCCGACGAGGTTGAAACCGAGCGCGTCGAGCGAGGTCTGCAGGCCGGACTTGGCGAGATATTCGCCGACGACCTGCGATCCCGGTGCCAGCGACGTCTTCACCCAAGGCGCGGACTTCAGCCCCTTGGCAACGGCGTTGCGGGCGAGCAGGCCAGCGGCAATCAGCACCGACGGGTTGGAGGTGTTGGTGCAGGAGGTGATGGCGGCAATCGCCACGTCGCCGTGGCCGAGATCGAAGTCGGTGCCTTCGACCGCGTAGCGGTTGTCGAGCTGGCCCGGCTTCTTGTATTCGGTATCCATCGAACCGGCGAAACCGGAAGCGATGTTTTCGAGCGGAATACGGCCTTCCGGACGCTTCGGGCCGGCCATCGAGGGTACGACCTCGTTGAGGTCGAGTTCCAGCATGTCGGTGAAGACGAGGTCTGCACCGTCGCCATCGCGCCACATGCCCTGAGCCTTCGAATAGGCCTCGACGAGAGCGATGCGGTCGTGGGTACGACCGGACATGGTGAGATAGTTGATGGTTTCGCCATCAACCGGGAAGAAGCCGCAGGTCGCGCCGTATTCCGGGCCCATGTTGCCGATCGTCGCGCGGTCGGCGAGCGGCATGTTGTCCATGCCCGGGCCGAAGAATTCGACGAACTTGGAAACCACGCCCTTCTTGCGCAGCATCTGCACGACGGTGAGCACGAGGTCGGTGGCGGTGACGCCTTCCTTCAGCTTGCCGGTCAGCTTGAAGCCGATGACTTCAGGCAGCAGCATGGAGACCGGCTGGCCGAGCATCGAAGCTTCCGCTTCGATCCCGCCGACGCCCCAGCCGAGTACGCCCAGGCCGTTGATCATCGTGGTGTGCGAATCAGTGCCGACGCAGGTATCCGGATAAGCGATGGTTTCGCCGTCTTCCTCGCTGGTCCAGACCGTCTGGCCGAGATATTCGAGGTTGACCTGGTGACAGATGCCGGTGCCGGGGGGGACGACGCGGAAATTCTTGAAGGCCTGCTGGCCCCATTTCAGGAAGCGGTAACGCTCGCCATTGCGCTGGTATTCCAGCTCGACGTTGCGGGAAAAGGCCGTCGGTGTGCCGAATTCGTCGACGATGACCGAGTGGTCGATGACGAGGTCGACGGGAACGAGCGGGTTGATCTTTTCCGGATCGCCGCCGAGCGATTTGATGCCGTCGCGCATGGCCGCGAGATCGACGACAGCCGGAACGCCGGTGAAGTCCTGCATCAGCACGCGGGCCGGGCGATAGGCGATTTCAGCCTCGGTCAGGCCCTTGTTGTTGAGCCATGCGGCGACCGACAGGATCTGATCCTTGGTCACGGAGACGCCGTCTTCGAAGCGCAGCAGGTTCTCGAGCAGAACCTTCATCGAGTAGGGCAGCTTCGAGACGCCGGAAAGGCCGTTTGCTTCGGCTTTCGGCAGGCTGAAATAGACATAATCCTTGCCGTTGACCGAAAGCGTCGATCGACAATTAAAGCTGTCAAGGGATTTGGACACTGGATACCCCGTTCCGTTTGATCGCCAAAACTTGACGCACGAACGCCCGAAGCGCATGGGATGCGCGATATGGGATGCGGGTACGGTCATTTCCGCTGTCCGCACGTGGAAATCATTCCATGTTCGGCGCTAGGATGAAATTCACGCCGACCGCTGGCGTGTTGGGGCGGTTATAGATAATTTCTAAAGATCGTACCAGACCGGGCAGGCCCAATTTGAGACAATTTTTTTGCATTGCGATGAACGTCGTAAAAGGAATGTGAATGCCGATCAGTCTTGTCGTCGAAAGCCTCAGTGCAAAGCGCGGCGAGGACCTGATTTTCAACGATATTTCCATCCGTCTCGGGGCTGGGGAGGCGCTTGTCGTGACGGGTGCGAATGGCTCGGGGAAATCGACCCTGCTGCGTGTTCTGGCCGGGCTGCTGGCGGCGGAATCCGGCACGGTGCGGGTTTCAGGACCGATGGCGGAAACCGGCCATCCGCGCGAGGCTTGCCACTATCTCGGCCACCGCAACGCGATGAAGCGAGAGCTTACCGTCGCGGAAAATCTCTCCTTCTGGAAATCCTTCATGGGTGATTCGCCCGGCGGCACAGGAACGGGCATCGAGGAGGCGACGGAAGCGCTGGGCCTCGGCGGCATTTCGCACCTGCCGTTCGGTTATCTTTCCGCCGGCCAGCAACGCCGCATGGCGATGGCCAAGCTCCTGGTGGCCTTCCGCCCCCTCTGGTTGCTCGACGAACCGACGGCGGCGCTGGACGCCAATGCCGACCGGCTGTTCGCCGATCTGGTCAAGCGCCATCTTTCCACCGGCGGCATTGTCGTGGCGGCGACACATCAGCCGCTCGGGGTGGAGGCGCGGGAGTTGCGGATGACGGGGTTTGCTGGGGTGGGGGAGATGTCGGCGTTGCCGACAGAGGGGGGTAAAACTGTCCACGCGGAAGGAGCTCGATCATGATCTCCCTCTTTCTCCGCGACCTGAAACTCTCCGTGCGCGCCGGCGGTGGCGCGCTGATCGGCGTGCTGTTCTTCATGACCGTGGTCGCCGTCGTGCCCTTCGCCGTTGGGCCGGATCTCAATCTGCTGTCGCGGATCGGCCCGGCCATCCTGTGGATCGGCGCCCTGCTCGCCTCGCTGCTCGGTCTCGACCGGCTGTTCCAGGCCGAGCGGGAGGATGGGTCGCTGGATCTGATGCTGATGCAAGAGACGCCGCTGGTGCTGACGGTCCTCGTCAAATGCCTGGCCCACTGGACGGCGACGGGGCTGCCGCTGGTGATCGCCTCGCCGCTGCTCGGGTTGTTCATGAACATGAGCGAGGTCGCGATCGGCGCGACCGCGCTGACACTCTTGCTGGGTACGCCGGCGCTCACCCTGATGGGCGCGGCTGGGGCGGCGGTGGCGGTGACGCTGCCGCGTGGCGGGCTTTTGGTGTCGATCCTTGTCCTGCCGCTCACCATCCCCGTGCTGATCTTCGGCGTCAGCGCCGCCTATGCCGCCGTCGAGGACCCGGCCCCGTTCCTGCCGCCCGTGTTGATCCTGGTGGCCATCACCCTGTTTTTCGCCGTCGTCGGGCCGCTGGCCGCGGCCCTGGCACTCAGGGCCGCGTCGGACTGAGGATCGTCTAGTTCATCCCTTCCACGGTCTTACTCAGCGCGACAACCTCTTTTGCTGTGTTGGCGGCGGCTTGTGCCAGGCCTTTGTTCGCGACCGTGATCAGGTGCCGATTCTCTTTTTCGAGGGCTTCCAGTGATTTTTCTATATCGGTGACCTTTCGATAGGTGCGTCGTTTTTCGAGATAGGCGGCGAATGCTACATCAAGCTCGATGGCAGTCGATTTGGCCGAACGAATTTCATAACGCCCGACCTTGCCGAGTGGTGCGTCCCGCATGAAAATCAGCGCCTCACGCTCGCATGCGTCCCATTGCCGGAATATTCTGTTTCTTTCACTCTTGACGATATCGTAAGCCTTTATAATCGTAGCCTTGGATTGTTTGAGGGTGGTACTCAACCGGGCG
>NZ_DATJDJ010000185.1:0-13842 GCF_035497515.1 Pararhizobium sp. | reverse complement strand
TCTGCGTCGGCAAGAAGGGGTTCGATATCCTGCGCCGCGAATTCGCCTCGCTGATCATCGATCGTGTCGACCTGCGTGAAGTCAAGAAGATCGGCTTCGAAAATGCCGACCAGATCGGCAAGAAGATCATCGGCCTGTTCGAAAAGGGCGAGTTCGATGTCTGCACGCTGTTCTACTCGGAGTTCAAGTCGGTCATCAGCCAAGTTCCGACTGCGCTTCAACTGATCCCCGCTGCCGTTCCGGCAGAGACGGTATCGACCGAGGCAGGTGCTGCGGCGATTTACGAATACGAGCCAGATGCGGGCGAGATCCTCAGCGATCTCATCCCGCGCAACATTTCGGTGCAGGTTTTCCGGGCTCTGCTCGAAAACGTCGCGGGTGAAATGGGTGCCAAGATGAGCGCGATGGACAACGCCACGCGCAATGCCGGTGAAATGATCAACAAGCTGACGCTGTCCTACAACCGTCAGCGTCAGGCTCAGATCACCAAGGAACTCATTGAAATCATTTCGGGCGCGGAAGCGCTCTAAGGTTACGGAAAGAGGGTAAGAATCATGGCTAAGGCAGCTACCCCCACAGATACAGCAGCGGTAAAGAAGCCGGCAGTCCGCAAGCCGGCGGCAGCCAAGGTTGCAGCAGTCGTTGCAGCAACGGGCTCGGTCGGCCGCGTGACGCAGGTCATCGGCGCCGTCGTCGACGTGACCTTCGACGAAGGTCAGCTGCCTTCGATCCTGAACGCGCTGGAAACCGACAACAACGGCAATCGCCTCGTTCTGGAAGTCGCCCAGCATCTCGGCGAAAACGCCGTGCGCACGATCGCCATGGACTCGACCGAAGGTCTGGTTCGCGGTCAGCCGGTCACGGATACGGGCGCTCCGATCACCGTTCCGGTCGGTCTGGAAACGCTCGGCCGCATCATGAACGTCATCGGCGAGCCGGTTGACGAAGCTGGTCCGCTGATCACCTCGGGCAAGCGCGCCATCCACCAGGAAGCGCCGAGCTATGTCGAGCAATCGACGGAAGCACAGATCCTCGTCACCGGCATCAAGGTCGTCGACCTCTTGGCTCCTTACGCCAAGGGCGGCAAGATCGGCCTGTTCGGCGGCGCCGGCGTCGGCAAGACCGTTCTCATCATGGAACTGATCAACAACGTCGCCAAGGCGCACGGTGGTTACTCGGTCTTCGCTGGCGTGGGTGAACGCACCCGCGAAGGCAACGACCTTTACCACGAAATGATCGAATCCGGCGTGAACAAGCACGGCGGTGGCGAAGGCTCGAAGGCTGCTCTCGTTTACGGCCAGATGAACGAACCGCCTGGCGCCCGCGCCCGCGTCGCTCTGACCGGTCTGACGATCGCTGAACAGTTCCGTGACGAAGGCCAGGACGTTCTGTTCTTCGTGGACAACATTTTCCGCTTCACCCAGGCGGGCTCCGAAGTGTCGGCTCTTCTCGGCCGTATTCCTTCGGCCGTGGGCTACCAGCCGACGCTCGCCACCGACATGGGCCAGATGCAGGAGCGCATCACCACGACGACCAAGGGCTCGATCACCTCGGTTCAGGCCATCTACGTTCCGGCCGACGACTTGACCGACCCGGCACCGGCAACCTCGTTCGCCCATCTGGACGCAACGACGGTTCTGTCGCGCTCGATCGCCGAAAAGGGTATCTACCCGGCCGTTGACCCGCTCGACTCGACCTCGCGCATGCTCGACCCGATGGTTGTCGGCGAAGAGCATTACGAAGTGTCGCGCAAGGTGCAGACGACCCTGCAGCGCTACAAGTCGCTCCAGGACATCATCGCCATTCTCGGCATGGACGAGCTTTCGGAAGAAGACAAGGTTGCGGTTGCCCGCGCCCGCAAGATCGAGCGCTTCCTGTCCCAGCCGTTCTTCGTCGCTGAAGTCTTCACTGGTGCGCCGGGCAAGTTGGTTGCGCTCGAAGACACGATCAAGGGCTTCAAGGGCCTGGTCAACGGCGAATACGACCATCTTCCTGAAGCCGCCTTCTACATGGTCGGCTCCATCGAGGAAGCGGTCGAGAAGGCCAAGCGCCTGGCTGCCGAAGCCGCTTAATCGAAGCGAATAGGGAATAGGGAGTAGCGAATAGGAATAGGCTGAAATTGGCGGAAGGTTTCCTCAACCCGTTCGCTATTCGCTATTCGCTAAATTTGTCATGGCTGATTTCAATTTCGAACTCGTTTCTCCGGAACGCCTGCTGCTTTCCGAGCGCGTCAGCGAGGTCGTCATTCCGGCAACGGAAGGCGAGATGACCGTCATGGCTAATCATGCGCCGACGATGACGACGATCAAGCCGGGCGTTGTCACGGTGAAGGCTGCTGACGGCAAAGTTTCGCGCTATGTGGTGTTCGGCGGTTTCGCCGATATCTTGCCGACCGGTTGCACGCTGCTGGCCGAGTCCGCTGTTCCGGTCGGTGAGCTGGATCGTGCCGCTATCGACAAGCGCATCGAGGCAACCAAGGCGGAACTGGTCGAAGGCTCGCATGGCGACGAGCATAAGACCCGGCTGGAGCAGTTCCTTGCAGAATTGACGCAACTGAACGGTATCGTCGTCGCCGCCTGAACGACAAGCAGTTGCTGACACTATCAAACCCCGCTTCGGTGGGGTTTTTTGTTGTCTGACGCCCTGAGGGAAGCGTGCGATGCAAAGACGCCAAGCGGCGTCGGAGCGCCGTTAACGCTTTGAATCGTCAAAAATCTCGCAACCGCGAAATAAATTTACACGACATACTTTTCCGCTATTTTACGTCTATTGCAGATGTTTTTGGTATTTTGGGCGGATTTTGCCCGACAAGCATAGAGGATGCGCATGTCTTCCAAGATCGTGCCGGTCATCATGGCGGGTGGCAAGGGTACGCGGCTCTGGCCGCTGTCGCGCTCGGCGTCGCCCAAGCAGTTTCTCCAGTTCCTCGGCGATCACTCGCTGTTCCAGAAGACGCTGGAGCGGGTTTCCGATCGTGACTGGTACACCCCGGCGGTCATCGTCACCAATGCCGAGTTTCGGTTCATCGTCGCAGAACAGGCGCGCGCGCTGGACGCGCCGCTGTCGAGCATCCTGCTGGAGCCGATTGCCCGCAATACGGCGCCGGCTCTTGCAGCCGCCGCATTCGTCGTGCTGCGTGATCATGGCGATGACGCGATCATGCAGGTTCTTGCCTCCGACCACGAGATCGACGCAGGCGAGCATTATTTCGATTGCATTCGTATAGCACGCGACACGGCCAAGGCCGGCAAGCTGGTGACCTTCGGCATCAAGCCGACCGAACCGGCGACGGGTTACGGCTATATCGAGACCGGCGACGCGCTGGAGACCGGGGCACATAACGTTGCGCGCTTCGTCGAAAAACCGAATCGCGAGCGGGCCGAAGAGCTGCTGGCGAACGGAAACTATCTCTGGAACTCCGGCATGTTCATGTTGCCGGTCGGCCAATTCCTGGCGGAAATCCTGCGTTATGCTCCTGCCGTCTACGACGCGGCGCAGCGCGCCATCCAGGGCGCCGAGCGCGATCTCGACTTCGATCGGCTGGATGAGGCTGCCTTCTCGCAGGCGCCGAACATTTCGGTCGATTATGCCATCTTCGAAAATACGCCGCATGCCGCCGTCGTGCCGTCGTCCTTCAACTGGTCGGATCTTGGCAGCTGGGATTCGGTCTGGGCGATCGGCGACAAGGATGCGGACGGCAATGTTGTCGGCCAGAAGGCCACCGTTTCCAACACGCGCAACTCGCTGGTCCTGTCGCGCGATATCCACCTCGCGGTGCAGGGACTGGACGATATCGCCGTCATTGCCAGCGAGGATGCCGTCTATGTCGGCCGGCTGGAAGACAGCCAGGATGTCGGCAAGATCGTCAAGCAACTGGCGCTTTCGGCCAAGACCAGAGGCCTGACGGAGAACCATCCGACGTCCTATCGCCCCTGGGGTGCGGTGGCATCGGTGCTGAGCGGCGAGCGGTTCGAGGTCAAACGCCTTCATGTGACGCCCGGCCGCAAGATTTCGCTGCAGAAGCATCACCATCGTTCGGAACACTGGATCGTCGTGCGCGGTACCGCGGAAATCACCATCGACGGCGAGACAAGGCTGCTGCACGAAAACGAGTCCGTCTACATCCCCCAGGGCGTCGTGCACCGCCTGACCAATCCCGGCAAGATTCCGCTGGAGCTGATCGAGGTCCAGACGGGATCGTATCTCGAGGACGACGATATTATCCGGCTGGATGATGAGTTCGGGCGGACGTGAAATGTGACGGGCCGACGCCTCTCGCGGCCTCTTCTCCCCTTGGTGAGAAGATGGCCCGCAGGGTCGGATGAGGGGGCTAAGGCTATCCCATTAAGGCTCCGGGTACGCCGGCCCCCTCATCGCCTCGCATGCGCTCGGCACTTCTTCCCGTTGGGGAGAAGAGGGAGATCGTTGCTTCGGCCATGCTTCCGCCAGACCCTTGGCGGTTATCCACACACAGAAACGCCCGGGATTTTTCAATCCCGGGCGTTGCTTCATGGACCTGCGTGCTCGATCAGCTTGCCATTTTGTCCGCGTAGGCTCTCTGTTCGTAGTGGTGGCCGAAGCGGCTCTTGAGGAAGGCGTCGAGGCCGATTTCTTCCTGGCGGATGAAGCCCTTGGCCGGCAGTTCGCCCTTGGCGAGCATGTCGAGCACGGCACAGATGCTGGAAGCCGTGGTGATCTGGATGGCGCTCATCATGCGGCCGGCAACGACGGCGCTGTAGACCTTGTTGGCGTAGGTTTCCTGCACCAGGCGGCCTTCCTTGCGACCGGAGACCGTGACGAAGATGATGACGACGTCCTGCATGGTCGAGGGCAGCGAGTTTTCGAAAATGTCCTTCAAAACTTCGCGGCGATGGCGCAGCCCGAGATCGTTAAGCAGCGCCTTCATGATCGCGGCATGGCCGGGATAGCGGATGGTGCGATAGTTCAGCGTGCGGACCTTGCCCTTGAGGGTTTCGCACAGCGTGCCAAGACCGCCGGATGTGTTGAAGGCCTCGTAGGTGACGCCGTCGAGAGAGAATTCCTCGCGTTCTTCCAGCGCCGGCACCGTGATCAGCTGGCCTTCGACGATCGCCTCGCAGGGTTCGATATATTCGTTGATGACGCCATCGGTGCTCCAGGTCAGATTGTAGTTGAGAGCATTCGACGGGTACTGCGGCAGGGCGCCGACGCGCATGCGCACGCTGTCGAGCGTGTCGAAGCGGCTGGCAAGATCGTTGGCAACGATCGAGATGAAGCCCGGTGCCAGGCCGCACTGCGGAATGAAGGCGGTCGAGGCGGTTTCGGCGATCGCCTTGACGCGGCGGGTGGATTCGACGTCTTCGGTCAGGTCGAGATAATGCACGCCGGCCTTGGAGGCGGCTTCAGCGATGGCGATGGTCAGGTGATAAGGGGCAGCGCTGAGCACGGCGAACTTGCCGGTGAGCAGGGCAACCATGGCGACGCTGTCGGAAATATCGACTTCCTGAACCGAGATTGCGTCGTGCTTCTCGATCAGGGCCAGCTGTTCGGCGCTGCGATCGGCGAGGGTGACCTGGTAATCGCCGGAATGGGCGAGAAGCCGCGCAATGGTCGAGCCGATCTTGCCGGCGCCGATGACGACGATGTTTTTCATTTTGGTTCCCCTCGATAAATGGACGTGGCGCATTGTCCAGCGTTTGGCTGTTGATACGAAGCGATGATCTGTTAAAAATGCCGTAGATATATCGGCATTCTGCCGTTGGAGATCTACATAATGACGTTAGCGGACAAGGACAGGCAGCTTCTGGCGGTTCTCAGCGAGAATGCCCGCATGCCAACCGCGCTCCTGGCGCGCAAGCTCGGCCTATCGCGCACCACCGTCCAAGCAAAGATCGAGCGGCTCGAGCGCGACGGGGTGATTGCCGGTTATGGCGTGCGGCTGTCGGATGATTTCGAGAAGGGGCTGGTCAAGGCGCATGTACTGATCACGCTTGCGGCCAAGGCGCTCGGCCGGGTGACGCAGGAGTTGCATGACATCGAGGACGTGCGCACCCTGCATTCGGTCAGCGGCAGCTTCGATCTCATCGCCATCGTCGCGGCCAACTCGATCAGCGAACTCGACCTGGTGATCGATCGCATCGGCGAAATCGACGGGGTGGAGAAGACCTTGTCCTCAATCATCCTGTCGACGCGTATCAGCCGGTGATCAGCGGGAGAGGAAACGCGAAGCAATTTTTTCGCGCATCGGATGAAGACGTTGCCGTTTTTGGAGGCAGCCCTATGTTTTTCTCCGATGAAAGGAGAGCGTATGGCAAATGGGCATGAATCGAAAGCGATGACAGGCGTGGCAGGGCTGGATGATGTGCTTTCGGGAGGTCTTTCCCGCGGTCACGTCTATCTGCTGGAGGGATCGCCAGGAACCGGCAAGACGACCATTGCCCTGCAGTTCCTGATCGAAGGCGCAAGCCTTGGCGAGCGGTGTCTCTACATTACTTTGTCCGAGACCGAAGAGGAACTCCGGCAAAGTGCTGCGTCTCACGGCATGACCCTGGGAGATGAGATCGAGATCTTCGAGCTGGTTCCGCCGGAAAGTCTTCTCGATGCGGACCAGCAACAGAGCCTGCTTTACTCGTCCGATCTCGAACTCGGCGAAACCACGAAACTGATGTTCGAGGCGTTTGAGCGGTTGAAGCCGAGCCGCCTTGTGATTGACAGTCTTTCGGAAATTCGGTTGCTGGCGCAGAGTTCGCTTCGTTACCGTCGCCAGATTCTGGCGCTCAAGCATTTCTTTGCCAAGTCCGGTGCAACGGTTGTCCTGCTGGATGACATGACATCGGATAATCTCGACAAAACGGTGCACAGTGTCGTGCACGGTGTCATGCATCTCGAGCAGATGACTCCTGATTACGGGGCCGAGCGTCGACGCATGCGGGTCGTCAAGTATCGTGGTCAGGCATTTCGTGGCGGCTATCATGACTTTGTCATCAAGACCGGCGGAGTGGCGGTTTTCCCGCGCCTGCGTGCTCTGGAACACCACACGAATTTTGGGCGCGATACGCTAAGCAGCGGCATCGAAGAGGTCGATGCGTTGCTGGGTGGTGGTATCCAGCGCGGATCGAGTACGCTGCTGATTGGCCCGACCGGAACAGGAAAGAGCCTGTTTGCGCTGCAGTTCGTCAGCGCCGCCGTGGAGCGCGGGGAAAAAGCGGCGATCTTCGTGTTCGACGAAGAACTCGGGCTGCTGTATGCCCGCATGAAGCTCCTGGGGATTGATCTCGAATACCTGCGTGATCGCGGTCTGATCCATATCGAGCAACTCGATGCAGCGGAGCTTTCGCCCGGAGAATTCGCTCATCGCGTGCGTGACCGCGTGGCATCGTTCGAAGCCAAGACCGTGGTAATCGACAGCATCAACGGCTACCAGGCGGCAATGCCGGAGGAGAATTCGCTGATCCTCCACATGCATGAACTTTTGCAATACCTGAACCGGCAGGGGGTCAATACAATATTGACGATTGCACAGCATGGCCTTGTCGGAGATATGAAATCACCGGTGGATGTCACCTATCTCGCCGATACCGTCATTCTGCTGCGCTACTTCGAAGCGCTCGGCAAGGTGAGGCGGGCCATATCGATCATCAAGAAGCGTACCGGCAAGCATGAGGACACGATCCGCGAATACACTATCGGCGAGATCGGCTTGACGCTTGGACAGCCGTTGACCGGCTTCCAAGGGGTCCTTAGCGGCGTGCCGAGCCTCATGAATCCGGGCCAGCCACTGCTCAAACTCTCGGACGAGGACCGCAAAAATTCCTGACAGAGATGCCATAGCGCTGATTCATGCGCCGGCGGGGCGGGATGCGCAGATTGCCGCCTCATTGCTGGCAACGGTCGGCATACGTTCGAAGCTGACCGATGATTTCGATGCGTTCGTTGCCGGGCTGGAAGAGAACATCGCTTTTGCCGTCGTTACCGAGGAAGCCCTGCGTTCAGCCGATCTGCGCCCCCTCTCTGATTGGATTGCGGCCCAGCCGAGCTGGTCGGATCTGCCATTCGTGATCCTGACGCAGCACGGGGGTGGGCCGGAACGCAATCCCGCTGCTGCACGCCTCTCCGAGGTTCTCGGCAATGCCAGTTTTCTGGAACGGCCCTTCCATGCCACGACCTTTGCCAGTGTTGCCAAGACCGCGCTTCGGGGACGGCGGCGTCAGTATGAAGCACGTCTGCGCATAGAAGCTCTCGACGCGGGTGAGCGGCGGCTTCAGACTGCGCTGGAGGCTGGTCGACTGGGCGCCTGGGAACTCGATCTGGGAACCTATGCCCTGACGACCTCGGCGATGTGTCGCGGCATCTTCGGCCGCGCCGTGGACGATGCCTTCACTTACGAGGATATGATCTCGCGCATTCACCCGGAAGATGTGGATCGGATGCAGGCTGCGCTGAAGAGCACGATCGAGACGGGCGCCGACTATTCGATCGAATATCGCATCCTCTGGGAGGATGGATCGGTCCATTGGGCCGAGATTCGGGCCCAGCTATACCGCGACTGGAAGAACCGAGCGGTCAAGCTGGTCGGGGTGTCTGCCGACATCACTGCCCGTATGCGCGCCGAGGAAAATCAAAGGCAACTCAATGAAATTCTCGAGGTCCGTGTTGCCGAGCGGACGGCTGAGCTCGAAGCTGCGCTTGCGACCGCTATGGCGGAGGTGGCCCAGCGCGAACGGGCCGAGGAGCAGTTGCGGCAGGCGCAGAAGATGGAAGCGATTGGCCAACTGACCGGTGGTGTCGCCCATGATTTCAACAATCTGCTGATGGCGGTGCTGGGCAATCTCGAGCTGTTGCGCAAGCACCTTGACGGCGACGCCAGGTCCGTTCGGCTGATCGATGGCGCGCTGCAGGGTGCAAAGCGTGGCGCTTCGCTGACACAGCGTCTCCTGGCTTTTGCGCGGCGGCAGGACTTGCATGTGGGCGCCGTCGATATGGCCAAGCTGGTCTTCGACATGGAAGATCTTCTCAAGCGGTCGGTCGGCCCCGAGATCATGGTCGAGACATCCATTCCGGCATCTCTTCCGCCGGTGGTTGCCGATTCGAACCAGATCGAACTGGCGTTGCTCAACCTCGCCGTCAACGCTCGCGATGCAATGCCGAACGGTGGCGCGCTACGGATCGAGCTGAGGGAAATGATGCAGTCCGTTCCTGATGACGATCTGGAACGGGGGCGGTATGTGGTCTTGTCGGTCATCGACAAGGGACATGGGATGGACGCCCAAACCCTGCGCAAGGCGATCGAGCCGTTCTTTTCGACGAAGGAACTGGGAAAGGGGACGGGGCTAGGGCTGTCGATGATCCACGGGCTTGCGCTGCAGCTCAAGGGCGCCTTGAAGCTCACCAGCACAGTCGGGACGGGCACGACGGCGGCGCTCTGGGTACCCGTCGCGACCGAGGATTTCGTGGTCGAGCAGCCGGCGGAAACCGAACCGGCCGGCGGCCAGGATGCCGGGCCGAAACGGATACTGCTGGTCGACGACGATGTGCTGATTGCCATGAGTTCGGCCGACATGCTGATGGACCTCGGTCACGAGGTGGTGGAGGTGCATTCCGGCAGGGAGGCACTGGATCTCCTGAACAATGGCCAGGTGTTCGACCTGATGATCACCGACTATTCCATGCCCGGCATGACCGGCGCCGACCTGGTGAAGGCGGCGCGCTCATTGAACCCTGATTTCCCAATCTTGCTCGCAACGGGATATGCGGACCTGCCGCCGGGCGTCGATATCGAAGTGCCGCGGCTCGGCAAACCTTATTCGCAGCAAAGCCTGGCTGCCGAGATCGTCAAGCTGACGCGTGGATAGAACTGGTCCGGTAACCGCTACCGAACCTTCAATCCGAGTTCGGCCAGCAACTGTCCTGCCTGATCGCGTGAAATGGTGGCGCCCTTGAACTGCTTGGCGTTCAAGAGGCGGATGCCGCCGAGATCCGCGCCGCGCAGGTCGGCACCCTCGAACCGGCATTCGGCCAGGTTGGCATCGCGCAGGCTGCAGTCCTGAAAGATGGCGTCGCGGAAATCGGATTTCCTCAGATCCGCCAGTTGGAAATCAAGGCCGTTCAGCCGTGCTTTCCGAAGGGAAAGGCCGGGCAGCCGGGCATCGGCCAGCCGCGTTTCCTCAAATGTCAGGTTGAGCGTCTTTGCTTCCGAAAGATTGGCACCGGTCAGCTTGCAGCGCTCGATCTGCGCGCCGGTCAGCACGGTGCCCCGGAAGCTGCTGTTGTTGAAATCACAGCCCTCGATCCGGCTCTCGGAAAGATCGGCGCCGGTAAAGTCGGCAAGGCCACCCTTGCAATCCGACCACAGCGTGTTGCCCAGTTTCGCGCCGGTGAAGGTGGCCTGCTTGACGTTGCACGCCTCGAACACCCAGCCTTCCAGCACCAGGCGCGAGAGATGGGCCTCTTCGAGTGTGCAATCGACGAGCTTGTGCGGCATCCCGCTTTTCGCCAGCGCCTCGACCGTCGCTCGATCCAGCGTGCGGCTTTCGATGATATGCGTCGGGGTCATTTCAGATGCCATGTCGATATTCCTTGTTGGCCAGCGAGGAAACACGGCATGGGACCACGTACCCGCTGACCGCTCGCGATCAAACCGGACCCGTGGAAACCCGAAGGCCATAAGCTGCTTTGAGCAGGGACCGGATTACCAACCGGCCCATCTTTTTCGGTCGTTCTGCTTAACCCGGACTGTGCGTCGGTTCAATGATATTGCAGGAGCACGTCAATGTGCGGCGCCGGCACCCTGCGGGCTCGGGGCGGGGCGCTTGATGATGGCGGCGGCGGAGATCACGATGGGATCGAAGCCCGCATCGCCCTGTTCGATCAGTTCGAAGAAAGCCTTGCGCATGCGCGGTTCCCAGAACTTGTTGATATGGGTTGCGACGCCTTCGACGCGCTCGGCTTCCGGCTGAGACTTGAAGAATGTGGCGATCTGGTTTGCCATCCGAACGAGTTTGCCATTGGTGTTATCAAGCGACATCGGCGACGGCTCCGGATTGAATGCGATTGGGGTGGGTGAAAATTTCGAAATCGGCACCGCGCACCAGCGCGACCAGCGTCATGCCGGCCTCGTCCGCCGTGCGGATGGCAAGGGCCGTGGGCGCCGAAATGGCAATGATGAACGGGCTGCCGATGATGGCGGTCTTCTGCACCATCTCGACGGAAACACGGCTGGTGACGATCACAGCACCGCTCTCGCCGCGATGACCGGCGCGAGCGGCCGCGCCTACCAGTTTGTCGAGGGCATTGTGACGCCCGACATCCTCACGCACGGCAATCAAGCCCTTGCCCGGCACATAAAAGCCGGCGCCATGCACGGCGCGCGTTTCGAAATGCAGCGGCTGCTGGCCGTTCAGAAGCGCCACGGCCTCGACGATCTGCTGTTCGGTCAGGCGTAGCGGCGAGGCGAAAACGGACGGTGTCTTGCGCACCGCCTGCTCGATCGATTCGATGCCGCAGAGGCCGCAGCCGACCGGCCCGGCCATGTGACGGCGGCGCGACACCAGCGCATCGTTCTGGGCGTCCTTCAGCATGATCTGCAGGTCGATGCCGTTTTCATCAGCGATAGCCTCGATTGATTCGATCTGCGACGGACTGGTGATGATGCCCTCGGTCAGACTGAAGCCGACGGCGAAATCCTCGAAATCGCCCGGCGTCGCCATCATTACCGCATGGGTGGAACCGCCATAGGAGAGGGCGATCGGCGTTTCCTCGGGGACCACGCGGGAGCCAGCCGTCAGCCTGCCACCGCGATGGGCGGTCTCGGGGACAGTCTGGGTGAGTTTGAATTCGGTCATACCGCGAACTCCCTCTTCTCCCGTGCGGGGAGAAGGTGGCGTGCAGCGCCGGATGAGCGGGGCGAAGCCGCCTTGCTTGAGGGAGAGCCTTCGTCCTTTGCTATGAATGCAATGGCAGGCTTTGACGCGAGGGAACCGGGCCTTCGGCCCCTCTCATCTGCTTCGCTCCGACCATTCCCACAAGGGGGAGGGGTAAGCCGCGCACGCCGCAGCCGATCTCCCCCCTTGAGGGGGAGATGTCCCGAAGGGACAGAGGGCGGTGGTTGCGGCGAAAGCATCATGCCAATTCCTACTCCGCCGCCTCCATCTTTCGCGCGATGCGGCGGGACTGACGGGCCTGTTCGTCATAGTCGATCTGCCATTGCGACGGGCCGTTCGAGGGCGAGATCTGCACGGCGGTCACCTTGTATTCCGGGCAGTTGGTTGCCCAGTCGGAGAAATCGGTGGTGATGACGTTCGCCTGCGTCGTCGGGTGGTGGAAGGTGGTATAAACGACGCCGGGCGCGACGCGATCGGTGATCAGGGCCCGCAATGTCGTATCGCCGGCGCGGCTCGACAGCCTCACCCAGTCGCCATCGCGCACGCCACGCAGTTCGGCGTCGTTCGGGTGGATTTCCAGCCGGTCTTCCTCATGCCAGACGACATTGTCGGTGCGCCGTGTCTGGGCGCCGACATTGTATTGCGAGAGGATGCGGCCGGTGGTGAGGAGCAGCGGGAAGCGCGGGCCGATCTTCTCGTCGGTCGCCACATATTCGGTGCGGATGAACTTGCCCCTGCCACGCACGAAGCCGTCGATATGCATGATCGGCGAACCGAGCGGGGCCTTTTCGTTGCACGGCCACTGCACCGAGCCCATTCTGTCCAGATAATCATAGGAAACCAGCGCGAAACTCGGCGTCGTCGCGGCGATCTCGTCCATGATCTGGCTCGGATGGGTGTAATTCCAGTCCAGTCCCATGGCCTTGGCGAGGTTCTGAGTCACTTCCCAGTCGGCATAGCCGTTGCGCGGGGTCATGACCCGGCGCACCCGGTTGATGCGGCGTTCGGCATTGGTGAAGGTGCCGTCCTTCTCCAGGAAGGTCGAGCCCGGCAGGAAGACATGGGCGTAGTTGGCGGTCTCGTTCAGGAACAGATCCTGGACGACGACGCATTCCATGGCCGCAAGACCCGCTGCGACATGCTTGGTGTCCGGATCCGACTGGAGGATATCCTCACCCTGGATGTAGAGCCCCTTGAAGCCGCCATCGACCGCGGCATCCAGCATGTTGTTGATACGCAGGCCAGGCTCGTTGGAAATCGTCACGCCCCACAGTTTTTCGAAGATGTCGCGGGTGGCGTCGTCGGAGATATGGCGATAGCCCGGCAGTTCATGCGGGAAGGAGCCCATGTCGCAGGAGCCCTGGACATTGTTCTGGCCGCGCAGCGGGTTCACGCCGACGCCGGGGCGGCCGATATTGCCGGTGACCATGGCGAGATTGGCGATCGCGATGACGGCCGTCGAGCCCTGGCTGTGCTCGGTTACGCCAAGACCGTAGTAGATCGCGCCGTTGCCGCCGGTGGCATAGAGGCGGGCGGCGCCGCGGATTTCCTCGGCGGGAACGCCGCAGAGCTTTTCGATCGCTTCCGGGCTGTGATGCTGTTCGGCGACGAAGGCGGCCCAATCCTCGAATTCCGACCAATCGCAGCGCTCGCGGATGAAGCTTTCGTTGTAAAGACCCTCGGTAACGATCACATGGGCGAGCGCGGTCAGAAGCGCGACATTGGTGCCGGGCAGGAGCGGCAGGTGGTGGGCGGCCTTGACATGCGGCGAGGAGACAAGGTCGATGCGGCGCGGATCGATGACGATCAGCCGGGCGCCCTTGCGCAACCGCTTCTTCAGCCGCGAGGCAAAGACCGGGTGGCCATCGGTCGGGTTGGCGCCGATGACGACGACCACGTCGCTCTCCTCGACGCTGTCGAAATTCTGGGTGCCGGCGGAGGTGCCGAAGGTGGCGCCGAGACCATAGCCTGTGGGCGAATGGCA
>NZ_DATJDJ010000184.1:0-52826 GCF_035497515.1 Pararhizobium sp. | reverse complement strand
CTGCGAGGATCGCAATCGCCATATCGGCAAGACCGGCCGTCCGGTAGTTCGCCATCGGACCCTGCTTGTGCTCCTGGTTGGGAACCGAGAACGGATGATCCCAGGTCTCGAGCGGCTGGACGTCCTTGTCGCGGCCGCTGGCCGACACCGTGCCGCCGAAGAAATTCGGATCCGGCACGAAGATCGAGCCTTCGGTGCCGTAGAGCTCCATATTTGCGTGGTTGTGCGACCAGACGTCCCAGCTGGCCGACAGGGTAATGGTCGCGCCGTTCTGGAATTCGAGCAGAGCGTGGATGTTGGTCGGAGTCTCGACCGGAATGACCTCGCCGACGCGCGGCTCGCTGGTGATCGTACGGGTCGGGTTGGCCATGGAGGTCAGAGCCGCCACGCGCTTGACCGGACCGATCAGGTTGACGAGGTTGGCGATATAGTATGGGCCTAGATCGAGGATCGGGCCACCGCCGGGCAGGAAGAAGAAGTCCGGGTTCGGATGCCACATTTCCATCCCCGGGCTCATCACGTGGCAGGTGCCTGATGTGACGCGGCCGATCCGGCCTTCATCAATATAGTTGCGGGCAAGCTGATGCGCACCGCCGAGGAACGTGTCCGGCGCGCAGCCGACCTTGAGGCTCTTCGCCGTCGCGATGCCGCGCAACTGCTCGCCTTGCTCCAGCGACAGGACCAGCGGCTTTTCGGAATAGACGTGCTTTCCAGCTTCCAGGATCATCTTGGAAACGGGGAAATGCGCGTCCGGAATGGTCAGGTTGACGACGATATCGACCTCGGGATTGGAAAGTAGTTCCTCGATGGTCTGGGCTGTGACGCCATATTCGGAGGCACGGACTTCGGCGGCCGCCGGATTGATATCCGCGCAGGCGACGATCTTGATGCCCTTGAACAGCGGTGCAAGCTTGAAATAGGTGGTGGAAATGTTGCCGCATCCGATGATGCCGACGCCGAGTTCCCCCGCAGTGGATTGCTGTGTCATGACTGGTTCTTTCTATCAGTGGGTCTTGATCGAAGCGATCGAGCGCTCGGCCGTCACCTTGTAGTCCTTGGGATTGTCGTGCTCGACGACGTAATATTTCACCGGCGTCGAACGAAGTGCCTTGAACAGTTTCGTCCAGTCGACCGTGCCGTGGCCGACATCGGCCCAGCCGTCCTGATCAGTGTTCTCACCGGCCGGCGCGATATCCTTGACGTGAACGGCGGTCAGGCGCTTGCCGTATTTCTCGATATAGGCGAACGGATCGGCGCCGCCGCGGATGACCCAGGCGATATCCGCTTCCCAGCTAAGGTTCGGGCCGCCGGCGAAGATGTGATCCTGCGGGATCGAACCATCAGGCAGCGCCACGAACTCGAAGTCATGGTTGTGCCAGCCGAAATCCAGACCTGCGTCCCAGAACGGCTTGCCGGCTTTTTCCAGCCGCTCGCCGAAGGCTTTCCAGCCGCTCGCATCGCTCGGCCGCTGGTCGGCTGCGATATGCGGGCAGTAGATCGCCTTGATGCCGAGCGTCTTGGCGATATGGACCGCGCGGGCCGGGTCGGATTCGAGCAGGTCGAGGCCGAAATGGGCCGTCGGCATGGTGACGCCGCTCTTCGTCATGTCGTCCTTGAGCGCCGCAAGGGCCGCATCATCAAGCGACGCATAGAGAGCGCCATACCCCTCGACTTCTGTATAACCAGCCGCGCCAACCGTCTTCAGGACATCGGAAAGCGGCGGAAAATTGCGGGCGCTGTAAAGCTGAAAGCTCACGTTCTGCATGGTGTATCCTTCCTTGGGAGTTTTATGGGAACCAGGTGTCGTAATCCGACACCAGGAGACGGGAGGGGTGGGAATCTTCCCGGATGGTGGAAAAGCGACCGACGGGTTCGCGAAAATAATTGTCCGTGAGATCGTCGTTGACGGTCGAGACCTCGCCCATCAGCACATCCGCCCCCTCCGCCCAGAAGGCGTGCCAGTTGCCGGGCAGAAGCGTGACACTTTCCCCGGGGGCCAGCCGCAGCAAAGCGCCGGCTTTCAGGGTGCGCAGGCGGGCATCGGTCGCGACGACGACATCGGAGGTTTCATCGACCGAGCCATCGGCGAGCGAATTGTACATCTGCAGCACCAGCATGCCGCCAGCGCGATTGATGATGTCCTCGGTCTTGATGGCGTGACGATGCAGCGGATTGATCTGGTCCCTGGCCGTGATCATCAGCTTTTCGGCATAGAGCATGCCGCGTCCGTGGGCGAGTGCTGCGGCGGAGCCGTTGCGCAGCGTGAACAGCACCAGGCCCAGTTCGCCAAAGCGCCCCTTGCCGTAATCGGTGATATCCCAGCCAAGTCGGCCATCACGGATAGAGGGCGTATCGGACGCGACGCGCGATCTCATTTCCTCCGGCGACCAAGAGGCGAACGGCGGCAGGATGAACCCATGCTGGCGCATGAAGGCATCGCTCCGCTCGATGATGGCATTGACCTCGCTGCGCAGCATCACGCCCCCTACCCGTTGCCCTGGCAGGACTGCAGGTCATAGCCGGTGAAGACAGGCCACTGGCCTGCCGCCAGTGGCCGTTTTGGCGTGAAGCGGATCGTGCGGCTGTCGCCCGCCGTCAGATCGAAGGCATTGTCGGAATAACGTCCCTCGATATCGGCCTCGATCATCACATGCAGGGCCAGACCCGTCGCCGCGACCGTGACGTCATAGGTCCCGTCACCAGCTGAAGCGACTGAGATGGCAAGGCCCGACGGCTGAAGGTCGAGCGCCTTGTAGGTGCCCTCGACATGATGTCCCTCGCCGCGCATGCCGTTCGACGCCTCTAAGGACCAGAACAAAAGCGTGTCCTTGGGGATGTCCGAGGCGGCGATGGTCAGAAGCGTCGCGGCGCGATCCGGGCTGCAGGTTCCGGCGGCTGCCGTCAATGGCTGTCGCTCGCCCGAAAGCGACACAAGGAAGGTCTGCAACGCGACGGTCACCGGTTCGGCGGTGTCGTTGACCATCGAGAAGGAAATTGTCTTGCCGTCGCTGGACGGGACAGCGGCGACCGCGACCGGCTGGAAAAACCGGCGCGCCATGTAATGCATGGCCTTCCAGTTGCCGCCGTAATCGAGGCTCGCCCAGGAGGCGACCGGCCAGGTGTCGTTGAGCTGCCAGTAGAGCGTGCCCATGCAATGCGGCTTCAGCGACCGCCAGTAATCGACGGCGGTGCGGATCGCCAGTCCCTGCTGGATCTGGCTGAGATAGACGAAGTTCGAAAAATCCTTGGGGAAACGGAAATACCGGAACATCGTCGCGGCGATGCGTTCGTTGCCGCCGGCGTTCTTCTGGTGCGCTTCCATCACCGGCGATGCGACGTTCAGGTCCTTCTGCTCGGCGAACTGCCGGACGATCGGCATCGAGGTATAGGACTGGAAGCCGAATTCCGAGCAGAAGCGCGGCTGCACGGTGCGATAGTTGTCGAATGATTTGTTCTCATGCCAGACGGACCAGTAGTGCATGTCGCCGGAACCGTCGGCATGCCACGCATCGCCGAAATCGAGCGGCCCCACGGACGGGCTCGACGGCCACCAGATCGCTTCGGGGGCTGCCGCCTTGATGCCAGTCTCGATGACGCGGTTGAGACGATCGTAGGAAACCAGATAACGATCACGATCCCTACGGCTCTCCTCGAACCAGGTGAGCGCCCCAACAAGCTCGTTATCGCCGCACCAGAGCGCGATCGACGGATGCGACGACAGGCGGTTGACCTGGTAATCGACCTCTGCGGCAACGTTTTCGAGGAAATCCGGCGTCGACGGATAGAGGTTGCAGGCGAACATGAAGTCCTGCCAGACCATCAGGCCGAGACGGTCGCACAGGTCGTAGAACCAGTCGGGCTCATAAAACCCGCCGCCCCAGATGCGGATCATGTTCATGTTGGCATCGACCGCCGACTGCAGGAGATCCTCGACCCCCTCAGGCGTCACCCGCGAGACCAGCGCATCGGCGGGGATCCAGTTGGCGCCGCGGCAGAAGATTTCGCGTCCGTTGACGCGGAAGGCGAAGCGGCTGCCTGCTTCGTCCGGATCCGTCAAAAGCTCGATCGTGCGAAATCCGATCTGCCGCGTGACGCTGTCGCCGGCAAGCGAGACGGTGAGTTCGGAAAGCGCCTGCTCGCCGCTGCCAGCCGGCCACCAGAGCGCCGGCCTATCGACCGTGAAGACATGGGTGACGCGCGTTTCGCCGGCGTTGACAGCGCAATCGAGATGTTCGCGCTGGCCGTCAAGCGTGAAGTCGATGCCGCTGATGCCGGGTTCCTTGGCAAACAGCGTTACGGTCACTTGCAGATCCACCGCGCCGTTTGCCTGCGGCACCTGCCGCGTCGCCACATGTTCGATGCGGGCAACCGCGAGCTTCTTCAACGCGATCGTGCCGTAGATGCCAAGCGGCGCGAGCGCGATGTTCCAGTCCCAGCCGAAATGGCATTGCGGCTTGCGCAGCATGTTGCCATTGGCAATCGGCGAATTGCCGGTCGAATAGGGAATGTAGAAAGGCTGCGCCGCCTGCCGTTCGGCGCCCGCCGCGATCGAGGAATGCAAGACGACGCGCAGCCTGTTTTCACCGGCCTTCAGAGCGGAACCGACATCGGGGCGATACCGCCGGAAGCAATTGTCGGCCTGCAGGACCAGGAGATCGTTGACATAGACGTCGGCGATCGTGTCGAGGCTTTCGATATCGAGATACCAGTGACCAGGCACATCATCCTCGTCGAGATGAAACGTCCGCTCCAGCACCCAGTCCTTGTGCGCCACCCACTGGACATCATCCTCAACACGTCCGCCATAGGGATCGGCAATGACGCCGGCCGTCTGCAGCGCACTGTGCACGTCGCCGGGAATAGCGATGGCCACTGCATGGCTGCCGTCGGACGAGGTCAACTGCCAGGTGCCGGAGAGGTCGAGAGTGGCATTGTTCTGGATGGTATTGGTCATGCGGTATACCCAATATACGTTCGTATGCGGGGCTTTCACCCCTTGTCGGCGACGCCGACATCTCCCCCACGAGGGGGGAGATTATTTTTCATCAATGACCAAGGAGCCAACGATAATCTCTCCCTTGTGGGGGAGATGTCCCGGAGGGACAGAGGGGGGCGCCCCTCTGCGCTCATGTCAATATCGTCTAAATCCTGTTTTCCGTCGCGGCGTCGAAGACCGAGGCTATCGACATGTCGAAACTGATCTTCAGCGCCGTTCCCGGTGCGTAGCGCCTCGAACCGGCGATACGCACCGAGATGGTCTGGCCGGCATGCTTGAGCCACAGGAGATTGTCGGCGCCCATCGGCTCCTCGATATCGACGACAGCATCGTGGACCTCCCGGCCGGACACGCTCTCATCGACCGTCACATGTTCCGGGCGAACGCCAAGCACGACCTTGCGGCCCGCCTCCAGCGGTCCTCGGGCCGGATAGGCTTCGAGGCCGAAATCTACGCCGTTGACTTCGACAACCCTACGGCCGCCCTTGTCCTTGATCTCGCCGCGGAAGAAATTCATCGACGGCGAGCCGATAAAGCCGGCGACGAACAGGTTTTCCGGGAAATTGTAGATGGTCATCGGGTCGGCAAGCTGCTGGATCACGCCGCTTTTCATGACGGCGATGCGGTCGGCCAGCGTCAGCGCTTCGATCTGATCGTGCGTGACGTAGATCATCGTGTTCTTCAACGACTGGTGCAGCCGCTTGATTTCGACGCGCAGTTCCGAGCGCAGCTTGGCATCGAGGTTCGAGAGAGGTTCATCGAACAGGAAGACATCGACATCGCGCACCAGCGCACGCCCGATCGCCACACGCTGGCGCTGTCCACCGGACAGTTCCGACGGCTTACGCTTCAACAGCGGCTGGATCTGCAGGATTTCGGCGGCGCGGGCCACGCGCTTGTCGATTTCCGCTTGCGGCACCTTGGCGACCTGGAGGCCGAAGGAGAGGTTCTTCTCGACCGTCATCTGCGGATAGAGCGCGTAGGACTGGAACACCATGCCGATGCCACGGTCCTTGGGTTCTTCCCAGGTGACGTTCTTGCCCTTGATGAAGATCTGGCCTTCGGAAATATCGAGCAGGCCGGCGATGCAGTTGAGGAGCGTGGACTTGCCGCAGCCGGAAGAACCGAGAAGCACCAGGAACTCGCCATCGCTGATTTCCAGATCGAGATGTTCGAGCACACGGACCGCGCCGAAGTTCAAAGACAGGTCCTTGATGGATACACTTGAATTCATTGGAGATCAGCCTTTCACAGCACCGGCGGCGATGCCGCGGACGAAGAGACGTCCGGAGACGAAATAGACGATAAGCGGGACAGCGCCGGTGAGGATCGTTGCCGCCATGTTGACATTGTATTCCTTCACGCCCTGCACCGAATTGACGATGTTGTTGAGCTGCACGGTCATCGGGTAATATTCCGGCCGGGTGAACACGACGCCGAAGAGGAAGTCGTTCCAGATGCCGGTGACCTGCAGGATCATCGCCACGACGAAGATCGGCAGCGACATGGGCAGCATGATGCGGAAATAGATCGCCCAGAACCCAGCGCCGTCGATGCGCGCCGCCTTGAACAATTCCTCCGGCAGCGAGGCGAAGTAATTGCGGAACAAGAGCGTCAGGATCGGCATGCCGAAGATGCTATGCACGAGGATCAGGCCGGTGAGCGTGCCATAGATGCCCATTTCGCGCAGCACGATGACGATCGGGTAGATCATCACCTGATAGGGAATGAAGGCGCCGATGACGAGGATGGAAAAGAACAGTTCCGCGCCCTTGAACCGCCAATTGGCCAGCGCATAGCCGTTGACTGAGGCGATGGCGATCGAGACGATCACCGAAGGAACGGTGATCCGCACCGAGTTCCAGAAGCCGCGTGAAAGACCGTCGCAATTCAGGCCCGTGCAGGCCGTGGACCACGCCTTCACCCACGGTTCGAAGGTGATTTCCATCGGCGGCGAAAAGATGTTGCCGAGGCGGATTTCCGGCATGCCCTTCAGCGAGGTGACGACCATCACGTAGAGCGGCAGGAGATAATAGGCGGCGGCGACGAACAGCGTGCCGTAGATCATGATGTTGCGCGGCGAAAGCAGCGGGCGAGGTTTCTTGCCCTGCGGGCCTGCAATGGCGGCAGCGCCGCCGGCCGGATTGTTAATGACGATATCAGACACGCTTGCGCCCTCCCCCAAATTCCAGATAGGCCCAAGGCACGATGATGATGGCGACCGTGATCAGCATCATGGTCGAGGCGGCGAAGCCCTGCCCCAGGTTCTGGGCCTGGAACATGTAGTCGTAGACGTATTTGGCCGGAACTTCGGACGCGATGCCAGGTCCGCCGCTGGTCTGGGCGACGACGAGGTCGTAAACCTTGACGATGCCGGAGGCGATGATGACGAGTGTGGTGATGAAGACTGGCCGCATCATCGGGATGATGATCAGCAGATAGGTCTTCCAGGTCGGAATGCCGTCGACGCGGGCTGCCTTCCAGATATCCTCGTCGATACCGCGCAGGCCGGCCAGCATCAGGCACATGACGAGCCCGGTGCCCTGCCAGAGGGCGGCGATGAGGATGCCGTAGATGACGATGCTCGGCGTATAGAGCGGATCGAAGGTGAAACTCGTCCAGCCGAGCGAACGCACCACGGATTGAACGCCGAATTCCGGGTTCAGGATCCATTGCCAGACGAGGCCGGTCACGATGAAGGAGAGAGCGAACGGATAGAGAAAGATCGTTCGTAACGTGTTCTCGAAGCGAATCTTCTGGTCCATCAGGGCTGCCAGCAGGAAGCCGATGACAAGGCTGAAGATCAGCGAAAAGAAGCCGTAGATCGCCAGGTTCTGGATCGAGATGACCCAGCGCGGCGCGTCCCAGAGGCGCTCGTACTGGTCGAGACCGACGAAATTCAGCCGCGGCAGCAGCTTCGAATTGGTGAAGGAATAGAGGACCGTCCAGAGTGTCCCGCCAAAGAAGATGACCATGGCCGTCAGGATCATCGGGATGGACGCAATCTTTGCATTCAGATTGCGCAGTAGTTGATTTGGTCGGCCCGCTTTCGCTTGTCCCGCCATTGTAATTGCCCTCCGGTCTCACAGGCGCTTTCGCAATCAGGAAGCTGGCACGCACAGCGCGCGCTCCCCTCGGTTACCCTTCCCCCAGCCATCTTCAGGCGGCCTTCGCGAGAGACGGGAACGCCGTCGCCCTGCACACAGCCAAGCCCATTAAAGGCAGGCTCCGAGAGGAAAAGACCGGCTCCGCATCCACGGAGCCGGCCTGCGACAGCAAAGCCTGCGATCAATCAGCAGATGCGATGATCTCGGCGAAACGCTTCTGCGCGTCTTCCGGCGTGATCGACGGATTGGCGAAGAATTCGGAGAACAGGTCTTCCTTCTGCTTCTGGCTGTCGGCCGAGAGCAGCTGGTCGGTGCCTTCGATCACGTTGCCCTTGGCGAGGATTTCGAGGCCCTTCTTCATGCAATCGTTGGCAGCCGCAAGGTCGACGTCGCCACGAACCGGCAGCGAGCCCTTCTTCAGGTTGAAGGCAACCTGGGTTGCCGGAGCGAGCAGCGTCGAAGCCAGGACTTCCTGGGCCTTGGACTTTTCTTCATCCTTCAGCAGCGGGAAGTAGAAGGCGTCACCGCCGGTCGAGATGATTTCGTTGACGCCGAGGCCCGGAAGGCAGGTGTAATCCTTGCCGGCAACCTGATTGGCGAGCGCGAATTCACCCTGTGCCCAGTCGCCCATGATCTGGCCGCCGGCCTTGCCGGTGATGACCAGGTTGGTGGCCTGGTTCCAGTCCTGGACATTGCTGCCCTTGGCCATCTTGCGCGCATCATCGGCAGCCTTGAAGACCTTGGCGATCTCGGGACCAGCAGCGGCTTCCTCGTCCTTGTCCTTGAAGACCTTGTAGAAGGTGTCCTTGCCGGCGATGGCGACCATCAGAACGTCGAACGCACCGGCCGCCTGCCAAGGCTGACCGCCGACGGCGAGCGGAACGATACCGGCCTTCTCGAGCGCCGGAGCGGCAGCGACGAATTCGTCCCAGTTCTTCGGAACCGCGACACCTGCCTTTTCGAAGGCGGCGTTCGAGAGCCAAAGCCACTGCCACGAGTGGATGTTGACCGGGGCGCAATAAATCTTTCCGTCGATCGTGCAGCTGTCGAGCAGGGTCGACGGCTTGATGATGTCCTTCCACTTTTCCTTCGTGGCGACATCCGTCAGGTCGCGCATCAGGCCGGCCTGCACCAGTTCCTCGGCCTGACGACCGTGGTTGAACTGGGTGGCACCCATCGGGTCGCCGCCGGTGATACGGCTGATCATGATCGGACGGGCGGTACCACCGGAACCGGCGATAGCGCCATCGACCCACTTGTTCCCGGTCGCATCGAATGCCTTGGCAAGCTCGGCCACGGCCGCAGCCTCGCCACCCGACGTCCACCAATGGGTGACTTCGAGATCGGTCGCGTTAGCCACGCCGAGCGGAAGCACCACAGTTGCCGCCAGAGCAGCAGCCAACAAACGCAGTTTCATGAGTTTTTCCTCCCTCACTGTAACGTTACCGGAAAAACTTAGTTCAATCGATTTACAGACGCAACAGCCACAACGCACAATTCCTGAAAAAATATTTAATACAATCGAAAGATGCATTTCTCTGTTTACCCGCCAGCCGGAAACCGCGCCATGCCGCAGAGCAATAACCTCAAGAAAACGCTTCAAATGCTGATATTTCGTCAGAAAATGACGGATTGGAATGCTTTTCGGTGGCGAGACCATTTCGCAGACGCACTAACCTTGTCGTGCAACGCATGATTCAACCCGGCCGAGAGACGCACCCGAAGACACTAAAAAAACTCTCGACAAGCCTACTGTATCGTTACAGATTTTCCGCAAAGGGAGAGGATGGGCAAAGGGTGCCCCTCTGTCACATTTCGTATATAAGGCGCTGAAAGACCCGAAGGGTCTGGCTGCAGGTAGCGCTGTCCTTGGGACAAGACTGCCTGAACATGGAAAACGGTGGGCGGGGGAATGGACGAGAAGACCAAAAACAGGCAGGCGACTGCGCCGACCTCAGCAAACGAACGTCCGACCTTGAAGACGATTGCCTTCATGACCGGCCTCGGCATCACGACAGTCTCCAGAGCCCTGAAGAACGCCCCCGACATCGGGGCCGAGACCAAGAAGCGCGTGCGACTTGTCGCAGCCCAGGTTGGTTACCATCCGAACCGCGCCGGCGTCAGGCTGCGCACGGGCAAGACGAATGTCATCAGCCTGATCCTCAGTCTCGAGGAAGAGTTCATCGGCCTGACGAGCCCCATGGTGGTCGGCATTTCGGAAATCCTGGCTGCCACGCAGTATCACCTCGTCATCACGCCCTACAGCATGCGAAGCGATCCGCTCGATCCGGTACGCTATGTGCTGGAAACGGGCGCGGCCGACGGCGTGATCATCTCGCGAACGGAGCCGAAGGACCCGCGCGTCGCGCTGATGATGGAGCGGAACTTTCCTTTCGGGACGCACGGCCGCACGGACATGGGTCTCGCCCATCCGTTTCATGACTTCGACAATGAGCGGTTCGCGTATGACGCCGTGCAAATGCTGGTGGAGCGCGGAAGACGGCGGATCATGCTGCTTCACCCGCCGGCGGGCCTGACCTATCATATGCACATGCGCACCGGATTCGAGCGGGGTTTGCGTGATTTCGGGGCGACGCCCGTCCCGTTCAACACCGTGGACCTCGACAACAGCCTCGATGAAATTCGTGTTGCCTGTGAGGCGGCGATGCGCGCACCGGGCGCGCCTGATGGCGTCATCTCGGGAAGCGGCGGCGGCGCCGTGGCGCTGGTTGCCGGGATCGAGGCCGCTGGCCTGCAGCTTGGACGCGATGTCGATATGGTCTCGAAACAGTCGAACGACATCATTCGCTGGCTGAGACCGGAAGTGATCTCGGTGCGGGAAAATTTCAGGCTGGCCGGACGCGAATTGGCTAAGGCTGTCATCGCCCGGATCGATGGGCAACCGGCAAACGAATTGCAGACTTTGAGTTACCCACCCGACGAAACCTGACGGATTTGCGTCTGGTCGGATAAAGCAAAACGGCCGCTGAGCGATCAGCGGCCGTTTCAATTTCAGCAATCCGGCGTCAAAACCGGTGGCAGCAATCAGGCGTTCAGACCGCTGCCCCACGGGCCGTGATGCGAATCGGCGCCATCGACGCGGTCGAAGCCATGCGCACCGAAGAAGTCACGCTGCGCCTGGATGACATTGGCGGTGCCGCGAGCGCGGCGGTAGCTGTCGAAATAGCCGAGTGCGGAAGCCAGCGCCGGAGCCGGCAGGCCACCGAGGGCAGCGGCGGAGACGACGCGGCGCAGAGCGTCATCGGTTTCCTTGACCATCGCGGAAAACGCCGGTGTGACGATCAGGTTGGCGACGTTCGGGTCCTTGGTGAAGGCCGTGGTGATTTCATCGAGGAAGACCGAGCGGATGATGCAGCCAGCGCGCCAGATCCGGGCGATGGTCGGCATCGGCAGATTCCAGTTGAACTCGCGCGAAGCCTGCGCCATGACAGCGAAGCCCTGCGCATAGGCGCCGATCTTGGCGGCCAGCAGCGCGCTTTCCAGATCCTTGAGGAAAGCGGCCTTGTCGGCAACCTTGAACTCGCCGACCTCAGGCAGGCCGAGGACCTTTTCGGCAGCTTCGCGCTCGCCCTTGACCGAGGAGATGCTGCGGGCGGCAACGGCAGCCTCGATGGCGGTCGCCGGAATGCCCATGTTCTGGGCCTCGATGACGGACCACTTGCCGGTGCCCTTCTGGCCGGCCTTGTCCAGGATGAGATCGACGATCGGCTTGCCGGTGATCGGATCGGCGGCCTTCAGGACCTTCTCGGTGATCTCGATCAGGTAGGAATTCAGGCGTCCCTTGTTCCATGCGCCAAAAACGTCACCGATTTCGGTGGCGCTCATCTTCAGACCGTCGCGCAGGATGCCGTAGATTTCAGCGATCATCTGCATGTCGGCATATTCGATACCGTTGTGGATGGTCTTGACGAAGTGGCCGGCGCCGTTTTCGCCGAGCCAGGCAACGCACGGATCGTCGTTATACTTGGCCGCGATCGAGGTCAGGACCTTTTCGACGCGCTTCCAGGATTCTTCCTTGCCGCCGACCATGATCGACGGGCCGTGGCGGGCGCCTTCTTCACCGCCGGACACGCCCATGCCGATAAAGGTCAGGCCGCTGTCCTTGAGATTGTCGAAACGGCGCATCGTGTCGCGGAAATTGGCGTTGCCGGCATCGATCATGATGTCGTTCTTCTCCAGATAGGGCTTCAGAAGCTCCATCTGCTGATCGACCGGTTCACCGGCCTTGATCATGATGATGATCGGCCGCGGCGGGCGGATGGCAGCGACGAATTCCTCGATGGTTTCGCACGGAATGATCTGGCCCTGGAGTTCGCCGGCTTCGGCGTAGAACTTCCGGGTCGCTTCCACCGTGCGGTTGAAAACTGCGATCCTGTTGCCTTTTTCGGCAATATTGAGCGCCAGATTCGATCCCATAACGCCAAGACCGATAAGGCCGATTTCCGCCTGTGCCACGTATGTGCCTCCGTTAGACGGTGAAGCGGCCAGTGTCCGGCTGGACATGCGCAACAACTCCACCAGATTGAGATGCGCAGGGCAACGGTTCCGGCAATCCACACCAGAACGCGCCCTGCGAATTCTGACGGAGTTTTGGCATTCAAATCGATTAACGACAAGTGATTGTTGTTAAAAGTGAGACTTTTCCGAGCGAGCCAGTGACAACGCGGCGCGTCAAATATGACGCGCGAAGTCGCAGTAACACCTCAAATATGCTGCATAATTTTATCCTTAAATCGATTCCGATCTAAGGAGTTATGCAGTAGCTTCCAAAGCACAGGCAGGCACAAGCAGGGAGGGAAGGCAGGACCATGACAGTGATGAAATCCAGGATCGTCCATATCAGCATCGAGAGAAGCTGGCGCGACGTCTATGCCTTTGCAGCCAAGCCCGAAAACATGCCGCTCTGGGCATCCGGATTGAGTTCCGGACTGGAGCCTGATGGCACCGACTGGATCACCAGCGGACCGCTCGGCAATGCCCGCGTCACGTTCACGCCGCCAAACGATTTCGGCGTGCTCGATCACCTCGTCACGATGGAGTCGGGGTTGAAGGTTCACAATGCGCTGCGGGTGGTTCCGAACGGCGACGGCGCGGAGGTCATGTTCACCCTGCTGAAATTGCCGGATATGAACGACGAGCGGTTTGCCTCCGACGCCGAATGGGTGAAGAAGGACCTCCAAGCACTGAAGACCATTCTGGAAGAATAGGAGAGACCGATGGGCCAGAAGGGTATTGACCGGCAGATCGACAATATCGAATTCGCCGTCAGCGACATCGCACGTTCGCGCGCATTCTACGGTTCGGCCTTCGGTTGGTCGTTCACCGATTATGGTCCGGACTATTGCGAGTTCACCGACGGAAGACTGACCGGCGGATTGACGACGGGAACGCCGAAGCCCGGAGGCCCGCTTGTCATTCTCTACGCGGACGATCTCGTCGCGACTCAGGCGCGGCTGGAAGCGTCCGGCGCCCGTATCGTCGTCGAGACGTTCTCTTTCCCAGGCGGGCGGCGATTCCAGTTTCTCGATCCCGATGGCTACGAACTGGCGGTCTGGTCGGACAAGTAGAACAGGCAAGGATGTGCGTGGGCAACCGCCCTCGCCTTTCGAATGAAATATGTGGATGTCAGGCTGCGATCGAGCGACGGCGATCGGCGATTTCCTGCAGGATCAGGATCGCGCCGATGATCTTGCCAGTGCTCGACATGCACGGCGTCATGCGGCAGCGCACCACGAGGATGCGGTTATCGACGTCCTTGGAGAAGGTGTATTCGACCGTCTCACCGGCAAAGCATTTGTCCAGATTGGGCTTCACGCGCTGCTCGAAACGCTGGATCCCGACAAACTCGACAATATGGCGGCCAACGAGATCCATCGGCCGTTCGTCGAGCCGCGCCGCATTCACCGGATTGGTGTAAAGGTAACGGTAGTCCGGCGTAATGACGGCGATGCGATCCGGCATGCAATCGAGGATGGCCTCGTTGAGGAAACCTTCGTCGACACGTCCCCGATGGACGGTCATCGGCGCGGCAGGTTGCTGCCATTTTTCGCCGAGGATATTGCCATTTTCACCGGCGAAATAGCGATCGGACAGAGATTGCAGCACGCCTTGCTGCCGCAATACGCTGGACACGTCGTCCGCTTCCTTGCGCAAGAGATCCAGTACGAACTGGAACTGCAGGCGCGCATCGGCGACGCAAGATGCCTCGTCGTGATAAATGGCGCTCAGAACCGGTTCAATATCGCGGTCGAGAATGGAAATCAGCAGATCGTCGCCGGATTTGACCGCATATTGCAGTTGCGAATACTTGAACCAAAAAAGGTCTATCAATGCCTTCAATTGCTTAATCCCACTCCCCCCGCAGCCAGTATTGCTCCTGAGTAGAACGAGCAGCTGCAAATCCCGGCGCGGCCGGATCTAAATCGATTGACCGGCGCCTGTCCCTATTCCCGAAGCACTTGCAACCCTTGTCATGCAAGGTCGAGTTTACACTCTATAAAATGCCGTTCAACAGTCAGACTGCGACCTTAAACGTTTCCGTTAAAATAATTGCCGGCCCAAGTGAGAAAATATAACAGTTTCGAAACATTCTCGCGCCTCCGCGAGGAGGGCAGCGATTCAACCACAGTCTGTACGATATTTTACACTAAAAACTATTTACACGCGAATATCATCGCTGATTCCTGAATGGAACAGTTGCGATGTCGCGACGGCATGGAGATGAGAAGGGTCTAATCCTGCAGGCTTTTCTTGATCGCCCAGCGGTCATGGTACCAGAGCCACTGGCCCGGATATTCCCGCACCCAGCTTTCCACCTTGTCGTTGAGCAACTGTGCCGTGGCGTTGACGTCAACGGCGCCGTCGGGCTTGCGGGGGATCTCGATGGCCGGCTCGAGCTCCAGGCGAAACCGACCATCCGGCAGGCGGATCGAGCGGGCCGGATAAACCTCGCAATTGAACTGACGCACCAGCTTGGCCAGGAGCGGATTGGTGCGGACGTCGCGGTTGAAGAACTTGGTCGTCAGCCCCTTGCGGAACTTCTGGTCGACCAGGACGCCGACGCCGCCGCCGCGCTCCAGCTTGCGAGCGAGCGTGAAGGACGAACCGGCATGCGACGGCACGAGATTGCCCATGCGTTGCTTGCGGAAATTGAAAACCTTGTCGGCCACGTAGGGATTGTTCGGCGGACGGAACAGTACTGTGACGTCGAGCCCGAAGGCATTGCTGGCGACCGGCAGCAGCTCGAAATTGCCGGTATGGGCGGTAAAGACGATGAACGGCCGCGGATTGTCGCGCAATTCCAGGAACAGCGGGATGCCGGACACCTCGATACGGCCCGGCTTCGGATCGGTCGGATCGAAATCGAAGATTTCGTCGAGGAAAACATATTCGGCGGCAAGCCGACCGATGCTGCCCCAGCTTTCGAGCGCGATCGCCTGAATCTCTGCCTCGCCCTTTTCAGGAAAGGCGTTTCGCAGGTTGGTAAGCGTCAGCTTGTGGCGGTGCTTCAGCTTCGGCCCGAGCCAGCGCGTGAAGCGTTCGGAAAACTCGATTGCCGCATTGGCGGGAAACAGCTTCAGCGTGCCGAGCAGCAGGAAGACGAATTGCGCGATCGACCACTGGCGGAAATGCTCCACCGCCAGAACCAGTCGTGTGATCAGCATGCGCACGATCGTCAGTCCATTCGCAGGATGATTTTGCCGAAGACCTGGCGAGTTTCCATCCGCTCCAGCGCCTTGTCGATCTCATCGAAGCCGACTTCGGTGTCGATGACCGGATAGACGAGACCGCGCGCCATCTTCTGCATGGCATCGGCCATGTTTTCCATGCGGCAGCCGAAGGAACCGAGCAGCTTCAACTGCTGCTGGAACAGCATCATCAGATTCATTTCGGTCGAGACACCCGAGGTCGAGCCGCAGGTGACCAGACGGCCGCCGCGCTTCAGGACGAACATGGAAGCCGCCCAGGTATCCTTGCCGACATGTTCGAAGACGACATCGACGCCCTTCTTCTTGGTGAGCTTGCGCGTCACGCCCTCGAATCGGTCCTTGCGGTAGTTGATGACGTGATCGGCGCCAAGCGCCTTGGCCTTCTCTATCTTGTCGTCCGACCCGACGGTGGTAATGACCGTGCAGCCGATCTTCTTGGCGAGCTGGATCGCCGCCGAGCCGATACCGGAGCCGCCAGCGTGAATGAGGATGGTTTCGCCGGGCTCGAGCTTGGCGTTATCGAACAGCATGTGCTCGACGGTTCCGAAGGTGACGGGTGCCACGGCTGCGCCAATCGCGTCTACGCCCGGAGGCGCCGGAACCAGCAGGCGGGCCGGAAGATTGACCTTCTCCTGGGCAAAACCGTCGAGATGGAAGCCATGCACGCCGCCGACATGTTCGCAGAGATTGTCGCGGCTTTCCCGGCACGGACGGCAAAGGCCGCAGGTGCGGGCGCCATAGATCGAGACCAGTTGACCCGGCAGGACATTGGAGACGCCGGGACCGATCTGGTCGACCACGCCGGAGGCTTCGGCACCGATGACCAGCGGCATCTTGCGCTTGGCAAAGGCCATGCCGCGCCAGCCCCAGACGTCGATATGGTTGAGCGCAACCGCCTTGACGCGCAGCGTGACCTCTCCCGGACCCGGTGCATCGGGCTCCGGGAGGTCGGTAATTTCCAGCTTGCGGTCGTCGACCAGTTGCAAAGCGCGCATGATATAAGTCCTTGAGCCCGAGGGCGTCTGTCGTCGAAAAGGATCGTTGTCGGATTAGGCCGGTTCCGCCGCCATGACAAGGCTGGCGTTCTGACCGCCGAAGCCGAAGGAGTTCGACAGGACGGCATTGACCTGCGCATCCCGCTTCACGTTTGGCACGACATCGAGAACGATCGACGGATCCGGGTTCTGGTAGTTGATCGTCGGCGGCAGCGTGCCGGTGAGGATCGTCTGCAGCGAGAATACGGCTTCCACCGCGCCGGCCGCCGTCAGCGTATGGCCGATCATCGACTTGTTCGAGGACACCGGAATACCTGCAAGAGCCTCGCCGAAGACGGCCGACATGGCGCCGAACTCCATCTTGTCGTTTTCCGGCGTCGGGGTGCCGTGGGCGTTGATATAGCCGATGCCGGCCTCATCGATGCCCGCATCGGCGAGTGCCGCGCGGATCGTCGCGATCGCCGGTCCACCGTCGGGCGACGAGCGGGTGCGGTGGAACGAATCCGCCTTCTCGCCACAGCCCTTGAGGATGCCGTAGATCCGGGCGCCACGGGCAATCGCCGCTTCCAGCGATTCAAGCACCAGTGTTGCCGCACCCTCGGCGATGACGAAACCGTCGCGATCCTTGGAGAAGGGCTTCGAGGCCTTTTCCGGCGGATCATTCTGGGTCGATAGGGCAGAGAGCAGCGCAAAGCGGATCAGCGCTTCGGCACCGACGGAACCGTCGGTCGCCACGGTAAGCGCACGATCGGTGCGTCCTTGGCGGATCGCCTCGACACCAAGCTGGATCGCCGTCGCCCCGGAGGCGCAGGCGGTCGACAGCGTCACCGGCAGGCCACGCGTTCCAAATCGGTCGGACAGGCGCTCGGAAATGGCGCCGAACAGCGATGCTTCATGGAAATCGGCATCGGCGCGGTCGCGCATGGCCGCGAGAAAACGGTTATAGGCGTCGCCTGGCTTTTCGGACGGTTTTGCGCGGTCGGCCAGTTCGAAACGGGCGCTCCATTCCGGCTCGATCGGCGGTGCGGCCAGAAACAGCGGACCATTGAAATCACCGGATATTCCCGCTTGGGCCAAGGCTTCGGCGGTCGTTTCGCGGGCAAAAGCATAGGAGCGCTCAACCGCGTTCTGGACGGGCAGTTCGATAAAATCGACGGTACCGCTGATCTTGGTCGACAGACCCTCGGTCGGAAATCGGGTGATCTTGTGAATGCCGGAAACGCCTGAAGTCAGCGCCTTCCAGTTGTCCTGTACGCCCTGTCCGAGCGAAGTGATGACGCCCATGCCGGTGACGGCGATCAACGGGCGGCCGAGATGATCCTTGTAAGCATTGCTCATGGCTGCCGCTCCTTATTCTTCGGCCGAAAGAACGGCAATACCTTCGCCGCGCGCATGGCCGATCGTCGTGACGACGGCGGTCCTGGCCGGGATCCTCATTTTCGTTTCAGCCGGATCGAATGGCGGAACGATGGCGCCAGCACCCAGCGATAGTGCCGCGAAGGCGAGACCGAGCGGAAAATGTGCCTCCAGGCCATGGCCTGCGAGCCCGCCATAGGCACGAATGGCGGCCTTCGGGAACTGCGCATCGAGAAAGGCTTTTTCGCGGGCAGCGAGATCATGGAAGCCGGTCGTGCCGCAAAACACGATCGTCGCATCCGGATCGGCATCAGCCGCAGGCTTGGAAAGATATTGCAGGCGCTGCTCCAGCCGGTCGCCGTCACGGCTGCCGCGGTCGCCACCGATCTCGTCGATCGTTGCATAGATGCGGGCGCCGCGGGCCTCGGCATGTTCACGGGATTCCAGCATCAGAAACGCCCCGACGGAACCGAGGATCATGCCGCCGCCGTCTTCCGGCTTGCGCGACCAGATTGGATGATAGCCGCCCAGCGCATGGCCCTGGATCGCCTCGATCAGCAGGATCATGTCGAGACGTTCGGCCGAAAATGCGCCGCCGACCAGCGTATGGGTCGACTGCCCGGCCTTGATGCGGGCGAAGGCGGTTTCGATCGCCGAGATCCCGGCCCCCTCTTCGCCCATGAAGGTCCGCGACGAACCGGTCACCTTGTGGACGATGGAAATATTGCCGGCGAGAAGATTGGAAAGCTGCGCCAGGAACAGCGTCGGGCGCAGCTCCGTCGTCAGCTTTTCATTGAGCAGTTGCTCGCGGTCATTGCGCTTCAGCGCCTCATCGACGATCAGCGAATCGACATTGATATCGCGCTCGCCGCCACCGGCCGCGACGATCATGTCCATGCTGCCGCAGGCCTCGAGATTGTCCTTGAAACCGGCATCGTCAAGCGCCAGTCCGGCACTGAAGACACCGAGACGCTGCCAGTTTTCCATCTGCCGCTGGTCGCCGCGCTTCGGGATCTGCTGCGACCAGTCGATTTCCGGGAGCGGATGGATCGGATAGGGCGCGAAACGCTCGGTTTCGACGCTTGCAACCGGCGACTGGGCAGCTGTCAGCAGGGACGTATGCACATCCGTGCCGACACCCTGGTTGGTGACGATGCCGACACCGGTGATTACAACGTCATTGGCAGCTTTCACCATCGTCACTCTCCCGTCGCGGTCGACAGCGCAAGCGCCGCCATCAACCCCACCTCTTCCGCACGCTTCCTGACGATCGGCCCGAGCGGCACCTGATCGAACGGCATGGTGCGCAGCTTCAATTGAGCGTCGCAGACCTTCTTGCCCGCGGATGTGATCTTCGCCTTGACCACCGCAAAGCCTGAACCGTCATGTTCAAGAAAGGCCTCGATGTCGAGGACCGCTTCCGGCTCGACGAAGGTGCGCATCTTGGCGCTATCCACGGACATCAGGAACGGCATGGCGGCAAAATCCGTGGCGGCCAATACAAGGAAGCCGCAGGCCTGCGCCATCGTCTCGATCAGAAGCACGCCGGGCACCAGCGGATAACCAGGAAAATGTCCCTCGAAGACAGGGCTGTTGGCGGGAACGACCGAGCGCGCCTTAAGCGTCTTGGCGGCGAGATCGACCGTCTCGACCCGATCGATCATCTGGAAATATTCAAGGAGCATCAGGAGCAATCCAGCTTGGCCCGGAGCGCGGCGCGCGACAGCGCCAGAAATGCTCCGGATTTCAAATCATGCGATCCCGCCTCAATTCGCCCGGTTCGAAACCGGCCGGCGGCGTGATCATGCGACCGTCAAGTAAAAACGCAAATGCCGCCTGTCAAGCGCAGACCACGCGACAGGCGGCATTGGTGTCGTGCATGCACGTGTTCCCGCGGGATAAACGCGGGGAAATCGTCAGCCCTTGGCGGCTTTCAGTTCGTCGATCTTGGCGCAGAGATTCTTCAGGACGAAATATTCTTCCGTCGAAACCTTGCCTTCGTTGACTTCCTGGGTCCACTGCTCGAGCGGGATCTTGATGCCGAATTCCTTGTCGATCGCAAAGACGATGTCGAGGAAATCAAGGCTGTCTATGCCAAGATCGTCGATGGTGTGGCTTTCCGGCGTAATCGTCTCACGGTCGATTTCGCTCGTTTCCGCAATGATGTCGGCAACCTTGTCGAATGTAGCTGTCACGCGCGTACCTCTTTCGAATACATGTTTTGGCGAACCTATAGGTAAATGCGGCTGAAAAGCCAATGGCCTTGACAGCAAGAGTTGCATTTAGCGGCAGCGGTGTTGCGCAAACATCAAACGAACCGCACACACCGTCTCTCAAAGCGCCGTCGCGGCACTCGATCATTTCGATTGCGGACCGTTCGGCAAGATCGTCGTCGAGTTCAACCGGTACTTATGCGATCATCGAGGCCGGCATTGTCAGCCGACCTCAATGATTATTCCAAGTCGGCGGAGCGATAAGTCGTCACCGGGCTCAGCGGGTGACGACGATCTTGGTGTTCTTCAAACCATATTGGCTGGCAAGCGAGAAGAATTCGGCGGCATTGTCCGGATGCAGGCGAATGCAGCCGTGGGATGCCGGCCGGCCAAGGCGCTTGAGGTCGAACGTCGCATGCACGGCGTAGCCGCCGTTGAAGAAGACCGCATAGGGCATCGGCGCGTTGTCATACTTGCGCGAGCGGTGGTTGCGCGACAGCCATTTGGCGCTCCAGCTGCCCTGTGGCGTGACATACCCCCTGCGCGCCGTCGATACCTTCCAGCGGTATCTGACGAAGCCGTTCTGCGATACCGTCATGGTTTGAGAAGAAAGGCTTACTTTGGCAATAAGATTGGTGGCAAAGGCAGAAGGCGCGTTAAATTGCATGAACAACAAGGCCACAAAGGCCACAAAGGCCACGAAGATTTTACGCATAAAAGTCCTCTCCGAATTTATTCACCTTTTTACTGGTGTTCCAACACGACACAGACCTTACATTCATTGCAATGACAGACGTTTAAGACAAATGGAAAATTCGGCCTAAACCAAAACCGGAGGATTTTTCCGTTCACAGTAACGATTTTATACAATACTGACGATCGCCCCTATAAAAACCGCCAATGCAACGAGCGCCGTACACGCGCCGTAGAATATCGAAACACCCGTTTCGACATCGCCGACGGTTGCGCGCGCGCGTCCCGATCCGTTGATCATCGGCTCCGCCACCAGCGCGCCCGCATAGATCCGCGGGCCGGCAAGCTGGATATCAAGTGCACCCGCCATCGCTGCTTCCGGCCAGCCGGAATTGGGCGAACGATGCAGGCCATTGTCCCGAAGTGCGATGGCGAGCGCGCTGCGGGCAGCACTCAAGCCGCTCTTCAAGGCCGCGCCGGCGGCGATGAGCAGGATCGACAGGCGGGCGGCGGGAATATTGGCAAGATCGTCGAGGCGGGCCGAGGCCCAGCCGAAATAGAAATATTTCGGGCTCTTGTGGCCGATCATCGAATCAGCCGTGTTCAGCATCTTGTAGGCCAGCAGGCCCGGCAGGCCGAGTACGGCATACCAGAAGGCGGGTGCCACGACGCCATCGGAAAAATTCTCCGCCAGGCTCTCGATTGCCGCGCGGCAGACCGCTGGCTCGTCCAGCGTTTCCGGATCACGACCGACAATCATCGAGACGGCCTTGCGCCCGCCCTCCAGGCCGCCGGTACGCAGGCCCATCGCGACGCGCGAGACATGATCGGCAAGGCTCTTCTGCGCCAGGAAGACCGCGACCAGCAAGACCTCCAGCAGCCAGCCAAAAAGGCCGAGTTGCGACAGGAGGCGGTGGATCAGCCAGCCGCAGATCAGGCTCCAGAGCAAAAGGACAGCAATGGTCAGCACACCGCCAATCCGCAACACGTCGTTTTCGACGCGCTTGCGGTTGAAGGTCCGGTCGAACCAGCCGATCATCGACCCGAACAAGACCACCGGATGCGGCACGCGCTGCCACAGCCATTCGGGATCGCCGACAAGCCTGTCGAGGACAAGCGCTGCGGTCAGCACGGCAAGGATTTCGGTCGACATGGAAGGTCCGTTCAGGCGTGGTCGGCGAGACGCAGGGCGTCTTCCAACCGTGTATCGCCTGCGGCATCGGGCGCAAGCCCAATCCGCAGCCATGTCGGCGCATAGCTGAATTTTCGTGTGAGAACATGCGCGCGGCAGAGCTGTTCGTGCAGTCGCCCGGCTTTCGGATGGTCGACCAGCGAGAACAATGGGGTGCCACCTACAATGTCCAGCCCCGCCTTTCGCAGGACCGCATCGAGACCAGCCTTGCGCTCGAGGATGGCGGTCCGTACCGGCGCGGTATCGCCCTCCATCAATGCACGGGATATGACCAGCGCCGGACCCGAGACAGACCAGGGGCCCAGCCATTCGGCAAGACGCGACAACACGGTGTCCGCGGCGATCACGAAGCCGAGCCGCAGGCCCGCCAGTCCGAAGAACTTGCCGAAGGATCGGAACACGATGAGATTGTCGTGTTCGACGGCCACCGGTACGATGCTGAGACCCGGCTGCGTGTCGCCGAAAGCTTCGTCGACGAGGAGAAGGCCACCGTTCTTTTCGAGCCGCTCCGCGAGCGCCGACAATTCCGATGGCGGATAGGCGCGGCCAGTCGGGTTGTTGGGGTTCACGACAACGGCAAGTCCGTGATCCGGCGTCAGCTGGTCGGGACTGGAAATCTCGTCCACGGCATATCCGGCCACGGAAAACACGCGGGCATATTCGCCATAGGTCGGCGCGAGGATCGCGATCCGCCGTCCCGGCGCGACGAGGCGCGGCAAGAGCTGGATGACGGATTGCGTGCCGGGAACAGGCAAAGGTTGGCCCGGGCCGCAGCGATAGTAGCGCGCCGCCGCCTGCCGTGCCGCATCGACCAGATGCCGATCCGGCAGTCTATGCCAGGCACTGGTCGGGATATCCGGCAGGGCGACCGGATTGGGATTGATGCCCGTCGACAGGTCCAGCCAATCCGCCGGATGGCCACCGAAGAGCGCGGCCGCCTCTGTCACGCCGCCACCATGCACGATCGGCCTGCTCATGACGGTTGCGCCCTGTCGATGACATGCATGAACGATCCGGCCACGCGATCGCGTCTCAGGCCCGCAAGCCCGAGCGCCGTACCGGCAGCATCCGTCGTCTCGAACAGCCGGTCGGCATCGCCTTCGAAGAGGATCGAGGCATAGTGAAATTCATGCGCCATCAGCGGACCATCGAAAAAGCTGGTATCGACCGGCTTCACCCGCCGATAGCCCAGATGCCGCTTGCGTTCGGCGAAACTGGTGCTGAGCGGCAGCAAGCCGAGCATGGCGTAGCGTTTGCCATCCGCTGCGACAAGTCCCTCCCCGAGAGTCATGTAGCCGCCGCATTCGCCAAAAATCCGCGCACCGCGATCCCTGGCGGAGATCATGCCGGCCCGAAAACGGCCAGCTTCGGCGAGTTGTGCGGCGTGAAGCTCGGGATAGCCGCCCGGCAGATAGACCGCATCGGTGTCGCCAGCCGGCGCCTCATCGGCCAGCGGCGAGAAAAACGCCAGTTCCGCGCCTGCCCGGCGCCATCCGGACGTCAGGTGTTCGTAGGTGAAGGCGAAGGCGGTGTCGCTGGCAATGGCGATCCTCTGGCCGAGCGGTTTCAGCGGCGCGGCATCCGCCACGGCTATCCGCGGTGCTTTCGATCGCGCTGCCGCCAGGATCCGGTCGAGGTCGCACCCCGCCTCGACATGGGTAGCCGCCGTTTCGATGAAGAGATCGAGTTCCGCATGTTCGCCCGCCTGGACGAGGCCGAGATGCCGTTCGGGAAGCTTCAGGGTGGCGTTCTGGCGCAGGACGCCAAAGACCGGCATGCCGATCGCCTCCAGTGCAGCGCGCAACATCACCTCGTGCCGGTCGCTGCCGACCTTGTTGAGGATGACGCCGGAGACATGGACATCGTCGCGATGCCCCGCATAGCCGCGCACCAGTGCGGCGACCGATTGTGCCATGCGGCCGCAATCGATTACCAGAACGACGTTCAAACCCAGCAAGGCCGCAAGATCGGCCGGCGAGCCTTGCCCGTCGATCGCCGCATCGTAAAGACCCATCATCGCTTCGACGATCAGAGCCTCGCCATTGGCGGTGGCAGCCATGGCATTGGCGTGCAACAGGTCGGGGCGCATGCCCCAGGGGTCGTAATTCAGGCAGGCTTTGCCGCTGGCCGCCGTGTGAAAGGCCGGGTCGATGTAATCGGGACCGGCCTTGCCCGGCGAAAGCGCCACGCCACGGTTGCGCAACGCCCGCAGCAGACCGAGGGTGACAGTCGTCTTGCCGGAACCGGAGGATGGAGCAGCGATCAGCAGCCCGCTCATGCCGGGTCCTTGAAGGCACGGTTCAACAGTGGATCGGCCTCAAGCGTGCGCCCCTGGAGCGCCCCCAGCCAGTCGAGCGCCGGCCGCAGCCGCACGACCTCGCCGACAACGACGATCGCCGGCGGCTCGAGCCCGAATGCCATCACATCTGCTTCCGCCTGCTCCAGCGTCGTTTCCAGAACTGTCTGATCCGGCGTCGCGGCATTGCAGACGAAGGCGACGGGTTCGTTGGGTGAGCGGCCGGCGGAGATCAGATTGGCGGTAATCTGGCCGATATGCTTCATCGCCATATACATGACAATGACGGGCGAACCCTTTGCGATCCCCTCCCAATGGATGCGATCCGGCACCACGCCGGACGAATCGTGGCCGGTGAGGAACGTCACCACATGATTGACCTCGCGATGGGTCACCGGAATTCCGGCATAGGCAAGGCCGCCGATGCCGGCGGTGATGCCAGGCACGATGCGGAAGGGAATACCGTGTTCGACCAGCGTCAGAGCCTCCTCGCCGCCGCGACCGAAGACGAACGGATCGCCGCCTTTCAGCCGCAGCACCCGCTTGCCTTGCCGCGCCAGTTCGACGAGACGCAGCGAAATGTCGCGCTGCTTCGGCGACGGTTTTCCGCCGCGCTTTCCGGCAAATTCCAGCACGGCACCGGTCTTCACCATCGTCAGGCACTCGGCATTGACCAGGGCATCATGAACGATGACATCGGCCTGCCGCAGAGCGTTGACGGCATGCAGCGTCAACAGGCCCGGATCGCCCGGACCGGCCCCGACCAGCCAGACGGAACCCGGCTCCAGATTCGGCAAGCCCGAAAACAGCTTGTCCATCAGGCCAAAACCTCCGCCGCAACAGGTGATATTGGTCGACCCCTTGAATCGAAACGTAAAGCCCCGGAATCAATCACCGAGGATAACGCCGTAAGCTCCTGATTCGATTCGGAAAAACAGCCGGCGATGGCCGCTGTCGCATGCGCCGACTTCGCCTTTGGGACGACGAGATCACCCACCTCGCCCGCACCGACCAATGCCGCCGCTTCCGCCACGCCGTGGCAACCGGTCAGCGCGAAAACACGATCCGACGGCGTCTCCAGCCGTGGCGTCGCATCTTCCAGAACGGCGGCAGGAAATCCTTTCAAAGGGACGGCGAAATGTGCCGCGGCAGCAAGGATGGCAGGCTCGGAAAGGCGCACATCAAGGGTGGCAACACAGATCAGCGCGCGGCGATCGATGCCGGCCAAAAGCAGAGCCTGCTCCGCGAGAGCAATGACCTCATCGGCGCACGCGCCGCGTTCGCAGCCCAATCCCAACACGAAGGCCCCCGATGCCTGCTGATCGCCGTTGTCCAGATGGTTCACGAAACGGACCTCCCATGCCGCATGCTGAGGATGCGCCGGGGCCTTCGAACGCCGAAGCGTCGAAGCGGTCTGGACAGCACCGGATGAAGCCCCCTGACTGGGTCGGCCGCACCGGACGCTCTTTCAGCCCACCGAGGCGGGCGCCGTCGCACATGCAGTCTTTTTACCGGAGCCTGCATGAGCGGTCAAACCGGATTGCGCCATCTTGCATGCGACCAACGGCATAAGGGGGGATTCGGGACCGATATTGCCAACAACACAACAGCCGGACACGAGAATTGATCGTCTCGAGCGAAAGAAAGTCCCCACTCACCGCCTCCGGCTTTGCAATCCGCAGCAAGCTCTGACAAACAACTACCGGTTCCCCCGGCGTTTCGCCCTTCTTCCGAGTCTCATCTTGCACGATCTTGCCCCCCAGATCTTCGCCCTGCTGTTCCTCGCCGCTTTCTTCGCCGGCTTCATCGATTCCATCGCCGGTGGCGGCGGCATGATCACGGTGCCGGCCATGTTGCTCGCTGGCATTCCGCCGCTGGAGACCCTCGGCACCAACAAGCTCCAGTCGCTGTTCGGCTCCGGCTCGGCAAGCCTCGCCTATGCGCGCAAGGGTCATGTCAACCTGCGGGAACAATTGCCGATGGCGGTCATGTCGGCACTGGGGGCCGCCTTGGGAGCGTTGCTTGCCACGATCGTGCCCGGCGACGTGCTGAAGGCCGTCCTGCCCTTCATGCTTGTCGGCATCGCGCTTTACTTCGCGCTCAAGCCCAGCGTCGGCGATGTCGACCGGGCGCAAAGGATGACACCATTCCTGTTTTCGCTGACGATCGTGCCATTGATCGGCTTTTATGACGGCGTGTTCGGTCCCGGCACCGGCTCGTTCTTCATGATGGCGTTTATCGCGCTCGCCGGTTTTGGTGTGTTGAAAGCAACCGCCCACACGAAATTCCTCAATTTCGGTTCGAATATCGGCGCCTTTGTCGTGTTCCTGCTGTACGGCGTAGTGCTCTGGAAAGTCGGCTTGCTGATGGGCGCCGGACAGTTCGCTGGTGCGCAGGTCGGCTCGCGCTTCGCCATGAAGAACGGCGCCAAGATCATCAAGCCGCTTCTGGTCGTCACCTGCATCGCGCTGGCAATCAAGCTGCTTTCCGATCCCACCCACCCGCTTCGGCTCTGGCTCGGCATGTAAAAGCCGCAATCCCCTAAAACCGGATGTAAATTTTCGGGATCATTGCCGGCATGGCGGAATTCCGGACCGGTCGCCATCGATCGGCATTCCGGCCTCGCTCCTGCCATTGGCAAGATAGCGTGATACCGTAAGGCGATATCACGGCACGGGCCTCAATATTCGACGCCGACCTGTGCCTTGATGCCGGAGCGGAAAGGATGCTTGATCAGTTCCATCTCGGTGACGAGATCGGCCGCCTCGATCAGTTCTTCCTTGGCGTTGCGGCCCGTCAGCACGACATGGGTCATGTGCGGCTTTTCTTCCTTGAGGAAGCGTACGACTTCGGCAACGTCGATATAATCATAACGCAGCGCGATGTTGATCTCGTCGAGCAGGACCATGGAGTTGCGCTCGTCGCGGATCAGTTCCTTGGCCTTCTCCCAGGCCTTTTCAGCCATGGCGATATCGCGCGAACGGTCCTGCGTCTCCCACGTAAAGCCTTCGCCCAGCGTATAGAACTGGCAGACATCGCCAAAATGCTTTTCGATCAGGTCCCGCTCGCCGGTTTCCCAGGCGCCCTTGATGAACTGGACCACGGCCGACGGCATGCCGTGGGCGATATGGCGAAAGATCATGCCGAAACCGGCCGTCGACTTGCCCTTGCCCTTGCCGGTATTGACGATGATCAGGCCCTTCTGGTCCGTTTTCGTCGCCATGATCTTTTCGCGCGCGGTCTTCTTCTTCGCCATCTTCATGGCATGGCGAGCCTCGTCATTGACCGGGCCGGTTTCCGTTGCCTGTGTTTCGTCTTCGCTCATCGTATGTCTCCTTGAAATTTCGAATGTTTCCGTGTCGCGATACCGGTCTATTCCGCCGCCGCCGAAAAGCGCTGAAGCTCGAACCGGGCCGAGTTGGAGCGCGGCGACCAGAAGCCGCGATCGATCGCCTCCATCAGCTTGTCGGTCATTTCTCGCAGCGCCGCCGGGTTTTTCTCCTCCATGAACCGGCGCACGCGCTCGTCCAGCACATAGGCCTGATAGACGGCCTCGAAATGATGATCGCGCACTGCGCCGGTCGTCGCCGCGAAGGCGAACATGTAATCGACCGTCGCTGCCATCTCGAAAGCACCCTTGTAACCGTGGCGCATGACACCCTCGATCCATTTCGGATTGACGACGCGGCCGCGCACGATCCGGCCGATCTCCTCTTCGAGCGAGCGGATCACCGGTTTTTCAGGGCGGGAGTGATCATTGTGATAGATCGCCGGACGCGTACCTGTGGCCTGTTCGACGGCAAGGCTCATACCACCCTCGAACTGGTAATAGTCGTCGCTGTCGAGCAGGTCGTGCTCGCGGTTGTCCTGGTTCTGGACGACGGCCTCGACAGTCTTCAACCGCGCTTCCAAGAGGCCGCGCTCGGCCGTGCCATCCTCGCCCGCGCCATAGGCATAGCTTCCCCAGGTGAGATAGGCCTCGGCAAGATCGGCCCGGTTTTCCCAGCCCTTCTCGTCGATCAGCGCCTGCAGGCCGGCACCATAGGCACCCGGCTTGGCGCCAAAGACGCGGTATGAGGCCCGCCGCTGCGCATCCTTCACATCGATACCGGCAGCCACCAGTCGCGCCGCCTCCGCCCGCATCCGGGCGGCGATCATGTTGTCGGCATCGTCCTCATCGAGTGCGCCGATCGCGCGGATCGCCGCGTCGAACAAAGCGATCTGCTCGGGAAACGCATCACGAAAGAACCCGGAAATGCGCAGCGTGACATCGACGCGCGGACGCCCGAGCACGGCGAGCGGCACGATTTCGTATCCGGTCACCCGGCGCGACATCATATCCCAGACCGGCTTCGTGCCGATCAGCGCCATCGCCTGTGCAATGTCGTCGCCGCCGGTGCGCATGTTCGAGGTGCCCCAGGCCGTCAGTCCAAAGGATGTCGGCCAGTCGCCGTGATCCTGCAGGTAGCGCCGGATCAGCAGTTCGGCCGATTTCTTGCCGAGTTCGAAAGCGGCCGGCGTCGGCACCGCGCGGCTGTCGACGGAATAGAAATTGCGGCCCGTGGGCAAGACATCCGGCCGCCCCCGCGTCGGCGCCCCGGACGGCCCGGGAGCGACAAAACGTCCGTCGAGGCCGGTCATCAGGGCAGCAATCTCCGCAGGACCGGATTGGGTGATCGACGGCTTGAGGCGGGTTTCGACCTCATGCAGGACTGCGCGCGTCGCGTCCCAGCCCTCAGGGCACGGCAGATCGCCGCAAACCAGCCTGCCCGCCAGCAGTTCGATCCGCTCGACGGCATCGCCCGCCGTCCGCCACGGTGCGTCTGTAAGGTCGGCAAGGACGGCAGGCTTGGGGCCGGTCCATGGGTCGGAGGGGACGCAATCGAGCGGGTCGAAGGAGCGTTCCAGGTTGTTTTCCCCCCTTGTGGGCGAGACGTCGGCCCGGCCGACAGCAAGCCCTAGCCCCCCATCTGCCGCGATCGCCCGCTGCAGGCTCTGATCACCGCCCTCGCCCTGCCCGCGCGGAACACGCGCAAGAGCGACCGTCAGGTCCGTCAGCAGGCGGCCTTCCGGCGCCACGCCGAACACATGCAGGCCGTCGCGGATCTGCAGTTCCTTCAGGTCGCAGAGATAGGCATCGAGTTTTTCCAGCGCCTTGTCCTCGCCGTCGGTTCCGGCAATGCCGGCATCATGGTCGAGGCCGATGTCGCGGACGAGTTCGAGGATCTGCTTGCTGAGCAGCCGCAATCGCCTGGGATCGCCGCCGGCGGCATCATAATATTCGTCGACCAGTGCCTCCAGGTCCTTGAGCGGACCGTAGGATTCGGCGCGCGTCAGCGGTGGCGTCAGGTGATCGATGATCACGGCGCTGGTGCGGCGCTTGGCCTGTGTCCCTTCGCCGGGATCATTGACGATGAAGGGGTAGAGATGCGGCATGGCGCCGAAAACGGCTTCCGGGTAACAGGTCTGCGACAATGCCAGCGACTTGCCCGGCAGCCATTCCAGATTGCCGTGCTTGCCCATGTGGATGATCGCATGCGCGCCGAACTCCTGGCGCAGAAAGGCGTAGAAGGCGAGATAACCGTGCGGCGGCACGAGATCCGGAGAATGATAGGTTTCCTTCGGATCGATATTATATCCGCGCGCCGGCTGGATGCCGACCAGTGTTTCGCCAAAGCGTGTCAGCGGCAGCGCGAAATGACCGTCGCGGAAAAACGGATCGCTTTCAGGCAGGCCCCAGCGCTTGGTGACCTGATTCTGAATCTGAACCGGAAGAGACGCGAGGAAGTCCTTGTATCGACTCAGGGAAAACGTCTCGCGTGTCTCGCAATCGCTGCGCGCCGAATTGGTCGGGCCTGCCATCAAATATGAAATAAGCGCATCGCCATCGACTGGAATGCCATCGACGACATAGCCGTTCGCCGCCATGGCATTCATGACTTCGACCGTGCCGGCCGGCGTGTCGAGACCGACGCCATTGCCGAGCCGCCCGTCGCGGTTCGGGTAGTTTGCCATGACGATCGCGACGCGACGGTCACGCGGCATCGTCCGGCGCAACCGCGCCCAGTTGGCGGCGAGTTTCGCGGTGAACGCGACGCGATCCGGCAGAGGCTCGTGACCGACGATATTCGCCTCGACCGCCGTGTCGTATACGGCGGCCGCCTTGAAGGACACGGCACGCGACAGGATACGGCCATCGACTTCCGGCAGCGCCACGTTCATCGCCAGATCGCGGGCCATGAGGCCCTGCGGCGACGCTTCCCAGGCAGCTCGCGACGATCCGGAGAAGATCACCTGCAGCACTGGCGCATCGGTGATTTCCAGCACGGTCGGTTGGCGATCGGCGCCAGGCGCCGAGACCGCAAAGCTCGTCGCATTCATCACGACATCAGGCGGAACCTCGCCGAAAACGGCTTCCAGCGTGCCGATCGACACGGCATCCTTAAGGCTGGAAACAAACACCGGCAAAACGGTCATGCCTTCAGATGCCAGCGCCTCGATGAGGGCTTCGACCGGTTTCGTTTCGCCGCTCTGCACAAGGGCCCGGTAGAAGCAGAGGGCAACGGTCGGCCTGTTGTTCGCGGAACCTTTACCCCCCTCCGTCAGGGCAGAGGGGGGGAAGGCGTCGGCGCGTGACAGGCCAACCGTCTTCCTCCAAATATCCACTCCGATCACGCCCTGCCCCGGCCACCAGATACCCGCCTTCATCAGGGGGGCCGCCTGTTCCGGCTTTTCCGTGCCATCGACCAGCGCCTCGCCATAGGCCAGCAGTCGACCCATGTTGTCGGCCCCGCCCTCGGTGAAATAGGCCCACATCTGATTGCGGTCTTCGGCGGACACGGTCGAGAATGGTTCAAGTCCCGGATCCGGTTTGTCGTAGCCCGGCAGTACGGCGATCTGGAATCTGTGCGTCACGGCCGCCGCGTGCAGCGCTTCCAGCACATATTGGAAATAGCTGGCGCCGCCGAGCGCACGCACGATGATCAGCTTGGCATGGCGCCCGGTGCGCTCGACATAGGTATCCACCGACATCGGATGCTTGAGCGTCAGCAGGCTCGCCACGCGCAGGCTCATGCCGCCCCGCGTCCGATGCGCTGACGCGATCGACGACAATTCGGTGTCAGCGGCCGACAGGAACAGGATATCGGCCGGCGACTGACCAAGATCGATCGCCTCCTCGCCATCCGTGATCGTGCCCTTCTGGGCTAGAAGAAGATGCATGAAGACCTCCGTGCAAGGGAATAAGACCCCTCGCCAACCCCTCCCCACAAGCGGGCGGGGCTAGACTGCCGCACCTTCCGGGCGAACCAGTCTAAAGCGAACAACGCGCATTTCGTGACGGCAGACGCTGGATAAAGGAGGGCCGGCAAACGCAGGTTGAGCCCCTCCCGCTTGTGGGGAGGGGTTGGGGAGAGGAAATTCTCGAGCCCAGTCAAAATACCCTCAAACCGCCGCGGCAATCGCAGCCCGAACCGCCGCTTCGTCCATGTCGTGCAGGCCGATGACGACGAGGCGGGTGCGGCGGACTTCGCCGGTGGCCCAGGCACGGTCGAAATACTGGTCGATGCGGCTGCCGACGCCCTGGATCAGCAGGCGCATCGGCTTGCCGGGAACGTCGGCAAAACCCTTGAGGCGCAGCACGTCATGTTCGGCGATGACCGGCTTCAGCTTTTCTATGAAGGCGGCGGGATCGGCGATTGCGCCGAGCTCGACGACGAAGCTGTCGAACTCGTCATGGTCATGCTCCTCGCCTGCCTCATGCTCCATCTCGTGATGGGACTTGCGGTTGGCGATGTCGTTTTCGGTACCGACGCCAAGGCCGAGCAGGACGGCGGCGGAGACTTCGCCGTTCCTGGCTTCGATCATCGCCGGCTTGCGGCTGGTGCGCGAAGAAACCTCGTTGCGCACGAAGGCAAGGCCGGTCGAATCGAGAAGATCGGTCTTGTTGAGGATGATCAGGTCGGCAGCGGTCAACTGATCCTCGAAAAGCTCCTCGATCGGGCTTTCGTGATCGAGATTGTCGTCCTCGACGCGCAACGCATCGACCTTGTCGTGATCATCGGCAAAACGCCCGGCGGCGACGGCGGCGCTATCGACGACGGTGATGACACCATCGACGGTGACCTGGGTACGGATATCCGGCCAATTGAAGGCGGCGATCAGCGGCTGCGGCAAGGCGAGGCCCGAGGTTTCGATGACGATGTGGTCCGGGCGGTTGTCGCGCTCCAAAAGCTTCGTCATGGTCGGGATGAAGTCGTCGGCGACGGTGCAGCAGATGCAGCCATTGGTCAGCTCGATGATATCGTCCTCAGTGCAGGCGTCCGCGCCGCAGCCCTTCAACACGTCGCCATCGACGCCGAGGTCGCCGAACTCGTTGATGATCAGCGCGATACGGCGGCCTTCGGCGTTCTGGAGGATGTTGCGGATCATCGTCGTCTTGCCGGCGCCGAGAAAGCCGGTGATGACGGTTGCCGGGATCTTGCCGTGAGCGGACTTTGCGGTGGTCATGGATCAACCCTTCATTTTCAGCGGCAATCCGGCCGCGATAAAATAGACTTCAGCGGATTTCTCCGCAACGTTCTGGTGCAGCCGGCCGGCATGGTCGCGAAAATCGCGCGCCATCCGGTTTTCCGGCACGATACCCAGCCCGACCTCGTTCGAAACGAATACCAGGCGGGCTTTCGCCTGCGGCAGGTAGGCCGCAAGCCTTTCGAATTCTGTCGCCATGTCGCGGTCTTCCATCATCAGGTTGGTCACCCACAGGGTGAGGCAATCGATGAGAACGATCCGCTCCGGCGCGTCGATCGCCGACAGGCAGGCGACGAGATCGAGCGGCTCCTCATGGGTCACCCAGTCTGGCCCGCGCCTGTCGCGATGCTCGTTTATCCTTGCCTGCATCTCGCCATCCCAGGCCCTCCCGGTCGCGACGTAATGCATGGCGAGACCCGACGTGACGACGAGTTTTTCGGCAAAGGTCGACTTTCCGGAGCGGGCGCCGCCGAGGACCAGCACGGGTCCTGCCAGTCCAGGCCCTGACTGTGTCGATGTCATGAGAGAATCCCGGCTAGGCTGCGGCGGAATGCACGAACATGACAGACGACCACACGGTGGTCGGCAAAAAAATACAGGATATGCCGTTCAGGGAACGGTTCGATGAAGCCATGACAACCTCCGTGCTGGCATCGGGAGTCTCTCTCCCTGGTTCGGGTACGATACCCTTGTGGGTGGCAGGTCTCCTGGCTCACGGCGTCACGTGCCTGAAAGGCACGAACGGGTTCGCCTCGCCTTCCCGGAGTTGATTTCCTTGCGATGAGGTGGACGATTCGTAGATGTAGAGGCGTCCGGCCCCGGCTGATCGCAATGACACTCCAGTGGCTTTTCCGGTTGGACCGTTCCTCCCGCGACCACCCGATGCGGCCCGTCCGGAAGGAGGGTTTTCCCGAATGGCGAACCCTGACCGTTCTACAGTCGCGGGGTCGGCTGCGATAAGGATGCCCGGCTTGGGTCCATCCCGTCACATTCCCATTTACTCCCGACATGCACCGGCATATCGGGAACCATCCAATGATCGATGATTAGGCGCTTGGCTGAACCCTGTCAATCGGAGCCCCCTGCCGGGACATGGTCGAAAATGGCCCTATGCGACAATGCGCCCACCGGGATATCCCCGATCATCATGACATCAATCCGTCGAGCCATTTCGGGTCGAGAACGGTCTCCAGTTCCGCTGCGACATCGTCCAACGCCCGATCGACGGACTGCCGATAGTTGAGACCGCCGTCCTCAATACCAAAACTCCTGAGCAGCGCCGCCCGGTAGGCGTCGCTGGTAAAGAGGCCGTGCAGGTAGGTACCGCTGATCATGCCGTCGGCGGATACGGCGCCGTCGGCACGGCCGTCGATGATCACCGCCGGGCGGGCGCAATCGCTGCCGGTCGTGCGGCCGAGATGGATTTCATAGCCTTCGAGCGCGACGTCATAAACCGTCGAGCGGGCGCTGCTGTTGCGCACGGTCTTTTCCGGCGCCATGACCGTTTCGACCGCCAGCAGGCCCAGGCCCTCGATCTCGCGCACATGGCCCTCGATGCCGTCGGGGTCGGTGACACGCTCGCCGAGCATCTGGTAGCCGCCGCAAATGCCGATGACGCGGCCGCCCCGGCGCGCATGCGCCTGCAAGTCCCGGTCCCAGCCTTGAGCGCGAAAATCCGCGAGGTCGGCGATCGTCGCTTTCGAGCCGGGAATGACCACCAGCCCCGCATCCGCCGGAATGCGGTCGCCGGGGCGCACGAAGACGAGATCGACTTCCGGTTCGGCGGCAAGCGGATCGAGATCGTCGAAATTGGCGATGCGCGACAGAACCGGGACCGCGACCTTCAAGGCCCTGCCGCCGCCGCGCGCCAGCTTCTCCAGAACGACGGAATCCTCTGCCGGCAGGCGGCCGGCACTTTTCAGCCACGGAACGACACCGAAGCAGGGCCAGCCGGTAAACCCGCCGACGGCAGCGATACCATCGTCGAAAAGCGACACGTCGCCCCGGAACTTGTTGATGATATAACCTCTGATCATCGCGCGATCCTCGGCAGGCAGGATCGTGTGCGTGCCGACGAGCGAGGCGATGACGCCGCCGCGATCGATGTCGCCGACCAGCACAACCGGCACGCCGGCACGAGTGGCAAAGCCCATATTGGCGATGTCGCCCGCCCGTAGGTTGATCTCTGCCGGCGATCCCGCCCCTTCGACCACGACCAGATCGGTCCCGGCGCGGATCGTCTCGAAGCTTTCCATCACCGCGCCCATGAGCTTCGGTTTCAGCGCCTGGTAGTCCCGTCCCCTCGCCTGTCCCGCCACCTTGCCCTGGACGACGATCTGGCTGCCCGTCTCCGATTGCGGCTTGAGGAGGACCGGGTTCATATGGACCGAGGACGGGATGCGCGCCGCCATAGATTGCAGCCATTGGGCACGGCCGATCTCGCCACCGTCATCCGAGACGGCGGCATTGTTCGACATATTCTGCGGCTTGAACGGCGCAACCTTCAGGCCGCGATTGGATGCGACACGGCAGAGCCCCGCCACGAGTACCGTTTTTCCGACATCGGAGCCGGTTCCCTGAAGCATGATCGTCTTTGTCATGGCGCATCGTGTAGCATCACGCCCCGCACAGGAAAAGCCATATCTCGCCGCATTTCAGCCGCGTTTTGGCGAGTGCGATCACGCACTGTTTCGCACTGCGGCAAGGCTTGTGCGGCTTTGGTATCGAACTATCCAGAAAGCGACATGGCGTGACAAAAACGCTGGTTGCTTTGCGCCACAGGAAGCGTATATCGGCGCCATCAAACAAGGAGCGAAGGGTCGCTCCACTCCCAAGGTCAAGTCCGATGTTGTTCATCTTCAGCAAGCCAAATTTCGTCCAGATCGCATGGAACTCGGTTGTTCCGGCAAACCAGTCGCGCGAGCGCAACATCGTGATGTCGGCGCCTTTCGGCCCGCTCGGCTTCGTCCGCACACGCAGCGTCGGCTGATACGATCTCCCAGACAGATTATTGAGACCGCGCCTCGCAAGTGGCGCGGTTTTTTTGCGTCCTGATGTGCAAACGGCTGAATTCCCCCTTCAAACGCGAAAACCGCACCAGTCCATTTAAGGACTGTGCGGCTTGCCACAATAGACGCATGGCCACCCCGGCAAACACCCGGAGATCGCTCCAGCCCGGGACGCAGAACCTGATCCGGGTGGGCAACAGGATGCCTGTCGCAGGAAAACAATTAGCTTGAGATGGGTTACCGGATGGTTATCGAGAGCTTAACCAAAGATGAATTCGTCTTTTTTTTCACTTTTTTTCATCGCGACGAAAAAGGCTCCCGACGGCGCATACGGAACAGAATCTGTCTACGACAAAACGGGCCTTCGGGCACCTTTGTGAACCAGCCCTAAAATGCAGCCGCCAAGCGATGCTTTTGCACGAAGTCGTTACCCGCCTCATTAAAATTCAACAGCTTGCGCGTGCGTTTTTGTGCCCTTCAGTGCGCCGCCGGCCACGTTAAGACAATTCCGGAGGTTGATTTCTGCGAAGGAACACTTACGCTGCCTTCAACGGTAAAAAGAGGGATGGCCAGCAACGTGCCTGGCCAAAAAAAATCTGACGCCGTCGCAGCGGGGATGAAAGAATGGCCTTGCCTCCAAGACCCCCGGCCTGCTTCGACCTGAACAATCGGGTTCCCCGGGGGTGCAGTGCCCTGGTCGACCCAAAGATTTATGGCTGCAATAAGACTGGGAGGTCTTAAACATGAAGAAGCTCCTCGCTTCCACCATCATCGCCGCCGGTGTCTACGCACTCGCCGGCTCGGCTTCGGCCGCCGAATGCGGCGAAGTCAGCATCGCGGAAATGAACTGGGCATCGGCCGGCGTTGCCGCGCAAGTGGATAAATTTATCCTTGAAAATGGCTATGGCTGCACCGTCACCCTGGTAACCGGCGACACCATGCCGACCTTCACCTCGATGAACGAAAAGGGCCAGCCGGACATGGCTCCGGAAATGTGGGTCAATGCCGTGCGCACCCCGCTCGACGCCGCCATCAAGGAAGGTCGCCTGATCGAGGCCGCCAAGATCCTCAACGAGGGTGGTGTCGAAGGCTGGTGGATTCCGAAGTTCCTCGCCGACGCTCATCCGGATATCAAGACGGTTCAGGATGCGCTGAAGCACCCCGAACTGTTCCCGGCTCCGGAAGATCCGTCCAAGGCAGCCGTCATCAACTGCCCGTCGGGCTGGAACTGCCAGGTTTCGACCGCAAACCTCTACAAGGCCCTGAAGGCCGAAGATTTAGGCTTCACGCTTGTCGATACCGGCTCGGCTGCCGGCCTCGATGGGTCGATCTCCAACGCCTTCAGCGCACAGAAGGGCTGGCTCGGCTATTACTGGGCTCCGACCGCCATCCTCGGCAAATACGAAATGACGCGCCTGTCGTTCGGCGTCGAGCATGACAAGGCTGATTGGGATGCCTGCACAGCCGTTCCGGACTGCCCGAACCCGAAGGTCAACTCCTACCCGACCTCGGACGTCTTCACGGTCGTCACCAAGGCATTCTCCGAAAAGGCAAGCGTTGCCATGGACTATGTCAAGGCACGCAACTGGGACAACGGCACGGTCAACAAGGTTTTGGCCTGGATGGATGAAAACCAGGGCACCAACGAAGATGCCGCCAAGTACTTCCTGGAAAACTTCCCGGATATGTGGACGAAGTGGGTTGCCCCGGACGTCGCAGAGAAGGTCAAGGCCGCTCTCTAAGCCTTCATGACGGAGGCAGCGGTCCGCAAGGCCCGCTGCTTTTTTGCCTCTGGATATAAGTGCAATGCGCAGAAGCCTGTCCAGGTCGCAAACAACAAAGTGGTTGCGACAGGAACCTGCGAGATTTCCGCCGGGGACGGGAGGTAAGCACCGTTTCCGGCGTTTCATGCCAAAGGCGTGAAGTCGCGACTATTCGCAAATGCGCAACGCATCATCATGCCGGGGTCCGTAGAGACCAGTCAAAAGTCTGCGCTGGAACTGATCGACTCAGTTTGGTGACGCAGCCGGCCTATAAAATTTCCGGTTTAAAAAGGGGAACGACATGGCGTCAGTATGCAGTTTCTTACCAGATCTGCTTTGTAAATTTCCGGCTATCGATGAAACAACCATCCGCGTCGTGCGCAAGAGCGTCGATGACGGCTTCAAGGGACTTGTTCGCGCCTACACCAACGCGATCGATGTCCTGGTTCAGCCGCTCCAGGTATTCTTGAATTTTCTCGAAAATCTTTTCGTCAATTCACCATGGATCGTCATCCTGGCCCTGATGGTCGCGATCGTCTATTACGGCAGCCGCAACATCCGCATCACGATCGGCACCGCCCTGTCGATGGTCGCCATCGGTCTCGTCGGCCTGTGGAACGACACGATGATCACGCTGGCGATGGTTACGGTCTGCACGCTGATCGCCATCCTGATCGGCATTCCGATCGGCATCCTGATGGCACGTTCGGAGCGGGCGCAATCGATCATCAATCCGATTCTCGACGTCATGCAGACGATGCCGAGCTTCGTCTACCTCATCCCCGTCGTCATGATCTTCGGCATCGGCAAGGTGCCGGGCCTGATCGCCGTCGTCATCTATGCAGTACCGCCGATGATCCGCCTGACCAATCTCGGTATCCGGCTCGTCGACAAGGAAGTGCTGGAAGCTGCCGACGCCTTCGGGTCGTCGCAATGGCAACGACTGAAGAACGTGCAGATCCCGCTGGCTCTCCCAACCATCATGGCCGGCATCAACCAGACGATCATGATGTCGCTGGCCATGGTCGTGGTCGCCTCGATGGTCGGCGTCGGCGGTCTCGGCCGCAACGTTCTGCAGGCGATCAACAACCAGTTCTTCACCGTCGGCTTCCTGAACGGCTTCGCGCTCGTTGCGATCGCCATCATTTTTGACCGGACCAGCCAGGCCTACGGCAGGCGGCTGCAGAAGCATTCGGAGGTGATCCATGGCTAGTCATGCAATCGAGGTGAAAAGCCTCTACAAGATCTTCGGCCCGCGCGGACGCGAGTTCGTCGATCAGGTCAAGGCCGGCATGGGCAAGGGTGAACTCAACGAGAAGCACGGCCATGTGCTTGGGCTCCAGGACATCAATATCTCCATGCCCGCCGGTGGCGTCATGGTCGTCATGGGGCTGTCGGGCTCCGGCAAATCGACGCTGATCCGTCACATCAACCGGCTGATCGATCCGACCTCGGGCGAAGTGCTCTATGACGGTGTCGACGTCTGCAAGATGAACGAGAACGACCTTCGCGAGTTCCGCCGCCACAAGACGGCGATGGTGTTCCAGAAGTTCGCGCTTTTGCCGCACCGCACGATTATCGAGAACACGATCTACGGCCTGGAAATCCAGGGCGTTCCGGATGCGGAAAGCCGCAAGCGGGCGCAGGGCTGGATCGAACGCGTCGGGCTCAAGGGGTTTGAAAAACACTACCCCAACCAGCTGTCGGGCGGCATGCAGCAGCGCGTTGGTCTCGCCCGTGCGCTGACCAACGATGCCGACATCCTGCTGATGGACGAGGCCTATTCGGCGCTCGACCCGCTGATCCGCGTCGACATGCAGACTGTTCTGCTCGACCTGCAGAAGGAACTGAAGAAGACCGTGGTGTTCATCACCCACGATCTCGACGAAGCCCTTCGCCTTGGCGACAAGATCGCCATCCTGCGCGACGGCAAGGTGATCCAGCAGGGCACCGGCCAGGAAATCGTCCTGAAGCCGTCGGACGAGTACATCACGGCTTTCGTCAAGGAAGTGAACCGCGGTCGCGTCATCAATGTCGAAACGATCATGAAGCCGCTATCGGGCAATCCGGAAGGCACGCCGATCGTCGTCGGAACGGTGCTCGAAAGCGCCGCCCGCCTGATGACGGTGTCCAACCAAAGCATCGCGCATGTCGTTGACAACAACGGCCGCGCGATCGGCTCGATCGACCTCGGCACGATCATCGCCGCCATGGTCACGCCAATCAGTCATGAAAAGATACCTCAGGCCGCGGAATGATCCGAGGCCGACGCCTATCAGGAAAGCGCCCGGCGACGGGCGCTTTTTTCGTTTGCACAGCGGAATTCACGCGGGATTAACCACGACAGGGCATGGTAACGGAACCGCCCCTAGGCGGTGGCGCGCAGTCTTTTCTTCAATCCGGCCGGTCCCATGCAACGTCACGCTTCGACAGCCTCGCGGGATTATCACCGCCTTGCCGTTCCTCCCCTGCCCGGGGATAGCCTGCTGACGACCCGGATCATGCCGAGCCTCGCCGCCTTCCTGTCCGGCGCCGGCCTCTTTCTGATCGCGCTGACATTGATGCCGTTTCCCAACCCGCACGATACGGAGACGAGCGCGGCCAACGACGGCAACATTATCAACCAGATTGGTTATCTCGGCCTTGGCGGCATCTATCTTTTCGCCATGCTGCTGGTGGTCGACAAGCGGGTTTTGAAGCGGGTGGTGTCGCCAAGCTGGATCGTCATCTTTGCCATCGCCTTCCTGTCCTGCCTGCAATCCTACGACCCGACCGCGTCGGCGCGCGGACTGATGCTCAGCCTGATCGCCATGATTCTCGTCGCCGGCGTCCTGGTCCTGCCGCGCAGCGAGACGGATTTCGTCAATGCCGGGGCAAATGCGATTCTGTTCCTCCTCTTGATCAACTATGCGGCGCTGGTCATCGCCCCGGACAGGGCGATCCATTCGGCGAGCGGTGGAGAGCCCTGGCATGCCGGGTTCTGGAAAGGTCACCTGATCCACAAGAACGTCACGGCACCCGTTTTCTCCGTGCTGTGCATGTTCGGCATCTATTGCTTGCGCGCCGGTGCGACATGGCGCGGAGCGCTCATCGCCCTTCTCGCGGCGAACTTCGTTCTGCACACGGGCTCGAAAACGACGATCGGCTTCCTGCCGCTGGCGATCATGCTGGTGCTCGGCGGCCGCGCCATCGCCAAGCCCGGCTTGATGGTGCTGGCCCATTTCATCTTCACCATCCTCATCTTCTGCCTGACGCTCGGCACAATCTATTCCGACACATTCCTGTCGATCACTTCGATGTTGTTGGAAGATTCGACATTCACCGGCCGCGACGACATCTGGAAATTCGCCAGTGCCAGCCTTCCGCACCATCTGTGGTTCGGGCATGGTTATGCCAGTTTCTGGCTGTCGCCGGTCATCCGTGGAATGGAAGCCAATTTCGAGGCGAACTGGGACGTGCGCGGCATCGTCTCGGGCCACAACAGCTATCTCGATGCCGTGCTGACATTCGGCCTGCCGGGCGGCGTCATCATCATCCTGATGCTGTTCGTCAAGCCCTTCTACGATTATCTGCGCGCGAACCGGCAAGCGCAGAGCCGGCATTTCGCCGATTTCTGCGTCATGGTGATCATCTTCATGACCTATAACGGCATGATGGAGAGCTTCTTCCTCAACCGGGCGGATCCGATGTGGCTTTTGACGGCACTTGCCGTCTTCGGGTTGGGGCTCGTGGCGCGAATGGCCGTACGCGTGCCGCGCTGATCCAAGCCAAGGTTATTGCAATCACATAAGGATATCTTTATATCATTGTATAACTCGTTTGAATCAGGAACTGCCATGACCGTTCACGCCAATCCGCTTTCCGACCTTCTCGCCGAAAAGGGCGTGCTGCTTGCAGACGGCGCCACCGGCACATCGCTGTTCGCGATGGGGCTGGAAGCCGGTGAAGCGCCGGAACTCTGGAACGAAAGCAAGCCGGACAACATCACCAAGCTGCACCAGGATTTCGTCGATGCGGGGGCGGACATCATCCTCACCAATTCGTTCGGCGGCACGCGCCATCGCCTCAAGCTGCATCAGGCGCAGGACCGCGTCTACGATCTCAACAAGCGCGCCGCCGAGATTGCGCGTGCGGTCGCGGACGCCGCACCGCGCAAGGTGATTACGGCGGGTTCCGTCGGCCCGACCGGTGAACTGCTGATTCCGCTCGGTGCGATGAGCTACGAGGACGCCGTCGCCGCCTTCGTCGAACAGATCGAAGGCCTGAAGGATGGCGGCGCGGAAGTTGCCTGGATCGAAACCATGTCGGCCCCCGATGAAATCCGGGCTGCGGCGGAAGCAGCGGTGAAAGTCGGCCTGCCCTACGTCTATACCGGCTCCTTCGACACGGCCGGCAAGACCATGATGGGCCTGCACCCGAAGGACATGTTCGCCGTCGGCCAGGACATCGGCGACGGCCCTGTCGCGACCGGTGCCAATTGCGGCGTCGGCGCTTCCGACATCCTCTCCTCGCTGCTTGACATGACCGCCGCCAATCCGTCGGCAGCCATCATCGTCAAGGGCAATTGCGGCATTCCGGAATTCCGCGGCTCGGAAATCTATTATTCCGGCACACCGCCGCTGATGGCCGACTATGCCCGCCTTGCCCGCGATGCCGGCGCCAAGATCATCGGTGGCTGCTGCGGAACGTCGTGCGAGCATCTGGCCGCGATGCGCGTGGCACTCGACACCTATACGCCGGGCGAACGTCCGTCGGTCGAAACAATCATCCAGCGCATTGGCCCGATGCGCAACAAGACCGCCAATGAAGGCCCCTCGGCACCGGCCCGCGAACGTGGCAGCCGCCGTCGCTGACGAGCGAGAATGAGACATCCGGATAAGATGAACGGCTGGAAGCTTCTTGCTTCCAGCCGTTCATGCATAAACCGAGACCCAATACAGCAAGGCCTGTTCCAGGCCGTTGAAGGGCCCCACGCCAGTTTTGCTCCAGCATCGTCTCTTACAGGACTGACACAAATGGTGTGGGTGAAGTCCGGCATTTCGGTCCCATCCGCCCGCCGCGAAGGACAAAGGAGCACTCATGAACGGCGCCACATTCCCGGACCGCGATTCGGTCGCAGCCAGGCTGTCGACACTCGGCGAGAGCGAGCGATCCTACCTGCTTCTGCTGATGGAAAACGCCGCACAGGATGAAAATCTGGTCGAGGGCCTTTACCGTCACCTCGACCTCGCCGCGGCGTCTCGCCTGCTCAACTCGCTGAAGCTGGAGAAGCTTGGCGAATGGCTGGGCGCCAATGCCCCTGCCCGCCTGCAGATCCGGCTGATGGAAGCCGCGAAATCCGGTCAGCATGCGGCTTACGCAGCCTTCCGGGCCGGGCTCGTGCGGTCCGGCGGACTGGAAAAGGCCTATCCGAAGGCCTGACCCACGATATTCTGCGACAAACGAAACGCTCTCCGTTCACTTTCACGGAGGGCGTTTCGTTTTGAGGACGACCGCGCCTATTCGCCGCCAAGGCTCTTGGCGAGACGGACCAAGTTCAGGAATTCCGCGCGATAGCCATAGGCATCCTCACCGCGCGCGCCAGATGCAAGATCGAGGATCGAGCCGTAGGGATAGGCTGAAGCCGCATCCGTGCCGCGCAGCTTCTGCCCGAAGGCGGCGACTGCGACCGAGAAGCGGATGTCCTGGCTTGCCGCGTCAAGCGATGGCAGGGCATTGGTCTCGGTCACCGGTGTCGTGATCAGCTTGCTGGTATCGCTATCCGGCTGCTTGTAACGGATCTTCAGGAAAGCGAATTCGCCGTTGGCGGCGGCCGGTGTGTCCGCAGCCTCAGCCGGCTTCTTGCCGTAACGAAGATCGTCGTTGAGAACGGCGGGGCTGCCCTTCGGGGTGATCTCGTAGATCGCGGTGACCCGGTGGCCGGAGCCGATATCGCCGGCATCCACCTTGTCATTGTTGAAATCTTGCCGTTTCAGAGCCCGGGTCTCGTAGCCGATCAGCCGGTATTCGGCGACCTGCTGCGGATTGAACTCGACCTGGAACTTGACGTCCTTGGCGATCGGGAAGAGCGCCGAGCCCGCCTCTTCCACCAGCGATTTCTGCGCCTCGGCCAGCGTGTCGATATAGGCGGCCGTGCCATTGCCGTTCTGCGCCAGTGTCTGCATCAGCGCGTCGTTGTAGTTGCCCCGGCCGAAACCGAGCACGGAGAGGAAGATGCCGCTCTTGCGCTTCGCCTCGATCGTGGTCTTCAATTCCTCGTCGCTCGACGGGCCGACGTTGAAATCGCCGTCGGTCGCCAGCATCACCCGGTTGATGCCGCCCTTGACGAAAGCGCGCTGGGCGAGATCATAGGCAGCTTCCAGCCCCTGCGCCCCGGCGGTCGATCCGCCCGGCTGCAGCGTGTCGATCGCCGACAGGATCTTCGCCTTGTCCTTGATCGCCGTCGGCTCCAGCACGACCCCGGCATCACCCGCATAGGTAACGATGGAAACGGTGTCCTCCGGCTTCAGCTTTTCGACCAGAAGGCGGAAGGCGCTTTTGAGGAGCGGCAACTTGTCCTGCTCGTCCATCGAGCCGGAAACATCGATCAGGAAGACGAGATTGGCGCGCGGCGCCGTCGCCGGCGCAACGTCGTAGCCCTTGATCCCCACATGCATCAGCCGCGTATGGGCATTCCACGGCGTCGGCAGGACGGTGACCGTCGCCTTGAACGGCTGTTCCTTGCTCTCCGACCCCGCCCAGTCATAGGGAAAATAATTGATCATCTCCTCGACGCGCACGCTATCGCGATCCGGCATCCGCCCCGCCATCAGCGACTTGCGCACGAACGAATAGGACGCCGTGTCGACATCGGCCGAGAATGTGGAGACCGGATCGGTGGCGACCGATTTGACCGGGTTCGTGTCGGCGGAGGTGAACCGGTCACGATTTTCTTCCGGCTGGGCGATCGTGTCCTGCGGCATCGGGATTGGTGACGGCATGATCTCGGCGACCGAGCCGCCAACCAGCGATTCCGTTGCGACAGTGGAAGGCGGCGCGACAAATTGCATCCGCCGCGCGGGGCTCGCTGCTTCGTCTGCTTCCGATTCCTGTTGCGCCATTCCTGGCGCCGCCTTGCTCGATGCGGCGCCGCCATCCGTCCTGACGTGAGCTGTCGGCTCTGGTAGCGCTTGCGAATCCGCACCTTGGGCAAGCCCGCCGGATGGCTGCGCGACGGTCTTGTTGTCGGCCACCGTATCGGCCTTCGGCTTCGACAGATCTTCCTTCTTTGCCACCTTCGGCCCGTCCTTGCCGGCGACCTCAATCTGCTGCCCCCCCGTATCGACTGGCAACCCGCCTCGCGTCAGTTCGAGCGTGAGGAAGGCGGCGGGAACGACGAGAAGGGTGGCAAGTGCCGAACCTGCGAGAAATTTCCTGTTCATGACGGGGCTCCATAGCCAGTTGATTATGGAGCTTTGACGTCGGGCGCCGGCGGTTCCTTGGGTGGCCTTGGAATTATTTTCGGCATCGTCGAAAGCCTGCATGGCAAGCGCCATGGCGCGTTCGCGTGCGGCCTGCGACGGTGCCGGCGGGGTCATGCTGCCAAGTCTGTTCAGATCGTCGGTCATCACATCGTCTCCCTGCCAAGCAGGATTTTCAAGCGTTTGCGGGCTTCATGCACATGCCAGGACACGGTCGCCTCCGAACATCCCATCACATCGGCCGCCGCGGAATGGGATAGCCCCTCGCCGTAGACGAGCAGCACCGCGTCGCCCTGCTTGTCCGGCAATTGCCGAACCGCCTCCCAGAGCGCCTCCGTCTGGTCGTGATTGTCGTTGGCGGCGCCGCTTGTCGGGTCGGCGAGAAAGTTTGCGGCGTTTCGCCGCTCCCGCGACCGGCTGCGCTGGTGATCGCGGGCCGCATTCAAGGTCAGCGTATAGAGCCAGGTGCGAAACCGGCTGGTGCCGCGAAACCCGCGAATGGCGCTGGCGAGCTTGAGGCAGACCGTCTGGGCGATATCTTCCGCATCGCTGACATTGCCGGACCAACGCCAGGCGACGGCATGCACGAAATCATAGTGACGCTCCATCAGCAGTCCGAAGGCGTTTCGGTCGCCTCGCTGCGCTTTGTCGATCAGATCCTCGTCCAAGTCTTCCGCCCGGATTGATTGCAACTGATATTAAGACGTTCGGTCCCGCCCGATCCTTGGGCCGGGTTTGAAATTATTTTTGGAAGCCCGGCATTTTCCGAGTCACCGCGATGATCGCCCCCATCGGATGGATGCTGTCATAACGATCGAGCCCCGGCGCAAACAGGCTGGAAATCGAGCCATCGAGAAAGAGTGCATTGGCGCAATCGAGCTGATCGCGGAACAGGGTCGCGAAATCATGGAAGCGAACCGGCTCCAGCGAAATGACGAAGGCGACCTTGCCAGCGCTATCCACCCCGACGCCGTTTCGTATCTGCAGGCTGTCGCTCTGCGGCAGGAAGGCCGGATGAAGGGCGCCGTCGATGACCAGCATCGGCCCTGATTGCGTGGCGAAATCCGGATGCGGATCGGCATCCATATAGGCTTCGGTTTCCAGCACGCCCGCCCGGTCTCCTTTCAGAAAAAATACGCCATTGGGCTTCAGGTAGAAATTGCCCCAGCTGTGCCCCCGGTCGATCGGCTTGCGCTCGACGCCATCCGTCACCAACAGGCCGACCGAAGTCAGATCGGATTCGTACATGCCGCCGTTCATGGCGAATTCCAGATATTCCCCCTCCTGCCGAAGATCCCGTGCGAGATTTTCGAAACCGCCATAGGGCAACCCGTCACGGCCGCGGTGGTGGATGCGGATATCGCTCGTCGCGGGATCGAAGCCGCAGACAGCATAATCCTGAGTCAGATGCGTCACCCTGCGGCAGGCGGCAACGGCCGAGTCAGCGAAGGGTAGAAATGCAGCCATGGCCAGCCCGATGCACAGGGAACGAAACATAGTCCACCCTTCTCCAATTTCCCTCGATTTGTCATGCGACAAAAGCGAAATCGGGGCGGAAAATCTACAAAGTCAGGGCAGCCATATGAAAGCGCAGTTGCTCTGCCGAATAGCGATAATCGATACCGACAGGACAGGCATTCCGAGCCAGACAGCCGCCTTGCATGCAGCCCGCTTGTCCGGCCTTGGTTTTCAGATGCGTGCGGCAGGACCTCAACTGGAATCCGGACGATGGGACGGCCTCGGCGGGACACGTCGAGAGACAGGGCTTGTCCGGACAGTGATCACAGGGATGGCGACCCGACAACGGCGAGTGCGCGTCCAGAGGACGGTCAAAGCCCAGCGCGCCGCGATAGCCGTGCCAGAGCCCATAGACCGGGTGGATAAGAATGCCGAGCGGCGAGGCTTTCAGTCCTTCGGCCCGCATCGCCCATTGCTGGAACGGCTGCCAGGGCGGATCGGACGGGAAATAGGCCGTCGCACCGAACAGATGTGCGACCGGCTCGATCACCGCCTTCGACCAGTCATCGAGTGGATTGTCGCCACCCCTGTCCGGCATGACTGCCCGCCAGCGGTCAAACGCCGGCCAGATCGAGCCGCCGACATTCCCCAGCAATACGACGCTGCCGGCAGAGGTCCCGTCCCGCAACAATGGCGCGACATCACCTTCCGAAAAATTGACGACACCGCGCAAAAAAACTCCGTGCGGCGCAAGCGCGGCACGAAGTTCATTCAAGACATCGAAATGGGATGCCACGGGACCGGTCATTTTGGTTTCGGTCCCTGCCTGTCATAATGTGGGCGCCAGACTTCCTTCTGGATGAAGTCTGCTACCTGCGCCGCTCCGCCTTGCTCCCTGGCTTGTTCGGGCTCTCTTCAAGTGAAGGCGTCGGGCATCGAATCCTTCTTCCTGGCGATGAAGTCGAGAAGGGCAGCGTCAATGGCGGCGTCGAGCGGCGGGCGCTCGTAATGTTCGAGCCAGCTGCGGGCCAGCGCGTTGGCACGCTGCTCGACACGCTTTTCACCTTCGATTTCCCATTGTTCGAAGGAATTGTTGTCGGCGAGAGCCGAACGATAGAAGGCTGTCTGGAAGTTCGCCTGGGTATGGGCGCAGCCGAGATAATGGCTGCCAGGGCCGACTTCACGGATCGCGTCAAGCGCCTGGGCGCTTTCCGAGAGATCGATGCCTTCAGCCATTTTCTGCATCATGCCGAGTTGATCCTGGTCGATCATGAACTTTTCGTAGGACGATACCAGACCGCCCTCCAGCCAGCCGGCGGCGTGCAGGACAAAATTGGTGCCGGCGAGCAGCGTCATGTTCAGCGTGTTGGCCGATTCATGGGCTGCCTGCGCATCCGGAACCTTGGAGCCACAGAGCGAACCACCGGTACGGAACGGCAGGCCGAGACGGCGGGCAAGCTGGGCCGCACCGTAGGACACCAGCGACGGCTCCGGTGTCCCGAAAGTCGGAGCACCCGACTGCATCGAGATCGAGGCGGCGAACGTACCGAACAGGACGGGTGCGCCCTTGCGGATGAGCTGGGTAAAGGACGCACCGGCGAGCACTTCAGCGAGGATCTGCGTCAGCGTGCCGGTGACCGTCACCGGGCTCATGGCGCCGGACAGGATAAAGGGAGACACCACGCAGGCCTGGTTGTGGCGGGCATAGACCTTCAGCGCGCCGAGCATGGTCTCGTCAAACACCATCGGCGAATTGGCGTTGATCAGGTTCAGCGTCACGCAGTTGTTTTCGACGAAATCATCGCCGAAGACGAGCTTGGCCATGGCGATCGTGTCTTCGGCACGCTCGGGCGCGGTGACCGAGCCCATGAACGGCTTGTCGGAATATTTGATGTGGCTGTAGACCATGTCGAGATGGCGCTTGTTGACCGGCACATCGACCGGTTCGCAGACCGTGCCGCCAGACGAATGCATCGACGGCGCCATATAGGCGAGTTTCACGAAATTGCGAAAATCCTCGATCGTCGCATAGCGGCGCACGCCTTCGAGGTCACGCACGAAGGGAGGGCCATAGACCGGCGCAAACACGGTTGCCTTTCCGCCGATATGGACATTGCGCTCGGGATTGCGCGCATGCCAGGTGAATTCCTTCGGCGCGGTCTTCAGCAGTTCACGGCAGAGACCCTTGGGAAAATGCACGCGCTGGCCGCGCACGTCGGCGCCCGCCTGCTTCCATAGTTCCAGTGCTTCGGCGTCGTCGCGGAACTCGATGCCGATTTCTTCCAGGATGATGTCGGCATTGGCCTCGATCAGCGCCAGGCCTTCCTCGTCCAGCACTTCATATTCGCGAATCCTGCGGGTGATATTGGGCAAGGAAGGTGCAGCACCGCCACCGGTGCGTGAGGCGCGCCGTGCAGCGGCGCCCCGGCCTTCGCCACGCGAACGGCGGCCACCGGTCTCTTCCGTCTGTTCCGTCAACTCAGTCATGTCTTATCCTCTCCCGCGCCTCGTCTGCGCAATGCTGGACCTATGCTAGCAAGCCTTCGCATCCGAACGGTTCTCAATGCGCCAACGGGTGGCGCAACTCGAACACGATTGCCTTCATGCGACGCCAACGCAATGTTCCGCCCGCGACGCTCATCGGCGCGCTCCCTGTTCCACGCCGACCCGATAGCATATCTTCGTCCCGGAACGGCATATAATCTATTGTTTTTGCTACTGCATAACTAGAGCGTTACAGCGACCTTCGCGCGTCATATTTGACGCACGGCGCTGTAAGACCACTTGGCGCGATCGCATGACCGTCGTTTTTCATCGCATGCGACGTCGCTTTCGAAAAGAGCTTTTGGAAACAACAAAGCTAAGTATAGTGCGTGCGTCGGGAGGCATAGACCTGACACCGCCTGGAACCGAGGAAACCTATCATGGCAGACGACGAAATCATTCTCGAGGATCTTTCCGACGACGAGCTCGTGCAGCAGATGCACGACGACCTCTATGACGGCTTGAAGGAAGAGATCGAGGATGGCACGAACATCCTCTTGAAGCGTGGCTGGGCACCGTACGACGTGCTGACACAGGCGCTGGTCGAGGGCATGCGCATCGTCGGCGTCGATTTCCGCGATGGCATCCTGTTCGTTCCGGAAGTTCTTCTCTCCGCCAACGCGATGAAGGCTGGCATGTCCATCCTGCGGCCGCTGCTTGCCGCCACCGGCGCGCCGAAGCAGGGCAAGGTCGTGATCGGCACCGTCAAGGGCGACATCCATGACATCGGCAAGAACCTCGTCGGCATGATGATGGAAGGCGCCGGTTTCGACGTCATCGATCTGGGTATCAACAACCCGGTCGAAAACTATCTGGACGCCATCGAACGCGAAAAGCCCGATATCCTCGGCATGTCCGCGCTTCTGACGACAACCATGCCTTACATGAAGGTCGTGATCGACACGATGAAAGAGAAGGGCATGCGCGACGACTATATCGTTCTGGTTGGCGGCGCGCCCCTGAATGAGGAGTTCGGCAAGGCCGTCGGTGCCGACGCCTATTGCCGCGACGCCGCCGTAGCCGTTGAAACGGCCAAGGAATACATGACGCGCAAGCACAACCAGCTGTCCGGCGCCTGATCCAACGAATTTGGGCATAGAAAACCGGCTGCGCTGATGAAACGCGGGGCCGGTTTTCTTATATGTTGGAAAAGCCGTCAGTTGGCGGCGCGATCGACCTTGCGGCCGGCATCCTGCGTTGCGTCCACCGTGTTGGCTGCATCCTGGCCCATGCCGCGAATGGTGTTGCCGCAAGAGGCGAGTGTCGTGATCGAGAACAGAACGATACCGATCGTGGCGATTGTCTTTGCTGTCATGGACTGGATTCCTTACACTTTTGACGGGTAGATTGACGTGGAAGAAAGATCTTCGGCTATGGAACGCGCGAAAGCAGAAAAAGTTCACATCATCGGTTGTGGCGCCATCGCCCGCGAAATCCTTGCCGTCTGTGAGGTCAACAAGCTCGGCCACATCGACCTGACCTGTCTTCCCGCCATCTGGCACAACACGCCGGACAAGATCACGCCTGGCCTGAAGGCGGCGATCGACAAGGCCCGCGCCGAAGGATTTGGCCGCATCTTCGTCGCCTATGCCGATTGCGGCACCGGCGGCCTGCTCGACAAGCTCTGTGAAGAGGAAAAGGTGGAACGGATCGCCGGGCCGCACTGTTTTTCCTTCTTCGCCGGCAACGATGCCTTCCAGGCCGGCTGGGACGACGATTTCACCTCGTTTTTCCTGACCGACTTCCTCGCCCGCCAATTCGAGGCCTTCGTGATCGAACCGCTCGGCCTCGACAGGCATCCGGAACTGCGTGACATGTATTTCGGCCATTACAAAAAGCTCGTTTATCTCTCGCAGGTCGAGGATGAAAAGCTGCAGGAAAAAGCGAAGAAGGCGGCGCAAACGCTTGGTCTTGAATACCAATACCGTTTCACCGGCTATGGCGATCTGACACCGGCGCTGCTGCAGGCGTAGTCGGCCGCAAGCAACGATCTGTTAGCCTTGAGCCCAGTTTGCTCCGACAGGCGCATTTGATTAAGCCCATCGTAAGGGCTCAGCCCCACACTCCGTCCTACAAACATAACAAAAGGACGACGGGGATGACGGACACTTTCGCGGCGGGGATTTCACCGGCAACGGCGGCACACGCGCATCCGCAGCAGCTTTCACAGCTTCTGCGCAACCTCGCCCTTAATGCCGGTCCGAAAATCACGCTCCGCGATCTCGCCGTCGCCATGGAGGACCGCTCCTTCGGCGCCTTTCTCGTCGTCTTCGCCCTGCCCAATCTCATTCCGCTGCCGCCGGGCGCCACCTTCATCCTTGGCCTGCCACTGATCTTCGTTGCCTGGCAGATGTTCGCCTCGCGCCGCCCCCGCATCTGGCTGCCCAGGCGCATGGGCGACTACGCCTTCGAAAACGCCACATTCTTCGTTTTCGTCAACCGCATCTCGCCCTGGCTCCAGCGTGCCGAAACGCTGGTCCGGCCCCGTGCCTGGTTTCTTGGCAGCCGGCTTGCCGAACGCCTGGTCGGGCTCCTTGCGCTGATCCTCGCCATCGTCATCTTCCTGCCAATTCCTTTCGGCAACTGGCTGCCCGCTTTCGCACTCGCCGTCATCGGCTTTGCCCATACGGAGCGGGACGGATTGGGTCTTGCTGCCGGCGCCCTGATCGGTATCGTCTCGCTTGCCGTCGCAGGCGCAGTGGTGCTGGCCGCCGGCGCGCTCCTGACCTTTATTTTCTAGGGCCGGAACAGTGTCGAGCATGACGCCAGCCGCCAACAAAATAATCCTCGTCGTCACCGCCGGCGGCAGAAATCCGCAGATCCTCATCAATGCCGTGGCAGCGCGCTTTGGCGACGTCGCCGTGTTGCAGGAACAGCAGGAATCCAAAGCCACCTTCGTCAAGCGACGCGCCCGCAAGCTCGGCTGGATCACCGCCATCGGGCAATTGGCGACGATGATCGCCTCACGGCTGGGCAAGCGGTTTACAGAGCAACGCGCCGACGACATCATCCGCGACTACGGCGTGAGCGACCGCATCGCCCCGTCAATCCCGACGACATCCATCGAATCGATCAACAGCCAGCAGGCGATCCGGCACATTCACGCCCTCCTGCCGTCCGTCATCCTTCTCGTCAGTTGCCGCATGTTGTCGCCGGCGACACTGGCCGCCATGCCCTGCCCCGTCATCAATTTCCATGCCGGCATCAACCCGCAATATCGCGGCCTGATGGGTGGTTACTGGGCGCGGGTCGAGGACGACGAAGAGAATTTCGGCGCGACCGTGCATCTCGTCGATGCCGGCGTGGATACCGGCGGCATTCTCTATCAGACACGCATGAAACCGTCGAAAAGCGACACGATGCACACCTATCCGCTGCTGCAGACGGCGGCCTCCACCGATATCGTCGTCAAGGCCGTCGACGACGCCCTCTCCGGAGCGCTCAAACCGTTGACGACAAACGGCACTTCGCGACAGTGGTATCATC
>NZ_DATJDJ010000183.1:0-61468 GCF_035497515.1 Pararhizobium sp. | reverse complement strand
CTGGAGCGGGCGAAGGGATTCGAACCCTCGACCCCAACCTTGGCAAGATTTCAAATTGCCCTGAAGCGACTTTCTGATCCTACGCCAGAGCCCTACAAAACCCTTGGTTTATTGACACTTTCACGGTCCGTGCGCAAGTTTGTCTACGCCACGAACCGCCCTCACGGTGGTATACTGGTGGTATACTGGTGGTATACTGAGAGCGAGCATTGCCATGGGTGTCCGAAGCCAACTTTCCCTGACCAAGCGAACGGTGGACGCCGCTCACCCGACCGACAAACGCTATCACATCTGGGACAGCGACCTCAGAGGTTTCGGCCTCAGGATCGAGCCATCCGGGATCAAGACCTTCGTCACCAAGTACCGTGTGAACGGTGGCGGACGAAACGCACCGCAGCGGATCCAGACTGTCGGGCGGTATGGCACCCTGACCCCCGAGGAGGCTCGCAAGAAGGCAAAGGCCATTCTCGGCAGCGTGGCCGCCGGTGCTGATCCCGCTGGCGACCTGGCCGCCCGTCGGCGCGAGATGACCATGGCCGCGCTGATCGACTTCTATGAGACCCATGGATGCGTGGTTCAGCGCGGCAAGCGGATCGGCGAGCCTATGAAGCCGCTGACCAAAGCTTATACCCTGGCCCGGCTTCGCCATCACGTGGTCCCCCTTCTCGGCAATCGCCGCGCGAAGGATGTGACGAGCGGAGATATCGAACGGTTCGCGGCTGACGTGCTGGCCGGCAAGACCGCGAAGAATGAGAAGATCGGCCCGCGCAAGCGCATCATCGTCAAGGGTGGTCCGGGCGCTTCCCGCAAGGTCGTGCGCGACCTCTCGGCAGTGTTCAGCTTCGCCAAGCGCAGCGAGATCGTCGAACGCAATCCGGTCGAGAACGCCGCCGTGCGCAAGACCGATGGCCAGAAGACCCGCTTCCTCACACTCGAAGAGGTCGGACGGCTTGGCAGCGCACTCGACCAGCTCGAAAGCGAAGGCACCAACATCAAGGCGATCAACATCGCCAGGCTCTGGGCGCTGACCGGCTGCCGTCGCAACGAGATCGCCGGGCTCAAATGGGACGAGATCGACTTCGACAACGGCCTGCTCGTGCTGGAGGACAGTAAAACCGGGCAGTCGGTGCGTCCCCTGGGGACAGCGGCCCTGACCCTGCTCCAACAGATCGAGCGGGACAACCATTGCGAGTTCGTCTTTCCTGCCGATAGCGGCGAAGGTCATTTTCAGGGAACGAAGACCCCTTGGGCACGGGCCATCCGGAAGGCGGCATTGCCCGGCGTTACCCCGCACACCTTGCGCCACACAATCGGATCGACCGCGATTTCGACGGGGGAAGCGATCGCGCTCACCGGTGCGATCCTCGGCCACTCCAATCCTCGCTCGACCGCGATCTATGCCCACATCCAGCACGAGCCGTCACGCAAGGCCGCCAATCGCGTCAGCAAGAAGATCGCTGCTGCTTTATTACCCAGTGCCGCGCAAACCGGGCCGTTGACGTTGGAAGACCAGAAGCTGCTTCAGGCACTGAAGGCCCGGTTCGGCAAGGACGACACCAGCGGCAGAAAGCTCCGCGAAGCCGTGATCGCCCTCGTCGAGCAGCACAGCGCTCCGCAAGACGCATCCAATGCAGCCTAGACAGATGGTAACGAATATGTTACTAATGGCGGTGCAATGTGATTGTTGAGGAGTATGTCCGCGACGATGGCACCTGCCCGTTTCGGGGCTGGTTCGATGATCTCGATGTCCAGGCCGCAGCCAAGGTGGCGACTGCCATCGTCCGGATGGAACTGGGCAACCTGTCGAACGTCAAATGGATCGGCGGCGGGCTTGGAGAATACCGGATCGATTGGGGTCCGGGATACCGGCTCTATCTGACCCAGGACGGCGATCAGCTTGTCATCCTGTTTGTTGGAGGAACCAAGAAACGGCAGCAGTCGGATATCAGGCAGGCAAGTGCGCTGCTTGACGAGTACAAGGGCCGGAAGGCCAAGGCGAAGAAGGCAAGGAACTAGGCAACGTGGCTCTGACACGCGATTTCAAGGAGACGGTAAAGGAACGCGCCGCGCGCGATCCCGCATTCGCCAAGGCCATGCTCGACGAAGCCGCGACCGCTTTCCTCAATGGTGAGACTCATGTCGCACGCCTCATCCTGCGCGACTTGGTGAATGCCTCGGTCGGCTTCGAGGGCCTTGCCGCTGAAACCAAGCATCCCAGCAAGAGCCTGCACCGGATGCTCTCGGAAAACGGCAATCCGAGCATGGATAATCTTGCGGCCATTTTTGGCGCGATGCGCAAACGCCTTGGCGTCGCTTTTGAGGCCCATGCGGTTGAAGCTGCATAGATCAAAGGACTGAAATCCTACGTCCGAGCCTCGCCCTCCTTGCCCATCGACCTTTCGTGCCCGGAGCGACAGGTCCGGACTGAAAGTACCCGCCGCCCGGTGCGGTGACGGTGTGACCCGCCACATCGACCGGGTGCCGGACCGCACATTTGGTCCCTTTCATTGCCTGGAGTGCAAAGAAGCGCTGCTCCTCCGGCAATCGCGCCGGGCACGCACCCATTTTGCGCATCGCCCAGACAGCAAATGTACCGGCGAAACCGCTCTGCACCTCTATGCCAAGGCGCTCTTGGCGCAGGTGCGCGAATTCACGTTCACTCCCCTCGTTCTGAGTCAGGCGGGCTTGCAAGAAGTCGTCATTGAAGGGGGACGGTTCAAGCTCGACGCTGTGGCGGTCGAGGCAGATCAATTTTCTTTCCGTCCCGATGCGACCGTCATGGTCGCGGGTCAGGCCTTCGCCATTGAATTCAAGGTTTCCCATGCAGTCGACGAGGAAAAGCAGGCCAAGGTGGCTGCCACCCCTCTGCCGATGATCGAGGTCGACCTGAACTCCATCCGCTCAATCCAGATCAATGCCGATGAACTGGACGCGGCAATCCTGCATGGCGCCGCTCGCGCATGGGTACACCACCCGGAGCGGGCCGCCCGGCAAAGCCAGCTTGATGAGCGCGTGGAAGAGCAGAGCAAGGAGCGCGGACGCCGCCTTCGATATCACATCGAGAAGAAGGTGCGGCTCCCCTACGACCAGGCTGCTCATGCAGTGGCGCTCCGGTCAGTCCAAGACGCCGGTTTTCTCGATTTCATCGGGGTGCCGGTCGAGTGTGCACATTGGTTCGGAGTCGGCCTGCCGGTCTGGCAGGCCGCGGTGCTCGACACTTATATCATCCGACCTTCCAAGCAATTTACGCCGGGATCGCGCCTGAAGGTCAGGGGGGACTGGCCGGATCATCAGGCATTGGCCAACCGCCTCCCGCAGGCCATGATGAGATCAGACCTTAGCGCATATCGTCCAAAGACGCTGGAAGCCGCGGGTTACTCGGCGACCTCGTTTGGCAATCCGGATCACGCCGTCCATTACTACCTTGCTCATCTCTCCGGCGAGCCCGGCCTGCTTTACTGGGACAGGGACGAAGAGGCCTTCTGCGTCGAACCGGAAGTGCATGGCCACATCTATCGCCGCCAGGAATTGCGACAGAAGCTGGCCCGCATCCTCCAGGCAGCCAATGCTCCCAACACTGACGACGTGACCGATCGCTGGCTGAACAAATTCAATGCCGGGGGCCGATCGCCAGCGGCGCTCGCGGCAGAAGGGGGCGATGCCTATCGCCTCCTGATCGAGCGTGTCGATCGGCTGCTCAGGATGGCCGAGGCCCGCTATGAAAACTGCCTCGTTGATGACTTCTGCGGGCTACGACTTCAACCGCTTTATGATCAGCGTCTTGCCGAAAAACAGGGTCGAGAGGCTGAGGCTGCCCGCAAGCTGACGGAAGCCGCTGCCGAACGTCGGCGCATCATCTGCGAGTTGGCCGAGGAAGGCCTTGCCGAGGAAGCGCAGGCGTGGCTCAATGGATTTACCGTAGCGGCCGGTGCAAGCTTTCGCGACTGGGCGAGCAAGAGTGATCAGAACCTCGCTGCGGCTCGTTCGGAGTTGCGGCGTGCGATTACTGCCCGCGAGGCCCGATTGGCTGCAGCCGAAGTTCTGGCTGGTCTGCACAAGCAATTGGCGGATGCCGTATTCGCTTCGACCCGTGATCGCCAGTGGGCAGACCTGTTCCTGAGAAGCTGGAAAGGGAAGTGCGACAGTCCGGCGGCATTGAAGGACATTCTTGCCCTTCTCAAGAAATCGCGACGTTGATCAAGTCGCTGCCGCGAGCGGAAAACGCCGTGCTCAACTACCCCGGCATCCCTGTGGCCGGGTCGGGAGACTTGCCTCCCGCAGTCCAGCAGGCAGCCCCCTTCAGCAAGAAGCCGGGAGTGCCTTGATCGCCACAAGTCCTACTCGGTCGTCCGGCCGTCAAAATGCTCATAGTCGGCAGCTGAATCAGCGCAGGTCTTGTGAACGGTGCCGTCCAGATGTTCGGGCGGGCCATAGATGGTATAGAGGCGCAGCGGCTCTTTGCCCGTGCTGATCACATTGTGGCGCGCGTCCTGGGGCACGATGATTCCATCGTCCGCCTCGACCTTGTTGCATACACCATCGATCCAGATTTCGCCTTCGCCGCCTTCGATGCGGAAGAACTGGTCCCGGTCGTCGTGGACTTCCTCGCCGATTTCGTCACCCGGCTCAATCGCATGAGGACAAGCTGCAGGTTATGCCCGGTGTACAGCACGCGACGGAAATCGTTGTTTTCTTCCGTCAGTGCTTCGATGTTGTCGACGAAACCCTTCATCCTGCCTGCTCCCGTCATGAAAATCGACCGTTATTTATCTTGATACGCACGCGAATGTCACCCGGTTATGCTGTTGGGCTACAATTACCTTTGAGCACTGATATTCTCGCTTGGCACTTCAACGAACAATTGCAATTCCGAATCGGAATCGTGTTGAACGGCGATCATAGTCGAGCAGGTTCTCACCATAGCCAAGAAAACTCTGACCGAAGAGGTAGAAATTCGGTCCGCCACCAAAAACCCGCTGCAAAGGATAAGAGAATTCCGCGTTGAATGCACCCCTGCCGCTCGAAAAATTGAACCGGGTACTCGTGGAGAGGCGAAGTCCATCGTCCTTTCCGATTTCCATAACGAGAGACAGATTACCTCGATAATGCCGGATATCTGGATTGTCCGACAGGTCTCCGACGTACACTGCCACTCGCGGTGCAACGGACAGGTGATAGTGGTTCCCAAGTGGTAGTGTGGCCATGGGTGCGACGTACAGCGTGTTGAGGCTGCGTGAATCCTCACCGGCGCGTCCGTTCGACTCATGGCGCACTCCAACCTGGCCTGAAAGCGTGATGCTGTTCGACAGCGACCTAGTGGGCGCGAGGTAGAAAAGTTCCGGCTGGAAATCTATATTTCGAAAGGGTGAGGACTGCGCGCCAAGGTCCCAATACATACGCTGTGTATAGGCGAAATGCAGACCGTCGCGCCAAGATTGTTGCGCTCTGTCGGCATTCCTTGTTCCGAATAACTGATACTTGAAGCTAAACTGAATCTGTGCCTCGGAATCCGTTCCGGGGCCATAAACGATATAGACCGGCTCATACGCCGAGAGATTTGTGAGGAAGGCATTGCCTGACGTCCGGTTGGCTTGGGACCGCACAATCGCATTCTGCTCAGGCTCCGGTGGCGAACCCTGGTTAATTGGTTCGCCTTGGATCGGCACCGATTGAGGCACATTTCCAGGCTCGATCACAACTTGTCGCGTCCTCCAAGACGGGATCGAAATCGCGGCACCGCCGATGTCCAAGCCGGATGGAGAACGCAGGATGTAGATCGCTCGGTAAAAGCCAGCGCCTGGGATGCCAATTTCTTCCGGCGTATTTGCGGAACGCTCCAGCCACACGGTGCTGGCTGCCCGGGATTGAGCAATTTGCGCTTCAATCCGGTTCGGAAGTGTTAAAGTCTCCAAGTGGTCGCTACTGTTGAGGATGCTCACAGCGACGAGAATGGCCCCTTCCTGGCCTTCTTCTCGAACTTCGCTGATGAGAATCTCGACAGGCGAAGCTGCATAGGCAGTTGTCGCCGGTAAAAGCGACAACACTATTACCCGTATGACACAAGTCAAGGGGCGTCCCCGGAGATACCTTATGAGGTGCATATCCAGTTCATCTCGATTGCTCAGATGATGTTGGTCCGCCTCCGCCGCCCATTGCCACAAAGAACGCAGAGCTATTTGCCAAACGCTCAGACCGTGTCGCGATCACGGCCAGATTAGCCCGTTGCGCTTGGTGCGCGGCGATTAAAACCTGAATATGACTTGCCGCCCCCAGTCTGTAACGTCGCTCCATTGTTTCTAGCGACTGCTGCGCAGCGGCAGCGGCCCTTACCTGTGCCGCGAGGGTGCTTGCATTGGTATTGACTGCCACGAGGACGTCAGCCACGTTCCGCAGACCATTCAATACGACAACCTTGTAGTTGGCAGTAGCCGCATCAAACGCAGCAAGAGCAGCTCGCTTCTCATGGCTTAGGCCGGGGTTGAAAAGTGGCTGCGTAATCTGCCCGATAAGGCTCCAAACGATTGATGGACCACCAAAAAGAGCATCCGTTGTCAGCGATTGACTGCCCAACGTCGCACTCAAATTCAATTGCGGATACATTTGGGCGACTGCGACCCCGTAATCTGCATTTGCTGCATGGACCGTGGCTTCTGCTGCCAGGATGTCGGGCCTTTGCCGAACCAGTTCCGACGGTACGATCAACGGCAGGTCCTGCGGCAAGGTGAATTCGGAAAGCTCGAAACCAGGAATGCCGCCTTGTCCGGGGGCGCGGCCGGCCAGCGTGGCCAGCAGATGCTCTGTTTCGGCTAACTGCTTCGCGAGCACAGGAAGCTCTGCCCTTAGCTGCTCCGTTTGTGTTTCCAGGGCCAATAACTCATCCGGCGCAGCATTGCCCAAGCGGACCCGTTCACGAGCGATGTCACGTTGCTCCTCAAGGTTGCCGAGCAGCAGCGCCGTGGTTTCGATCTGCGCTGCGATACGTGCTCTTGCAATGGCCGCCGTCGTGATATTGCCAGCAAGCGTCAATCGGGCTGCCTGTAATTCGAATTTCCTGGTGTCTGCGCGCGCCCCGAGGGCCTCAATGGCGCGACGATTGCCTCCAGCCAGGTCGAGATTATAACGAACCGTGACGCCGGTATTGTAAAGGTTGAATTCACGAGGGGCCGACTCCTGGCCCAGGGCCCCCGGATTGAATCTCTGACGCTGAGCCGTTGTTCCAAGCTCAGCTTGTGGCAATTGAGTCGACCCGGAGCGTGCGCGCTGATACTCTTGGGCCTGGCGCAGCGTTGCTTCAGCTGCGGCAAGTGTGGGGCTCTGCACAAGGGCATCTGCAATGAAGGCGTCCAGACGCGGCGATCGGAACTCGCGCCACCAATCACCTTCCACCTGCAGTCCTGGAACAACGCGCTGGGTATCATCAACCGCTGAAGGGGCGGCAGTGACGACATCGTTACTTGCATGGGGCGAATAACCTTCGGCCGTTGGCGGAGACGGCCGCGCAAAATCAGGCCCAGTTGCGCATCCAGCCAGCAAGGAGGTCAATGCAAGTCCTCCGATTAGGCGCAAAGCCACGACGCGCCGGGCCGCAGGTGCGGCCTTCCATTCCTTCATATTTTCATGAGTAGACATAACGGAAGTCCTACCTGAGGCGCTTTCATCGCTTCTTGGCCTGGGGCGGGGTTCCGCCGTAAAACCCCTCGAGATGTGAAATAATTTCTTCAGAACTATCGGCAAACACGAAAAGTGAAAGGTCATCGTTTTTTATAAAACCGCAACTGGAAAGAAAATCGAAGTTTATTGCCTTCGACCAAAACTCAGTACCAAAAAGAACGATTGGAATTCGTTCCATCTTTCCTGTTTGAACAAGTGTCAAAACCTCGAAAAGCTCATCGAATGTACCGAATCCTCCAGGGAAAACGACCAACCCGCGTGCGCGAAGCATAAAGTGCATCTTGCGTATGGCGAAGTATCTGAAACGGAAGGCTAGATCCGGTGTTATATATGGGTTCGGGTATTGCTCATGCGGTAGTGTTATGTTGAGACCGATTGATCTCATCCCGACGTCCGATGCCCCCCTGTTGGCTGCCTCCATGATGCCGGGGCCGCCGCCCGTTACCACTACGAAATCGCACCTTCCTTCTTGCTGGAAGCGCATCGAAACTTTGCGTGCAAAATCACGAGCTTCTTCATAATAATGGGCCAATAGTGCCGCGTTATCAGCCCCGCCAGTCGATTGCAGGACGCTCGACGCTGCCTGTTCCGGTGACGGAATGCGGGCACTGCCAAAGACGACCACCGTGGAAGCGATTCCATGTCGTTCGAGAGATCTTTCCGGTTTCAACAACTCCATCTGCAGCCGCACGGGGCGCATGTCCGGATCTTCGAGAAAGTCGGGGTCTTCGTAGGCAAGCCGGTAGGCAGGACTGTGCAGCACGGCGGCACATCGCGCCGCTTCATCCTGGGGATGATGGGGATGGTCCATCATTCACCTCCGGGTGCGAGCTGGAATTGCGATCCGGCAAGTGGTGCCACGGCCTTCCAGCCCAGTTCGTCATGGAGCGCGCTGGTAAAGTCCAGCGCTGCATTTGCTTCGCCGTGGACAACGAACGCCTTGTGCGGTGGCTTGCGGAAATGCCGTGCCCAGGCAAGCAGCGCGTTCCGGTCGGCATGGGCGGAAAGCCCGTCAAGGACGTGGATCTGCGCGCGGACCGGCACGTCTTCGCCGAACAGGCGGGCCCAGGTTGCGCCTTCGACCAGTTTGCGGCCAAGGGTGCCCTCTGCCTGGAATCCTGCGATCAGCACCGCGCAGTTGCGGCGCGGAAGGTTGTGCAGAAGATGGTGCCGGATCCGCCCGGCCTCGCACATCCCGCTGGCCGAAATGATGATCGCGCCCGACTGGATCTGGTTGAGTGCCTTCGATTCCTCGACGCTTTCGGTAAACCGCAGGTATGGCGGATATGCGTTCCCGGCGTGCCATTCGGCAAGTTGCCTGGCCTGTTCATCGAACAGTTCAAGATGCGACCGCGAGATCTTCGTCACGGCAGTCGCCATCGGCGAGTCGACGAATATCTTGAGGTGATCGACCAAACCCTCGCAGGCCATCTGGTGGATGTAATAGATGATTTCCTGCGTCCTGCCGACCGCGAAGGCGGGAATGATCAGGTTTCCGGTCCGCAGGGTTTTTTCGAGGATTTCGATCAGCCGCTCGCGCGTGTCGCCGAAATTGGCATGGACGCGGTTTCCATAGGTCGATTCCATGAAGACGTAGTCCGCGTCCTCGATCGGGGTCGGCTCGCGGACGATCGGGCGGCCGGGTTGCCCCAGGTCGCCACTGAACACCAGCTTGCGGGTGACCCCGTTCATGTTGATGACGATCTCGATGATTGCCGAGCCGAGTATGTGGCCGGCATCCCGGAAATTGACCGAAACACCCTTCGCCGGCGTTAGCGGGGTATCGTAGGGAAAGGCTCGGACCAGTTCCAGCGAGGTGCGGGCATCTCGCTGGGTGTAAAGCGGATCGCGCAGAATATCCTTGTCAGCACCGCGCCGGAATCGCCTGGATCGCTCTGCATCGCCCTCGTGGATGCGGGCGCTGTCCAGCAGCATCACCTTCAGGAGGTCGGCGGTCGCCTCGGTGGTGTAGATCGGCCCGGTGAAGCCGTCGCGCGCCAGTTTCGGGAGAAGCCCGCTATGGTCGATATGTGCATGGGTGAGGAGCACGAAGTCGATCGACGACGGATCGAACGGGAAGTCGCGGCGGTTGCGCTCCGCTGCATCGCGCCCGCCTTGAACCATTCCGCAATCAACAAGGAACCGCGCATTCGGCCCTTCAACCAGAAAGCAGGAGCCCGTGACTTCCCGCGCCGCTCCAAGAAATGTGACGTTCAGCATGGTCCTGTGCTCCTGTCTTGTCCCGTCCCGACAGCCAGAGTTCCGCGTTTCATGAGATGGGTCGTCCTTCCCCGGCCTCTTCGGTCGTTACCCCATCGCGAATGTGGTAGATTCGCTTGAAGGTCGGGATGATCTTCTCGTCATGGGTGACGACGATGATCGCCGTCTGATACTTCGCAGCCATCTCGTTCAGGATTCGGATCACGGCCATGGCTCGCTCGGAATCGAGCGGGGCGGTGGGTTCGTCGGCGAGGATCACGGGCGGGCGGTTGACCAGTCCGCGCGCGATCGCGACGCGTTGCTGCTCCCCGCCCGACAGTTGCGAGGGCATCGCCATCGCGCGGTGCTGGACATCGAGCGCAGTCAGCAGTTCGAGCGCCCGGCTGCGAGCGTCGGCGTTGGAAAGCCCAGCCAGCATGGGCAGCAGGGCGACATTGTCGACGACATCGAGGAACGGGATCAGGTAGGGCGCTTGGAAAACGAAGCCGATCTTGTCGCGGCGCAACGCCCGTAGATCGGAGACCTTCCAGCCATCGTCGTAGATCACCTCTCCGCCCAGGGTCATGCGTCCCGCGGTGGGGTCGATCACGGCCCCCAGGCATTTGAGCAGCGTGCTCTTGCCCGATCCCGACGGGCCGATCAGGCCGACCACTTCGCCGGGGGCGACCTCCATGTCGACGTGCTTGAGCGCATCGACCGCCGTGTCGCCCTGGCCGTAGCGTTTTAGCAATCCTTCGATGCGGATGCCACTGGATGCCATGTCAGCCTCCGACCGCTTCGGCCGGGTCAACCTTCAGCGCCATGCGGATGGCAACCAGGCTGGCAAGCGCGCAAATGATCATGACCGCGACAAATCCAAGAACCGCGTCCTGCGGCACCAGCAGGACGTATTTGGGGAAATAGGGCGCGGCGAAGGTCGCCGTGATCTTGCCGACGGCAAAGCCGATCACGCCAAGCGCCAGCGCCTGCTGGAGGATCATCGTCGCAATGGTCATGTTGCGGGTCCCGATCAGCTTCAGCACCGCAATTTCGCGGATCTTGTCCATCGTCAGGGTGTAGATGATGAAGGCCACGATGGCCGCGCTGACGATCGACAGGATCACCAGGAACATCGCGATCTGTTTCGACGAAGTGGCGATCAGCTTGCCGACGAGGATGCCTTCCATCTCCGCGCGGGTGTGGACGGTGAGCCGTTTCCACCGACGGATCGATTCCGCGACTGTCTCGGGATCGGAGCCGCTGGCCAGCCGCACCAGCACGGCGTTGACCGAGGTGCTGCTGGCCTGCGAGGCGTTCACGGCCTCCACCACGTCGGGCGTGCCGGGCCGGTTGAAAGCGGGATTGGCCTCGGTCCGCCGCCGATTCTGCCAGATCGCGTCGTTATCCTTGAGGAACTGGGCTTCCTGTGCGTCCTTCAGCGGAATGAACACCATCGGATCGCCGCTTGAGGAAACCATCCGGCGGGTCAGCCCGACGATCCGGTAGCGGTTGCGGCGGATGGTAATCTCCTCGTCCAGCCGGAAGCCCGAGGCGATGTCGGCCACCGCCTCGTAATGCCCGCGCGTGATCTGTCGGCCCGCGACCAGATAGGGGGGCCATCCCGGCGAACCCCATGCCGCCCCCGGTATGATCCCGACGACCATCGCGCGAACGTCGTCATCCCCTTTTCGCACCTGCATCGTCAGGTAGGTGACGTTCGCCGCCTGGGCGACACCGGGCATGGCAAGGACCGTGCGATAGAGGTCGTCGTTGATGCTCGACGATTCCGCATAGGGCCCCAGCGTGTCCTTCTGGACGACCCAGAGATCGGCTCCGCTGTTGTCGAGCAGGGCTTTGCCATCGTCGACCATACCCCGGTAGACCCCGGCCATGACCAGCGTCACGCCGATAAGCAGGCCCAGGCCGACCCCGGTGAAGACGAACTTCCCCCAACTGTGGAGGATGTCGCGCCCGGCCAGGCTGATCACGGCGTAACCCCCGGGATGCGATCGACGATCTTGATGCGGCTGTTCGCGGTAAGCTCAACCTCGCTGTAGACGATGATCGCGTCGCCCTCGCGCAGGCCTTTCAGGACCTGGACATTGCCGTCGAGGTCGGCCTTGCCCAGGACCACCGGCACGAAGACCCGGTCGCCATCCTCCAGCTTCCACACGCCGATGGTGTTGCCCTGACGGCGCACGGCGGCATTGGGGATTACCGGCCCCTTGCCAAGCGGCGCTAGATCGAGCGTGACTTCGGCATATTCGCCAAGCGGGGGCAACGGTTGGGGTAGGGTATCGAACAGCACCTTGCCAAGCGTCTCTTCGGTAACGGGGTCTGCCTTGGGTTCGATGCGCAGCACCTTGCCGCGCAGCATCTGCCCCTCGCGCGAACGCAGTTCGATGCGCGCAGGCAGGCCGGGCATCAGTCCCGCGGACGAGACCTGATCAAACCGGACATTGATCCAGATGCTGGCCGGGTCGACGATCTCGACCACCGCCTGGCCGCCCGCGACCGAGGCCCCCGGCTCGACCTGGCGCAGCGTCACGATGCCGGATGCGGGCGCGATCAGGCGCAGGCTGCCGCGCTGCGAGCGCAGGCCGGAAAAGTCCGAATGCATCCGCGCCAGATTAGACCGGGCATTGGCCGCTGCGGCCTGTGCGGAGGCCAGTTCCTGCCGCTTGGCGGCGAGGACTTCCTCGCTGGTCGCCTGGGCGGCGAGCAGGCCTTCATAGCGCCGCGCCTCGTTCGCCGCATGGGCCTGCCGGGCGCTGGCCTCGCGCAATGAAGCTTCGGCACCGCCGATCGCGGCGGCCTGGGCGTTGAGCTTGTCGTCAAGATCGATCGGGTCCATTTCGCCGATCACCTGCCCTGCCGTGACAAGATCTCCGACCTGGACGGTCAACCGCTTCACCCGCCCGGCAAAGGTCGGGCCTACCTTGTAGACGTGTTCCGCATCAATCGTGCCCATGCCGAACAGGGCGGGCCGCAGCACGCGCGATTCCACCTTGGCCTGGGTCACCGCCACCGGCGCCAAGGGACCGGACCTGAGCGCCACGTAGCCCAGCAGCAGGGCAAGAACGACGACAACGGTGCCGAGCGCAAGCTTTCTGCGCTGCATCCCGGTGATATTCATGTGCGGGCCTCAATTGCGAGCTGGAACAACGAAAAAACTCCGGGAGCCTCCTTGCGAATAAGCTGAACCTCGCCAGCAAGGAGCGATTGCATGACAAGCCCCTGGATCATCCCAATGAAGAGTGTACCAACTGCTGCCGTATCGATGTTTGACGACACTTGGCCTTTCAACTTGCCGTCCTCGATCAAGGCAACAAGCCGTTCCCGGTACCGATGCAGCATCTTCTGAGCCATGCGCTTAGGCGCGGTCATTTCAGCTCTTTGCAACTCCCCAAATAGCATTCGGGGAACTCCGGGGTGCTCTACAAAGAATGCAACGTGCGCCATGAACATCGCCTCGAGCGCCAAGAGGGGGGTCGATGCGCCGTGCGCAGCCTTGTCAATTCGAGCCAGCAAACGATCCGCAACCCAATCCATAACGGATTCAAGAATGGCTTCCTTGCTCGGAAAATGGCGAAAGAGCGCTCCTTGGGTAACACCCATGTGCCTGGCGATTGCCGTGGTCGTAATGTCGCTGGGGTTCTGGTGCGCCGCCAACTCTAGGACGGCCTCAACGGTTACCGCACGCCTCTCGTCTGCTGGCAAATGTTTCGGTTGCATCGCTTGCGGCCAAAGATGGTAATTGATTACTATCTTTAGTCCGGCAGATATCTGTCGTCAACCCCTCTTCTGGCGCACAGGTGCGCCAATGGCTCCTAATAAAGTTCTATATTGATTGACTTTTCCCTCACCTTCTCCTGGTGGGCTTGCACAAGAGAGCCCGGCGATGCAGGATAAGATAGTAACTTATAACTATGATTCGCTGCAGTCCAGGGCATGTTTGCAACAGGGTTCACTTAGGCTTGATAGAAGTTCGCCAGCTCCAATATGCGGTTCTTACCGCCGACAGCCTGAGCTTCGCTCGGGCGGCAGCAAGGTTGAACATGAAGCAGTCAACTCTGAGCCGGAAGGTGAAGGACCTTGAAATCCGGCTTGGTATCAAGCTGTTCGAGCGGACAACGCGCGGCGCCGAGGTAACGGAAAACGGCAAGGTATTCATCGAGCAGGCGCGCCGTATCGTCACCGATGTCGAGAACCTGCTGACCACTGCACGCAATGTCAGCTATGGGCTCCAGGGCCGATTGGCAGTCGGCTATTGCTCCTCGCTAATGTCTGGTAACCTCAGGCTGGCCTTCTCCGACTATCTCGGTCGCTTTCCTGAGGTTCAATTTGATGGAATCGAAGGCAGCCCAGAAAAGATCATCCACGGCCTTCAATCTCAGACCATGGATGTGGGTGTCGCCCCGATCGGGCTGAGTGAGGAGGGCCTTCATTCAAAACCGCTCTGGTCAGAACGCCTGTTCGTGGCGCTGCTCGAAGACAGCGAACTCGCATTGAAGGATAAGATCTACTGGCAGGATCTGCGGCGTGAAGTCTTTGTGGTCTCCAGCAACGGCATCGGCCCGATTCTCGGCAACCTCCTATCCGCGCGGCTGACCGAGCAAGGCTTCCGCCCTGCAGTGATTTACCAGGACACCAGCCAGGAAAGTGTGCTGAGCATGATCGCCGCCAAGCGGTTCATCTCAGTTGCCTCTGAAGCTTCACAGGGCGTGCCGTGGCAGGATCTCCGCTTTCGCGAGATTTACGATGGTAACGGCCCTGCCCGCCTCGACTATGCGCTCTACTGGCGTGAGGACAACGACAACCCCGCACTCAAACGGTTCTTCAAACTGATCGAGGAACGCTATCCAGGGTAAGCTTTTCGGCGCCCTTTGGCGTAGCTACGATCGGTTGCGATAAACCGCTCGATCATCGGCGGGATCAGCCGTTCGGGCGGAGGCGCACCTTTTGAATCACCTCCGTTGAGCGCCGCTCCATAGGAGAGAAGCTCACGGTGCAGTCGCGTCGAGACTTCGATAGTAAGACGCACCGGCTTCTCATCGGCAAGGTCGGAGAGCTTCAACCGAGTCATCGGTCGCCTCCGAGCACAAGATCGCGCGTTACCAGCACCCGCACAGGGAAACCTGGACGTATGGTCAGCGTCGGCCGGACATTGAGTTCACGGCTGACGATCTGCTCGCCGGCGCGGTTGACGCTGTCTTGGGTGCCGCGTTGGATCGCGCGAGCGAGATCGCCATCGCCGCCCGAACCTACCTCGGAGCCCACCCCGAGCAATGTCGAGACCAACGCCGCCTTGAGCACGCCGCCCCAATGATAATCGGTGCCATCCTGCAAGCCGGCGAAGCCGCGTGGGTCGGCGGCGGGCTGGCGTTCGAGCACGATCGAGCGGCCGTCGGGGAGGATCAGGCGGTTCCAGGCGAGCAGCACCCGGCTCTGTCCGAATGCCACGTCGGCATCATAGTCGCCGATCAGCCGCGAGCCCTGCGGGATGAGCAGGATACGCCCAGTCGGGCTGTCATAGACATTCTGGGTCACCTGTGCGGTGACCAGTCCCGGCAGGTCCGAACGGATGCCGGTGATGAGCGCCGCCGGGATCACTGACCCCGCCTGCACCACGTTGGGCGAAGCCAAGCCAGACAGCCGCTCGCCCGATACGGTGCGTCGGTCGCTGGCGCGTTCGAGGAACGCTTGCCGCCGGTCAGCCTCGGTATTCGGCCCTGAAGGCGGGGCAGCCGATTCCGGAGCTTCAGCGATCGCTGGTATCCCGGCAAGGTCAGCGCCTCCGCCCGGCGCAGCACCGCCGAAGAACAACCGGCTCCCACGCGCGGACTCGCGTTCCTGCTCGGTGCGCTGGCGAGCAGCTTCGGCTGCATTGGCGGCGGGATTGGGCGGGAGCGGTTGCGGGGCACCCACCGGCGGAAGTGCGGCCACATCGCCGCGTCGCTGTGCATCAAGGATCGGCCTGCCGAGATCGCCGGGAAGCGGCGGGCCGAGCTTGGGCACCTGGCCATAGTCCTTAGGCGCACCGGCGAGGTTGTCGGCCACGGTGACGCCTTCGGTATTGTAGAGTTCTTCGGCGCCGTTGCGCCCCTGAGGCTGGAGCGCATAAATCAGTGCGCCACCGACCAGCGCGAAGCCGCAGCCCGAAGCAATGCCGATGGCCTTGCGAGACAGCCGCATCACGCGCGGCGGATCACCGCGCAACTTGACCGCGCTGGCAGGGTCGGAAAGCGCTTCCTCGCGCGGGGCAGGTTCGGCCGCAGTCATGCCCGCCCCCGACGCTGCGAGACGATCCGCACCTTGTCCTGGCCCTTGCGTCCGCCAAGCCGCAGCTCGGCAGCTGCGAACAGCCGGTCGACGATCATGTAGCGGCCCGCGACGCGGTAGTTGACGAGTTCAGCCTCGCCCTTGGCGCCGATCACGAACAGTGGCGGCAGTTCGCCTTGCGCGACACTCTCGGGGAACTCGATGAACACCTGCACCCCATCATCGAACGCGCGCAGCGGTCGCCAGTCGGGCCGGTCCCCCTCGATTGCGTAACGGAAGTTGAGCGTCGAGAGGTCGAGCCCCGCCGCGACCGGCGCAGCGCGTTCGGCCTCGGCACGGGCTTGGCGCAATGCGATCAGTTGGTCCTGCGGATAGGTCCAGGAGACCGAGGCCATGTAGACCGACGGATTAGCGCGCAGTTCGAGGTGATAAGTGCGCCGGTCAGTGTTGATGACGAGATTGGTCGCGATGTCCGGGCGGATCGGCTTGACCAGGATATGCACCCGTGCTGATGCACCGATCCCGCTTATCGTATCGCCGATCATCCAGCGCACGGTATCGCCGGCGGCGACGGGGCCGGTGCCGACCAGTTGTTCGCCGTCCTGCAGCGCGATGTCGGTCACCTGCCCAGGCTTGGCGTAGATCTGGTAGAGCGCGCCTTCGGTATAGGGAAACACCTGGATCGCATTGACGAACCCGGTTCGTTCGGGCTGGATCCGCGCGGCCTCCATTGCCGCTCCCACCCGGTCCTGCAGAGTGGGGCGACTCCGCTGCAGATGGGAGCGGCCCGCGGCGTGGGGAGGGAGGCGCCGCGGAAGGTCTTGCAGCTGGCCGGGAAGCGGCAACGGCACCGGGATGGCGACCACATCGGTGCGTGAAACGGTCGCCTGCGCCATCCCGCCCGGGGACGCAGGCGAAGTGGGCTGGTGCTTTGCCGGTTCTTGGGCCCACGTAACTGAAGTCATGGAGATGCTGCCGACGAGCATCGCGAGAGTGGCAGCGCGCCGCACGCGCGTTGGTGTTCTGATCATGATCCGAGCTCCTTCGACCAGTTGATGGCGTTGACGAAAATGCCGAGCGGGTTCTTGCGCAATGCATCGGGGGTGCGAGGAGTCTGGACGACGATCGTCAGGATCGCGGTCCAGCGGCTCGTCTCGGCAAGGCTGCCGTCGCGGTAGCGCCGCTCGACCCAGGCAACACGGAAGCTGGTCGGCGAGGCGCGGATCACGCTGGTGACATCGACTCCGACCTGCTCACGTCCGATCAGCGCGAATGGATCGTTGGTCCGGGCATAGTCGTTGAGCGCCAGCGCGCCCTTGTCGGTGGCGAACTCATAGGCGCGCAGCCAGTTCTGCCGGACGATGATAGGATCGTCGGGCACAGCGCGGACCTGCTCGATGAACCGCGCGAGGTGGAATGCGATCTGCGGATCGCTCGGCGAATAGCCGGCATCGGCGGGAGATACCGCCTGCGCCTCACCGAGCTTGTCGACCTGGACCACCCAGGGAACGATCGACCCGCGCGCACCCTGCCAGATGATCCCGGCGGTGAGGCAGGTTGAGAGCCCCAGCGCGCCGAAGAAGGCGAGTCGCCAACTACGCGCCTGGACACGGGCTGAGCCGATGCGGTCGTCCCAGACCTGCGCTGCGCGCTGGTAAGGCGTTTCGGGCTCGGGGGTCTTGCCGTAGCGGATCGAGGGACGTCGGAGCATGTGGGTCAGTCCTTTTCGGAAGTGTCGATGGAAGCGCCGCCGCCATGGCTGTCGCCGGACTTCAGCGTGTGGGCTGCGATGGTGGCGCCGTGAGCGATCGTCTGGCGGTCCTTCATCGCCTTGGCCCAGGCGGGTTGGCCCTGATCTGCTGCGGGTGATGGTGGCGATGATGGTGTATTCGGCCCGGGTGTGATCGTGCCGCCGGTGTTGGTGATCGCAGCCCGGCCGCCCTCGCGGAACGACTGCTTCATCGAGTCGCCGGCCCTGCGCAGCGGCGAAGTAGTTGCACCGACCGCGGCATCGCCGACCGCGGCCATGCCCGAGCCGACTGCAGCAGCGCCTGACTTGCCTGCCGAACCCAATGCATAGGCCATAGTCGCACTGCCCGCCGCGCGCGACGTGCCGTGGGCGACATTGGAAGCGGCACTGGCGACCGCACCGCCCGCCATGCGCGCACCGGCGACCGCGCCTGCGGCCGCGCCACCTGCGAGCAGTGCGGTGCCGGCAGCAGCGCCCGCGCCAAGTTGCGGTCCACCCGATACGATTCCGTTGGCGATGCCGGGGCCGAAGATCCCGAGCCCGAGCAGCGACAGGCTCGCGAGCATGATCGACAGCGCATCCTCGATAGTCGGTTCGGCACTGATCGCGCTGGTGAACTCGGTGAAAATGGTCGAGCCGATGCCGACGATCACTGCGAGCACCAGTACTTTGATGCCCGATGAAACGACATTGCCGAGCACGCGTTCGGCCATGAACGCTGTCTTGCCGAACAGGCCGAACGGGATGAGTACGAACCCGCACAGCGTGGTCAGCTTGAACTCGATCAGGGTGATGAACAGCTGGATCGAGAGGATGAAAAACGCGATGATCACGATCGCCCAGGCGACCAGCAGGATCACGATCTGGAGGAAATTTTCGAAGAAGCTGACGAAGCCCATCAGGTCCGAGATCGCATTGATGAGCGGCTGCGCCGCATCCATGCCTACCTGCGCGACCCGGCCTGGCTGGAGCAGCTCGGCAGTGGTGAAACCGGTGCCGCTGGCCTTGAGGCCGAGCCCGGCAAAGCTCTCGAAGATGATCCGTGCGAGATTGTTCCAGTTGCCGATGATGTAGGCGAAGACGCCGACGAACAGCGTCTTCTTGACCAGGCGCGCGAGGATGTCGTCGGCCTCGCCCCAGGACCAGAACAATGCCGCAAGGGTCACGTCGATCACGATCAGCGTGGTCGCGATAAACGCGACCTCGCCCGAGAGCAGGCCGAAGCCGGAATCGATGTAGCGCGAGAAGATGTCGAGGAAGCGATCGACGACGCCGGTGCCACCCATGTTACTGGCCCTTCATTTCTGGAGCATCGCTGGCCGGAAGAAGTGCATCAGCATCGGCAGGTGGTTCATTGGCCTTGCCCTCGACTCCGAGGAATCGCCGTCGCTTTTCCGCCCAAGCCGCACGGCAATCAGGCGCGGACAGCGCCAGCTCGCCCATTGCTGCGCAGACCTTGAGCTGCGCAGGCAGCGGATCGCCGTCTGGTTCGAACACGGTGACGATCTCGGGCGGCGGCACCCTAGGCTCCTCGCGCAGTTCGAGCACGGTCATGGTCAAAGCCACGGCCACGAACGCCCCGGCTCCGATCCGCGCGAAGAGCTTGGTGTCCATCGCCTCAGTTCCGGAACATCTGTGCGTTCGCAGGGACGTAGCCGCGTCCCGGTGCGAGGAACCGGCGCAGTTGTTCGCGGGCCTGAGCCTTGGCTGCGGCCGAGTTGGCGGCCTCGAGCGACTGCGCGCGGCCCATCGAGGCGACCGTGGCGATGAGGTCGGAGAGCTGCTGCGATTGCAGCGCGAGCAGCTGGTTCCCGGCCTGGGCTGCCTGCAGGGCGCCGGTCGCCGACTGGCTTGCAGTAACCAGGCTGTCGATCGCGGTGCGCGAGCCTTCGATGTTGCCGACCGCGCTGGCCTGGACCTTCAGCGCATCTTCGAAAGCAGCGACGCTGTTGCGCCAGCGTCCTTCTGCGCCTTGCACCATCTCGCGCTGACTGCCGGTCAGGTTCTGGCCCGAATACTGGCGGGCAAACTCGCGCTCGATCGTCTGGACATCGAACGAAATGCGCTGCGCCTGGGCGAGCAGTTGCTGGGTCTGGCGGATCTGCTGCTGGAGTGGCTCGAGTACGCTGGTCGGCAGGCTGGCCAGATTGCGCGCCTCGTTGATCAGCGAGGTCGCTTGGTTCTGCAACTGGCGGATCTGGTTGTTGATCTGCTCGAGCGTGCGGGCAGCGGTGAGCACGTTCTGCGCGTAGTTCGAGGGATCGTAGACGATGCCCCCGAAGCCGAACTGGGCGAAGGCGGGTGCGGGCGCCAGCGCGGTCGCCGTCACCGACAGGACCGCTGCGCCGGCAGCGAGCAGGTCTCGCAAACGGGGGGTTTTCATCACGACTACTCCTTGGGTTGGCCCATTTGGGCGGGGGGGATGGCTTGCGGGGACGGGAGCATGTCGGCGGCCCATGCGAGACCGCGATGCCGCAGCCAGGCGGCGGCAAAACCGATGGAGCCGCGCACTTCGGTCAGTTGGGCAATCGCTAGTTGGTCGGTCTTCGACGAAGTGGCAGTGAAGGCGAGCGCGACCTCACCCAGGCCCAGTTCGAACAGCCGGTTGCCGCGCGCAGACTGGCAGTAATAGTCTCGCTTGGGGGTGGCTCGCGCGACGATCTCGATCTGCCGGTCGTTGAGGCCGAAGCGGCGGTAGATCGAGAGGATCTGCGGCTCGACCGCACGCTCGTTGGGCAAGAAGATGCGGGTCGGGCAGCTCTCGATGATGGCAGGCGCGATTGCCGAAGTTTCGATGTCGGCGAGGCTCTGGGTGGCGAACACCACGCTCGCATTCTTCTTGCGCAGCGTCTTGAGCCACTCGCGCAGTTGCGCGGCGAAGGCCGGGCTGTCGAGCACCAGCCAGCCCTCGTCGATGATGATCATCGTCGGCGATCCGTCGAGCCGTCCCTCGATGCGGTGGAAGAGGTAGGAGAGCACAGCCGGTGCGGCGGCCGAGCCGGTCAGCCCTTCGGTTTCGAACGCCTGAAAGCTGGTCTCGCCCAAATGCTCGGCCTCTGCATCGAGCAGCCGACCGAACGGACCGCCGATGCAGTAGGGCGCGAGCGCCTGCTTCAGCGCCTGGCTCTGGAGCAGCACCGCGAGCCCGGTCAGCGTGCGCTCGCCAACCGGCGCCGTGCTGAGCGAGGTCAGCGCTGACCAGAGATGCTCCTTGGTGACCGGATCGACCGTGACGCCTTCGCTGGCAAGGATCGCCCGGAGCCATTCGGCCGCCCAGTTGCGTTCCGCCGGTTCATCGATCCGGGCCAAGGGCTGCAACAGTACCGCACCCGCGCCATCGTCGGCCAGACTGGTGCCGAGATCCTGCCAGTCGCCGCCACAGGCGAGCGCGGCAGCGCGGATCGAACCGCCGAAGTCGAAGGCGAAGACCTGGGCGCGGTCGTAGCGCCGGAACTGCAGCGCCATCAGCGCGAGCAGTACCGATTTGCCCGCACCGGTCGGCCCGACGATCAGCGTGTGGCCCACGTCGCCGACGTGAAGCGAAAACCGGAATGGGGTCGAGCCTTCAGTCCGCGCATAGAACAATGGGGCGGCATTGATGTGATCGTCCCGTTCCGGCCCGGCCCACACCGCCGAAAGCGGGATCATGTGGGCAAGGTTGAGCGTGGAAATCGGCGGCTGGCGGACGTTGGCGTAAACGTGTCCCGGCAGCGAACCGAGCCAGGCTTCGACCCCGTTCATGCCTTCGACGATCACGGTAAAGTCGCGGCCCTGGATGACTTTCTCGACCAGCCGCGCCTTCTCCGCGACGAGGCTAACGTCCTCGTCCCACACGGTGACGGTGGCGGTGACATAGGCCTGACCGACATGGTCAGCGCCAAGCTCCTGCAGCGCCGCATCGGCATCGGCGGCCTTGTTCGAGGCATCGCTGTCGAGCAGCGTCGAGGCCTCGTTGGTCATCACTTCCTTGAGGATCGCAGCGATCGATTTGCGCTTGGCGAACCACTGCCGCCGGATCTTGGCGGTCAGCTTGGTCGCATCGGTTTTGTCGAGCATTACCGCGCGGGTCGACCAGCGATAGGCGAATGCGAGCCGGTTGAGTTCGTCGAGCAGGCCCGGGAAGGTGCTGTTCGGAAACCCGACCACGGTCAGCGTGCGCAGATGGGCGCGGCCGAGCTTGGGTTCGAGCCCGCCAGTGAGCGGCTCGTCGGCGAGCAGCGCGTCGAGGTGCATCGGCACTTCGGGCACGCGCACCCGGTGGCGCTGGGTCGAAACGCAGCTATGGAGGTAGGTCAGCGTCTCGCCATCATCGAGCCAGGCGATTTCGGGCACGAACCCTTCGATCAGCCGCAGCAGCCGGTCGGTGCGATCGATGAAGCCATCGAGCAGCTCGCGCGCGTTGACGCCTTTCTCGGCCTTGCCCTCGTAGAGCCAGCTTTCGGCGCGCGCAGCGTCTTCGGCGGGCGGCATCCAAAGCAGGGTCAGGAAGTAGCCACTCTCGAAATGCGCGCCTTCCTCGGCAAACTGCGCCGCGCGCTCCTGTTCGACCAGCGCCGATGCCGCATCGGGGAACCGGCTTTTCGGATAGTCCTGCGCGGGACGGCGCACCGCCTCGACAAAGATCGCACAGCCCGAGCCGAGGCGGCGCAGCGCGCTGTTCAATCGAGCGGTGGTGGCAATCAGTTCGGCAGGCGTGGCGCTGTCGAGATCAGGGCCGCGGAACCGGGCTGAGCGCTGGAAGCTGCCGTCCTTGTTGAGCACCACGCCCGGCGCGATGAGCGCCGCCCAGGGCAAGAAGTCGGCGAGACGGTCGGCCTTGTTCCGGTATTCGCGAAGCGAGAGCATGAGCCTCAGACCCTCAGATAGGTGGGAAAGCGCAGATGCCGCCGCGCGACATCGACGAACTGGGGATCGCGCCGCGCCGCCCAGACCGAGACCGCATGGCCGAGCGCGAAGATCACGACGCCGGCGATCCAGAGGCGCAGGCCGAGCCCGATCGCGGCGGCGAGCGTCGCATTGGCGATCGCCAGACCGCGCGGCGCCCCGCCGAGCAGAATATGCTCGGTGAGCGCGCGGTGGAGCGGGACCACGTAGCCCGGCACCGTTTCGGGTGGCACGGCATCCATCAGACCAGTGCCCCGCCGCCGAACGAGAAGAACGACAGGAAGAAGGACGAAGCGGCGAAGGCGATCGACAGGCCGAAGACGATCTGGATCATGCGCCGCGCTCCGCCCGAGGTATCGCCGAAGGCGAGCGCCAGGCCGGTGGCGATGATGATCATTACCGCGACGATCTTGGCGACCGGTCCCTGGATCGATTCCAGGATCGACTGGAGCGGCGCTTCCCACGGCATCGACGAACCGGCGGCATGGGCGGGCGTTGCGAGCGACAGGGCGACGAAGCCGCCCACCAGTGCGGTCGAAAGGCGGGTACGGGCACGCGATAGGGTCTGGATCACGAACAATCTCCATTGGGTTGAGGGTTGAGCGGAGGGGTTAAGGGAAGGATCTGGTAGTCGCCGCGCTCATCGAGCCCGGTGACCTGAGCGAGTTCAGCAAGCCGCCGCCCGGTCCCGTCGCGGACCAGGACGGCGATGACATCGATGGTCTCGGCGACGAGTGCGCGCGGGACGGTGACCACGTTTTCCTGGATCAGCTGTTCAAGCCGCCGCAGCGTGCCCAGCGCCGATCCGGCATGGATCGTGCCGACCCCGCCCGGATGGCCGGTGCCCCAGGCTTTGAGCAGGTCGAGTGCTTCGGCGCCGCGCACCTCGCCGATCGGGATACGGTCGGGCCGAAGCCGCAGAGCCGAGCGCACCAGGTCCGACAGCGTCGCCACCCCGTCCTTGGTGCGCAGCGACACGAGGTTGGGCGCGGCGCATTGCAGCTCGCGCGTATCCTCGATCAGCACCACGCGGTCGTCGGTCTTGGCTACCTCGGCGAGCAGCGCGTTGGTGAGCGTGGTCTTGCCGGTCGATGTGCCGCCGGCGACCAGGATGTTCTTCTTCGCAGCAACCGCGGCGACCAGCGTTTCGGCCTGCCACTGGGTCATGATCCCCGCCGCGACGTAGTCGGCGAGCGTGAATACCGCGACGGCCGGCTTGCGGATCGCGAAGCTCGGCGCTGCCACGACCGGAGGCAACAGCCCCTCGAACCGCTCACCCGTATCGGGAAGTTCGGCGGACACGCGTGGCGATCGGGCGTGAACCTCGGCCCCGACATGGTGCGCGACCAACCTGATAATCCGCTCGCCATCGGCAGCGGACATCCCGCTTCCCGTATCGGCGATCCCGGCTCCCAGCCGGTCCACCCACAGCCGCCCGTCTGGATTGAGCATTACCTCGATGACTGAAGGCTCTTCAAGCCAGGCCGCGATCTGCGGCCCCAAAGCCGTGCGCAGCATGCGCGCGCTGCGCGACGATGCCGGGTTCTGGGCCTGGATCCGGATGACGCTCATGAAATGCCTCGTGTCGTCGAGCGGGCCGACCACCGGCTGCGCTCGCGAGGCGGATCAAAGAGGCATCATAATGCTGGAAAGCAACAGCTTGTTATGGTCGGCGTAGCGTGGCGAAGATGCAGAAGCGAACGGCTAGTGGGCATGGGCGAGATTGTCTGGAGCCGCCGACAGAGCTGACGTTGCCTGCCTCGGATCGATCCGTCGGAAGCGGGCGTAGGTTCAGCCTTTGCGAATGGCCTGGATCGGGTCGAATGCGACCCGGCAGGTTTCGGTGAAGTGCTGGATAAGGCGGCTTTTCGCGAATCATACACCCTATCTGCAGATGGCCGCCAAAGCCGATCATTCAGCGAAGCCGCATAAATGACCAGAAAGAAAGGTCACCAACCTGACTCGCCTCGCCCATCGCGGGAAATCGCTAGGACGTTCTATAAGAACAACTGGGCGACGGTCATCCCATAACTCTAGCCGAGATGGCTGCTCTCTACAGCGTGGCGCGCGACGGTCCGCTTGAAAGCCGCTCCACGGCGGCACTAACGGTCCGCGCAGCCTGCTCAGCTTCATCGGCGGTGGTCGAGCGGCCGAAGCTGAAACGGATCGAGCAGTCGGCTTCCTCGCCTGTGAGACCGATCGCCCGGAGCACATGCGACGGCTCCGGGATTCCCGAGGTACAGGCCGATCCGGACGATGCGGCGAGCGTCGGTTGCAACGCCGCCAGAAGGTCGGCCGCTGCGACGCAGCGCAACAGCAGATTGGCATTGCCAGGATGGCGAAAGCCGGTGTCGGGGCCGTTCGACACGGCCTCGCACCCCTCGGCGAGCAGCGTCTCGACGAACAAGTCGCGACAGGCGCGAACCCGATCCCTTTCCTCGCGCGCAGAAGCGCCGGACAGGAGTTCGGCGGCAGCGCCGAACCCGACGCACAGCGGAAGCGGGAGCGTTCCCGATCTCAGGCCATTTTGCTGACCGCCGCCATGAATGAGCGGGGTGAGACACGGTTGAACGTCTCTGCGGACGACGAGCGCGCCGATGCCACTCGGCCCATATATCTTGTGCGAGGAAAGCGAAATCAGATCTGCGTGCTGCGCCAGGTCGCCGATGTCGATCGCGCACGGCGCTTGTGCTGCATCGCAATGAACCAAGGCGCCAGCCGCGCGTGCCAACGCGCCGATCCGATCGACGGCTTGTATCGTGCCGATCTCGTTATTCACGGCCATGACCGAGACGAGCAGGACGTTTCCGTCCAGTTGCGCCGCGAGCGCAGCCTCATCGACACGGCCTTGCCGATCGACCTCGATGACGGCGACCTCCAGGCCATGCCGCTGCGCCAGAACCCGCCCCGCCCCGAGGACGCTTTTATGCTCGATGGCGCTCAGCAAAACCCGCCGACGGCCGCTGCGTTCAGCGTGGTCGGCAAGGCCGAGGAGCGCGAGATTGTTGGCTTCCGTCGCGCCGGAGGTGAAGATCACTTCGTCCGGATCCGCGCCGACGAGCGAGGCCACTTGCCGTGCCGCAGCTGCGATCGCCTCGGCAGCGCGCCAGCCGATGACATGCTCGGATGCGTGCGGATTGCCGAACCCATTGGTGAACGCAGCCGCCATTTTGGCGAAAACCCGCGGATCGACCGGGGCCGTCGCCTGATGATCCAGATAGATCGTTTCGCCAACTTTCATGATATTTCAATACCTTATCTTTTATATGCGATGCCGAAGGGCCGCGCCGCACACAAACCATCGTCTGGAGGATGCCTCCAGCGGCAATTGACGCTACCACGAATGTTGCGCTATCGTCACCTGGATGATCAATCCAGGCGGGGGCAATGGCAAGAGGGCCGCTATATCAGGACAGCTATACGCCGCAGCTTTCCGGGCATGAGACCTTTCCTCTCCGCTACGGTTGGCTGAAGAAGGCCTATGACGCCGTCACCGCCGCGGGCGGCGAGGCCGAGATACGCAACGTCTTCGGCGACGATGCCATTGCCCGCTTCGGCGTTGGCAAGAACATGGTCGCGGCGATCCGGCATTGGGCGCAAGTCGCGGGGATTCTAGTGGAATCGGCGGCTGCGAAAACCGTGCGCGCCACTGCCCTCGGAGACCGTCTTTTCGGAACGCAAGGTCTTGATCCTTATATGGAAGATCCCGCGACGCTGTGGCTGATCCATTGGCAGCTCGCGGCGCAACCGACCAAGACAACCTGGTTCTGGGCGTTCAATCACTATCCGGGCGTGACGTTCGAGCGCGAGCAGCTCGTCAAGGGCGTCGAGCGGCTGGCGAAGGATCGGCAATGGGCGCGTGTCGCCGCCGCCACGGTCAAGAACGACGTGGCCTGCTTCATCCGGACCTATGTGGCGCAGCAACCGAGCACGCGCTCCGGCAATGACGATGCGCTCGAATGCCCTCTCTCGGAACTCGGGCTAATCCGCGCACTCGGCAAGCGCGACGGCTTTCGTTTCGTGCGCGGCGCGAAATCCTCGCTCGGCGATGGCGTGTTCGCCTACGCGCTGCTGGATTTCTGGTCGCGCCACACGAGCGCCGCGACCCTCTCGCTCGAGGCGATCGCGCACGAGCCCGGAAGCCCCGGGCGGGTGTTCCTGCTCGACGAGAACGATGTGGCCGACCGTTTGGCCGAACTTGCCGAGGTGACTGGCGGTAACTTCCGGTGGTCAGAGACCGCCGGGCTGAAGCAGGTGGTTCGTGATCGGGAAATCGCGCCGGAACTCGCGCTCGCCTTCGCCGAGGCCGATTTCAGCGCGTCCCGCCGGAAGGAGGCGGCGTGATGTCGCTGCTCGAGCGCGTCAGGATCGGCCGCCGCTATCTGCGCTCGATCCGGATCGATACCGATCTTACCGATCCGAAGGCGCTGGAAGGGTTCGTCTGCCCGCAGACCTCGGCCGATGTCCTGATGACGATGGCCCGGCACGTCGCCGAGACCGGCCAAGGTGCGTTCACCTGGACGGGTCCCTACGGCAGCGGAAAATCCAGTCTCGTCGTGGCGCTAAGCGCCCTGCTCAACGGCAATGCGGCACGGCGGCGGCAGGCCTCGTCGATTTTCAGCGGCGATGTCGCCGACAAGGTTCGTGCCGCGCTGCCGCCGGGGGCCAATGGGTGGCGCATCGTGCCCGTCGTTGGCCGGCGCGACGATCCCGTCGTCGTGATCGGCGAGGCGCTCCATTCCGCGGGCCTGGTCGCGCGCCAGCCGCGAGGGGGGTGGCGCGAGGGCGACGTCTTGCGCGCGCTGAAGGAAGCCGCAGCGGACCGCCGCGACAAACATGGCGGGGTGATCCTGTTCATCGACGAGATGGGCAAATTTCTCGAATCGGCCGCCCAGGACGGCGCCGACCTCTATGTCTTCCAGCAACTCGCCGAACTGGCGTCGCGCAGCGAGCGCCGCCTGCTAGTGGTCGGCATCCTTCACCAAGCCTTCGAGGAATATGCCAACCGGCTCTCGCAAGAGGCGCGCGACGAATGGGCGAAGATCCAGGGCCGCTTCGTCGATCTCGCGATCAACACCGCCGGCGAAGAGCAGATCGACCTGATCTCTCGTGCGGTCGAGACCGACCGGGATGGCTCGCAACCGGGCGCCTTTGCCACGACGGTCGCGGCCATGCTGCATCGGTCCCGCGCCGCCGATGCCGCGTCGCTCGCGCAAATGCTCGAAGGATGTTGGCCGCTCCATCCCGTCGTGGCCTGCTTGCTCGGGCCGATTTCACGGCGCCGCTTCGGCCAGAATCAGCGGAGCATTTTCGGCTTCCTCAATTCCGCCGAGCCGCACGGCTTTCGGGATTTCCTAAAAGGCGCAGCGGCTGGCGATCTCTACGAGCCCGCCCGGCTGTGGGACTATCTCAGGGCCAATCTCGAGCCCTCAATCCTGGCATCGCCCGACGGCCATCGCTGGGCCCTCGCCGCCGAGGCGCTTGAACGCTGCGAAGCGATCGGTGGCAGCGAGCTGCATATTCGGTTGCTGAAAACCATCGCCGTCATCGACCTGTTCAAGGAGCGTTCGGCGCTCGTGCCGAACTTCGAGCTGCTTCGCACCTGTTTCAATGACCTCGCCGAACCGGCGCTGCGCGCGGCGCTCGGCGAGCTCGAGCGCTGGTCGTTCACGATCTTCCGGAAATTCGTCGATGCGCACGCGATTTTCGCCGGAAGCGATTTCGACGTCGACCAGGCCGTGCGCACGGCGATGGAGGAAGAGCCCGAGCTCGATTTCGCCGTGCTGCGCGCCCTGGCTGGGCTGCAACCGGTGCTCGCCAAGAAGCATTATCACGAGACTGGCACGATGCGCTGGTTCGATCTCACCATCGCGCCCGTCAGCCAGCTTGTCGATCTCGCCGCCGCCTATCGGCCGGGTCCCGGAACGATCGGAAAGTTCGTCCTCGCCATCCCGACCGAGGGTGAAAATGAGGACTATGTCGCGGAGGCTTGCCGGGAAGCCGCGCGCCAGCGCGATGATTGTGACATCATCGGGGGGCTCTCGAAACGGGCCTGGGCGGTCGTCGCCTTGGCGCGCGAGTTGCTCGCCCTCGAGACGGTCCGCAGCACGCGGGCCGAGCTCGCCGGCGACTCCGTAGCCCGGCGCGAGGTGAACGCCCGCCTTACCGTGTTGCAAGGCCAGCTCGAGAACGAACTGCACAATGCGTTCGACAGCGCGCTCTGGTATCGCAAGCACCACCAGCCCAAGTCGCTGCGCCAGCCGGACCTCAACGGGCTCGCTTCTGAGCTTGCCGATCGCCGCTTTTCGGAATGTCCGATCCTGCACAGCGAGCTTCTCAACCGGCACAAGCCTTCGGGAAGCGCGATTGCCGCCCAGAATATCCTCTTGCGCCGGATGGTTCTGAACGAAGGCGAGCCGCGCCTCGGGATAGTCGACTTCCCGGCCGAAGGCGGATTGCTGGCATCGTTGCTCGAAGGGACCGGCCTATACCGGAAGGAATCCGGTGCCTCGGCCTTCCATGCACCGGGCGATGACGACCCGAGCCGGCTTGCGCCGATGTGGCGGGCGGCGATGCAGCGCATCAAGCGGCAGCGCAAGCGCCCGATCTCGATGGCCGAGGTCTATGACGTCTGGCGTGCGCCGCCCTTTGGGGTGAAGGACGGGCTCATGCCCATATTGGGCGTCGCCTTCATCCTTTCGCAGCGCGAGAGCCTCGCCATCTACCGCGAGGGCGTGTTCTGCGCGCGGTTCGACGATGTCGACGTCGAGTATCTGGCCAAAGACGCCGCGACGATCCAGCTACGATGGATGGACCTGTCGGCCGTATCGCGGCGGTTGCTGTCGGGCATGGCCGACGTCGTCCGCGCGCTTGACGAAGGCAACACGCTCGCCCATCTGCAACCGATCGACGTTGGGCGCGGCCTCATAGGGATCTACGAAAAACTACCCGCCTGGACCAAGCGGACCGGGCGATTGTCAGCCAACGCGATCAGGGTGCGTGACCTGTTCAAGCGCGCGCACGATCCCAACCAGTTCCTGTTCGACGACATTCCGGCGCTGGTCTCCGCGGACGGCAATGAGTTGGTCGAGGAAGAACTCGGACCAATCGTCAACGGTTTGCGCGAGGGGCTCGAGGAGCTCGTCGGCGCCTATCCATCCTTGCAGCGCCGACTGGCCGATATGATGCTCGCCGAACTCCAGGTTCCCAATACCTCGCCCCAGGCGCTCGCCGAGCTTCGTGACCGGGCGGAGAATATTCGGCAGGTCGCCGGAGATTTTCACGTCGAGGCGTTTGTCGGCCGGCTGTCGCAGTTCGACGGTCGTGACGAAGCGTTCGAGGCGATCGCCAGCCTCGCGGCGAGCAAGCCGCCGCGCGACTGGGTCGATCCCGATCTGGATCGGGCCGCGGTCGAACTGGCCGACTTGGCGCAGCGATTCTTGCGGTGCGAGACCTTCGCGCGCGTCAAGGGACGGCCCGAGAAGCGCCACGCGATGGCGATCATGATCGGCGTCAACGGACGACCCGCCCCGCTCCTGGAGGAATTCCAGATTGCGGACGGCGACCGGGCGCAGGTGGATGCCATCATCCATCAAGTCGAAGCGGCGCTCGACGACGCCGACGAGAAGCGGCGCAATGTCATTCTGGCCGCGCTCGCCGAGCTCTCGGCGCGATACATGAGCGGCGAGATTGAGCAGCGACAGCCCGTCCGGGCTGGGGGAGGCGGCTGATGTGCGATACGGACGCCAAGAAGGCGGCGATCTGCTATTCGGAAAACTTCCAGCAGTTTCGCGCGCTCAACACGCAGATGAACCAGATCCCGGCGCTCGCGATGACGCTGACCGGCGGCCTCTGGTTTGGCGCCGGTGTTAGCGAGAATCTCGATACTGAGATTCGCTTCGCGCTGCTGATGCTCGCCGGACTCAGCAATATGGCGCTGACCCTGGTCGTCGTGCGCATCCGCGACGTGCTCCAGAGCTATCTCGACCAGATCGAGGCGTTTCATCCGCCGAGCTTTGCCGGCGGCACGCCGAAGACGCCCCGCGCGCCGTGGCTCGGGAGCTACAGCATGATCACGATCTTTTGCGCGCTGATGCTGCTGGCCGCCGGGTTCTCGTTCTTCGGGGCCTTCTGGAAATATTGGCCGCTCGCCCTGTCGCGATGGTGGGGCATCGCCGGCTTCGCCGCGTTGCTGCTCGGCCTCTATGTGATCATTTTCAGCCGGGCGCGTCGAAATGCAGGAGGATCGAGTGCCTAGCCCCGCAGCCGCGTTCCGGCACGATGCCGACGGCACGATCGCTTATTATGATCGCACCGCGGAGGCCTATGCAAAGGCGACTCTCGACGTCGACATGGCGCCGATCTACCGGCGCTTTCTTGCCCATGTTCCACCCGCCGGCGAGCTATTGGATGCAGGCTCGGGTTCGGGGCGCGATACCCTGGCCTTCCTCGATCTCGGCTATCGGGTTCAGGCATTCGATGCCTCGGCCGAGCTTTGCGCGCTTTCGAGCGCGCTGACCGGCGTTGCGACGCGCCATCTACGTTTCCAGGATCTGGACGACGAGAATGCGTTCGACGGCGTCTGGGCCTGCGCGTCGCTGCTCCATGTCGCCGAGGCCGAGCTCGGCGATGCGATCGCCCGCTTGATCGGAGCGCTGCGCCCCGGCGGCGCGCTCTATATGTCGTTCAAGCTCGGCGAAGGCGAGCGCGTCACCGACGATGGCCGGATGTTCACCGACATGGACGAGCCGCGGCTGCGGGCGATTTTCCGCGAGTTGCCACAGGCCCGTCTCGATGATGTCTGGATCTCGGGCGGCGAGGGAAACCTGAAGGGGCGCGCGGACTGGCTGAACGCCATCGCGATCAAACGGGAAGGCGACGGGCTGTGAGCGGCGAGGTCAAGCACGTTCTTGGGCTTTCCGGCGGCAGGGACAGCGCGGCCCTGGCCGTCTATATGCGCCAGCACCATCCCGAGCTCGAAATCGACTATTTCTTCACCGATACGGGCAAGGAGCTCCCCGAAGTCTATGAATATCTCGGCCGGCTCGAAGGCTTCCTCGGCAAGGCCATCCTGCGCCTCAACCCCGACCGCGATTTCGACTTCTGGCTCAAGCAGTACAATGATTTCCTGCCTTCGCCGCAGACCCGCTGGTGTACCCGGCAGCTCAAGCTTCGTCCCTTCGAGCGCTGGCTGAAGCCGATGCTTGAGGAGGGGCACACGATCTACAGCTACGTCGCGATCCGCTCAGACGAGGAATATCGCGAGGGCTACAGCTCGAAACATGAGCGTCTCCTGGTCCGGCTCCCGTTCCGGGAAGCCGGCATCGACAAGGCCGGCGTGATGGATCTGCTCGAGGCCGCGGGACTGGGACTGCCCAAATACTACGAATGGCGCACGCGCAGCGGTTGCTCCTTCTGCTTCTACCAGCAGAAGATCGAATGGGTGCGGTTGATGGAACACCATCCCGACCGCTTCGAGGAAGCCAAGGCCTATGAGAAGAACGCCATCGAGCATGGCTCGCCTTTCACCTGGAGTCATGGCGAATCGCTCGAGGAATTGCAGCGACCCGAGCGCATCGAGGAGATCCGAAAAGACCATGCGGCGCGCATTGCGCGGCAGCGCGCGAAGCTGAGACCGAACCCCTTGCGGCCGGACTTCGAGCCGATCGACATCGACGATCTTTACGGGCAGGCGAAAGTCTGCGTGGCCTGCCACAAATGAGTGGGGCCGCGGCCGTGATCGGCATGGCGGCGACGCGATTGCGTAACGCTCTTGAGCCGGCGCGGCCGCTCTATGTCCAGCCTGCCGACCCGATGGCGAGCGAAGTCCTGATGCCCGCGCTTCAGGCAACGCGGTCGCTGGACATGATGATGGGCTATTTCGCCAGCGCGTCCTTTGCCGAAATCGCGCCGGGACTTGCGGTGTTCCTGCGCAACGAGACCGCGCCCTTGCGCCTCATCGTCAGTCCCTTCCTGACAGCCGGCGACTTCGATACGCTGACGCAGGACCAAGAAGGGTTGGCGGCCTTCGCGCAGCGTATTCTGGTCGACGAAGTGCCTGACGAGGATCTGCTTGTCCGACATACGCTTGAGTGCCTCGCTTGGCTGATCTCGGAGGAGCGCTTAGTGCTGCAGGTCGCGGTGATGCGCGATGCGCTGTTCCATCCGAAAGTTTGGCTGTTCGAGGATGGCGACGATCGCGCCGCGCTGCACGGCTCGACCAATCTCACGGGGCGCGCGCTCACCAAGAACAAGGAGCAATTGACGCTCAGCCGTGACTGGAAGGGCGAGGAACCGCGGTTTCATGTCGACCGCTTGCGGCAGGAATTCGATGAGATGTGGGCCGGCGGCGACGCCGATTGCCTGGTGCTTTCGCTGCCCGACGCGGTGAAGCGCAAGATCGTCAAGAACTACAAGACCGAGACGATGCCCGACGAGCTGGAACTCTCGCATCTCTGGCGGAAGGCGCAGGGGATCGAAAAGCCGGTGGACCTCGACCAGCCGGTCAAGGGCAACGCCCTCTCGATCCCGTCCTATCTTAATTATGAGACCGGCGATTTCGCGCACCAGGGCGCAGCGGTCAAAGCCTGGGAGGACGCCGGCCGTCGCGGCATCCTCGAAATGGCGACGGGCGCAGGCAAGACCATCACCTCGATGATTTGCGCCGCGCGGCTTCAGAACGAGGTCGGGAAGCTGCTCGTCGTCGTGTCCGCTCCCTATCGGCCGCTCATCGAGCAATGGTGCGGCGAGATCCGGGAATTCGGGGTCGAGCCGATCAACCTGCCGGCGGCGGGCGGATCGCTCGCGCGCGATCGCGAGATCAAGCAGGCCGGCCGGCGGCTGCGCCGTGGCGGCTCGCGCGCGGAAATTCTGGTGGTCAGCAACGATACGCTCTGCACCGACGAGTTCATCGCGGCGATCTCGGCGCTGGCCGTGCCGAAGCTGTTCATCGCCGACGAGTGCCACAATCTCGGCGCCGAATCCTTCACCCGGAACCCGCCGGAATGCTTCGAATATCGCCTCGGCCTCTCGGCGACGCCGGTGCGGCAATATGACGACGAAGGCACCGCCGCGCTCATCGCCTATTTTGGTGAGATTTGCTATGCGTTCACGCTTGAGCAGGCGATCGGCGAATGCCTGACCGACTATGACTACCATGTTCATTTCGTCGAGCTGACCGACGCCGAGATGGCGGAATGGTACGACCTAACGGCGAAGATTTCCGCGCAGGCCTGGAAGATCAAGAAAGGGGAGAGCGACCCCTATCTGGACAACCTGCTCCGGCAGCGGCGCCTGATTCTGGAGACAGCGGACGGCAAGATCGGCCTTCTCGCCGGCCTACTCGACGCCGAGGTGCCGCGTTCGTTGCAATACACGCTGATCTACGCGACGGACAAGCAGCCCGCACAGCTTGAGGCTGTGAACGCGCTGCTTGAGAAACGCGGCGTGCTGTTCCATCAATTGACGCAGGAGGAAACGCAGAGCCGCGAGAAGACGGCGAGAATCCTTGCCGATTTTCAGGAAGGAACGACACAAGTCCTGACTGCCAAGCGCGTTCTGGACGAAGGCGTTAATATACCTCAAATTAAATTGGCCTATATCTTGGCCAGTACTACTGTAAAACGGCAATGGGTGCAGAGAAGGGGGCGCTTGCTCAGAACCTGTAAGGCGATCGGCAAGACTCACGCCGTCATCCACGATTTTGTTGTCCTTCCCCCGGGGATGGCGACGACATCGGACGGGGAGTCGCTTGATCAGGATGCGAGGAGGCTAGTACGCTCCGAGCTCGAGCGGGTTTGGGAGTTTGCGCGTCTTAGCCGAAACGGGCCGGCCACCGGCGGCCCCTATGAGGCAGTGCAGCATCTCCAGGCCATCGCCAACGCATAGGGGGTCGAAGATGGCCTATAATGACAAGAAGATCTTGGAGGTCTTGCTCGGCGAGCTGAAAGCCGTACCTGATCGCTGCGAGGGCTACCAAGGGGAGCTGGCCGAATTGCTCGGAGACGTTCTCCAGGCCGAACGAGAACATGCCATCGCGCGCACGAACGTCGTCAAGAAAATCGGCGACCAGGTCAATACCGTGGCCATGTTCCTGCATCGCACGCGGGCGAAAGAGGGCGGAGATCAGGCACAATGAAGCTTCTCCGCGTTCGGGTCGAGAATTTCCGGCTCCTCAAGGACATCCATATCGAATTCGCTGTCGAAACGGAGTCCAACCTCACCGTCATCCGGGCCGCGAACGAAAGCGGCAAGACCACCTTGCTCATGGCGTTACAATGGGGGCTGTTCGGCGATGAAGCGCTCCCGGATCGAGGACGGAACTTCCGGCTCAGCCCGATGGACTCATCGACCGGCACGCGAACCAGCGTGAATGTGTCAGTAGAAGTCGATTACGAGGTTCCTACAAAGACCGGGCCGCGCCGCTATCGACTGCTGCGCTATGTCACCGAGACGGTGAAAGGCGGTGCCTTCGAGCGCGGGTCGGCGAACGTCAAGCTGTTCCAGCTGAATGCGACCGGAACACCACTAGTCGACAATCCCGAAGCTCATATCCGGCCGCATCTGCCGCGCGAGCTGCGCGAGGTCTTCTTCACCGACGGCGATCGCGCGCTCAGCTTCATCGAAGGCAGCCGCGGCGATCAGATGAAGCGCGTCGAGGGCGCGATCCGGTCGCTGCTCGGTCTCGGTGTCGTCGAGGAAGCGCTGGCGCACACGCGCAAGGTCAGTGCGGATCTCAACCAGAAAGTGCGCGCCGACTCGGGTGCGCAGCGCGAGCTGAAGACCGTCTCGGAGAAGCTCTCTGGCTTGCAGGAGCAGACGCCCGAGCTCGAACGCCAGCACAAGGAGGCGAAAGACGCGCGCCTCAAATTGGAGGATCTCGCCGAGGAAGCGGATCGCCGACTGTCAGATGCGCTGCGTAAGGGCAATCGCGAGGAACTCGAAGCCGAACGCAAAAAGGCGGCGGCGGGCAAGATCGCGGCCGAGAAGGATGCGGGCCAAGCGGCGCGCGACCATGCCAATCTGTTCAAGAGCATTCTGCTTGGAAAGGCGCTCCTCGCCGAGCCGTTCGAGAAGGCCAAGGCGGTGCTCGACAAGCTGCACGAGCAGGGCAAGATCCCCGGCGAGACGATCCCGGTCCTTGATGATCGGCTGAATCAACCCCACTGCATCTGCGGCGAGAGCCTCGATCCGAACGACTTGGACGGCCAGCGCCGCCGCGCGCATATTCAGAAGCTGATCGACGACAGCCGGGCCTCGGACGCCATACAGGAGAAGGTGACGGCGCTCTATTATGGCGCGCAGGATCTGCTGCGGCCGATCGAGGGCGACGGCTGGTCGGGCGAATTCAGCGCCGTGTTCGAGCGACGCCAGCGCGCCAACACGCGCTACCGCGATCTGGGCGAGCAGGAAGCGGCGATCGATGCGAAGATCGCCGCGCTTCCCGACGTCGACATCCAGCAGCTCAAGGCGACCCGCGATCGGTATCGCTCGCAGTCCAAGGAGGCCCACGGCAAAGAAATCAAATATGCCGGCTTCCTCGATACCAATCGCAAGGACATCGAGGCGGCCGAGGAGCTGCGCAAGAAGCTGCTCCAGCATGATGAGCGTGGCGCGAAGATCAGCGCCGAACTCGAGGTGGCGCACGATCTGCAGCAGATTCTGACCAACGCGCTCGAGACGATGAAGACGACCGAGCTGCACAAGGTCGGCGAGCGCATGAACACGCTGTTCCTCGATATGATTGGCGCTGATCCCTCGCAGCGCTCGATCATCGCCCGCGCCGAGATCACGCCGGATTTCCGGATCGTCGTGTTTGGTCGCTTCGACAATCCCCTGGACCCATCGCAGGATCTCAATGGCGCGTCACGGCGCGCGCTCACGATCGCCTTCATCCTGGCGCTGACGAAAGTGAGCGAGGTGGAGGCGCCTAACGTCATCGATACGCCGCTCGGCATGATGAGCGGCTATGTGAAGCGCGAGGTGCTACGCCTCGCGGCCGGGCAGAGCTCGCAGCTCATCCTGCTCCTCACCCATTCGGAGATTGCGGGCTGCGAGGATATTCTCGATGAACGCGCCGGCCGCATCTATACTCTGACCAATCCGGCGCACTATCCCAAGATCCTCGTCAACGATCCGGGCGTGAACGACATCGGCGTGCTGCTGTGCGACTGCGACCATCGCGATCATTGCGAGCGGTGCGAACGCCGCGAGGAGCGGCGCGAGTCCGAAGCCGTAGCGGTGGAGGCCTGAAATGAACGCTTTTGCGCCTGTCGATGTCTATCTGCCTGAGAAGTACCAAGACTATTTTCACACATATTGCCTGACACGGACGGAAGGGTCCCGGAACAATCCCGAGGACAGCCCTTTCCCGCGCATGGTCGATATGTGGTTCATGGCGCTCTGCCTGGCCGTGAAAGAAAAGATCAAGCCGGACTTCGATCATAAGGGGCCGACCTACAAGGCCATCAACGGTGACGTCTTCGGGAGCGATCTTTGGCGTTCCAACGCGCTCATGCTGCTCGCCATTGCCCATACCGGCGATGTCCAGGTGACGGACAAACCGCACGAGATGATGCGCGTGGCCAATGCCTATGCCATCGCCGGCTTGCCGCGCCTGATCGCGATTCTGGAAGAACGCGGCGGGGACACCGCCCTCGATTATCTCTCGGACGTCATAGAGGATATGCTCGATGATTGAGCGCCCTGATGGCCCCTATGCGTTGGCGGGGCTTCTCGAATCGCCCGCCCTGCTCGACAAGCGGCAGCGGGGCATCCCATGAAGGTCGCGCAACGGCTCTGGACGATCGAGAAACTCATCGGCCTGAAAGATCGCATAAATCTCAACCCAATTTGGCAGCGCGGTCCCGCGTGGAAGGCCTCGCGCCGTGTCCTGCTGATCGATTCCATTCTGCGTGAGATGGATGTTCCCAAAATCTATCTTCGCAAGCTGCCCGCCGGGAGCCTCTACAGCTATGAGGCCGTGGACGGGCAACAGCGGCTACGCGCGATCTGGGACTTCGTGGCCCCCGCCGACGACGCAGCCGGGTTCGCGCTGAGCGGCGCCGGGGCGCTGGAGCCGATCAACGGGCATGTCATCAACGGCGAGACCTTCGCGGAGCTGGACGTCTCGCTCAAGCAGCAGCTTCGCGGCTTCAAGATCGGCGTTGGGGAAATTGTCAGCGCGACCAATGACGAAATCACGACCCTGTTCGCGCGATTGCAGATGGGGATGCCGCTCAATCCCGCGGAGCTGCGCAATGCCGCTCTGGGGCCGATGCGCAACATCATCCAACTCACCGCGACGTCGCATGAGTTCTTCGCCAACGCGAAGATCAACAATGATCGTTCCAAATATTTCGACTTTGCCAGCCACGCGTTCGCGGTCGCGGCCTGGAACGGAACGCGCGACATCAAATCGACAGATTTGCGAGCGTTGCAGACCGAATATGCCGTGGCCGACATGGAGGACATCCTCGGCCTGTCCTCGAAGGTCGGCGACGCCTTGAATGTCCTGGCGGAGATCGATCAACACACGCGGTTCCGCATCACGCGCAAATGGATCTACGTCGACTTGCTTTGGGTAATCATGCAGCTCCACGAGCAGGGGAAGTCGATCGACGTCGAGAAGATCACGGCAAAATATAACTATTTCGAGGAACGGCGCAGAAAATATACGTCCGAGCCTGACTTGCTACTCAACTCGCGGCGGCGGGATGCCGCGCCGAATGACCGCGCGTTGTACGAATATATCTATGCCTTCCGCACCGACGGCGCGTCCAAGACCAATTTGCAGAAGCGCAACAAGGCGTTGCGAAAGTTCCTCCGGGACGTGGAGGTCGATTGATGGCGTTCGATCCCAAAGATCTGCCACCAGCGCTGGTCGACGAATATCACAAGAATCGGTGCGGGCTCCTCGTGGGCGCTGGCGCGTCAGTGGGGGCAAACCTACCGCAATGGGCGGACCTGTTGCGGGAGATGATCGCCACCGCAAAGGCCAATGTGCCGATCACCGATGCGAAGGCCGCCGAATATGAAGCCCTGATCGGCGCAGGGAAATATTTGATGGCAGCTTCGGGCCTGAAGGCGGATCTCGGGAGCTTTTTCGGAGATTTCATCCGCCGCGTATTCGTGGAATCGAAACCCGCCCCCACCAAGCTGCACGAAGCGTTCCTCAAGCTCGATCGCCTCCAGTTCGTGCTGACGACCAACTATGACACGCTGTTGGAGCGGGCCTGGCGGACTCTCGATGCAGATGTCACGGTCTGCACCTTTCGCGATATTGGCGAGGTTCGACGAAGCCTGTCTCGGCGTGAGTTCTTCATTCTCAAAGCCCATGGCGACGCCACGCGCGCCGGCGATGGCATCATCCTAACTGAACAGGACTATCGCCAGATCCTGTTCAAGGAGCCCGCCTATCAGAACATGCTCGCGACGATGTTCTCGATGTACACGGTGGTCTTCGTCGGCGCATCCATGAGCGACCCCGAAATCAATCTGATGCTCAACTATATCGCCGGCACCTTCGCGCCGGATGCGGGGCCGACGCACTATGCTCTCCTGACCAAGGAGAAGATTACCGAGGTCGAGAAAGAACGGTGGTTCAAGGATTTCAAGATCCGCGTGATCCCGGTTAGCTCCGCCAGCGAGTATGCCGAGATCGAGGAATTTGTGGAGATCCTCGCCGCGCGAGGTGACGCAGGCGCTGTCTAGGGTCTCTGCACATTGCGTCATCCACCCGACCTTGATGCCTCTGGGGACAGGCCGGTCGCCAGTAGCAAACAAGGCGAGCTTCATGCCTCGCGGTGCGGCTGGCCGGCGTCGATGAACCTACTTTAGCTTAGGCCTGCATAGACTCAATAGGAGCGGTTCCGGATCGTCCGACTCCTCAGTCACTCCCGGTCGAGACCTCACTTGCAATTCGATTCCCCGATTCAATCCGGCGCGCGAGCGCTTCGACAAACCCTTGGTAGCGTTCCTTGCCCTGCGCTTGGGCAGCCGCCATCGCATTCTCCGGCAGAGGCGGATTTGCTGTCAGCCAGAACCTGACGAACAGTGCCAAGGCCTCATTCGTCACCTCGATATGAAATTCCAGGCGCTCATTCTGCTTCGTCAGCCGGTCAAGGCGCCGGGTTACGGCGGCCTCCATGCGTTCGGAGCCATCCGGCGACAGGAACGAAGCAATGGCAGCTTCGACGATCGACGCTTGTGTCGCGCGCTTGCGGATCGCGAACTCTGCCAGTTGCCGCGAGATGTCCGGCGGCAGGCGGAACGTGTGCTTGATGCGGTTGCCGGATTTCACAGCGCGATTCCATCATCAGGATCGAGGGATGCCCGCCGAGCATTCCCGCGCATCCGCTCCTGCAACCGCTGATTGCGCGCGGCATCGTCATCGCCTTGTTCGTCATGGTCGAAATCGAATTCCCTGGCGACGGGCTTGGGTGGCGGCGCGATGTCCTCGTGGATGGGCAATTCGGGCTCGGTACGAATTCCAGCATTCTCCGGGTCGGTATCGGGCTGGTCCTCGTGCATCGTTCCGCGCTTCGCCGCCGCAGGCAGCTTGGCGATCATGTCCTGCCAATCGTGAGGCGAGCCCGATTCCTTGCCGACAGCGCTGACCTTGGGCGGAGAGATGATGCGGGCGGCAAGGCGCTTGTCGCGATAATATTGCGCTTTCTTCGCCCGGATCGGATGAGCGCCCGCCATCATCACGATCTCGTCAGTCGCGGGCAGTTCCTGGATCTCGCCGGGGGTGAGCAGCGCGCGGGCGGTCTCGGACCTCGAGATCATCAGATGCCCAAGCCAGGGCGAGAGCCGATGCCCAGCATAGTTCTTCATGGCGCGCAGTTCGGTGGCCGTGCCGAGCGATTCCGACACCCGCTTGGCGGTACGTTCGTCGTTGGTCGCAAAGCACACCCGAACATGACAGTTGTCGAGGATCGCATTGTTTTGGCCATAGGCGTGTTCGATCTGATTTAGGGACTGGGCGATCAGGAAGGCTTTCATTCCGTATCCGGCCATGAACGCCAGTGCGCTCTCGAAGAAGTCGAGCCGCCCCAGCGCAGGGAACTCGTCGAGCATGATCAGCACGCGCTGGCGCTTGGCATCGGGCGCCAGTTCCTCGGTCAGCCTGCGGCCGATCTGGTTGAGCAGTAACCGGATCAGCGGTTTGGTCCGGCTGATGTCGGACGGCGGAATGACGAGGTAGAGCGTCGTCGGACGCTTGGCATCGACGAGATCGGCGATCCGCCAATCGCATTGCCGGGTCACCTGCGCGACAACGGGATCGCGGTAGAGGCCGAGAAACGACATGGCGGTGGAGAGCACACCGGATCGCTCGTTCTCGGATTTGTTGAGCAGTTCGCGGGCCGCGCTGGCGACGACGGGATGCACGCCGCCGTCACCCAGATGCGGCGTCATCATCATGGCCGCGAGCGTGGATTCGAACGAACGCTTGGGATCGGACAGGAATGCGGCAACGCCCGCGAGCGTCTTGTCAGGCTCGGCGTAGAGCACATGGAGGATCGCGCCGACCAGCAGCGAATGGCTGGTCTTTTCCCAGTGGTTGCGCTTCTCGAGGCTACCTTCCGGATCGACCAGCACATCAGCGACATTCTGGACGTCGCGTACCTCGGACGTCCCCCGCCGTACCTCGAGCAGCGGATTGTAGGCGGCGGACTGGGCGTTGGTCGGATCGAACAGCAGCACGCGCGAGAAACTGGAACGGTAGCCCGCGGTCAGTGTCCAGTTCTCGCCTTTGATGTCATGGACGATGGCCGAGCCTGGCCAGGTGAGCAGGGTCGGTATGACAAGGCCCACACCCTTGCCGCTCCGGGTCGGCGCAAAGCACAGGACATGTTCCGGCCCATCGTGCCGCAGATACTCGTTGTTGAACTGCCCCAGCACGACGCCCTTGTCGTCGAACAGGCCGGCAGCTTTGATTTCCTGCCGGTCGGCCCAGCGCGCGGTGCCATAGGTGGCGGCAGTCTTCATTTCGCGGGCGCGCCAGACCGACATGCCGATGGCGGCAATGATGGCAGCAAAGCCTCCTGACGCCGCGATCATCCCGCCGGTGTCGAACACCTTGGGAGCATAGGCATCATAGCTGAACCACCACCAGAAGAAGTCATAGGGCCGATAGACCGGCCAGCCGAACAGGATAAACCAGGGGCGGCCGAGTTCGGGCTGGTAGCCGAGCGCAGAGGCGGCCCATTGCGTTGCGGACCATATCCCGGTCAGCACGAGCAGGAACACGGCGAGGATCTGCCCCCACAAAATCTTGGTCGCGGCCATCACTATCTCCTTTCGGCCATGTCCAATCGCGGTCGGCACATGCTTGCAAGGCCGCGCAGTCTGCCGGCGCAACCTGGCGAAGAACGACGCGGGTTGGCGAAGTGGTCAGGCCTACACCATCACCTACAATCCCAGCGTGCGGCTGCGCGTGAAGCTCCAGTCGACTCCGCCGCGCGCGTTGATCGTGCCGGCCACCGCCTGCCCCAGATGCCGTTCGAGACTGGGACGCCAGGGCACAAGCTGGAATCCCGTTCCATCGTCGATCATCGCAAAGCGGCCCGACGAGAGCGTAACGCGTTCCCGGTAAATGCCGGCCAGATGATCGCCGGGCTGCACGGGGGCGTGGTCCAGCCCCGACCTTGCGGAAATATGTTGGGCCGCGTCGAGCAATTCGCGACCGCGCAGCTCATCGAGCAGGTCTTTGGCAAACACGAACCGCTGGCCGTGCCGCCGGACCAGACCCTCGGTCGCAAGGTGCTCTGACCGGGCGGCAAGGGCATCGCGCACTTCCGCCCCGAACCCACCGGCGGTCTCTACCGGTTCGCGGGATACCAGCTGACGATCCAGCCAGGTCGCGCCCGGCGCCTGGACCTGCTCGGTGAGCGACAGGTCGCAACGAACCGAGAGCGATTGCCGGTCGTTCCCACGACTGTCGCGCCACTGGCCAAGTTCGACAATGGCGCCGGGCTTTGCATCGCTGGTCTGATCGATGTCGCCGAACCGGAGATAGTGGGTTCGCCCATCGGTCGCATCGACTACCGCATAGGCGCTACCGCTCAGTTCATCGTGGAGGCCGCGATCGACCAGGCGCCCGACCACGGGATCGGCGGCAGCTTCGTCATGCAGGGCGAACCGCCCGGTGTCGGGTCGCAGGCCAGTTGCGCTCATGGCGCGATGCATGGTCTTGATGATGTCGCCCCGGATGGAAAGGTCGCGCAGCGTCTCCTCGAGGCCGGGCTTCAAGATCCAGCAGGCGGGATCTGCGCGGTCGGCGAGGCCAAGGCGTTCCAGCTTGGCAGCCCGGCCGAGCAAATGATTGTGATCGGTGCGGTGATAGCCCGATGGATTTGGTCGCAGGTCGACCACACCACCGTTGTCATCGGCCATGCGCTGCAGCGAGCGGTCGAGACCGGTCCAGCGTTCCGCCTCGACCTCGCGGGCGATGGCGCGGGCGATCTCTCGTTCGCTGCGCGGCCCCAGTTCGACCGTGGCCCGCTCCTCGGCGCGCGATCGAAGCCCGGAGCGGATATAGTCGCGGTCGATGACGATGTCCTTGCCGTCCTCGGCGCGGCCCCGGATGAGGATATGGACGTGGGGATTGTCGGTATTCCAGTGATCGACCGCCACCCAGTCGAGCCGGGTGTCGAGATCACGGGCCATGTCATCCATCAGTTCGCGGGTGAATGTCCGGATGTCTTCCAGCTCGGCGGCATCCTCGGGCGAGACGATAAAGCGGAAGTGGTGGCGGTCGTCTTCACAGCGGCCAGCAAAGGCACCTCCATCGGCAGCGTCGGACCGGGCGTCGAATAGCCCTGCGTCCTTGCCGTCGCGGGTAACGCCGTCGCGCTTGAGATAGGCTATATGCCGCGCGAGCGGCGCTGCCCGGAAGCGCGCACCCTTGTGCCGGACCACGCGCGCCTTGACGATGACGCGCCGGTTGGTCGCTCGGAAACGTGCCGAGAGCCCGGCGCGCCGGCCGCGCGCGGTCCGCCCTGTTCCGGAATGTGGCGATCGTGCGAGGTGGTGCCCGCCTTTCATCGAATAGCTGACGACCTGGCCGACGAACGATTGCGCGCGTTTCCCGCTGCCACTGCCCCGGCTGCGCCCCTTGCCGGGACGGACATGAAAATCGTCGTCACCCATCACGGCGATGCTGCGGAATTGCGGTCGTCAGCTGCGGACGGCGCGTTCCTCTCTGAAAACATTGCGGAAATTGACAGGAGAGCCAGCAGGCCGGTCAGAGCGACGGCTGGAATTATCGCTTTGTTCCAATCACCTGCACCCACACCGACGGCGGCGCTTTTATCTGGCCATCGCAATACCCCCTTCCTGCCTTCCCACCTCAATCCCCTCCTTCGCCCGCTATTCCACGCCGCGACGCGCCAGAGGGCGAACAAGGCGGTCATTGCGAACCGCCCCCCGAAACGGGCGCGAAGAGGCCGCTCAGCGGAGCATTGGGAGCTCGAATTGGTCGCGGAGGCGCGGCGGCTGCGAAGCTGCCGGATGCGCCGTCACTGCTGTCCGAACGCGCGGCGAACAACTGGCTCTGCGCCCAGGATAAGCGCACCGATTGCATCGGCGATGCGCTTGCGACGACCGTCGCCGTGCTCGCCGTTTGCAGCAGGGGTGCGATCTTGGCGACATAGGCGCGGGTTTCGGTGGGGAGCGGCCTGCCGCGATCTCGCCAGTCCTCGTAGCGCCCCGGACCAGTGTTGTAGGCCGCGAGCATGCCGGTTGCGCCGTAGCGGTCGTACATCTCGCGAAGATAGGCGGTGCCCGCTATGATGTTGTCGTGCGGATCGAAGGGATCGCTGCCGAGCCCAATCCGGGCGCGCTGGCGCGCCCAGGTTGCGGGCATGAGTTGCATCAACCCCATCGCGCCTACGGGTGAAACCGCACCGATCCGGCCCGCGCTCTCGGTGCGCATCACGGCGTAGATCCAGCTTTCCGGAATGCCGAAACGCTGCGAGGCTTCGGCGACTTGGCCTGCGATATCGACGCTCCGAGGTGATGCCTGATCGGCCGCGACCTGCCCGAAGGCAGGCGCGTTACCGATCAGGCTGAATGCCAAGACGAGGAAGGCGATAGGGGTGAGCTGCCGCATCGTTCAGCTCGCTGTTTCGCGTTTGGTGGGCCGTGACCAGACCAGAACGTGACCGTTGTTTTCGCCCTGGAACAGGTTGGCGCGCAGCGGCTGGGTGAACATCGGATCGTCGATCTGGATCGCAACATAGTCACCGGCCTTCTCGCCGACATGCTTCCAGCCTGCGCCGACCTCGCGCGCTTCGTCGCCCGATCCCGCAATCACCCGGAAGTCCGGTGCATTCTCGCTGTCCGAGTTGTCAGCCAGAACGAACACAAGATCGATGTCGAGCGTGAGCGTGGTTATGTGCCCGGCAAAGCCGCCATCGGCGGCAACAAATAGCCCGATACGCATCAGTCAGTCTCCTTCGGTTGGTGAACTTGGGGGCGGTCTGGTGGGTGATTCCGAGAGCGGATCGGCGAACCACCTGTGGTCGCCGTCACCCGCTTCATCGGTCCAGACGGGCGTCGCGCGGCCGATGACGTCGGCGATGCGCAGCACGCCGAAATAGCGGCCGTCGAAGCTGTCGGGCGCAGCAGGGTTCATCAAGAACAGCTCGCCAGAGCGCAGCGTGCGGCAACCGAACCATGCTGGAAGCGGACGACCGTGGCGGTCGCGGTCTCGCGCAGTGCCAGCGCGTGTGCCGTCGATGGTCACTACGTGACCGAAACTGCACACGCGCTGGCCGCTGACCGCAGCAATGCGCTTGAGCAGCGGCACGCCTGCGGGAAGATAACCGCGCCGCGCCATCAGGTCGCGCAAGGCGGGCGGCGGTTCGATCGCCACGCGCTCGCCGACGTGCAGGCTGGCCTTGCCTCGGATCGCGTAAAGCCCCGTCGGGACCGATGCGCTCGCGTTCCACACGGCGTAGCGGGACACCGGCACGGTGAGCGTCGCGAGTGTGGCAGCAGCCACCAAGCCTGCGAGCAGGTAACGCCGCCGGATCACGACAGCAGGTCCTTGCGCTGGAGCCAGGCGCGGTGCCGCGCCGGCGCATAGGCGCGAGGAACTTCGCGCGCGGCCATCCGGTTGTGGATGTGTCGCCAGTGATCGGGCGCGACCTCGCAGGGGTCGATGCTAGATGCCTCGATCGCATCGATCAGGCGGAACACCTGCGCCACCTTGGGCCAGCCATGGACGGCGAGCAGGACCTCGCCGCCGGGATCGACCTGCGTAACTGGCGTGACCGGTTCACGCGGCTCCATGGCGCGCACGATGTCGAGCGAAGAGCGGATCGTGCCATATTCGTTGCTTGCCCAGCGCACGAGGGCGAACACCTGGCCCGGCGCATAGCTCTCGATGCGCTCGCTGCGGCTGACGATCCGCTCGCCGACGGGCTTGCCGAACTTGAGCCAGTCTTCGTGTTTGCCTTCGCGCCAGAACAGCGTGACGTGGGTCAACGGCGGACTGTCATCCGCCCTCGTCTCGGCAGGCAGGCGAGGCGGCGCTGCACTGTCCGTCCACAAGCGCGGTGACGTTAGCAAGAATCCGAAGGATTCTTTGTTAGCTAAGTTAAGGGTGCGGGAACGGCAGATTTTCTGCGGGTTTGCGGGGCATTTCGGTTCCCGATAGTCCGAACTTTCGGTTCCTGATCGTCCGAGTCTGGCGGTTCCTGATAGTCCGTGTTGCATCACGAGATATCCACAGGCTGAAAGCCGACTCGGCGCATCGCGGCGTCGAACGGATCGAGGGGGATGGAAACGAAGTTCAGCCGTTCGCGGCCGAGCGCGTGATCGAGGCTGAGATTGTATCCGGGCAGCGCCTGACGGCGGACAATGTCGCGCAGCTCGAACGCGAAGCGCTTGGGCGGCGAGAGAGCGCCCGACTTCATGTGCAGGTGCTGGAAGTCGAAGCTCCAGCCACCTTTCTGCTTGCCGCCATGCTTGCGCACGAGCCGGTAAAGCCAGCGTTCGAGGCCTCCGGTCAGGGCAAAGTAGGCGGGGTCGATGGTCAGGACGAGTGCCCGGTCGAGCACCCCTTCGTAGAACCAGTCCGGGATGATCATCTCGATGCCCGTCGTTCGGCCCGCGCCGTCGAGCCGCTCTTTCCACTCGTTGATCCAGCTGAACCGGTGCCGCCTCCGCGCGTCACGTTGGCGGATCGAGGTGGCGATCGTGGTCGATTGCAGCCGGTCGAGCCCGGCTTTGAGCCGCTCGTAGCTTGCCTTGCCGGTGCCGCGCCGGGTGAAGGCGAGGATCTCGTGCGGGGTTGCGGCGATGAGCCGCGAGGTCGCGCGGCCCGCATCGCGAGCCTCGACGATCTGACTGGCGACCCAGATGAGCACGTCGGCGTCCCAGATGGTCGCCATCCCGTGTTCTGCAGTCGCCTCGACGAGGATCGACACTTCGCCCATCCGGAAGTCGATCGGACGCACCCGCTTGGTCTTGGCGAGGCTGAAAAATGGCCAGGCCATCAGATCCTGCGCGTCACGCGCGGCGATGTCGCCGCCAGCGCTGACGAACAGATCGAGCTGGCGGTTCTCGACCGGGAAGTGAGACAGTCGCGACACGGCCGACCTCAGCGGCGCACCGGCGGCGTATAGCCGTCGAGCCGCTTGGCCGGATGGACGATGCCCTTGCCGGGATCGCTGGTCGAACGGCGCAGGCCCTGTTCGGCCCAGGCATCGAGGTCTTCGACCGAGTAGACGATCCGTCCGCCGAGCTTGCGATAGACCGGGCCCGTCCCGAAGCAGCGATGCTTCTCAAGCGTGCGGGCGGACAAACCCACATGCACGGCGGCATCGGGTGTCCGCAGGAACCTGGCTATGACGGGAGTGGGTCGGGCATCCATGGGCGGCCTCCGCTTGGTATCGACCAAGACGGCGGGCTGCCGCTGGTCGCAGGCAGCAATGGCGAAGGCGGAACGCCAGGAGGGAGTGACAGAATATGCAGCGCGAATTCTGTCACCCCGAAGTGCGATTGGCTCAATCGTGGCGGAGCAATTTGCGGTAACCGCTCGTCACCAGGCGGCGCGCGTCGGCGATCAGCCGCAGCGTGTGCCGTCGTTCGCCCGAACCTTTCCAGGTCGCACCCGCTAGTGGGCGATGCCGCGGGAAGACCAAGCCGAAGGCGAGGTCGTGCGGCGACATCCCCGCAAACATCCCGTCTTGAATATCGAGCAGCAAGGCAAGCCGTGACCGCCGGTAGGCGGACGGCGAGGCCGCACGGTCCGGCCCGAGGCGAAGCCCGCGCGTCGCCCGCTCAAAGCGGGTAGCGGCGGCAAGCCGTGTAGCGGCACACTGGTCATTCTGGATGATGAGGCAATCCGGGCACTGCGGCAGCGCGGCACGAAGGCACAGTCGCAGTCGTGCCGTGCCCTTTGCGGCAACCAGATAGTGCTCTTGTTCGCCGACCGCGTCGACCAGCGGTTCAAAGCCCGGCAATAATGGGATCGCTGCGATGTCGGGAGTTGCCAGTACCACCACGTCGGGTGCGGCAAGTGGTGACCAGAGTGCGGGGCTGGTGCGTGGATCGGCATCCGGCAAGGTGGGGAAAGCTCAGCCCCCACCGCCCGGCCAGACCCTCCTCTTCTTTCTGCACAGAAGCAGGATCCTCAGCGATCCTGTCCTGTGTCTCAGCATGATCGAGGCGGTAGCTGGCATTGCGATTCAGGAATTCCTGCGCAAAGTCCGCATAATCATGGTCCCGGTACTTTTCAGCGGCTGAAGGCGACCGCCAAGAGATTCCCCCAGACATGAGACCTCCGCGATGCACAGGCGAATAGGCCAAGCATCAAGTCTTTGTTTGGTATGGGAAACTCGGAAGTAACGAAGTTTGCAGAACTCTATCCGGACTCGCGAAGTAATTCGGAGCAACAAGCTAGGGCAAATTCCACAGCAATTTGCGGTCTCGTCACAAGTTGCGTGATTTTTCCAGCAGGTGCCGATACCCGTGGGTAGTCATCCAACGGGCACGGCCAAGATGACCATCGTAAACCCGGCGAGATCGATCGGGCTCAGCCGCCGGGTCAAGGCGGAAAACGATTGCGGCGACTTCGCGCCAGTCCGCACCCTCATCTGCGGCATCAAGTATCCGCAAATACGTGATAAAATGACGCTCATCGTATGCCGTGATGTGCTCATCGGCGGGCGGGGCGTCGTCAAATGGCGGTGTCGTCATGGGCCGAGCCTTTGTTTCGACTCCTTTCACGCAGTTTTACACTTAGCACGAAAGCAGCTCCATATTGGTGAAAACCTGGCTTCTCCCCGATTGCGGAGGTTGCCCTGCGCAATATGGGATAAGTAGTCGAACCATGGGGGCGGTCCGTCCATGCGACCGATCAAAGTTTTCGCGTATTATAATACGTAGCACGGAGATACGCGACGGGTTTCTAAGCTGCGGATGGATATCCGCAAATTGTTCGGCGACAATGTGCGCCACTACCGGCTTGCCGCCGGGCTCAGCCAGGAAGCGGTGGCCGAGCGTATGGGTGTCGACCGCGCCTATGTCAGCATGATCGAGCGTGGCGGGCAAAACGCGACGCTGCTTTCGATCCACGAGACAGCCCAGGCCCTTCATGTCAAACCTGCCGATCTTCTCGCTGATCCGCCACACGGCGCTGGGGGATGAACACGGCGAAGCCCCGCCCGGCGGTGCCGGGCGGGGCCTGTCTGGGGGGTCAGTCGCCGTTGGTACGGCGGGCGCGAGACCAGATCAGGTTGAAGCTCTTGCCGTCTTCGTCGTCGAACAGGTTAGCGAAGATCGGGGCGGTGAAGCTGGGATCGTCGAGCTTGACCGAGAGATAGTCGCGGCCTTCGTTCGAACGCTTGGTCCAGGCGGCGCCGATTTCCGCGCGGCCGACAAAGACCCGGTGCGACGGCGCGTTGTCGTTGTCGCTGGCTTCGGGGACGATGCGGACGTTCTTCTGCTGCACCGACATGGTGACGATCTCGCCCTTGTATTCGTTGCCGGTCTTGGTGAAAGTTCCGATGTTGGCCATGATCAATTCCTTCAAGTTACTCGAACCCGCGCCCATCGCGGCCTCGATGGCTGGTTGAAGGCAGGGGCTTGCGCCCGCTGCACCCGCAGGGCCGGAACGGACGTGTAGGACGCGGGGCCGGCGGGTTTCTTGCCTCGCGAGGAATGGGTCGCAGACCCAGGGGAAGAAACCGGGCGGACCCGCGTTGCAGCAAGGGATCAAGAGGCGAAGCCATCCCCTGCCAACCAAAGCCATTGAAGAGGTCGCATTGGGCTCGGGTCGCACTTGAGCTGGAAATCCATGGCTCTTTATCGGACCCCACAGACCGGCGCTGGAAATAATGGGGGCCAGCCCGGCTTTGGTGTCCGCAGTTACGCCCGCACACCCGTATTGCGGCATCGCAAAACCGCTTGTCACCCTTCTCCCGGAATTGCGCTTGCTCGGGTCGCCAATCCAGCTTCGGCCATGGCCCAGCGGTCTCGTCCGTCAGGTGGGATCCTGGGGCCGCCTTGGCAGTCACATGGCTTGATTGCGGCCAGACCCACCCTGATCCACCGCTACCCCGTCCCGGCTGGCCCTGATCGGGTACGCCCCGTCCGGCACCGCCGGGCGGGGCTTCGCGTGAACGTCGTCAGCGGGCAGAGTGGCTCCACTGCGCCCATGAAGTCGCAGCGATCACGCCGCCGCCGATCAACGAAACGACCGTGGGCCAGATGCTGACGGGCATCGTCGCTGCGGCGATGCCATGGACCGCGTGGTAGCCAGCGATGGCCGCCGGCATGGCAAAGACGAGACCGATGGCGCCGCGGGCAAGGTCGGAACGAGCCAGACCGAGCGCGATCTGGGCAAGTGCAATGGTTGCGATGGCAGCCAAGGTCGCCGCGACCAGTGCGGCAACCAAGCCGTGGTCAGAATGGTAAGTGACCGATGCGGCAGCGAAACCCACGAACAGAGGCAGAGCATGCACCGAGAGGCGAAAAAGCAGCGCGCAGCACATGTAGACTGCGACAATTACGAGGGTGAAACCGATCAACATGGCGTCCTCCTTGGAACCAAGGGTAAGGGACGCGCTCTCCACCTCCACCGCAGCGCAATGTGCTTGGACTTGATAGCAGACATGCGAACGGGCCGGAATACCCTTTGGGCATCCGGTCTGTCCGGCAAGCGCGTTGTGGCGCGGTCAGGGATTGAACGGGTCATATTCGCGAACGATGCTGCTGGCATCGCCATCGAATTCTGCCGTGGGAACGGCAGCGTAGCCATTGCCGGCGTGGAACAGGGTGACGCAGACCATCAGGGTGCGAGCGAGGCTCCAGGCGTGACGCTGTGCGATGGTGAGTGACATGTTCGAGCTCCTGTCTCGGAGCAGGGACCATCCCCGCTCGACAGGCCCCGGACGGACGGCGCAAAGCCGCAATCACCACGAAGGCTGTAAGCCGCAGTGGCCGCACGCGCAGCGTAGCGGACCCCTTGCGGGTTGATTGAAGGAGGATTTGGGTCGGCCAACGGATTGGCCTTTGAAAGCGGGTGGGCTCTATGCTTCGAGTTGGATCGAAGTTTTGGCTACGTTAGTTGCAGCCAGTCCCAACCCAGCCAAGCCACCAACCAAAGCGCAAGTGCGAACCCAATCGGCTTGATTATGGAAAGAAACGACGCCGTGACAAACGTGCGTGCTCCGAACCCAGCTATTCCAAACACGGCGCTCCAACCGGGCGCCTTCCGAAATTTGCCATCCTCACCTCGATTGCAAACTTGGCGTAGCAACCAAATCCGCCATCGTTCACCCAGTGTTGCTTCCATATCAATGCTTGAGACATGAGCGTAAGCGACCAAAATCTTGAGATCTCGCTCCAGCCCTTCGGCAATTTTTATACCGCTGGTAGCGCCGATCTGGAGGAAGATGTGATCCTCAAATGTTCGAGCCAAGTCTGATTTGGCCGGATAGAGGATGGTCGCAAATCCAATATCACCTAAGCTGTACACTATGGTTGGGCCATTTTCGGCTGCGGTCTTCGATCGGTCGGTCGTCAGCCGAAACATCGAGCGATTGCCAAAACTCAACTGAAGTGTGTCAGGATTAGATCGATCAATCCAAAAGTTATAAATGCGTTCAAGTTCGTTGAAACCCGAAACCTGTCGAGCTCTTTGCTGAATTTCTTCATCGCTTAGGCTCTGGAGGTATGCGATTTCGTGCCGCATGTCGCGCCGACGCTGCCACGTTGCCAGGAGCGGATCGCGTTGTGGTTCTGGTGTTTGTGCATTCATAGAGGCCTATTCGAGCTAAAAGCGGGATTATTCAATGGCCCAAACAGAAATCCCCATCTTGCGCGCCTTGTCGGTCAGGTTGGCGTTAATGCCATTGCCAGGACAGGCAACGATGGCCTTGGGCAACGCCTGAAGCATCTGATCATTACGGCGAAACGGTGCAGCCTTCTTGAACCGCTCCCAGTCGGGACGGAACGCGATGTGGGTGATCTTGCGCGCCCGTGCCCAGAGCGAGGCGATATGTTCGCCGCCGGTCGGGTTGCCGCCGTGAAAGAGGACCATGTCGGGATACTTGGCGAGAACCTTGTCGAGCACGGCCCAGATGCGATTGTGATCTTCGTAGGCCGGGCCAGAGGTGAATGCGATGCGGGTGCCGGACGGCAACATCGGTTCTGTCTCTGAACGGCGCTTCGCGGCAAGGAAGTCGCGGCTGTCGATCATGGTAGCGGTCAGGGTGCGGTGATTGACGAGTGAGCCAGTGCGCGGGGTCCAGGCCTTGCGGAAATGGGCTTCAAACTGGTCCGAGGCGGCATCACGCATGAACTCCATGGCGTTGCGGCGCTCGATCAGCCCGATGCCTTCGCGGATCAGTCGTTCGAGTTCGACCGATTTGACCTCGGAGCCATCCTGCTCGCGCTGGCTGCGCTTCTGCGCATCTTCATTGTCGTCGAGTTCACGGCTTATGCGGCCCTCGGCACGGTGGAACAGATTGCCGAGCGACCAGCACAGGTCTTCAAGATCGGGCTCGAGCCTGGTGTCGAGCATCGTGGCGATCAGGGCGTTGAACATGTCGGCGACAGCGCCGGCAGCGATGCGTTCGTCGGGAAGTGGTCGCGGGTCGGCTTCGTCCGAGAAGGGGCGGTAACCGTAGAGGGCGATTTCTTCGAGGAGATGGCCGGTTGGCGAGGTTTCGTGGTCGGGTTCGTCAGGGAACGTCATGGGGATGATCCTGGGTTCGCAGACCGGGCACCTTGCCCGGCCTTCACGGCGATCCCTCTGACCGGCAGCGGCGAGGCTGCATCCCTTTGGACCGAAGCGCAGCGGAGGATGGCGGGCGGCGGCTATTTTGGATCGCGATGGAAAGGCGCTTCAGCGCCGCCGGAAAATAGCCGCGGACCGCCATTGCAGCCTCGCCGCTGCCGGTCCCTCGGATCGCGCCTGAAGGAAGGCCGGGCGCGCCCGGTTCGGATAGCCGGTCGCCTTGACCGTACCCGCACACCACCCGTTTCCCGTCTCGGCCAACCTCAGCCTTCGATGAACCTGCAGCGATCGGCCTCGTGCAACTGGGCAATGACCCGCGCTCTCAAGGCGGACGCTCCGTGTTGGCGCAAATCGTCGTTGAAGTCCCCCAGCGTTGGCATGAGCGAGACCAGTTCGATCCCTGCTGCCTGTGCTCGGTCCGAGAGTATCGCAAAAGCGCCGTCGCCAGCCTTGTCCCGGTCGCGGGCGACATAGACGCGTTGCAGAAAAGGTGGGAACTGGGCGGCGGCAAGGTGGGCGGAGGATGTGGCGGCGATCATGGGCATGGCGGGCAGGAGCTCACGCAGCGACAGGACAGTCTCGATGCCTTCGCCTGCGACCATGATGTCCTCGGCCAAGCCAAACCGTATCGCGTGCCCGAGAATATTGCCCATCGCGCGGCGCGGCGATGCGACGGCTGCTTTTGTCGATCCGCTTGCGTCTAGCCAGGTGCGATGCGTGCCGGTCTGCACGCCGTCTCCATCAGTCACCGCCGCGATTAGTGCCGGGAAACTGCCGGGCGTACCGGGAAGGTCGTCCTCGTTTGCCCGGTAGTAACATCGGGGGTGGAAACGCAGGGCTGCAAGTTCATGGACGCGGATGATGCCGCGTGCTGCAAGATAGGATGCCGCAAGGGTGCCAACGAGCGGCTTCGAGGCCGCGAACAGACGCCGCGCAGCGGTTGGCGAACCAACACGGGCGGGCGGTGGTTTGGCGGTTCGATCAGGGTCGATTTCGACCGATGGCGGCAGGGACAGGAACTTCTCGGCTTCGTCGATGGTCTCGGAGAGGCGGCCATGCCGCTGGTTCAAGCGAATGAGGTCGACAAGATCACCATGTTCTCCGGTCGCCGCATCGACCCAGTTGCCAATTCTGCCGCGTTCCGTCTCGAACAGGCGCACATAAAGGCTGCGCCCTGGCGCGCCTGCCACATCGCCGACCATCCAGTACCGCCCCTCGCGGCGACCTGCGGGGAGGTAATGGCGGCAGACGGCCTGAACATTCTGTGCGAGCCGCTCCGACAGTTCGCCCGCGCGGGTTGAAAGCGTGCCCATGTCAGGCCGCCTTCCGGTCAAGGATGCGGGTCAGGGGATGGCGGGCCAAAAGCCGCTCCATCACCTCGCTGCCGAGGGCTGTATCGTCGGGCACAAACAGCCGCAGCTTCCAGTTGATGATTTCGGAAAACAGCCCCATCGCCTTGAGGCGGTCGACGGCGGTTGGACCGAACCCGGTGAGTTCGATCCGATTGACCTGCATCAGACGCGAGCGGCGCAGTTGCAGGCCGTCGGTCAGACTGATTACGGTGTGCCCTTCGCGCAGCAGCGCCAAAGCTTGCGTCGGAGCAAGTTGCGGGGTGTCGGCGCTGACGGCATTCGCCGCCCATGCTGGGGACACGCGGCGGCCAACGATGGCGGTCCCCTCGTCAGTTCGCAACCGATAGACCCGGGTCGATTCCTCCGGCAGCTGCTTCCAGATCGGCAGCAGCAGCCCGGTGACGATATGCAGTTCGCTGGTATCGAACTCGGGCACCTGCGCAATTTCCGCTGCCCACGCGGCCCGGAATTCTGCCTCGTCGGCGGGCTCCCAACTGGTCTCTGGCAAATGGGCGACCGACAGATAGAGCTTCTCCATTGGCCGAATCAGGCGCACGCGCCGTTCGATCTCGCCGTCGTCGAGCATCAGGCTGCGGGCAGGCAATTGCACGGCGGCGCGCCTCGAGCGGGAATTGACGAGCAACTTTGCGCCGGGCTCGCGCAGGAGCTCCAGCGCCTTTTCGATCGTCACCGGCTGGTTGCGCTCCCGCACCGCGATCGTGAGCAGGCGGGTTTCAGCACCAGTCGAAGGATGGGTGTAGATGGTCTCGCTGTGGGCGACGGTGAAACTGTCGGCGGTGAGCGTTTCCAGCCCGACGTCGTAGGTGCCGCTCGCCATCGCGCTTTCGACCTTGGCACTGAGCAGTTGCTCGAACGCGGTGAACAGCACGTTCTGCATCGCGATGGTCAGCGCCAGCAGCCGGTTGAGGAAGGTCGTGATCGGCGGTAACTCATCCTTTAGGCTCCCGCTGCCATCGGTCAGCGACAGGCCGGTCAGGCTCTCGAAAAGCCCGAGCGAGCACCCTGAGACCTTGCCCGCATAGATCAGCAGGTAGAGCTGGCGCAGTGCATCGCGGGCGTAGGGACTTTCGAGATTGTCCTCCGGCCTGAACAGGCCTTGCCCGCCGGTCTGGCGTTGCCCCCGCGTGATGGCGCCCAGTGTGTCGAGCCGCCGCGCGATGGTCGAGAGGAAGCGCTTCTCGGCCTGGACGTCGGTGGCGACCGGGCGAAACAGCGGTGGCCGCGCCTGATTGGTGCGATTGGTGCGCCCGAGTCCCTGGATCGCGGTGTCGGCCTTCCAGCCTGCTTCGAGCAGGTAGTGATGCCGCAGCCGCTGGTTACGGCTGCCAAGATCGGCGTGGTAACTGCGCCCCGTGCCGCCGGCGTCGGAGAAGATCAGGATATGCTTCCTGTCCTCCATGAAAGCCTGTGCTTCAGCGAGATTGGCATGGGCGGGCCGGTTTTCGACCAGGAAGCGCGTCCCATCCGCATCGACCTTGCGGACGATTCGGCGCGAGCGACCGGTGACCTCGGCGACCATGTCGGTGCCGAACCGCTGGACGATCTGGTCGAGCGCGCCATGGACCGGCTCCATCGATGCCAATTGCTCGATGAGCCGATCGCGCCGTTCGAGGGCATCGCGGCACTGGATGGCATTGCCATCACCGTCATAGGCAGGCCGCGAGGCAAGGTTGCCGTCGCCATCGGTGAACGGTTCGTGGAGCTGTGTCGGGAAGCTGTGCAACAAATAGTCCAGAACGTATTCTTTGGGAGTTACGTCGCACTGGACATCGTTCCATTCGCCGGGATCGATCTCGGCAAGCCGCCGCGACAGCAGGGCTTCACCGGTCGAGACGATCTGCACCACGGACGCATGACCATCGGTCAGCCCCTGTTCGATGGCCCGGATCAGCGTCGGGGTCTTCATCGCGGTGATGAGGTGGTTGAAGAAGCGCTGCTTGGCGCTTTCGAAGGCCGAGCGGGCGGCGGACTTGGCTTGGGCATTCAATGTGCCATCTGCGGCGCTGGTCACCCCTGCGGCTTCGAGCGCGGCGTCAAGGTTGTTATGGATGACCTGGAACGCGCCAGCGTATGCGTCGTAAATGCGAACCTGATCCGGGGTGAGCTGATGTTCGATCAGCTCGTATTCGATGCCTTCGTAGGACAGCGACCGTGCGGAGTAGAGACCGAGCGCCTTGAGGTCGCGGGCCAGCACCTCCATCGCTGCCACCCCGCCCGCTTCGATAGCCGCAACAAAATCGGTGCGCTTGTCGAAGGGAAAGTCCGCGCCGCCCCAAAGGCCAAGCCGCTGCGCATAGGCAAGGTTCTCGACGGTGGTTGCGCCGGTTGCCGAGACATAGAGCACCCGGGCATCCGGCAGCGCGTGCTGGAGGCGCAGCCCGGCACGGCCCTGCTGCGAAGGGGCCACATCCCCGCGTTCGGACTTGCCGCCACCGGCATTCTGCATCGCATGGCTCTCGTCGAAGACAATGACCCCGTCGAAGTCGGTTCCGAGCCAATCGACGATCTGCTGAACGCGGGAAACCCTGCCTTCACGCGCGTCGCTGCGTAGCGTGGCATAGGTTGTAAAAAGGATGCCCTGCTCAAGCCGGATCGACGTGCCTTGTCGGAACCGGGCGAGCGGGGTGACCAGCAAGGGTTCCTGCCCCAACGCCCGCCAGTCGCGCTGGGCATCCTCAAGCAGCTTGTCGGACTTGGAGATCCACACCGCGCGTCGGCGGCCTTTCAGCCAGTTGTCGAGGATGATCCCGGCAACCTGGCGACCCTTGCCCGCGCCGGTGCCATCGCCAAGGAACCAGCCCTTGCGGAAGCGGACGGTGATGTCGCATTCGTCCGGCGCGGCATCGACCTTGTCGAAGGTCGCATCGACGGTCCAATTTCCAGCCAGATGTTGGCCATGCGCCTCACCTGCATAGATCACCGATTCAAGCTGGGCGTCCGACAGCAGGCCTTGTTCGACCAGGCCAACAGGCAGGTGTGGGCGATAGTTCGGTTTGGGCGGTGCAACCGAAGCCATGGCGGCGGATTGCACCAGCTTCGTGGGATGCGGCAGCGCCCCCGGAATGCGCAAGGATTGCAGCGTGTAGGGCTCGTAAAGCGTTTCGCTGAGGCGGGCCGATACCTCGTCTGTCCAGTCGGCGACCTCGTAGTCGAGCAGCACGCCGGTCGATTCGGCCGGTGCCACGACTGCAAGTCTGGGCCGTGGTGCAGCAACCCGGCGCGATGCGGCTGGCCGGAGAGCGGGAAGTTTCTCGGCAGCGAGAGCGGCGCGAGGCGGCAGGTAATCGATCAGCCAGCGCAGCAGGGTCGCAAGGTCGGGCGCAGCGCCCGGGGGCACCGGGAAGGAGGTCGGCTTAGCGGCGGGCAGCTTGTCGATCACCGTCAACCGGGTTTGGATGCTCGTGCCGTGGGGCGCGAAGACCGAGCCGGCGATCGGCGCGGAGAACACCACGCGGGCTTGTTCCTGAAGCCGCACGAACCCGTCGCGCCACGCTCTGTGCTCGGGCGAGCAGTTCGCGCCGGTGATGGCGACGAGACGCCCACCGGGTGCGAGCCTCGCCACGGCCGAAGACAGGTGGCGGAATGCAGCATCAGCCACGCGCGTCTCGACGCCAACGGCGGCAGAAAACGGTGGGTTCATGACGATGCAGCTCGGCACCGTGCCGGGATCGAGCCGGTCGTGGATCTGCGCGGCGTCGTGCGTGGTCACCGTAGCGGTGTAGAAGAGCTGGCGTAGCAGCGCGGCTCGCACATCGGCCACCTCATTCAATGCCAACCTGCTCGCACCAAGCTCGGCCTGAATGGCGAGCAAGCCCGTGCCCGCCGATGGCTCGAGCACCAGTTCGCCGGGCACGAAGCTTGCTGCAAAGCCCGCGACCCAGGCCAGCCCCAACGGCGTCGAAAATTGTTGGTAGGCCTGCATTTCCTCGCTGCGCCGGGTCTGCATCGGGGTAAGCCGGGCAATCCGCTCGACAAGTTTGAGCCGTTCGAACGGGTCGGCGGTCCTGGCATGGACGGCCGGGCCATAGCGCCGCAGGAACAGCAGTTGCGCGATCTCGACCGCTTCGTAGGCAGCCTTCCAGTCCCAAGCTCCCGCGGCATCGCTCGCGCCGAACGCCGACTGCATGGCGGTGCGGATGGCTGGCGTGTCGATGCGGCGACCGGCGGCGAAGTGCCCGAGCAGATCATAGGCGGCAAGGATGATCGAAGCTGCGGTTTGCTCCGGGCATTGGGCGGACAGCGGGCGCAAGAAAGCACCCGCAGCAAGCGAGTTGGTCATTGGAAATATCCTTTTGAAAATGGTTTGGGGGTCGGCGCCGCTCAGGCGGGCGGGACGTAGGCGTCGTAGGGATTGCCGGGGGCGAGGTGACCGAACGGGGTCATGACATAATCGCCCTCCTCGCGGCCGACGGCGCAGAGCAAGTAGCGGGTCTCACCGCTCTCGACCTCGGTGCATTCCATCAGCGCCAGATCACCGGCTTTGGCCGCTTTCACCAGCGTCTCGAAGTTTGTGCGGGCATAGTCAGGAATTGCCATGACTGATCTCCCCGTTGGCTGAGGCATCGGCGTAAAAGCGATCGAACAGGGTGTGGGTCGATTCAGAGCGGATCGCGGCGCCCGTGATCAGCATGGCGAGTCCGCCAAATCCGTCGGGGCGCATCTTCGAACAAGTGAACGCCATAGTGACGGTCAGGTGATCGAGGTCGGGCGAGCGGCGCACGATGTCCTGCAGTACGTCCGGCCACAGGTCGCCGCACATGTCGAGATCGATGTCATCATCGCTCGGGATCGCATCGGGCTGTTCGTCGATCAGCTTCTGCGCCAGGCGGCTGGTTTCAGGTGTGGCCGCATCAAGTGCAGCCCGGACCTCCTCGGCAGACAGCGAGATCAGGTCACACGCTCCGTCTTCGCTGAAGTAGTAGGCCGTCTCGCCATTGATTTCCTCGCTGAAGACCTGCGCAAGGAACAGGCGTTCGATTGGCAGCATTGCGACAAGCGGAATGAACGGTTCGACCACCGTCGGTGTCATATAGTCAGCCATAGTCTGGCTCCTTCAATGTCCGGAAATGGGCGCGGGACGGCGCGCGTGCCGCCCCGCGCATGAGCGTCATTCGGCAGCTACTGCGTAAGCGTCGTCGTGCTCGTGCAGATCGAACGGACCGTCCTCGGCTAGGAAATCGGGCAGATCGGCGACTTGCTCGTCGGTCTCGGGCGCCGCTTCGGCTTGCGGCAGTCGAAGCGGTTCGGGGAGCCAGCCCGTGCCTGCAAGCAGGCGTTCGGCCTCGCGCGCCATGTCGCCCCTCTTGAGGTGCTCGATCAGCACAGCCGTGGCATCGCCCTTGGCTTCGCGCACAGCCTCGATGATCCGGGGCTTGGTGACGCGGCCGAGGTAGTTGTCGACCGTCGGCGCCCAGCCTGCTTCAGCCATGTCGAGCCCAACCACTCCCGCCAAGGCATCGGCGGCGGCGATCCGCTGCGCAACCCCGTGCGCGGAGATCCGACCGTCGTAGCCCTTGGTCGCCTCGAACAGCGCGTTGACGCCGAGCGAGACGCAGTGGGCGAGCAGCACCATCTGCTCTTCGTGGGCCATGGTTGCGAGTGCCAGCCACAGCTCATCGGGATCGCTCGGCAGCCGATCAGCCCATTGCTCGTGCCGCTGCTGGATCGACTGGCTCCACACCGTCTCGCGCAGGTTCGGGGCGGCATTGCCAAGCCATGCCTGGGTGACGCCGATCTGCACGCAGCCAGCCTGCCCGTGCGTCCGGAACACTGACAGGCACAATGCGTGCAGCAAGGCGAGGAATGCTGCATCGGGCGCATTGGCCAGCGCTTCCCGCAGTGCCAGAGTGCGCTCGGCAGTCAGTTCGGACACGAGCCGATCGGGCAGCGGACGGATGGCATCGTCGTCGTCATCGCCCTGTTCGCCGGTCTGCACCTGGCCGCCGACGCTAACCGTCGGGCCGTTGGGAGCAATTCCGGCAGCCTGGCATTCGCCGTCATCAGCACCATCAGCGGCCGGTTCATCCTCCGCGCGAACGTAGCCCCGATCGATCCGCAGCCGCCCATCGTGCGACAGCGACACGAACACGCCTGCGCGTGCCTGTTCCTCAGGATCGTAAGTGACCGGACGCTGGGTGAGCGCGGTGATCCCGGCGTCGATCTCGGTCAGCCGCGCATCAACCTCGTCGGGCAGGTCGCCGCCATCCTGGTACTGCTCGCCAAGGCCGTCATATTCCTCGACCAGCGCGTCGAGTCGGGTCTGCTCATCGTCGGTCAGTGGAACGGTGGTGCCGGTGATCCGGCGCTTGCCGCGCTCGCAGCCGTAGGGCAGATCAATCGCCGCTTCGACCCACTTCCAGCCTTCGGCGCCGATTTCCTCAGCTGTGGTTGTCAGCTTCGCGTTGACGAGCTGTTCAACAATCGCCGGGTCCTGCAGCCAGCCATCCTGGTCCGACGAGAACAGGTCGTGCATCACATAGCCGCCAGCTTCGACATAGGCGTCGAGCCCGATGAACCGGACCCGGCGATCGCTGGCCGGAATGGCATCCTCGGTCAGCAGGCGGCGGATCTGGTGGGCGGAGGGCTGGTAGGTCTGCTTGAGCTGCTCCCAGACCTGTTCCTGGCGGGCATGGTTCTCATTGACCGTGAAGGCCATGAGCTGTTCCAGCGACATGCCATCATCGCCGTAGATTTCGAGCAGGCTGGGTGCGACCGACGCAAGCCGCAGGCGCTGGCGCACGGTCGAGACCGAGACGAAAAAGCGGGCTGCGATGTCATCCTCGCTGAGGCCCGCGTCGATCAGGGCGGTGAAGGCGCGGAACTGGTCGAGCGGATGCAGGCCGACACGCATGACGTTTTCGGCGAGCGAGTCTTCCTCGGCGATACCGGCCTCGCGCACCACGCAGGGGACGGGCTGGTCCTTGGCCATCCGCTTCGATTTGACCAGCAGTTCGAGCGCGCGGAAGCGGCGGCCGCCGGCGGGAACCTCGAACATGCCGGTTTCCTGGCCATCCTCACCGACTACGGGCCGGACATTGAGACTCTGGAGCAGGG
>NZ_DATJDJ010000182.1:0-2142 GCF_035497515.1 Pararhizobium sp. | reverse complement strand
GTTTGGCAGTTCAACAACGATTGGAATGTTTAGAAGGTTAGCGAACGTTCCAATTAAATTCCTCGCGATCCCGAACCGCCGCCTGGAAGCGGTTATACAGCGCGTCGACTTTGGCAGCGGGGCGGGTTGCCGGGCGGGTCTGCATGACGTGTCTCCATGGCTTTGATGGCGTTGAGAAGAGGCCTCCTGCTCGAAGAGGCCTCTTCTCAATTTGGCGGCCGCTCGTCACTGGCCGGCTTTGACCGCGTTCCAGATGTCGGTGCGCTTCGTGAAGTCTTCCACCGGTTCCGCCCACAGGAGGCGGCTCGCATAGTCGAAATCCGTGGATTCGGAGACGGTGTTGCCGAGATTGAAGCGGGTCGTGAGCTCGGAGCTGATCCGCTTCTCGAGAACGAAGTTCAGCCAGGCCAGCGCCAACTCCTCGTTCTGAACCCCTTTGGTCATCGCCCAGACATCGATCCAGCCCGAAGCTCCTTCATCAGGGATCGCATATCCGACATTGTGGCCCGCTTTGCGGAAAGCGCCGGCGGCCTGCTCGCCCCAAGGGGTGAAGATGAGATCGACCGAGCCGGCCTCGTAGACCTGGAGACTTTCTTCGGACGAGGAATAGTAGGAGAGCATGTTGTCGCGCAGTGCGGACAGCCGCGCTTTCACCTTGGTGAACTGGTCGTCCGTGAGCTTGTAGGGGGACTTGATTCCCAGGGACAGCGCCACCATGGAAATACCGACTTCGCTGGTATCCGAGACGATGACCTTCTGCTTGTATTTGGGATCCCAGAGAACCGACCAGGATGTCGGCGCCGGCACCACCCGGTCCTTGTCATAGATCAGCCCGATGGATCCAAACGCAAACGGCACGCCATAGACTTTGCCGTCACGCGTCGCGCCGACAATCTTTTCGATGTTCTGGAATTGCGGCAACTGGTTTGCGCGATTCGGGATCTTGGTGATGTCGATCGGCTTGAAGAGGTTGTTGTCGACGAATTTGTCGACCCCGGATGTCGAGACCGAAACCAGATCAAAATCGGCTCCGTCGCTGCCCTTGATCTTCGTCCACATTTCATCGTCGGAAGACAGGTAGACGACCTGAACGTCAGCATCATACTTCTTCTCGAATTCTTCTACCCAGTCTGGTTCGGCATATCCCTCCCAGACCAACAGTCGCAATTGATTCTGAGCCGCCTGCGCCGAATAGACCAGCATGGGAATGCTGAGCATCGCCCAGAGTGCCAGGACCATCCAACGTTTCATGGTCGACATGGGGCATCCTCCTGATTGTTGTTGTTCTTGAATACGAACGGTTTTTTCGCACATGCTACATATCAGCGAGCGGAAATGGACACTTGACCCCATGTCGGCAAAACTTGACACAAACACCGCGCAGTCCGGTTGCGGCCGCGCGGGCCGTCCTGGCTAGAGTTTGATCAGTCGGCCCATTCCGCGTCGGTGGTGAAGGCGATGGTGAGCCAGCGGTCGGGACCCTCGCCGCCGATCGCCTGGCCGATCTCGTCGCGGATGCGATCCCATTCCTCGAGCCGCCTGGCCGGCCAGCCCAGGGGCGCGATGAAATAAAGCTCGATCTGGCGGCCGCGGCCGACCCTGGCGACGTAAGCGCGATGCGCGAGAAAGCCGTGGCGCGCGACGATCGCCCGCGCCACCTCATCGACCTGCTGCTTGAGATCGGCGGGTGTCACCAGGAGAATATCGGCCAGCGCCTGCCTGACCGTGCCGATCGGCAGCGGAATGATGACGAGGCAGACCAGCGCCAGCACCAGAGGATCGATATAGGGCGAGAGATATTGGTATTCAGTCTCCTGGATGAGATGGCCGATGATGAAGGCGACAAGCAGTGCGCCGGTGATGGCGCCCGTCATCAGCCAGGCTTTCGCGTCGAGCGCCAGGAAATCGGATTTGATGCGGCGGTTGGCGCGCCTGTCGAAGTCGGCCATGGCGAGACAGACGATCAGCGTCACCACGGCATAGACAATGGCGATGTCGAATTCGAGGGCGCGGCCGCCGGTCATCAGGCTGCCGATGGCATTGATCAACGCATAGATGGCGGCGCCCATCAGAAGCACGCCATTGAGCAGCAGCACCATGGGCTCGAGATGCCAGAAGCCCATGGTGAAACGCTCGACGAGG
>NZ_DATJDJ010000181.1:0-5273 GCF_035497515.1 Pararhizobium sp. | reverse complement strand
TTCTGGCGATCTCTTCGCTCGAAGTCTACGGCGTCATCATGGGCGGCTGGGCATCGAACTCGAAATATCCGTTCCTCTCGGCTCTGCGCTCGGCTGCACAGATGGTGTCCTACGAAGTCTCGATCGGCTTCGTCATCGTCACCGTCCTGCTCTGCGTCGGATCGCTCAATCTCACCGACATCGTTAATTCGCAGCGCGACGGCCTCGGCACGATGATGGGCCTGCCGGGCTCCTTCCTCGACTGGTACTGGCTGCCGCTGTTTCCGATGTTCATTGTCTTCTTCATTTCGGCGCTGGCCGAGACCAACCGTCCGCCTTTCGACCTGGTCGAAGCGGAATCGGAACTGGTCGCCGGCTTCATGGTCGAATACGGCTCCACCCCCTACATGATGTTCATGCTCGGCGAATATGCCGCCATCTGCCTGATGTGCGCGCTGACGACGATCCTGTTCCTCGGCGGCTGGCTGCCCCCGGTCGACGTCTGGTTCCTGAACTGGGTCCCGGGCATCGTCTGGTTCGTCCTCAAGGCGTCGATGGTGTTCTTCATGTTCGCCATGGTAAAGGCCTTCGTGCCACGCTATCGCTACGACCAGCTGATGCGACTGGGCTGGAAGGTGTTCCTTCCGCTGTCCATCGCCATGGTCATCATTGTCGCAGTCACGCTGAAACTGGTGGTGTGGGCCTGATGTCCGATATCCGTTTCGCAAAATCGGCCCGCCTGTCCGCGGCCGGCATGTTTGGAGGTTGATGATGGCCGGTTTCTCCCAAGCCGTCAGTTCGCTGTTCCTCAAGGAATTCGTCGGTGCGTTCTTCCTGTCGATGCGTTATTTCTTCGCGCCCAAGGCGACGGTGAACTATCCCTTCGAAAAGGGGCCGCTCAGCCCGCGCTTTCGCGGCGAGCATGCGCTGCGCCGCTATCCGAACGGCGAAGAGCGCTGCATCGCCTGCAAATTGTGCGAGGCGATCTGTCCGGCCCAGGCGATCACCATCGAAGCCGGCCCACGCCGCAACGATGGCACGCGCCGCACGGTGCGCTACGACATCGACATGGTGAAGTGCATCTATTGCGGGTTCTGCCAGGAAGCCTGTCCGGTCGACGCGATCGTCGAGGGGCCGAATTTCGAATTTTCCACCGAGACGCGCGAAGAGCTTTATTACGACAAGGACCGGCTGCTTTCCAACGGCGACCGCTGGGAACAGGAAATCGCCCGCAATATCGCGATGGACTCGCCCTACCGCTGAGAAGCGGCTATGCGCTTGCCCGGCCGGGCGGGCTTGAAACAGATTAAGGGCGTCGGCCGGGTTGACCGGTCCGCCGAATGGGAACTGGCAATTGCCAGATTGCCCAGGGAAGACGAAAAAGGCACCGATCATGGGTCTGCAGGCTCTTTTTTTCTATCTTTTTTCCTTCGTCGCGGTCGCGTCGGCGTTCATGGTCATTTCGGCGCGCAACCCGGTTTACTCCGTGCTGTTCCTGATCCTGACCTTCTTCAATGCCGCCGGCCTGTTTCTCCTGACGGGCGCCGAATTCCTGGCGATGATCCTGCTCGTCGTCTATGTCGGCGCGGTCGCGGTTCTCTTCCTCTTCGTCGTGATGATGCTTGATATCGACTTTACGCAGTTGCGGGCGGGCGTGCTTGAATATGCGCCGGTCGGCGCGCTGGTCGGCATCGTTCTCGCCGCCGAACTGATCATTGTCGTTGCCGGCAGCACATTCTCGCCGGAACTGGCCAAGACGGTCGCCATGCCGATACCGGCTGCTGCCGATCGCACCAATACCGCCGCCCTCGGCGACGTGATCTACACCCATTACATCTATTTCTTTCAGATCGCGGGCCTGGTGCTTCTGGTCGCCATGATTGGCGCGATCGTGCTGACCCTGCGTCACCGCGTCAACATCAAGCGCCAGGATATCGTGCAACAGGTCGCCCGCTCGCCGAACACCGCTGTCGAAGTGGTCAAGGTGAAGCCGGGGCAGGGCCTCTAAGGGCGGACAGGTCAAGGAACAATCATCATGGAAATCGGTATTTCCCACTATCTGACCGTCAGCGCCATCCTGTTTACGCTCGGCGTCTTCGGCATCTTCCTCAACCGCAAGAATGTCATCGTCATCCTGATGTCGGTGGAACTCATTCTGCTGGCGGTGAACATCAACATGGTCGCCTTTTCGTCGTTCCTCAACGACATCACCGGCCAGGTGTTCGCTTTGTTCATTCTGACCGTCGCGGCTGCGGAAGCGGCTATCGGTCTTGCAATTCTCGTCGTCTTCTATCGCAACCGCGGCTCTATCGCCGTGGAAGACGTCAATATGATGAAAGGCTGATCGGGCTATGAATACGATGATTCAGGCGATCGTTTTCCTGCCGCTGATCGGCTTTCTGATCGCGGGCCTGTTCGGCACCTCGATCGGCGCCAAGGCTTCCGAATATGTCACCAGCGGTTTCATGGTGATCGTCGCCGTCCTTTCCTGGCTGGTCTTCTTCAACGTGGCGCTCGGCGAAACGGAGATGATCAAGGTTTCGATCATGCGCTGGGTCCAGTCCGGCAGCTTCGATACCGAATGGGCATTCCGCGTCGATACGCTGACCGCCGTCATGTTCGTCGTCGTCAACACCGTCTCGACGCTCGTTCATATCTATTCGATCGGCTATATGCACCACGACCCGCATCGGCCGCGCTTCTTCGCCTATCTGTCGCTGTTCACCTTCGCCATGTTGATGCTGGTGACCTCCGACAATCTCCTGCAGATGTTCTTCGGCTGGGAAGGCGTCGGTCTTGCCTCCTATCTGCTGATCGGCTTCTGGTACAAGAAGCCGACGGCTTCGGCCGCGGCGATGAAGGCCTTCATCGTCAACCGTGTCGGCGACTTCGGCTTTGCACTCGGCATATTCGGCATCTTCGTGCTGTTCGGCTCGGTGAATTTCGAAACCATCTTCGCAGCTGCTTCGACCTATCTTCCCGCCGAAGGTGCGGCGGCCGGTGAGGCCGTCATCAACCTGTTCGGCATGCAGCTCGGCAAGGCGGATGCGATAACGGGCGTCTGCCTGCTGCTCTTCATGGGCGCGATGGGCAAGTCGGCGCAGTTCCTGCTGCACACCTGGCTGCCGGACGCCATGGAAGGCCCGACCCCGGTCTCGGCGCTGATCCATGCTGCAACGATGGTAACCGCCGGCGTCTTCCTCGTCGCCCGCATGTCGCCGCTGTTCGAACTGTCGCACACGGCTCTGATGGTCGTGACCGTGGTTGGCGCGATAACCGCTTTCTTCGCCGCGACCGTCGGCCTCGTGCAGAACGACATCAAGCGCGTCATCGCCTATTCGACCTGTTCGCAGCTCGGCTACATGTTCGTGGCCCTCGGCGTCGGTGCCTATGGCGCCGGTATCTTCCACCTGTTCACGCACGCTTTCTTCAAGGCTCTGCTGTTCCTGTGCGCCGGATCGGTGATCCATGCCGTCGATGGCGAGCAGGACATGCGCCACATGGGCGGCCTGCGCAAGCACATCAAGTGGACGTTCCTGATGATGATGATCGGTACGCTGGCCATCACTGGCGTCGGTATCCCGTTCTCGGGCATCGGTCTCGCGGGCTTCATCTCAAAGGACATCATCATCGAGTCTGCCTACGCCGCGCATTCGCCGGTTGCCGGCTTCGCCTTCACGCTGCTTGTCATCGCCGCCTGCTTCACCAGCTTTTATTCCTGGCGCCTGATTTTCATGACCTTCTACGGCAAGCCGCGCGCTTCCCACGACGTCATGCATCACGTCCATGAATCGCCGATGGTCATGCTGGTGCCGCTGTTCATCCTCGGCATTGGCGCGGTGGCGGCCGGCATGGTGTTCGAAGGAGATTTCTTCGGCCATCACTACGCCGAATTTTGGCAGGGTGCGCTGTACACCGGACCGGAAAACGAAATTGTAGAGCACTTCCATCACGTTCCGGCCCTGGTTGCGTTGAGCCCCTTTATCGCGATGATCCTTGGCTTCGTCGCAGCCTGGTACATGTATATCCGCTCGCCCGAAACGCCGAAATATCTGGCGGAACAGCATCGCGGCCTCTACCAGTTCCTGCTCAACAAATGGTATTTCGACGAGCTTTACGACTTCCTGTTCGTTCGTCCGGCAAAGCGCATCGGTGTCTTCCTCTGGAAGGAGGGCGATGGCCGGGTGATTGACGGCTATGGCCCGAACGGCATTGCCGCGCGCGTCATGGACGTCACAGACCGGGTCGTCCGGCTGCAGACCGGTTACCTCTATCACTATGCCTTCGTGATGCTCATCGGCATCGCGGCGCTCGTTACCTGGATGATGCTCGGGAGCTCCTTCTGATGACCGATTGGCCCATTCTCTCCGCGGTCACCTTCCTGCCGCTGGTCGGTGTTGCTCTTCTGCTTCTGATGCGTGAAGACAGCCCGTCCGGCCGCCGCAACATCCTCAACATCTCGCTGTTGACGACGATCGTCACCTTCATCGTCTCGCTCTGGGTCTGGTGGAATTTCGACGCGTCGAATCCCGGCTTCCAGATGGTGGAGAAACATGCCTGGCTCGGCACCGGCATTTCCTATCATCTCGGCGTAGACGGCATCTCGGTGCTCTTCGTCGTCCTCTCGGCCTTCCTCATGCCCTTCTGCGTGGCCGCCAGCTGGCTGTCCGTCGAGAAGCGCCTGAAGCAGTACATGATCGCCTTCCTGCTCCTGGAAGTGTTCATGGTCGGCGTCTTCGTGTCGCTGGATATCGTGCTGTTCTACGTCTTCTTCGAAGCCGGCCTGATCCCGATGTTCATCATCATCGGCGTCTGGGGCGGCAAGGACCGCGTCTATGCGTCCTACAAGTTCTTCCTCTATACGTTGCTCGGCTCGGTGCTGATGCTGCTCGCCATCATGGCGATGTACTGGCAGGCCGGCACGACCAGCATTCCGGAACTGCTGGCCTACGACTTCCCGCGCCAGATGCAGACCTGGCTGTGGCTGGCCTTCTTCGCCTCGTTTGCGGTGAAGATGCCGATGTGGCCGGTTCACACGTGGTTGCCGGACGCGCACGTCCAGGCGCCGACGGCGGGCTCGGTCATCCTGGCCGCCATCCTGCTGAAACTCGGCGGCTACGGATTCCTGCGCTTCTCGCTGCCGATGTTCCCGCTTGCGTCTGATTTCTTCGCACCGTTCGTCTTCACGCTGTCGGTCGTCGCGATCATCTACACCTCGCTGGTGGCGATGATGCAGTCCGACATCAAGAAGCTGATCGCCTATTCCTCGGTCGCCCATATGGGTTACGTGACGA
>NZ_DATJDJ010000180.1:0-101214 GCF_035497515.1 Pararhizobium sp. | reverse complement strand
CTGTGCGTCGAATGCCGCTAAGAGGGGTGCAGCAGCTTCTGTTCGCTCGAAAATACCCTCCTTGCCAATTGGTTCGCGCGTCACTAGGTTCGGCGGCCCTGAACGCACCGGTAGCTCAGCTGGATAGAGCACCAGACTACGAATCTGGGGGTCGGGCGTTCGAATCGCTCCGGGTGCACCATTCTTTCTTCCATTTATTCAAATGCTTGAATGATTGCGGCTCCCGCGCATTGCTGCATGCGTTCCTACCTGCACAACAATGATCCCTCACTCCATTCCCGCACCCGTGTCCTCATCGATCTCCTCTTCCTCCTTTTCCGGCATATTGCCAAGAACGGCGATACAGAGCGCGATGGCGGGGTTGGCGGCGGTGATGTAGGGGCCTTTGCCCATTCGGGCTGAGCCGCCCTTGCTGTCCCAGCTGACGCCGCCGACCTGGCCGGGCAGGGCGGTCTGGGCGAACCTGTAGGCGTCGTTGATAAACCTCGTATAGTAGGGAAGCTTGGTTTCCTTCTTGGCCCGTGAATGCCAGACGGCCTTGCTGGTTTCCTTCTTCGACTTCGGATGGATCTCGACCTTGAGGCTCCGGGTATAACCGAGCAAAAGGCCGATCTCGCCGTCGAGCCCGCGGTTGGGTTCCTTCAACGACGTCAGGCGCTTGATCAGTTCGTTCTGTTTCATCGTCCGCTTTCGACATCGATGTCACGACGGATGTGACGTCATGGCCGCATCGGCCTGCGACAGTATCGATCGCCTGCCTTCGTGGAGGAAATAGGGCATTTCGACTTCGGACAAGGGCCAGATTCGGGGAAGTTCCGGGATTATCCTCTATACGCCCGGTCTCGCGCCTTGTCGCGTCCGATCGTCGATGAACCGGTCCAGCCTTGGCCGGATGAAAATGTCCATCGCCCTTTACTCAGGGAATGGTGCTGTTTTCCGGCGTATTCACCGCCGCGACCGGCCGCGCGCCAGCTTGACGATTGTTTCGTCGGGCAGGATAGTACCGTTGCGAACGCTTTGGCGAGGCGTCACCTACGATGATCCGGCACCAAGGGAGCAAGGCATGAGACCCTTCCAATACGGCGTCGCCTACGCCCTGACCGTTGGCAGCATCCTGACGGTCGCGATGGTGGTTGTCGTGGTTCTTTTCACCAGGATGTAGCGGACAGTCTCTCAGCCGCCCGCGAGAAGGGCCAGGGTCCTGCGGTCCGGCTCGCCGCCGAAAAAGCGGTCGATCGCCATGCGGAAAGATGCCGGTTCGACCGCCACGATTTCAAACAGCGTCATCGAGGAACGGAATTTCAGGTCGTCCGGACTGCCGAAGATCTCGTGCGCCGTCCGGCTGGAGACGGCATTGACCGCCTGCGTACATTCAAGAAGCCTCGCACCGAGCAACGGATGGGCCAGATAGGCGGCGGCCTCGGCCTTTCCCGAGATCGCAAAACTTTGCGCCATGGCGGACAGGCCAAGGCCGGCAAGTTGCGGGAAGACGAACCACATCCAGTGGGTCATCTTCCGGCCGTTTGTCAGTTCCGACAGGGCGGTATCGTAGATGCCGGCTTGCGCCTCGACGAACCGTTCGAGATGGAAGGGATCCGGCATCGGTGGCTTCCTGTCGTTTAAAAATGCCGCGCTGGGTCTCAGCGCGGCTTTGGTGTTACCATTTCTGGTGAACGTGGACCTTGATCAGCCGTTCATAGACATCGGCCAGTTGGGCCAGCGCGTCGGCCGACAGGGGGGCAAGATCGCTTGCGGCGGCGTTCGCCTGCGCCTGCGCTTCGTTGCGGGCGCCGGGGATGACGACCGACACGGCCTTGCGCTGAAGGATCCAGGCGAGTGCGAACTGGGCCATGGAGGCACCTTCCGGTACCAGTGGCCGCACCTGCTCGACAGCCTCGAGCGCAACGTCGAGCGGTACGCCGGCAAAGGTCTCGCCGACATCGAAGAATTCGCCGTTGCGGTTGAACTTGCGGTGATCGTCGTCGGCAAACTTGGTGTCGGCGGTGATCTTGCCCGACAGCAGGCCAGAGGCGAGCGGCACGCGCACGATGATGCCGACATTCTTCTTCCGCGCCTGTTCGAAGAACAGGTCATGCGGACGCTGGCGGAAGATGTTGTAGATGATCTGGATCGTCGCGACGCCCGGATATTCGATCGCCTTCAGCGCTTCCTCGACGGTGGAAACGGAGACTCCATAATTGCGGATCTTGCCCTTGGCGACGAGATCGTCCAGGGCGCCGAACATGTCCGGGCGATAGAAGACCTCCGTCGGCGGGCAGTGAAGCTGGACGAGATCGAGCGTCTCGACGCCGAGATTGCCCAGGCTGCGATCGATGAAGGCCTCGATATTGGCACCTGTATAACCATCGGCCACATGCGGGTTGAGCCGGCGGCCGGCCTTGGTGGCGACGAAAGGCTTGTCACCGCCACGCTCTTTCAGGACAGAGGCGATGATCTTTTCCGAACGGCCGTCGCCATAGACATCGGCCGTATCGATGAAGGTGACGCCGGCGTCGAGGGCGGCATTCAGCGCCCGCTTGCCGTCTTCCACCGAAACGTCGCCCCAGGCGCCGCCGATCTGCCAGGCGCCGAAGCCGATTTCCGAAATGGTGGCTCCGGTGCGTCCGAGGGTTCTGTTTTTCATCTATGGTTCCTCACCTGTAGCGTGACACGCAATTTTGTTTAGCCGGGCTTTCTAAGCTGATTGTGACAAAGCCGGAAGTCTATTCGTCGTCGAATCGTATTCCGGCGCGGCCACGGGTGAGATCGCGAACCATGGCTCCGATCGTCTCGCGCAGGGGCTTGGCCATCTGCACCGCGAAGATCGCGCCGGTGCCGGTAAAATTCTCCGCCGATATGATGACACCATTCGACAGCAATCGCGCCTTGACGATGGCGAGGTCGGAGAAATCGCACGCGATCGTTGCGCCATCGGTCTCGATGACCTCTGTCTTTTCCGCTGCACGCAGTCCTATTGCGGCGGTGCCGCCATAGGCCCGGATCAGCCCGCCGCTGCCGAGCAAAATACCACCGAACCAGCGGATGACGACGACGGCGACATGATCGAGACCCTGACCGTCGATCGCTTGCAGGATCGGTTTGCCGGCGGTGCCGCTCGGTTCGCCGTCGTCGTTGAAGCGGTAGAGCTGGCCGATGCGCCAGGCCCAGCAATTGTGGTTTGCCGCGGGATCGGAATGGGCGGCAATGAAGTCCTTCGCTTCCTGCTTGTCGGCCACGGGACCGTGGATCGCGATGAAGCGGCTCTTCTTGATGTCCTGGCTGAAGCTTTCGGTGGTGCGAAGGGTAAACATGCGACGCTGCGGTTTCGTGTTGCACCCGGTGTAGCCGATCGCCGGTCCCGATGCCACGGCAATCGCAGGCTACAGCGCCGCGCGTCAGACATGACGCGCAAAGGTCGCTGTAACACTTTAAATATGCAGTCAATCGCTGTCGAAGGCTGTCAGGATCGGGCAGGGACCAGCCTCGCCGTGCGCGCAATCATGCGCCAGCCGGTGCAGCGCCTTGCGGGCCGCCTGAAGCTCGGCGATCCTCTGGTCCAGCGCCTCGATGCGCTGTGTGGCGAGGGTGCGCGCGCGGGCCCTGTCTTCCGTCGCGTCGAGTTCGATCAATTCGCCGATCTGCTCCAGCGTAAAGCCCGCGGCCTGCGCCGAGCGGATAAAGCGCAACCGACGGATATCCGCGTCTCCATAGCGGCGGATATTGCCTCGCAAACCGCCGCCACCACCGCGCTCCGGCAAGCCCAACAGGCCGCGACGCTGGTAATAGCGGATTGTCTCCACACCCACGCCGCCTTCGCGCGCAAACCGTGCGATTGTCATATTGCTCATGCTTGACTCCGTACTGCGGTACGGAACCTATATAGGGTGCAGTCGGTTGAAACCCAAAGGCAATGAAGGACTGCATCATGCTCGACACCACACACCGCAAGGCCATTCTCTATCGCATGGTGATGCCCAAGCACACTTGCCCCTATGGCCTGAAGGCCAAGGACCTTCTGGAACGTCAGGGCTATGAGGTTGAGGATCATTGGCTGAAGACCCGTGAAGAGACGGACGCGTTCAAGGCAGAGCATGACGTGAAGACGACTCCCCAGGTCTTCATCGACGGAAACCGGGTCGGCGGCTATGATGACACGCGCCGCTTCTTCGGCAAGCCGGTCCGCGATCCAAAGGCCGTGACCTACCGGCCGGTGCTTGCCGTTTTCGCGGTTGCGGCATTCATGGCTTTGGCGACGAGTTATGCCAGCTTCGGCACGGTCCTGACCATCCGGGCCGCGGAATGGTTCATCGCCTTCTCGATGGCGATCCTGGCGATGCTGAAGCTGCAGGATATCGAGAGCTTCGCGACAATGTTCCTGAACTACGACCTGCTTGCCAGGCGCTGGCTGCGCTACGGTTACATCTATCCGTTCGCCGAGGCCGGCGCCGGCATCCTGATGATTGCCGGCGCCTTGAACTGGATTTCCATTCCCGTCGCCTTGTTTATCGGCATGATTGGCGCTGTCTCCGTCTTCAAGGCGGTTTATATCGACAGGCGCGAGTTGAAATGCGCCTGTGTCGGCGGCGGCAGCAATGTGCCTCTGGGCTTCGTGTCGCTGACGGAAAACCTGATGATGATCGCCATGGCGATCTGGATGCTGTTCATGTCGGTGACGTCGGGGCATATGGGCTGATTTTGCGAGCGGCCTCATCCTCTTCGCTTAAACCTCGGCCGTGAGCCGAGGATTATCCAGCATTTCAGGAAATCGAAGGGCTGATGCAGGGTCGGGCCGAGGCCGACCCTGCATCAGCAGATTGGATCACCCGATCGACATCAGGCTGGCATTGCCGCCGGCTGCCGCCGTGTTGATGCTGGTAGAGACCTCTTCCAGCAGCCAGTTGAGGCAATAGGCGTCAGGGTTCCGCTCAAGGTCCACTGACGATGCTGCCTGGACCAGCACGAGCGGGCCGGGCAGGGCGGCAATCTTCTTGGCGGCAGTGCGGACGCGGTTCGCCTCGCCCTCGATCAGCGCGCCGGCAAAGGGCACGTCCATGCGCCAGTCGGCGGTATAGGACACGCGGGCGGCAACCGTCGGCGGCAGGGTCGCGAGCGCTTCCTTGAGGCCGGACGTGGTGTCGACCACGGCGACATTGCCGGTCGCGAACACCGCCGCCAGCTGGCGGTAGAGACCGTCGGCCGTTTCCGGAACGAGCAGGATGCGGCCGCGCGGGTACAGCGCATAGATGTTGCGTTCGCCGACCGGTCCGTCAAGCTCGGTCGTCAGGCCCAGCGCCGACTGGCTGCCGGTTTCACGGGCCTCTACCGCCTGCGGCTTCAGCCCCTTGCTGTCCAGCCAGCGGGCAAAATCGAGCAGAACAGGATCGGTATGCACGGAGGCGTGCTGCGGTGGCACCGGCGGCGTGGTGACGAGGCGGCCGAGATAGAGCGGGCCGCCGGCCTTCGGACCAGTGCCGGAAAGACCGCGTCCGCCAAAAGGCTGCACGCCGACAACGGCGCCGATGATGTTGCGGTTCACATAGAGATTGCCGGCCTTCACGCGCGAGGTGACATGCGCGATGGTTTCATCGAGCCGCGTGTGCAGGCCGAAGGTCAGGCCGTAGCCGGTGGCGTTGATATCGTCGATCAGCCGGTCGAGATCGTCGCGCTCGTAGCGCAGGACGTGCAGGACCGGGCCGAAGACTTCGCGCTTGAGATCGGAAAGCTGCTTCAGCTCGATGATCGTCGGCGGCACGAAGGTGCCCTCGGCGGTGGCGGGAGACAGCGCGATCTGCTCGACCTTGGCGCCGATGCCGCGCATCGCCTCGATATGCTTTTCGATGATGCTCTTGGCTTCCGCCGTGATCACCGGACCGACATCGACGGCGAGCCGATCGGTGCGGCCGATATCGAGCTCGTGCAGGGCGCCCTTCAGCATGGTGAGGACGCGGTCTGCGACATCGTCCTGCAGGCAGAGCACGCGCAGCGCCGAGCAGCGCTGGCCGGCGCTGTCGAAGGCCGACGCGATGACGTCGCCGACGACCTGCTCGGCAAGCGCGGATGAATCGACGATCATGGCGTTCTGGCCGCCGGTCTCGGCAATCAGCGGGATCGGCTTGCCGGCGGGCGAGAGGCGATCGGCCAGCTGCGCCTGGATCAGGCGGGCGACTTCGGTCGAGCCGGTGAACATCACGCCGGCAATGTTCGGCGCCCCGACAAGGGCCGCCCCGACGCGGCCGTCACCCGGCAGCAGCTGCAGCGCTTCCGGTGGAATGCCGGCCTCGTGCAGGATGCGCACGCCTTCCGCGGCGATCAGCGGCGTTTCCTCGGCGGGCTTGGCGAGCACCGGGTTGCCGGCGACGAGCGCGGCCGCGATCTGGCCGGAGAAGATGGCGAGCGGAAAATTCCAGGGGCTGATGCAGACGATCGGGCCGAGTGCCTGATGCGCCGGGCCCAAGGTGCGGCTCGCCTGGTCGGCGTAATAGCGCAGGAAGTCGATGGCTTCGCGCACTTCGGCAATGGCGTTCGGCAGCGACTTGCCGGCCTCGCGGACGATGAGGCCAAGCAGCGTCGGCATGCGCGCCTGCATCAGGTCGGCGGCGCGCATCAGGCATTGGGCGCGCTCGGTGGGTGAAACGGTGCTCCATTGGGCGCCCTCGGCCAGTGCGATTTCGACGGCACGGCGGGCGTCGTCCTCGGCGGTCTCGACGACAGAGCCGACCACGTCGCGGTGATCGCCGGGGTTCAGCACCGGACGGCTTTCGCCGCGCAGCTTCTCGGCGCAGAGGTGCGGCGCCGCCGTCCAGTCGATGGCGGCACTCGCCTTCAGTGCATCCGAGAGCATCGACAGGGAGGTTTCGTTGGAGAGATCGAGGCCCGCCGAATTGCTGCGGCCGGGATAGAGATCGACCGGCAGCTTGATCTGGTCATGCTGCGCGCCCATCACCGGCATGGACCGCACGACATCGACCGGATCGGCGATGAGTTCGTCGATCGAAACAGCGGGATCGGCGATGCGGTTGACGAAGGAGGAGTTGGCGCCGTTTTCGAGCAGGCGGCGGACGAGATAGGCCAGCAGTGTCTCATGCGTGCCGACGGGGGCATAGATGCGGCAGGGACGGTCGAGATTGGCCTTGCCGACCACTTCGTCATAGAGCGGCTCGCCCATGCCGTGCAGGCACTGGAACTCGTATTTGCCGACCTTGAAATCGGGGCCGGCCATTTCGTAGATCGTCGCCAATGACTGGGCATTGTGGGTGGCGAACTGCGGGAAGATGACGTCGGTGGCATCCAGCAGTTTGCGGGCGCAGGCGATATAGGAAATGTCGGTGTAGATCTTGCGTGTATAGACCGGGAAGCCGTCGAGCCCGTCGATCTGGGCGCGCTTGATCTCGGCGTCCCAATAGGCGCCCTTGACCAGGCGCACCATCATCCGGTGGCCGGAGCGGCGGGCGAGATCGATGACGAAATCGAGCACGAAGGGGCAGCGCTTGCCATAGGCCTGGACGACGAAGCCCATGCCGTTCCAGCCGGAAAGGGCCGGATCGAGGCGCAGGGCTTCCAGCAGGTCCAGTGATAGTTCCAGCCGGTCGGCCTCCTCGGCGTCGATATTGAGGCCGATATCGTAGCTCTTGGCGATCAGCGCCAGCGCCTTCACCTTCGACAGCAGTTCGCTCATTACGCGCGCGCTCTGGGCGCGAACATAGCGCGGGTGCAGCGCCGACAGCTTGATCGAGATGCCGGGGCCTTCGTAAATGCCGCGGCCGTTCGATGCCTTGCCGATGGCGTGGATGGCGTTCTCGTAGTCGGCATAATAGCGCTTGGCGTCATCCGCTGTCGTCGCGGCTTCACCGAGCATGTCGTAGGAATAGCGGAAGCCCCGGGCTTCCAGTGCCCGCGAGCGCTTCAGTGCCTCGTCGATGGTTTCGCCGGTGACGAACTGCTCGCCCATCATTCGCATGGCCATGTCGACGCCACGGCGGATCACCGGCTCGCCGGCCCGCGCGATCAGGCGGGTCAGCGCTGCCGAGAGGCTGCGGTCGTTGACGGTGGAGGTCAGCTTGCCGGTGACGACGAGACCCCAGGTGGCGGCGTTGACGAAGAGCGACTTGCCGCCGCCGATATGGGATTTCCAGTCACCCTCGGAAATCTTGTCGCGAATGAGTGCGTCACGGGTCGCGGTGTCCGGGATGCGCAGCAGCGCTTCGGCCAGGCACATCAGCGCCACGCCTTCCTGGCTCGACAGCGAATATTCATGCACCAGCCCTTCGACGCCAGAACCCTTGTGCTTGGCGCGCAAGGCGGCGATCAGCCTGCGGGCAGTCATCTTGGCGCGCGAACGGATATCTTCAGGCAGGGTGGCGGCCGCGACCAGCGGCGGCAGGCATTCGGTTTCCGGACGGCGATAGGCTGCCGTGATCGCCTGGCGCAGCGACGTCTGTTCGGCGATCGGCGGGGCAAAACGATCGAAGGGAGCAGGCGTGGTTTCGGCGGTCTGTTGCGGGTGCTGCTGGCTCATCGAATCATCCCTCTTCGAAGCTGTCGGGCACGCGGACGAAGCCCGGAATTCATGGGCGCAAAATAGGTCAGGGGTCGCCGGATGGCTATCCGGGAAAATGGGCCATCGGCCGGATGTTTCACTGAAATCGGTTGTCATGGCCGCAAGATATGCGGCAATCTTAAAATGACGCCGGACGATCGGAGGTCAGAGAAGGACCTTCTGCGACAGTTTGTGGCGCGCCATCAGGCATTCGTCGTCACCCGGCATGCAGGTGCGGCAGACGATCGGCCGGACCGCGTAGATATTGCAACCGACGTGAACACCGAGCGTGCCGCCGAGCGCCGAACAGCGATTGTCCTCGCACCGCATGCCACCGAGATCGGCGGACACATATTCCGCCGGAATTCGGTCCAGTTCCTCGTCCGTCTCCAGCGAAAAACGCGGCCAGTCTTCGGAATAGCTGCAGCATGCGCCGCAACTCTGGCAGTCGAAATCTTCGGTAGGTACGGCAAGGGTCATGGCGGCAGGGTAGCGGAAATCGCGGGGGAACGGAATGGGGGCGTCGCGTGCGGTTTAATCCTCCTCCTTGTGGGGAAGGTCGGAGCGAAGCGGAGGGGAGGGGTCTTTCTTGTTGAAAGGGAAGTCCCTCCCAACAGGGGGAGGGACTAGGCCTCACGCCACCGCGGCTTCCCGTACCGCGATCTCGTAATCTTCCGTATGTACCAGGATGCCCGTGGGGGTCATGACCGCGATGCCGTAAGCGGCGGGCTCGTCGACGGACAGCGAGGTGTCGGGAGAATGGAAGGGCATGGGCTGCTGGTGGACGGGGCTCTTGAAGATCGAGAAAGGAATGCCGCGGCTGGAGCCGGAGATCGTCCGGTGCACATGGCCGGCGAAGATATGCAGAACGTTGCCCCGGCGTTTCACCACTTCATAGAAGTCGGTTTCGTTGCCCAGCCGCATCATGTCCATGCCGGTAAACCCTGTCGCATGCGGCGGGTGGTGCATGAACAGAAGCACCGGCCGGTCGCCCGCCGTTTCCAGTTGCCGGTCCAATGAGGCGAGGCGCTTCTGGCAGAGAAAGCCGGCATGGCTGTTGGGATAGTCGTAAGGCGGGGCAAACAGCGTATCGAGCAGCAGGACCCGGCAGTCGGCAAAATCGATCGTCTGCTGGACGAAGCCGTCGTCGTCCGGCGTCACGTTCGAAAAGGTTTCGAGAAAGACGTCGCGCCGATCGTGGTTGCCGATGGTGATCGCGACCGGCGGCACGAGGCGATCGAGCAGGCCGCGTAGCCGTTCGTAGGAGGCTCGGTCCGCCCTGTGGGTGAGGTCGCCCATGATGACCACCCGATCCGCATCGGCATGGTAGCGATTGACGTGATCGATACCGGCCGCAAGCCGCTGGAACGGGTCGAGCCCGATAATCGACATGCCCTCGGGCACCATATGCAGGTCGGTAAAGACGATCAGCTTGGTCATGCAGGTAATATCCGGTTGTGAAAGAAAGGTCTAATGAAGGCTACCAAGCTGTCGGCGGGACCTGTCCGGGTCAAGCAACATAATTGGGAGAATAGAATCAGGGGGCAATTTCAAACAGCGCGTCGTCATAACCGACGCCTGCACCGTCTTCAGCCCATGCACGCAGCAGGAGGCAATCCTTTTTGGCGACGACTGCCCGCAAAGTCAGGCCCGTGCGAATATACGAGACGACATCGCCTGCAGCGACCCGGCGCGGCAGGACTGGGGCCGTGGCTCCTGTTGCCGGGTGGGTAAACAACAGCGTGCCGACGCCCGGTGAGCGCAGCACATCCGGCTCGGTGGTCTGGGCGGTTTGTTGTGTTTCGGGAACGTTGCCATTGCTGTTGCCACCCAGGGTGAGATGAAGCGCGGTATCGCCGTGTTCATAGTCGAAGGCGGCGATACCGTGCCGTTCCATCAGGGCGATGACGTTCTGGATGTCCTCGCTCGTCATTCGTCAGGCGCTCCGCGCGATGCTGAACAGCGGCATGCCGGCCGTCACCGGTGCACCATCATCGAGATGGATGGCGGTGATCATTCCCACGCAATCGGCCTCGACCGGGTTCATCATCTTCATGGCCTCGATGATGCCGAGCTTGCGACCATCCTCGACGGTGTCGCCGACCTCGACAAAGGGCGGCTCGCCCGGAAAGGGCGAGCGGTAGAAGGTTCCGGGCAGGCCGGCGACAACCACATGATCCTTGGAGCCGGACGCCGATGCACGTGCGCTGCTGTCGCTGGCGAATGCCGATGCGGCGCTTGCCGCCTGCGCCCGGGCCGGTTGTGTCGCGGTTTTCGACAGGCGGATGCGCATGCCGTTTTCGCTGACCTCGAGTTCGTTGACATCGGAGGTTTCCAGAAGGCGCATCAGCCGTTCGATGAGATCGATATCCATGGTGGTTTCGCTTTCGCCGGGCATCAGGACAGGAAGTTGGTGACCGCGATGCCGGCGGACTCGAGGCCTTGGCGAACGGTTCCAGCGATGGTGACGGCCGCGGGGGTGTCGCTGTGGACGCAGATGGAGTCGATCGGCGTGGCGATGCTCTTGCCGGTAATGGTTTCGATCGCACCGGCGCGCACCATGCGGATGACGCGGGCGGCGGCCTCGGCGGGATCATGGATCACCGAGCCGGCGATCTTGCGATCGACGAGATAGCCTTCATCGGTATAGGCGCGATCGGCAAAGATTTCCGAAGCCGTCTTCAGGCCCATCTCGTTTGCCTGCCGCTGCTGATGGCCAAGCGCGATGACGAGGCAGGTGAGTGAGGAATCGACCGCCTTGATGGCACGGTTGACGGCCATCGCCACCTCGGCATCCTGCTGGGTGAGATTGCCGAGCGCTCCATGCGCCTTCACATGGGTGATCGGGTGGCCGGCATAGGCCGACATCGCCTGGGCCGCGCCGATCTGATAGGCGACGAGGCGCTCGATCTCGCCGGCGGTGAAGGGAATGTTGCGGCGGCCGAAACCCCAGAGATCGGGGAAACCGGGATGGGCACCGACGGCCACGCCGCGTTCTTTCGCCAGGGCAAAGGTGGTCGCCATAATTTCGGGATCCCCGCCATGGAAGCCACAGGCAATGTTGGCGGAAGTAACAATCTTCAGGATCGCATCGTCGTCGCCCATCCGGTAGGCGCCGAAGCCTTCGGCCATGTCGGAATTGAGATCGACGCTCAAGGGTCTGGTGTTCAAGGGTTTTTCCAGTTTGCGCAGGAATGATTTATACTGATCCTAGCCGATATGCCGGGTGCTGGGAATAACGTCGGGAGTATTCCCGAAGCGGAATCCGTGCTTGCGGTACGAGGGCGACTAGGCAAAGCGGAAAAGCTGATATATCACAGTAGCGTCAAAATTCTCCCAGTGGAAGTTCCAGTTGACCGAGATTGTTTCTCCCAGATTGAGCATGCCCCGCTTAAGCATGGAAGGCGTGGGCGCGATCCTTCTCGATGCGGCCGGCACGGTGTTTTCCGATGAAGTACAGGCGCGGATATGGGCCGTGGCCGCCGCCATGACAGCGCTGGACGGTGTCGCCGAGACGGTGCCCGGCATGAACAACCTGATGATCGTGTTCGATCCGCTGGCGCTGGCGCCGGCGAAGGCGGAAGAACAATTGCTCGACGCCTGGCGTACCGTCGTGCCGGATGCCGTGGCTGGTCGGGATGTCGATATTCCCGTCGTCTATGGCGGCGAGACGGGCGAGGATCTGGTTTCGCTGGCAAATCACGCAGGCCTGAGCGTCGAAGAGGTCGTGCGCCGTCATTCCGAAGCTGTCTATTCCGTCGCCGCTGTCGGGGCGATGCCCGGTTTCGTCTATCTATCGGGGCTCGATCCCAGACTTGCCATGCCGCGCCGGACAGTGCCGCGCATGAAGGTGGAGATCGGCTCGGTGATCATCGGCGGCGCGCAGGCCGGCATCATGCCATGCACGGCGCCCTCCGGCTGGCACATTATCGGCCGGACGGAGGTTCCCCTGTTCGATCCGCTGCGCGATCCGCCGGCGGCCTGCCATCCGGGCGACCGCATCCGCTTTCGCGTCGTCGAGGTGAAGACATGATCGAAATCCTCTCCACCGGCGCGGTCAATTCCGTGCAGGATCTCGGCCGCACCGGTTATCTCGATGCAGGCGCAGGTCGATCCGGCGCGATGGATACCCCGGCGCTCGAAATCGCCAACCTGCTGGTCGGCAACGACCGGGATGCGGCGGGCATCGAGATCGCCCTGTTTCCGTTTCGTCTTCGCTTCGAGCGCGACACGATTTTCGCGCTTGCCGGTGCCGATTGTCCGGCGAGAATTGGCGATCGCGAAGTGCCGGGCTGGTGGGTCACGAATGCCACCGCCGGCGAGGTCCTGACGCTCGGCCTGCCGCGCTTTGGTGCCCGCGCGATCCTCGCCTTCCAGGGCGGCATCGATGTTCCCCGCGTGCTCGGTTCGCGCTCGACAGACCTGAAGAGTGCCTTCGGTGGGCTGGAAGGGCGCGGCTTCCAGCGCGGCGACCGGCTGCCGCTGATCGAGGTGCCCCGCAGGCAGCTCAGGATCGAGGCGGGCTTCGGCGCCGATCCCTCGCAACTGCGCGGCGTCGTTACCAGCAAGGACGAGCCGATCGTCCTGCGCGTCCTGCCGAGCGCGGAGCATGATGTGTTTACCGCGGCTGCGATCTCCTGTTTTTTTGACGCTGACTGGTCGATCACCAACGATGCCAATCGCATGGGTTATCGACTGAGCGGGCCTGATCTCCAGCTGACCCGCAAGCTGGAACTCTTCTCGCACGGCATCATGCCCGGCACGGTGCAGGTGCCGCCAAACGGCCAGCCGATCATCCAGCTCGCCGAAGCCAATACCTGCGGCGGTTATCCGAAGATCGCCAATGTCATCGAGGCGGACCTGTGGAAACTGGCGCAGGCGCCGGTCGGCGCGCGGCTGCGTTTTGAAATGACCGATCGCGATACGGCCGTTGCGGCGCTGGCGAAGGAACGGGCGTTCATGACCGACCTTGCCGCCGCTGCAAGCCTGATGCGCGGCTGGATGTAATTCCTTGAAATCCGGAGTGAAACGATGAGATGGAAACGCACGATCCAGTTGCTGGATGTTCATTGCGAAGGCGAAATCGGCAAGGTCGCGATCGGCGGCGTGCCGAAAATCCCCGGCAATTCGATCGCCGAGCAGATGAACCATATCAACACGGTCGATGACAGCCTGCGCCGGTTCCTGTGCCTCGAGCCGCGCGCCGCCTCGATCGGCTCGGTCAACCTGCTCTTGCCGGCCAAGCGCCCCGAGGCGGATTTCGGCTTCATCATCCTGCAGGCGGACCAGGCGCATGCGAGCTCGGGCTCCAACTCGATCTGCGTCACCACGGCACTGCTGGAATCCGGCATGGTCGAGATGAAGGAGCCGGAAACGGTTGTGATGCTCGATACCGCCGCCGGTCTCGTCAAGGCGACCGCCACCTGCCGGGACGGCCGGTGCGAGCGGGTGAAGCTGACGATGGTGCCGTCCTTCGTGCATGAACTGGATGTCGAGGTCGATACGCCCGAATGGGGCCGCATCAAGATGGATATCTGCTATGGCGGCATCTTCTATGCGCTGGTCGATGTCGCGCAGATCGGCACCACGATCGACAAGGCCAATGCCCGTGAGATCGTCGAGGCAGGCATGAAGCTGAAGGATCTGGTCAATCGCACGATTCCGGTCGTCCACCCGGAAATTCCCGAAATCCAGGGCGTCGCCTATGTGATGTTCCGCGATACGGAAGCCGACGGCACGGTGCGCACCTGCACGACGATGTGGCCGGGCCGCGTCGATCGTTCGCCCTGCGGCACCGGCAATTCGGCCAATCTCGCGACGCTGCATGCGCGCGGACTGGCCAAGGTCGGCGACATCTTCAAGTCGCGCTCGATCATCGGCTCCGAGTTCGAGGTGGGTCTCGAAAGCGTCACGGAAGTCGCCGGCCGTCCCGCCATCATCCCCACCATCTCCGGCCGCGGCTGGACCTTCGGCCTGCATCAGGTTTCGCTTGATCCGTTCGACCCGCTGGCGGAGGGATTTGCATTGACTGATACATGGGGACCGCAGGCTGGGGAAATTCGCTGAGGGGTGTGGGTTGGGAGAGTTCGGGCAAACTTGAACAAGGTTGTTGAACTTGGGGCCTCTCCCCCTTCTCCGTCATGCTCGCCCCTGTGGCGGGCATCCAACCGCTCGCCGTTTCTCGAATCCGGCACCCTCACTTGATCCGCCCCGATTTCGCCAGAACCACGCTGGCCTGTTCGCTCGGTTCGATGCTGGTAGTCGTCGCTGTGTCGACCGGCTGCGGCGCGATCTTGTCCTGGGCGAAGGCGTCGCCCTTGTTGGCTGCCATTGCGAACATCGACCGGGCGGCTTCCGGATCGGCATCCATGCCTTCGCCGTTTTCCAGCATCAGGCCAAGGTTGACCATGGCATCGACATTGCCGCGATCGGCGGCCAGCTTGTAGAATTGAGCGGCCTTGCGGTCGTTTTCCGGAACCAGGGTGCCCTCGTCAAACAATACGGCGAGATTGAAGGCGCCGAGGCTGTCCTTGGCGACGGATGCGCGCTCGAACCACTGGGCGGCGAGCGTGCCATTGGCGGTCGTGCCAATCCCGTCGCGATAGGCGACGCCGAGATTGTAGGCGGCCAGGATGTTGCCGGTCGCGGCGGCCTTCTGGTAGAGCGCGAATTCCTTTGCGTGGTCGCCTCGCTCACCGATCATGACGGCGTAGTTCACCATCGCAGCCGCATGGTTGCCTTCGACCGCCTCTTCGAGCATCGCCATGGATTGCGCCCGCTGGCCGGCGGCATCGAGCACGCGGGCGAGCTGAAAGGTCTGGCGGGGACCGCGTCCCTGGTTATATGCCTCGCGGCAAGCTGAAAGGGCGACGCCGATGCGGATGTCCTCGGTCGCCACGGGCCGAAAGGAGAGGTTGCGCTGCACGTCGTGCTCGCTGCCGGCCTCCGCATCGCACTGGTCGGCGGGAAGCAGCGGCGAGGCGGCATGGGCGGAGGGGATGGCGATCGCCGCGATCGACAGCAGGCTCACGGCGGTGAGCAGGATCGCATTGATTGCCGAAATTCGCTTGCTGTTTTCGTTTTTCATGGCGTTCTCCTTTGTGTTTGTGCCAACCTATGAGCAGAGCCGATAGGTTGCTGTTCCGTGGGAAACAGCATCTGCTCGGGCCGAGGCGGATAACGGGATTACGCCGGCCAAAGCGGCATTCCGGACGGCACTGCTTGAGCGGGCCACGATTTCGGGAATGTTTCGGGAAGCCGGGTTTTCGATAAAGGAGCAAGGACATGACGCGAGAGTTCAATCTGCTGCGGCAAGGTCTGATCGGCCGCCGGACGTTCATGGCCGGTTGCGCATTCGTCGCGGGTGGGTTCATCGCCATCCCGTCGCAGGCCAGCACGGTCATCGGCAAGGCTTCCGACATACGGGGCAAGGTCGATCTGAAGCGCGCCGAGAAAAATGAAGGCCTGTCCGCCGGCGGCGACATCATGGACAAGGACTATGTGGTGACCGGCGCTCAAAGTTTCGCCGACCTGGCCCTGGAAGGCGACACCCGGATACTGCTCGGCAGCAAGACGGAACTGCTGCTCGACAGTTTCATCGCCAGCCAGGGCGGCACGATGGAACTCGGCATGGGCCAGATAGTGTTCGACCGGCCGGAAGGCCTGCCGAAGATCGATCTGGCGCTGCGCACCACCTTCGGCATGATCGGCGTGCGCGGCACGAAGTTCTTCGCCGGCCCCAATCGCGGCGTCTTCGCTGTGTTCGTCGAGCACGGCCAGGTGTCGGTCGAAGGCGGTGGCGTCCAGCGGCTGGTGGGTGCCGGTGAAGGCATCGAGATCGCCAAGCCGGGTGACGCCCCGACCGAAACAGTCAAGTGGAAAGAGGCCCGGATCGCCGAGGCCTATGCCAGTGTCGGCCTGAAACGTTGATCAGGAATCATGCCGGGATCAATCACCATTCGTCACGGCTTGGGTCGAATGGCGGTTGATCTTCAGGCTTCGGTGGTGAAGAGCTCCATCTCGCCGAAGCCGCGGATCTCGTGCATGCCGACGGAGCGCAGCGTGCGGCCGCTCTGCGCAGCTGCTTCAGGCCCGATGCAGATTGCGGTGCCGAGAAACTTGTTGGCCTCCTGAAGCCGTGCCGCCAGGTTGATGGCGTCGCCGTGGGCGGTGTAATCCAGCTTGCCGCCGGCACCGACTTCACCCAGCACGGCGATGCCCGTTTCGATGCCGATGCGGGTGCGCCCGAAGCCACGCTCGACGAAACCGGTCCGCCGGCGCATCTCCTCCGTCAACGCCCGGATCGCCTCGGCGCAATCGATGGCCTTGTTGACGTGGTCTTCCAGATCTTCCGGTGCATTGAAAAACGCATGAACGGCGTCACCCACCACCTTGTCCACCATGCCGCCATAGGTCGCCACGAGGCCGTTGACCTCGGAATAATAAATGTCGAGCAGGGTCACCAGGTCGCGCGGCGACAGCTTTTGCGACAGCGTTGAAAAGCCTTCGATATCGGTGAACAGCGCCGTCACCGGCCGCTCCTCGCCGGCGACGCGGTCATCGTCGGGATTGTCGATATAACGGGCCACGACGGATTGCGGTAGATATTGCGAGAACTTGCTGCGCGCCGCCGATTCCGCCCGCCGGACGCGGGCAAATTGTAGCGTGCTGGTGACGATCAGCACGAAGACCAGCGCGGCCCCGATGCTGACGGCATCGAGCAGGAGGGCGGAGGATGCGTAGATCGCCGCCGCCGCGCCGACCATCGCCGAAACCGCGAGCAGGCCGAGGATGGCCGAGGTCACCGGCCGCAGCCGGGTTGCGACGAGCGCCACCAGCAGTCCGCCAATGAGCGTCAGTGCCGCTTCGAACATCGGAAGTTGTGCATCGCGACGGGGGATGAACCCGGTCAGGACCGCGTTTGCGACGTCGGCATGGATCTGCACAGACGGTTCCAGCGGCATCGAGGCCGTTGGGCGCAATCCCCCGAGATTGGGCATGCTGCTGCCGATGAAGACGGTCTTGTCCTTGAAGCGGGTGTCCGGCACTTCGCCGCTCAGGACGTCGCCGGCCGAGACGGTACGAGCGTCAAGTGCCGTGATCGGGCTCGCGGCAAACCGCATGCTGCCGTCTTCGTCGAGTTCGATCAGGCGGGTTTCGAGTTTTACCCAGGCCGGTTGCCCGCCGAGAATGGGCGTGCGGCCACCGGCCGCAAGGCGGGCGGCCTCCAGCCCGAGCGTCGGATAGGCATCATTGCCGATGATCGTATAGGCCTGGACACGACGGATGCGGGCATCTTCGTCGCCGACGAGAAATGCGGCAGCGGCCGCGCGCGACGCGTCCTGCAGGAAGCGGCAAGAAGCCTCCGCGCCGTCGATGAACCAGAGATCGGGGATATCGACCGGTTTGCGAACCGCGACTGGCGGAACCGGGGAAGGGTGCTCGACGCCGCCCTCCGCGATCAGGAAACCGAGGATGACGGGAACACTGGAAATGCCTTTGGTCAGGGCCGCATTGGCTGACTCGGATGGATCACAAGCGGTGCTGAAGATGAAATCGACGGCAACGGCCTTTGCACCCGCTTTGGACAGCCGGGTGAGCAGTTCGGCGGTCTCAGTCCGGCTCCAGGTCTTGTCGGCAGTCTGCTGGACGGCCTTGCGGTCGATGTCGATGACGACGAGTTCGTTCGATTGCGGTGCCGGCACCCATTGGGTCAGCGTGTCGAAGAACTGCTCGCGCTGGGTCTCGAGAGCGTCGCCTGCATAGAAGAACACCAGCAGCGCGCTCAGGACGCTGGCCGCCATGCCGGCAAACAGCGGTCTGATCCGGCTCAGGCGAAAGCTCTTCAAGGCTTTATTCCTCTTCCGGTTCCGCAATCTTCCGCAGCCGGCCGATATGGCAGGTGATGACGCCGTCGACGCGCTTGATCGCCGAGCTTTCCTCCAGCGCCAGGATGGCCCGGTTCACCTTCGGGCGGCTGGCGCCGAGGATGCCGGCAATGTCGGACTGGCTGAGCGTCAGGCGCAGATTGGCGCTTTCCGGCAGGTCGGTGCCGTGGATCTGCTTGAGGGTCGCGAGGAAGAAGCGGGCGACACGGGCATGCAGGTCGTAGAGCGCGATCGTCTCCAGACGGTCCGTCGTGTCGCGCAATTGCGAGCAGAGATAGCGGATGATCGATTCGGCGGCGTTCGGCGTGTGGGTGATGAAGTCGAGAAACGCCTTCTTGCCGATGACATAGCCTTCCGTCGCGGTGATCGCGGTGGCGTCGGCCGAGCGCGGCTGGTTGTCGAGGATCGCCATCTCACCAAACAGCGCGCCGGCCTCGATGTGCCGCAAGAGCAATTCGCGGCCCTGTGGGGTGATCAGCGACAGCTTGATGCGGCCGGACAAGACGGCAATCATGTAATTGCCTTCGTCGCCGCGCTGGAAGATGACGGTTCCGGCAGTCCATTTGCGGTAGGTGGCAAGTGCGGCGATCGCTGCGACCGTTTCCTTGTCGAATTCCTCGAAGATCGGAAAGGAACGCCAGAAGGCCGGACTCTTGTTGATTTCACTCATACTGCCACCCCATCCGCATGTTAACTTTGCCGCGCTGAAATTCTTCTCGCAGTCTTTCCGGTGTTGCAACAAAAAACACCGTCGAGTGACGGTTGGCACACGGTATCGACTGCGATTGACTGGGAGTGCCGCCCTCCGCATTTACCGTTCTCGTCGTAAAGCACGTTGCATTGACGATCTAGCCCGGCTGTTTTGTTATTGTGAACAATCTGTTTCCTGCCGGCAGGCTGGATGATTTTGGATTTGCTGATAAACCTATCGTCAACAACGAACCCAAACCGGAGTTACCTTCCATGCAGCAGAACGCAGTTGCCCTTGTCGGGCGTATCCTCCTCTCCATCATCTTCATCACCGCCGGCTGGAGCAAGCTGACCGCGCTTGGCGGCACGGCCGGCTATTTCGGCAGCATGGGCCTGCCGGTTCCGATGGTCGCTGCTATCATCGCCACCGCTGTCGAACTGCTGGGCGGCCTCGCCATCCTCGTCGGCCTCTTCACGCGCCCGGCGGCTTACATCCTGGCTCTCTTCTGCATTGCCACCGCGTTCATCGCCCACGCTGATTTTGCCGACCAGAACCAGGCGACCCACTTCATGAAGAACCTCAGCATGGCTGGCGGCTTCCTCATCCTGGCCGCCTTCGGCCCCGGTGCCCTGTCGGTTGACGCCCGCCGCGCCTGATCAGGATTGAATTGGCAACAAGGGCCCGCCGGCAACCGCCGGGGGGCCCTTTTCGTGTGCGGATGTTGCGCTGGTCAAGGATAGATGACACCCTTGCGCAGGATGACATTGCCGTAGAGCCTCGGCTCGCTGGTCTGAACGACGGTATGGGCAGCCTGGACCCGCGGGTAGAAATCCGGTCCCAACAGAGGCACGACAGCGTGATCAGGCTCATGCCGGGCACAGCAGGTGATGATATCCCGATGCACCGGGTCGAGCGCGTCGCGATCCTGCTTGACCGTGGCGCGAAAAATCGCTTCCGGCACGAAATCGTCGATCGGCAGGACGCTGAGAATGGCGTCGAGAACCGGGATGAGGTGATGGCCGTCCATGCGGATCAACCGGCGGCCGTGCTCAAGGCCCGGATAATTGCCGTCGACCAGCGCGATCTCGTCGCCATGACCCATGGCGCGCAGTGTTGCGAGGAGCTCCGGGCTCAGGAGCGGGTTCAGGCCTTTCAGCATCAGGCTGTCTCCTTGAAGAGAACGTTGGTGTCGATGAGATAGCGGGAAAACAGGGGCAGGCTTGCTCCGCCGATGGCGCGCGCCTGGGCGCCGACCGCGCCCTCGACGATATCGGGCAGGATGACGCCTTCGAGATCGAGTTCGCGTGCCGCCTTGCGGATGGCCGCGACGATGCGCTCGCGGACCCAGCTCGGAAAGCCGCCATCGATCACCGCCGCGCCGAAATCGATGATCGAGGCGGAAGAAACAATCGCCTGGGCCAGGGCGGCGGCCGCCAGCTGGATCCAGGCTTCCAAGGGTTCGCCGAAATCGATCCATTCATCGGCCGAATACCAGAGCGGCTTGGGATCGATGCCCCTGTCGCGCAGCAGGTTTTCAAGGACGAAGACGGATGCGATCTTCAGGAGCTGCTGCGGCTTGCCATTTCTGTCCGATACCTGCAGCGGGCCGACGGCGCCCGCCGTTCCGGTGCGGCCGGAAAACAGCGAGGAATTGAGCACGATGCCGCCGCCGATGAAGGAACCGATGTAGAAATAGATGAAGTCCGGATAGCTGGAGCCGACGCCGAAGATCAGCTCGGCACCGCAGGCGCTGGTTGCGTCGTTCTGCAGGAGGACCGGGTGGTGCGTTCGCGCAGCAACCTGCTCGCGCAGGTCGAAACCGCGCCAGGCGTCCATTTTTTCCGCCGGTGCGCCGGTTTCCCCGGCCCAGCTCCACAGTTGGAACGGCGTTGCGATGCCGACGCCGGCGATCCGGCCCTTCTGTTCCTCGGTCAGCATCTTCTCGAGTTTCGGAATGCCCTCGGTGATGAAGGCGAGGATCTCGTCCGGCATCGGATAGGCATGGATCTGATGCAGTTGCAGGCGGATATTGCCGACGAAATCCATCAGAACGAGATCGCAGCTGCGCCGGCCGATCTTGACGCCGTAGGAATAGACCGCATCCGGATTGAGCCGCATCGGGATCGACGGCTGGCCGACCCTGCCGCGCACCGGATCGCCCCGCACCAGCAGGTTGTCTTTCTCCAGCGCCCGCATGATGACCGTGACCGTCTGGGCAGACAGGCCGGAACGACGGGCAATATCGGCCTTTGACAGGCTGCCATGGCGGCGCACCAGCGACATCACCAGCCGTTCGTTGTAGGCGCGCACGCGCGTCAGGTTGGCGCCGCCGCCCGGATCGACGACGTCAGGCACGGTCGATGCACCGCCGGCATCGGCTTGTGATGTCATTCCCCGGTTCCTCCACCGGTGCGATCCACCGCCCGGATTGAGGTTCCGGGTCGTTTCGAGGGTCGCGCCTTCATTGTCATTTTCTTATGCGTACATTGCACCAATAGATAGCGCAGGCATATTCTCCGCGCAGAGAATGCCACATCGCGATAATAATTCAATTTGATTTATTTATTGACAGGGTCTGTTTTTGGTGTTTGTTTTATGCCCGGAAGCGCCAACCGCGGCGGAGGAAAGTGTTGCGGCGGGCGAGGCCTGACGGGGTTGGAAAAACCGGCTCCATTGTTCAATCCTTGGGAGGATTTCATGAAGAAGACTATTGTTTCCGCCGCTCTCGGCGCGCTGGCGCTTGGCGTCGTATTCGCCGCTCCGGCACAGGCTCAGGGCGTATCCGCCTGCCTGATCACCAAGACCGATACCAACCCTTTCTTCGTCAAGATGAAGGAAGGCGCTGAAGCCAAGGCCAAGGAACTCGGCGTCGAGCTGAAGTCCTATGCCGGCAAGGTCGATGGCGATCACGACAGCCAGGTTGCCGCCGTCGAATCCTGCATCGCCGATGGCGCCAAGGGTATCCTGATCGCCGCTTCCGACACCAAGGCGATCGTCGATCAAGTCAAGAAGGCACAGGATGCCGGCCTGCTGGTCATCGCGCTCGACACCCCGCTCGATCCCGCAACGGCTGCCGATGCGACCTTCGCCACCGACAACCTGCAGGCCGGCAAGCTGATCGGCGCCTGGGCCGCCGCAACGCTCGGCGACAAGGCGAAGGACGCCAAGATCGGCTTCCTCGACCTCGTTCCGTCGCAGCCGACCGTCGACGTTCTGCGTGACCAGGGCTTCATGATGGGCTTTGGCATCGACCCGAAGGACCCGAACAAGATCGGTGACGAGGATGATCCGCGCATCGTCGGCCATGACGTGACGAACGGCAACGAAGAGGGCGGCCGTACCGCCATGGAAAACCTTCTCCAGAAGGACCCGGACATCAACGTCATCCACACGATCAACGAACCGGCTGCTGTCGGCGCCTATGAAGCGCTGAAGGCTGTCGGCAAGGAAAAAGATGTCCTGATCGTGTCCGTCGACGGCGGTTGCCCGGGCGTCAAGTCGGTCGCCGAAGGCGTCATCGGCGCGACCTCGCAGCAATATCCGCTGCTGATGGCTTCGCTCGGCATCGAGGCGATCGCCCAGTTCGCCAAGGACGGCACCAAGCCGAAGCCGACCGAAGGCAAGGACTTCTTCGATACCGGCGTGGCGCTGGTCACCGACAAGCCGGCAGCCGGCGTCGAGTCGATCGACGTGAAGACCGGCACGGACAAGTGCTGGGGTTGATACCCCAAACCTTTCGGTTCACTATCTCACGCGAAGGGCGGCCTTGGCCGCCCTTTTTCAAACCGGCATAACCGGCACCATAGGCCGGACGGTTTCCGACCCTTGGGAGGGATAAATGGCCAGCATCCAGGAATTCGAGAAGGTTCTCGACAAGAGCGACACGTCCGTCGCCAGCTTCGAGAACCAGTCGATGCTCCATCGCATTCAGCATTTTCTACATTCCAAACCGGCCGCAACGCCGGCTATCGTTCTCATTCTCTCGATCGTCGTTTTCGGTGTGCTGAAGGGCGAACGCTTCTTCACCGCAGGCACGCTGACGCTGATCCTGCAGCAGATCGCCGTCGTCGGCATCCTCGGCGCCGGCCAGACGCTTGTCATCTTGATCGCCGGTATTGATCTGTCGATCGGAGTGATCATGGTTCTGTCGGCCGTTGTCATGGGCAATTGCGCGGTAACATACGGCATGCCGGCTTTAATCGCGGTTCCGCTCGGCATGTTGACTGGCGCGGTTTGCGGCCTGCTCAACGGTTTTCTCGTCGCCAAGATCAAGCTTCCACCGTTCATCGTGACACTCGGTACATGGTACATCATCATGGCCACGAATTTTATCTATTCGGCCAACGAGACGATCCGACGCGCCGATATCGAGACCTCGGCGCCGCTGCTCGGACTGTTCGGAAAGAGCTTCAAGTTCGGCTCGGCCGTGTTCACGCTCGGCGTCGTCGTCATGGTCGTTCTTGTTCTGGTACTCTGGTACGCGCTCAACCACACGGCCTGGGGGCGACACCTTTACGCGGTAGGAGACGATCCGGAAGCTGCCAAGCTCTCGGGTATCCGCGTCGATCGCGTGATGCTTGGAACCTACACCCTTGCCGGGCTGATCGCGGCGCTTGCCGCCTGGGTCTCGATCGGCCGAAACGGTTCGATTTCGCCCTCATGGGCCGTCACCGACTATAATCTTCAGGCCATCACCGCGGCCGTGATCGGCGGTATCTCGCTCTTCGGCGGACGCGGTTCGATCCTCGGCACGCTGATCGGCGCCATGATCGTCGGCGTCGTCTCCATGGGCCTCAACATGCTCGGCGCGGACCCGCAATGGAAAGTCGGCCTGACCGGCGTCCTCATCATCTCGGCGGTCGCGATCGACCAGTGGATCAGAAAGGTAGCAGGCTGATGGAACCGCTCCTCACCGCACCCCTCTTGACTGCAAGGGGCATCGTCAAGCGTTACGGTCGCGTCACCGCGCTCGATCAGTCCGATTTCGACCTCTATCCCGGCGAAATCCTCGCCGTGATCGGCGACAACGGCGCCGGCAAGTCGTCGCTGATCAAGGCGATCTCAGGCGCCATCCGGCCCGACGAAGGCGAAATCCGCCTTGATGGCAATGTCGTGCAGTTCTCCAATCCGATGGAGGCCCGCGCGGCCGGCATCGAGACGGTGTACCAGAATCTCGCACTGTCGCCGGCTCTCTCGATCGCCGACAACATGTTCCTCGGCCGCGAGATCCGCCGCCAAGGTCCGCTCGGATCGATCTTCCGCATGCTCGACCGGCCGAAGATGGAAAAGATCGCCCGCGACAAGCTGTCCGAACTCGGCCTGATGACGATCCAGAACATCAACCAGGCGGTGGAAACCCTGTCGGGCGGCCAACGCCAGGGTGTTGCGGTGGCGCGCGCAGCCGCCTTCGGCTCCAAGGTCGTCATTCTCGACGAGCCGACGGCGGCGCTCGGGGTGAAGGAGAGCCGCAAGGTTCTCGAACTCATCCTCGACGTTCGCTCGCGCGGCCTGCCGATCGTGCTGATCAGCCACAACATGCCGCATGTCTTCGAGGTTGCCGATCGGATCCATATCCACCGGCTCGGCAAGCGCCTCTGCGTCATCAATCCCAAGGATTACACGATGTCGGATGCGGTTGCCTTCATGACGGGGGCAAAGGTGCCGACGGAGGCCGTCGCGGCATGAGCATGACGCTTGCCGCGATTGCGGACCGGATCGTCGGAGAGGCGGGGCAATCGTCCCGCTTCATCGTCGCCATCGCCGGCCCTCCCGGGGCCGGCAAATCCACCCTTGCCGATGCGCTGCAGGAAGAACTGACCCGGCGCGGCGAACGATCCGCCGTCCTGCCGATGGACGGCTTTCACATGGACAACGGCATCCTGGAAGAGCGCGGCCTGTTGAAGCGCAAGGGCGCGCCGGAAACCTTCGATGTCCGCGCCTTCCTCGATATCGTCTCGGCGGTGCGCAGGGCCGACGAGGACGTGCTGGTTCCCGTCTTCGACCGTTCCCGCGAGATCGCCATTGCCTCGGCCCGCCTGGTTGCGCCGGAAACCCGGATCATCCTGGCGGAAGGCAACTACCTGCTGCTCGACGAGGCGCCCTGGTCGCGGCTCGACGGCATGTTCGACCTGACGATCTTCGTCGGACCGCCCTATGCGGTGCTGGAAGAGCGGCTGCGCCAGCGCTGGATCCACTATGGCCTCGATGCTGCCGGGATCGAATGGAAACTCTACGGCAACGACCTGCCGAACGGCAAACGCATCATCGACAATTCGCGCCCCGCCGATATCCATATCGAGATTTTCGAAACGGCCTGATCGCGCCGATCCGTTGTTGTTTCCCGTGCGGGAATGATGCTATCGGAACGTCCGGTCAGCGCATATTCCGAGCCCATTGTGGCCGGAAGACGTGCGTACGAAGATTGCGTCTGGAGATATCCGTATGAGCCCACAGCCGGTCACCGAATTGACAATCCGCCGCCCTGACGACTGGCACCTGCATCTGCGCGATGGCGACATGCTGAAGGGTGTGATCGGCGACACCAGCCGCCATTTTGCCCGCGCCATCATCATGCCCAATCTGGTGCCGCCGGTCGTCACGACCGCCGATGCGGCCGCCTATCGCGAGCGCATCCTGGCGGCGCTGCCGAAGGGCGATCGGTTCGAGCCGCTGATGACGCTGTACCTCACCGAAGGGACCAATCCGGATGACGTCGAGGCGGGTCACGAGAGTGGCCTGATCAAGGCGGTGAAGCTTTATCCGGCGGGCGCGACCACCAATTCGCATGGCGGCGTGCGCAATTTCGAAAATGCCATGCCGGTGCTGGAGCGCATGGCGAAAATCGGCCTGCCGCTCTGCGTCCACGGCGAAGTGACGACGCCGGATGTCGATATCTTCGACCGTGAGGCCGTGTTCATCGAGACGGTGCTCGATCCGCTGCGTGCCCGTCTGCCGGACCTGAAGGTGACGATGGAACACGTCACGACCAAGGACGGCATCGATTACATCAAGTCCGCCAAAAGCAACCTTGCCGGCTCGATCACCACCCATCACCTGATCATCAACCGCAATGCCATCCTGGTCGGCGGCATCCGCCCGCATTATTATTGCCTGCCGGTCGCCAAGCGCGAACTGCATCGTCTGGCCCTGCGGGCCGCGGCCACCTCCGGCGATGTCAGGTTCTTCCTCGGCACCGACAGTGCCCCGCATGTCGATCCCCTGAAGGAATGCGCCTGCGGCTGCGCCGGCATCTATACGTCGATCAACACCATGAGCTGCCTTGCCCATGTGTTCGAGCAGGAGAATGCGCTCGACAGGCTTGAGGCCTTCGCCTCGCTCAACGGCCCGGCCTGGTATGGCCTGCCGGTCAACGAGGCGACGATCACGCTGCGCAAGCAGGCGGACGCGCTGTCCTTCCCGCCGAAGATCGAAACAGGCGCCGGAACCGTAACCGTCTTTGACCCGATGTTCCCGCTGCACTGGGGGGTTGTCTGAGGTATTGTTCGTCCGGGCTTGATTGCGGCAAAATCTTCACCTATCCATTGGCTTGGCCGGATGCGGCCAGCCGCCCCGCAGCGCCTTGGCGCGAATGGTGAATGCATCCACTCTAGCCTTTCTCATCCTTGCCCATGGCGTTGATGGCGAACGGGTCAGCAGAGCGGGCACTGATCGTCCTGTTTGCCGCCAGATGGAGGATGAACCATGCGCGATTTTCGCGATGCGAAGCTCATGGCAAAGGTGCTGAAGCAAGCCCTTGCCGACCACGATACGACCCTTTCCCACAGCCAGGCCCTCGAGATCGTCGCCGCCCAGTTTGGGTACGACCAGTGGAATATCCTGTCGGCGAAAATCGACGCGGCGGAGAAGGGAAAAACGACAGGCGACAGCGCTGTCGGCATCCTGCCGCCGATCCCGATTTTTCGCATTTTCGATGTCGACAAGGCCATGGAATTCTATTGTGGTTTCCTCGGCTTTACGCTCGATTGGGAACACCGCTTCGGTGACAATTTCCCGCTTTATTGCCAGGTCTCTCGCGAAGGCATGCTGTTGCACCTGAGCGAACATGCCGGCGACGCCAGCCCCGGCGCCCGCGCCTTCGTGCGTGTCAAGGATGCTGCGGCGTTGCAGTCGGAATTGGCGTCCAAGGATTACCGCTACATGAAACCCGGCCTGAACAAGGCGCCTTGGGGGCTGGAGGTCGCGGTGACCGACCCCTTCAGCAACCGTATTACGTTTTGCCAGCAGCAGGGTGAAAAACAGGCGGATTGAGCAGCAGCAGCGTTTCGCTGATCAAGCGAGTTTCCGCGGATCAGACGACTCGCTCCTCTTCTGCCCGCTGGGGAGAAGAGGGAGATCGGCCCGCCGCCTCTGGCATTAGAAGGGCTGACCTGCTATGCGGCGAGGGATACAATTCCCGACAGCGCAGGAGACCGCCGATGATCCAGACATCCTTTCCAGACAAGGCCGTCATGGCCGAATTGATGGCCAGGATGCTCTGGGAAATCAAGGCGGTGCATTTCCGTGCCGACCAACCCTACAAGCTGGCATCGGGCATGGCGAGCCCGGTCTATATCGATTGCCGCAAGCTGATTTCCTATCCGCGCATCCGCTCGACGGTGATGGATTTCGCCGCCGCCACAGTGCTGCGCGAGGCCGGCTTCGAGCAGTTCGACGTCATCGCCGGCGGCGAGACGGCGGGCATTCCCTTTGCCGCGATGCTGGCCGAACGCCTGTCGCTGCCGATGATCTATGTGCGCAAGGCGCCGAAGGGTCACGGCCGCAATGCGCAGATCGAAGGCCATATGCCCGAAGGCGCGCGTGTCCTTGTCATCGAGGACCTGACGACGGCGGGCGGCTCGATGTTCAAGTTCATTGACGCGATCCGCGCGGCCGGCGGTGTGGTCGATCACGGCATCGCGCTGTTCTACTACGACATCTTCCCGCAGGCGCGGGCTGAGATGAAGGACAGGGGCGTGACGCTGCTCAACATCGCCACCTGGCGCAATGTCCTGGCCGTCGCCAGGGAGCAGAAATTGTTCGATGAAAAGACCTTGTCCGAGGTCGAAGCCTTCCTCAATGCACCGCTTGAATGGTCCGGCCGTAATGGCGGCGTCAGCGCCTTGGCGCCGGCTTGAACAGGGGGCTGAAAAGGGCGCTGGAAATTCTCGGCAACTTAGCTTAAATCGATTGAAATAAGATCATTGAAGGGGAGGACGTCGTCTTGATCATCTGCTGTGGAGAAGCCCTGATCGACATGCTGCCGCGCCAGACGACGGCGGGCGAAACGGCGTTCGCACCCTATTCGGGCGGCGCGATCTTCAACACAGCGATCGCGCTCGGCCGGCTCGGCATCCCCACCGGCTTCTTCACCGGCCTGTCCGATGACATGTTTGGCGACATGCTGCGCGAGACTTTGAAATCCAGCAATGTCGATTTCGCACCCTGCGCCACCCTGTCGCTGCACACCACGGTCGCCTTCGTCAAGCTGGTCAATGGTTCCGCGACCTATGCCTTCTTCGATGAGAACACCGCTGGCCGGATGATCACGCAGGAACATCTGCCGGCGCTCGGGGATTTCTGCGAGGCGCTGCATTTCGGAGCCATCAGCCTGATCCCTGAACCGTGCGGCTCGACTTACGAAGCGTTGATGACGCGCGAGTTTGAAAAGCGGGTGATTTCCTTCGATCCCAATATCCGCCCCGGCTTCATCCAGGATGCGGCATCCCACAAGGCGCGCATGCTGCGCATGGCGGCGATGTCGGATATCGTCAAGTTTTCCGATGAAGACCTGGACTGGTTCGGCGAAGAAGGCACGCATGACGAACTGGTGGCCAAGTGGCTGCAGCGCGGCCCGAAGCTCGTCGTCATCACCAAGGGCGCCGACGGTGCCGACGGCTATACCGCGCGCGGCAAGGTCTCGGTCGGCGGCGAAAAGGTCACGGTGGTCGATACGGTCGGCGCCGGCGATACGTTCGATGCAGGCATCCTCGCATCGCTGAAGATGAACAACCTGCTGACCAAGGTGCAAGTTGCGACACTCAGCGAAGAGGCCGTGCGCGACGCGCTGACCCTCGGTGCCAAGGCGGCGGCGGTTACCGTGTCTCGGGCAGGGGCGAACCCGCCGTGGAGTTATGAGATCGGGCTGTAAGGGGGGCTAACTATTCCTCCGCGATGTGCCTCGGAAGTGGTTGCCCATCCGCGCCGATTGTAACGCCATTTTTAACGACGACGACAAACGGTTGCCGCATCGACGGATCGCTATGGTTTGGATCTCCGCGAAAAATGCGTACGCTGTTGCCTGTATTCGCAGGGTTATCCCAGCGCCATCCGGGGGCCGATCTGGTCGGGGAACCGATCCAGTCAGTGGGGATTTGTCTTGGTCGTTCCTTGCCGGTAAAAAGGGCTTCGTCCTTCATCGGACTATCCTGCGCTGCTGTTGTCGTACTTGTTGAAACGACCAGACAGGCAGCAAGCGCAATCGCAGCCTAGCTGCTAAAAAGTCTCATCCTGTAAGCCAACGACTAATCCCCAAATTCCCGAGTGGGGCTTGCCACGCTTATGCATGGCATGACGCAGAGGCGAAGGGAAGCACCTTGACATTACCTACGAAAGGCAATCATCGGGGGCGCGATAGACGCAGGCGACCCTCGATGAACCGCCGATTTGTATTCAAAGAACCCGCCCCAGCCTCCGCCCGCGTCGCGCGAACGCATTGTGCGGGACGCCGTCGAGATTGGACAGAAACTGGCGGGCGCATTCGCCCCAGCTGAAGGTCAGGGCCTTTCGCCGGGCATCGTCGCGTGACAGTTTCAGAGCATCGAGCGCCGCTTGGCGCAGGTCGTTTGACAGCACGCCGCCGCCATCGCCGAGGATATCGTTTGGCGCCGTGACCGGAAAGGCAGCGACCGGGCAGCCGCTCGCGAGCGCTTCCAGGATGACAAGACCGAACGTATCGACCCGGCTCGGGAAGACGAAGACATCGGCCGAGGCATAGATGGTGGCCAGTTCCGCGCCCATGCGCTTGCCGAGGAAATGGACGTCCGGATAACGCTGCCGTAGCGTGGCGAGATCCGGTCCATCACCGACGACGACCTTGCTGCCGGGCAAATCGAGGTCGAGAAAGGCCGGCAGGTTCTTTTCGACCGCCACCCGGCCGACATTCAGGAAGATCGGGCGGGGAAGGGACAGATCCTGCCGGAGCGCCGGATCGAACAGCGTGGTGTCGATGCCGCGCGTCCAGCGCTTGATGTTGTGAAAGCCGCGTGCCGCCATCTCGGTGCCGAGCGAGGCTGTGGCAACCATCATGCCATTGCCGGAATTGTGGAACTGGCGCAGCCACCAGTAGCTCCAGCTTTCGGGGATGGGCAGCCGGGCGCTGACGAATTCGGGAAAGCGCGTGTGGTAGCTGGTCGTGAAGGGCAGGTTCCGTCGCAGGCAGACCGCGCGCGCGACAAGGCCGAGCGGTCCTTCCGTTGCGATATGAATGTAATCCGGTTCTGCCGCATCGATCGCCTCGGCGACGTGGCGCCGGAGTGGCAGGGCGAGCCGGATGTCCGGGTAGAACGGCAGCGGAAAGGTGGTGAAGCGCTCAGGCGTGAGGAAATGAACGGTGACGCCCTGTTCCTTCAGCGATCGGGCGAGTTCATCGAGCGTGCGCACAACGCCGTTGACCTGCGGGTGCCAGGCATCGGTAACAACGAGAATGGTTTTCTCCATGAGGGCCTCGGTGTGGCATTGCCCCCTGCCGTGAAGCACCGGCTCGACGTCGAATCAGGTGGCGGCTGCAATGAGGCCTTTGAGCATGGTCTGATGACATGCCGATGATTGTCTTCGCGGGATTACCGGCCCATCAACGCGCGCTGCTCAAGGCCGCGTCCGGCTGAAGCGGTGAGGATGGCGAGGAGGGCGCCTTCGTCGGTGCGGATATGGACCGAAAGCGAGCGATAGTCGGCATCCCGGCCGATCCGGTCGGCAATTCTCTGGCCGTAATAGACGGCGGAGCCGACGTCGAAATGATCGACGCCCTCATCATCGACGACCTGTTCGCCGCCGAAGTGCAGATCAAAGAAATAATGCTCCACGTTGCTGCCCCGGACTCCGCGTCGCCGGAAGTTTTCCCGGCTTGAAGACGTGAGGAGAGGGATAGCGGATTGTGTTCGAATGCAGGCTGAATTGTGCATTCAGCCTGCATTCATCCAGATGGCCCGTGGGAATTACTTCGCAGCCTTGAGCAAGGCGGCGACCAAACCGGCCGTCGACGAATCGTGGCCTTGAGCGCTTTCCTTGCCCTCGACAACGGGCAGCAGGCCGGTCGCCAGTTCCTTGCCGAGCTCGACGCCCCACTGGTCGAAGGAATTGATGTTGAACAGGGCGCCCTCGACGAAGACGCGGTGTTCGTAGAGCGCGATCAGGCGGCCGAAGGTGAAGGGCGTCATCTTGTCATAGACGAAGGTCAGCGACGGACGGTTGCCGTTGAAGACACGATGCGGCGCGATCCGCTCGATGAAGTCCTTGTCGAGACCCTTCGACGCCATCTGCGCCTTGGCCTCTTCCGGGGTGCGGCCCTTCATCAGCGCTTCCGATTGCGCCAGGCAGTTGGCGATCAGCAGTTCGTGCTGGTGGCGCAGGTTCGGTTCATGACCGTTGGCGGCAATCATGAATTCGGCAGGGATGATGCTCGTGCCCTGGTGGATCAGCTGGTAGAAGGCGTGCTGGCCATTGGTGCCGGGTTCGCCCCAGACGACCGGGCCGGAATTGCCTTCGACCGGTGTGCCATCCAGCGTCACGCCCTTGCCGTTCGATTCCATGTCGAGTTGCTGCAGATAGGCCGGGAAACGCGATAGGCGCTGGTCATAGGGCAGGACGGCGCGCGTGGCATAACCGAGCACGTTGCGGTGATAGAAACCGAGCAGACCCAGCATCATCGGGATGTTCTCGCGCAGCGGCGCGGTGCGGAAATGATTGTCGATGGTATGGGCACCGGCCAGGAATTCGCCGAAATTCTCCTTGCCGATGGCGATCATCAGCGGCAGGCCAATGGCCGACCAGATCGAATAGCGACCGCCGACCCAGTCCCAGAAACCGAAAATCCGGTCACTGTCGATACCGAAGGCGGCGACCTTATCGAGCGCGGTGGAGACCGCGCAGAAATGGCTGCTGACAGCCTTTTCGCCGAGCTTGTCGGCAATGAAGGCGCGCGCGGTCGCCGCGTTGGTCATGGTCTCGATGGTGGTGAAGGTTTTCGACGCCACGATGAACAGCGAGGTTTCAGCATCGAGCAGCTTCAGGGTATCGGCGATGTGAGCGCCGTCGATGTTGGAGACGAAGTGCAGGCGCGGACCGTCATGCTCGGGCGCAAGCGCGAGCGTTGCCATGACCGGGCCGAGATCGGAGCCACCGATGCCGATATTGACGACGTCGGTAATCTTCTTGCCGGTGGCACCCTTCAAGACGCCGGAGCGGATGCCGTCGGAAAAGGCACCCATGGCGTCCAGCACGGCGTTGACATCCGGCATCACGTCCTTGCCATCGACCAGCACCGGTGTGTTGGAACGGTTGCGCAGCGCCGTGTGGAGAACGGCGCGGCCTTCGGTGATATTGATGATATCGCCGGCAAACATGGCGTCGCGCTTTTCCGCGACCTTCGCCGCCTTGGCGATAGCTTCAAGCCCGTCGATGATCTTGTCGTTCACCGCGCATTTGGAAAAGTCGAACAGCATGTCGTCGAGCGTGATGCTGAACCGGGAAAACCGTTTGGGATCGCTGGCGAAAGCGGCCCTCAGATCGGTTGCGTTGGTGTCGGCGACGGTGGATTTCAGCTGATCGACAAGAGCGGTCATCGCAGGGTTCCTTGCTTTGCGGAAGGGTCGCGATAGCTAGTCGCTTTGGCCCCTGCAAATCAAGCCTTTCCTGCCTCGGAGGGTGAAAAAGCCCGCGCTTTTAAATGGATTTAAATCCAACCTGTCTACGCGGTTGCATCTGTGTTCGCTTACAGTAGATTTGGCGAATTCGGGGCGGAAGCAGCAGCGCTGCGCCAGCCGGCGCATCCGGGCGAATAGGCGTCCCGGACTGTAGCAGGACACAGCCTTGTCCCTGAATGTGGAGGTGAGCTATGTGGTCTCGACCATTTAGTGTCACGCTTACGCTAAGAAAAACCCGCACGAGCTGGTCAATCGCCGTGCGGGTATATTTCTTCAGATAAGCAAACGGTGGCTGGAGTTAGCGCTCCAGTCACCACTCCGCTAAAATAGCCGCTTCCCTGGGTTCTGACAAGGAAAACCGGTTCCTCTCAGCCACGCAAATCCTTGCGCAGGATCTTGCCGACATTCGACTTCGGCAGCTCGGTGCGAAATTCGACGAATCTCGGGCGCTTGTAATTGGTGAGGTTGGCTGCGCAATGCGCCTTGACGTTGGCTTCCGTCAGATTGGGATCCTTCTTGACGACAAACAGCTTCACCGCTTCGCCCGAGTGCTCGTCCGGCACGCCGATCGCGGCGCATTCGAGGATGCCGGCAAGGGTCATCGCCACTTCCTCGATTTCGTTCGGGAAGACGTTGAAGCCTGAGACGAGGATCATGTCCTTCTTGCGGTCGACGATCTTCACCAGTCCCTGCGGGTTCATGAAACCGATGTCACCGGATCGGAAGAAGCCGTCGGCGGAAATGGCTTTCGCGGTTTCGTCAGGGCGCTGCCAATAGCCGGCCATGACCTGTGGGCCGCGGATGCAGATTTCTCCGATATCGCCTGATGGCAGCGTGTTACCGTCCTCGTCGCGGATTTCGACATCTGTCGAAGGAAGCGGCAGGCCGATTGTGCCGGTAAACTCGCTCTCGTCCAGGCGGTTGGCGGTGGCGACCGGCGATGTTTCGGACAGGCCGTAGCCTTCCTTGATCGGCGAGCCCGTCATCTTTTCCCAGCGCTCCGCCACCGGCCGCTGCACGGCCATACCGCCGCCGAAGGTGAGCGCGAGATCGCTGAAGTCAAGTTTCTGGAATTCGGCATTGTTCATCAGTGCGTTGAACAGCGTGTTGAGGCCTGGGAAGATGTTGATCTTGTACTTGGCGATTTCCTTGACGAAGGCCGGAATGTCGCGCGGATTGGGGATCAGGATGTTTTCGCCGCCGGTGCTCAGGCCCATCAGCGCGTTCACCGTCAAGGCGAAGATATGATAAAGCGGCAGCGCGCAGAGGAAAACCAGATGGTCGGGGCGTTTGCGGTGGGTGAAGGCGGTTTCCAGCCACAGGCCCATCTGCGCCATGTTCGACAGCAGGTTGGAATGGGTCAGCGTCGCGCCCTTGGAGACGCCGGTTGTGCCGCCGGTATACTGCAGGAAGGCGACATCGCTCAGCTTGACATCGACGGGTTTTAGCGTCTGCCGCCCGCCCTTGGCCATGACATCCTTGAAAGACAGATGGCCGGGCAATGACCAGACCGGAACCAGCTTCTTCACCTTGCGCACGACGATATTGACGATCAGACCCTTGAGACCAAGCATGTCGCCCATGGTGGTGACGACGATATGCTTGAGGCTGGTTCTGGTCGCGACCTGCTCGACCGTATGGGCGAAGTTTTCGAGTACGAAGATCGCCTTCGCACCGGCATCCTTCAATTGATGCTCGAGTTCGCGTGGCGTGTAGAGCGGGTTGACGTTCACGACCGTATAACCGGCGCGCAGGATGCCGAAGACGATCACCGGGTTCTGCAGGATGTTGGGCATCATCACGGCGACGCGGTCGCCCTTGGCAAGGCCGGCCGATTGCAGCCAGGCGCCGATTTTCCGGCTCTGCGCGTCGAGATCGGCGAAGGTCAGCGTCTTGCCCATGCAGGTAAATGCCGCGCGGCCAGCATATTTCTGACACGACTGGGCAAAGAGGTCGCCGATCGAGTTATAGGGCAGGGGAGCAATTTCAGCCGGCATGCCCACCGGATAGGATTGAAGCCATGGCTTGCTCGCATGGGTTCCGGGTGTCTGCATGTGCGTGTCCGGCATGTCTCTCTCCCTCATGCTGCCTGCCTTGGCGGCTTGCAAGCGCGGCGCATGCGCTCGTTCCACCCGATTTACTCGCCTATCCTGTCGCAAGGCCTTCCGGTCGCTGTCAGAATATGCGTCGGCGAAACAATCCCTCCAGATTCTTCCACCGATCCAAGATGAGGCTTTTGTCATGCCCCATCAAGCTCATTCGCAATTATATAACTTTAACGTAAACGTCAATTAAAAGACGGAATCGATAGAGCCGATGGCCAGATTTCTCGGGATAGCGGCGCAGCATTTGCTTTGCGCGTGGGGGTAAAAAAAGATATTGCGATGCAATCGGTCGGCTCGTTCCTCCCAATCCTGGCCGGCCTCTCCTTTTCAAGACCAAACAGTTTGCGCCGCAAGGCCGCCGATGGATCATTTCATGGCTGATAATATTCTTTCCCCCGCTCCGGTCGCCCGTTGGGGCGGCCTGTCCAGTGCCGAATTCGCCCTCGCTGTTGGTGGGTTCGGAATCGGCACCGGCGAATTCGCCATCATGGGCCTGCTGCCGCAGGTCGCCGGCGATATGGGCGTCTCCGTTCCCTATGCCGGCCATGTCATCAGCGCCTACGCGATCGGTGTCGTCGTCGGCGCGCCGTTGCTTGCCATACTCGCCGCGAAATCCTCCCGTCATAATGTGCTGCTCGCGCTGATGAGCCTGTTTGCGATTGGCAATCTTGCCAGCGCCCTCGCCAGCAGCTTCGGACTTCTCGTCGCGGCGCGCTTCCTCGCCGGACTTCCGCACGGTGCCTTTTTCGGCGTCGCTGCCCTGGTCGCGGCCGGCATGGCAGCGCCGCATCAGCGGGCGCGCGCCATTGGTCGCGTGATGATGGGCCTGACGGTCGCCACCCTGCTCGGAACGCCGCTTGCCGCCTGGTTTGGCCAGGCGCTCGGCTGGCGCGCCGCCTTCGGTATTGTCGGCGCGATCAGCGTTCTGACCGTCGTCCTCACCTGGTTCTACGTTCCGCGCGACCGCGCCAACCCGACTGCCTCGCCGCTGACCGAACTCGGCGCGCTCGGCAAGGCGCAGGTCTGGCTGACGCTCGGCATCTGCGCCATCGGCTGCGGCGGCATGTTCGCCGTCTTCAGCTATATCACGCCGGCCTTGACGGAGGTGGCGGGCGTGTCGCTCGGCACGGTCCCGATCATGCTCTCGGTCTTCGGCGCCGGCATGATCCTCGGCAATATCGTCGGTTCGCGTCTGGCCGACTGGTCGCTGATGTCGGCCATCGGCATCGCGCTCGTCTTCAACCTCGTCGCCTATGTCCTCTTCTATTTCACCATGCATACGCCGTGGATGGCGGTGATCAACGTGCTTCTGATCGGTGGCGGGTTTGCCGTCGTTCCCGGCGTCCAGATGCGGTTGATCAACGTGTCCGGCGAGGCCCAGACGCTGGCGGCGGCGCTCAGCCATTCCGCCTTCAACCTCGCCAATGCGCTTGGTGCCTGGCTTGGCGGCCTGTCGATCGCCGCCGGTTACGGCTGGACATCGACGGGACTCGTCGGTGCGATGATGGCGGTGGCCGGGATCGGCATCTTCCTGTCGTCGGTGTTCCTTGACCGGTCGCGCGCCGCACGCGCTGCCTGACCGCGCAGGCCGCGTCACTCCGCTCGCAAGCCTTTTCTTACCGTGAAATGTGGTTGTCATCCTCTTGTGTTGACCATGCGATCATACTTACGTAGGCGCATGTTTCGCCAAAGGGCGGCAATAAATGGAAACACGCTGGTGCGGGGCGGCTTTTGCTGCCATCCTGCGGCCGCGGAAGGAGATGTTTTTGCAATTGAGCAATCGCGAACGGGAGGAAGCGCCAAAGGAGCCGCGGCTGTTTGGCCGGCCTGCCTATGAGCGTTCCGCACTCGTCGGACCTATTGCCGCTGCGCGCTGGCTGCTCGTCTTCGTCCTTCTCGCCGGCGTCTATTTCTTCCACGGTTTTCTCGTTCCGGTGCTCGCGGCGCTTGTCATCGGTTTTGCCAGCTGGCCGATTTATCGGCGGCTGCTCGTCGTCATCGGCGGCAATCGCATGCTCGGCGCCACGATCGCCATCGTTGCCGTCATTTCCTTCATTGTCGCGCCGATCTCGCTTGCCGCCGTCTATGCGGTCGACGAACTCCGCAGCTGGGTGGTCTGGATCATCGAGACGAACGCTTCCGGTGCTGTCGTCCCCGCCTGGCTGGCGCAGATTCCCGGGGTTGGCGTCTGGTTCGGCGAGCAATGGGCGAAATATGTCGGCCATCCCGGCGCGCTCGGTGAACTCGTCCAGCTCGTCAGCGGCTCCAATATCGGCAGTATCTACCGCGGCGTGCTCGTCGTCGGCGCCTCTGCCTTTCAGTCCTTCCTGACGCTGCTGTTCATGCTCATCACCCTGTTCTTCGTCTATCGTGACGGCGAGAAGCTGGTGGCGCAACTCGACAAGCTTGGCGAACGCATCCTGCCGATGCGCTGGGAGCGCGTCTCCCGCATTGTGCCGCTCACCATCAGCTCGACCGTCACCGGCATGGGCGTCATCGCCATCGGCGAGGGCATCGTGCTCGGCATCGCCTACTGGATGGCCGGCGTGCCATCGCCGGTCACGCTCGGCATCATCACCGGCATCATGGCGCTCGTTCCCGGCGGCGCGCCGCTCTGCTTCACGCTCGTGTCAGTCTATCTGCTCGCCAGCGGGTCGGTCTTTGCCGGTATGGCGCTGTTCGCCTGGGGCACGATCGAGCTGTTCATCGTCGACAAGACCCTGCGGCCGCGGTTGGTCGGTGGCCCGATCAAGCTGCCTTTCCTGCCGACTTTCTTTGGTCTGGTCGGTGGCGTGAAGACCATGGGTTTCCTCGGTCTCTTCGTCGGTCCGGTGTTGATGGCGCTGCTGGTCTCCATCTGGCGCGAATGGCTTCGCGAAGTCACCGCCCAGCCGGCACCTCCCGGCAGGATCATCACATAAGGAAGACGGGGTCACCGTTCCGCCATGTAACCTGCCTCGCCGTTCCAACATCGGTAGGGTTCGTCCGCGGACACAACAGGCACCGGCTTGGAAACGAAGCCGCCGATTTGATTTCCCCGCAATAGACGAAACTGAATCCGGAAACGGAGGGGAATTGCCACGTGATCTGCGCCCCGGGTTGCGCTAATGATTTCCGAACACCGACCGGCAAACGTGCCGGAAAGACCTGCCGGTCGAAAGTCCCAGTTCGAAAAGCTCAGGAACGCAGATGAACCGCACATATTACGCCCCGACGGGCGGCAACCCGCCGCAGACGCAGTTGCTGACCGATCGCGCCGTCTTCACCGAGGCTTATGCCGTCATCCCCAAGGGCGTGATGATGGATATCGTCACCAGCTTTCTGCCGTTCTGGGACAAGACGCGGCTCTGGATTCTGTCGCGTCCGCTCTCCGGTTTCGCCGAGACCTTCTCGCAATATATCATGGAAGTCAGCCCCGGCGGCGGCAGCGACCGGCCGGAGCTCGATGCCGGTGCCGAAGGCGTGCTTTTCATCGTCGAGGGCGAACTGACGGTGACGCTGGATGGCGAGGCCCACCGCATGACGCCGGGCGGCTATGCCTTCATTCCGCCGGCGAGCAAATGGTCGGTGCGCAATACCAGCAATGAGACCGTTCGTTTCCACTGGATCCGCAAGGCCTACGAGGCTGTCGAGGGACTGGATCATCCGACGCCGCTGTTCCTCAACGAAGCGGATATCGCCCCGTCGCCGATGGCCGGCACCGAAGGCAAATGGGCGACGACCCGCTTTGTCGATCCCAACGACCTGCGCCACGACATGCATGTGACGATCGTCACCTTCGAGCCCGGCGCGATCATCCCGTTCGCTGAAACCCATGTCATGGAACACGGGCTCTACGTTCTGGAGGGCAAGGCCGTCTATCGGCTCAATCAGGATTGGGTGGAAGTTGAGGCCGGCGACTATATGTGGCTACGCGCCTTCTGCCCGCAGGCCTGCTATGCTGGCGGCCCCGGCAAGTTTCGTTACCTGCTCTACAAGGACGTCAACCGTCACATGAAGCTGAAGCCGCGCGCTTGAGCGCACGGCACATCAAGCGCTGCCGGATTTCCCTCAGGCGAAACCGGCAGGCAGCGGTGCGATTGTCCGGTCGCTGCCATAGTCGCGCTGGTGGGCAACATGCCCACGCAGGCGCCGTGAAACGGACCTGACCTCGATTTCGGGGAACTCGAAGGCGCCATCGGCAAATGTGCCGGTGTCGGTCGTTTCTTCACGTCTGGACTTGAGCAGGTTGAAGATCATCAAAGGCCCTCCCGTTTTTCGCATCAACGGCCCATCCGCCGAATCCGTTCCGCTGATAGGTCAGAAATAGTTAAAAAATTAACCATGTTTGACGCGGTCCGGCGTCGCCGGGCGGAACCGATAGGGCATCATAGCGCGGATTGACGACAGTTTTTGATCGGGAGGAGAGACCGCTTCACCTTCGACGCAAAATCCGGTCGATGATTCGCGCCGTCCCGAAAAAAGAACGAGCACGGCGGTGACGAATGAAGGGGCGGGTTGCCTTGTACGCCTAGTTCAGCGGATAGGACGTGATTTCCTCTTGCAGAATCCGGAAGGCTTCGTCGAGCGCATCGACGAGAATGTCGGTGAGCTTGTCGCCATTGTCGCCCTGTAGCAGCAGGGTGATGGCCACATCCTGGGCGCTCGGCATATATTCGACGATGTTCGACATATCATTGTCCTTTCCTGACCGGCCTCATGCCGGCAGAGGAGAGAGTAGGGTGCATCGCTTGTCCGGGGCTTGAGGCCGTTTTTCCGCCCGGCCGCGCCTGTTGCGCATTTGCCGCCCCGGTGGCCAGCCATTGGTGACCCGGGTTGGCTTGCGGCGGGGTGCCTTTGAAATGTCCCAATGGCAGTTGAACTGTGGAACGGCCTGCTTCCCTGCGCGTTCCCCGCTTGGAGCGTCGAGGACGCCGACAGGCAAGGTCCCGGCCGCTCCCTGCCGGTCAATGTGCCGGTTGTTCGACCGAAGGCATGCACGGTCACGGTTTTAGAAGGAAGACAACATGAAGAATACGTTTGCCATGGCGCTCACCGCGGCCACGCTCCTTGCAGGCGGCACGTCCGCCGTGATGGCGGCCGATCCCGTCGAAGGTGCTCCGGCGCCGACCTATGAAGAATCCGATGCGCGCGGCGGCGTAAAGATCGGTTATCTGACCTGCGAGGTCGGCGGCGGTGCCGGTTACGTGCTCGGTTCGGCCAAGGAAGTGGATTGCACCTTTAGCTCCACCGTCGGCGCTGAACGCACGGATCACTATACGGGCGCGATCCGCAAGATGGGCGTCGATCTCGGCTTCACCACCAGGAGCAAGCTCGTCTGGGCGGTGCTGGCGCCGACCGCCGGCTATCACCAGGGTTCGCTGAGCGGCCTCTATCAGGGCGCCAGCGCCGAAGCGACCATCGGTGCGGGCATCGGCGCCAATGTCCTGGTCGGAGGCACGTCGGGGTCGATCCACCTGCAGACGATCAGCGTCACCGGCCAGGTCGGCCTCAACCTTGCGGCCGGCGGCGCATCGATGACGCTCACCGCCGTGAACTGATACGGCCGCCCTCCGTCGGCGAAGGGCTGTTTGCGCGCACCCGCAAAGGACCCGGCCAGATCTGGCCGGGTCCTTTGCTACGTTCGCGGTTGTTGCCGCGCGTCCGTTGCATGGTGATCAGGCGATGAAAGCATCAATTTATCGATCGCGGCCGAAAGCCTGGAACTCTTGTGGGAAATCCGCGTTTGAGCCCGCAGCGAAACAGGAGTTCATCCGATGCTTGCGAAACTCTCATATGTCGCGTTCGGCTTTCTCGCCGCGGTCGGTTTTATCGTGATTGGCGCTTTGATCGACGCCCCTTCGACTGGCCCCGGGAAGACCGGAAGGCTCACAGGCACTGTTGCCCCTGCGGGCATTCTTGCGGAACGCTTCGGATAGTCATGCCGAAGAACATTCTGCGCTTCGAGCAGAGAATATCCATAACTCTGTCACAGGAAAACTGGTGCCGCTTGCAGGACTCGAACCTGCGACCCCATCATTACGAATGATGTGCTCTACCACCTGAGCTAAAGCGGCCCGCATGCGTTCCGCAGTGGCTGCTGAACGATGGGTGAGGGGCTGATACCTGCAAATTGTTGGAATTTCAAGCCATCAAGTTTTGAGAACAGGAAAAAAGCGCGGGACAATCCGTGTGGGGTGGTTTCAGAGGGCCAGCCGCTGGCGCGCCTGCGCATATTCGCCCGCCAACCGGTCGACAAGCGTTGCGACGGGCGCGATCTCGGTGACGGCGCCGATGCCCTGGCCGCAGCCCCAGATGTCCTTCCAGGCCTTGGCGCCCGTGGTTGCCGATTCGAAATCCATCTTGGACGGGTCCGCTTCCGGCAGGTTGTCCGGATCCATGCCGGTGGCGGCGATCGAGGGCTTCAGGTAGTTGCCGTGAATGCCGGTGAAATAATTGGAATAGACGATGTCGCCGGCGCTGCTGTCGACGATCATCTGCTTGTAGGCGTCGCTGGCGCGGGCCTCGGTCGTCGCGATGAAGGGTGAGCCGATATAGGCCATGTCGGCGCCCATCGCTTGGGCCGCAAGGATGGCGCCGCCGGTGGAAATCGCGCCGGACAGGAGAAGAGGCCCGTCGAACCAGGTCCGGATTTCCTGGACAAGTGCAAACGGCGACAGCGTGCCGGCATGGCCGCCGGCGCCGGTCGCGACCGCGATCAGGCCGTCGGCCCCCTTGCGGATCGCCGAATTGGCATGGCGGTTGTTGATGACGTCGTGCAGCACGATGCCGCCATAGGAATGAACAGCGGCGTTGACCTCCGGCACGGCGCCGAGCGACGAGATGACGATCGGCACCTTGTATTTCACGCAGAGCATCAGATCATGCTCGAGCCGCTTGTTGGACTTATGAACGATCTGATTGACGGCGAAGGGCGCCGCCGGCTTTCCCGGATTGCGGCTGTTATGGGCGGCCAGTTCCTCTGTGATCTCGGCCAGCCACTCGTCCAGCTGCGCTTCCGGGCGGGCGTTGAGCGCCGGGAAAGAGCCAACCACGCCGGCCTTGCACTGGGCGAGCGTCAGCGCCGGATGCGAAATGATGAAAAGCGGCGCTGCAACGACCGGCAGCCGGGTGGTGCCGTTGAGAAGGGCTGGCAAGGACAAGTGTTCGCTCCCGGGTTCATTATTTGACGTTTTCGTAAACGTAAGAAGACTAGCAGCGACTCCCTCTTTTGCAAAGGCGATTTGTGCCGCCAAAGGCACTCGCGGGCACTGAAACCGCCGGGTTTTCCCCTGCATAGGCCGGGACTTTGGCACGCGAGACTTGCAGATCGGTGTTTCAACCGTTACCCAATTGTTAACACATCCAAAAGCGGTCCGGTTTCTCAAGAGGATTTCCGCTGCTATGGATCGGGAAACCGAGACGCGCGCTGCCGCGACGTCGAAGGGAAATTTTGGTGGCACGGCGCTCTATCGGCTTTTCGCCATATGCGGCATGCTCTGGTCCGGCGCTTCAATGCCCGCACGACTGCATAATTCCTTAAATCGGAATCGATTTAAGGAATTATGCAGCATATTTAAAGTGTTACAGCGACCTTTGCGCTTCATGTTCGACGCGCGGCGCTGTAGGAAGGACGAAGTGTGAGCGGACTGGAAACTGCCATCAGGCACGCGCTGGAACGGTCCGACCGGACGAGTTCCGAAACCCGAGCGCGCATCTATCAATCGGCCCGCAATGCGCTCGAGGCCGGCCTGCGCAAGCAGGATGTCCATGATCCGGAGGTCATCGCGCAGCAGCGCCACCGGCTGGAAGCCATCATCCATGGCATCGAACTGGAAGAGCGCACCGCCCTGAAGGCGGAAGCTTCCACCGTCTCGCCGGTGCGCCCGGAAACCGACAACCGCGTGCCGTCGGCCGAACTCGACGATCGTGCCCATCTGCCGCCGCAGGGGTCTACCGCTGCGTTCGATGGTGGGGTTGAACCCGTCGTCGATGGCGGGCTGGACGGCTTGCGCCCTGACCGCCGTGCAACCGCGCGTGCGAACGAGGCTGCTGTGGCTGCAGAGCCGCAGGTCACGGGCAAGCGCGGCAAGGCCGCCAAGGTTATCCCTCCGGCAAAGCCGCGTCGGCGCAAGCGTGGACGTTTCCTGTCCTTCGTCATGGTCGTCACCACATTGGGCGCGGCGTTTCTGGGGGCGGTCTGGTGGGTCGACACGAGCGGACTTTTGAAAACGGCGGCGGAGCGCGACACCAGTGTCGCCAATCCGCCATCAACGGTCCAGTCCGAGGATTTTGACGGGGGGGCAGGGCTGAAGACGCTCGGAACCCAGTCGGGCTTCACCGGTGACTGGGTCGATGTCTTCACTCCAGCCGATATGGCCAGGGTCTCGGTCGAGGCCCGCGCCGCCGCCGATCCCGTCACCGACGAAAGTGGCCAACGCCTGCGCATCACGTCGGCCTCGCCGGATCAGGATGGCAATGTGCGGATCGAGATCCCGACGGCCATGCTCGGGCAGATTTCCGGCAAGACGTCGACGGTGGCGCTCAGCGTCCAGGCGGATTCCGGCAAGCAGACCCAGTTTTCCGTCGAATGCGATTTCGCTTCGCTCGGCGATTGCGGCCGTCATCGCTTCACGGTCAACGAGGAAAAGAACGACATGCTGTTCAAGGTGACGTTCGACCGCAGTCTCGCCCCAAGCTCGCCCGGCCATATCCTGATCAACAGCGACGTGACCGGCGCCGGCAGCAGCCTCAACCTCTACGCCGTCCGGATCCTGCCGGGACAGTGATCGCGGCGTCGCCGGTCCTGCTTGTGCCTATTTGACGAAATCGGAACCGAAACCGAGGATTTTGTCGTCGATCTCGCCGATCGCGCCCTTGTCCTTGCCGTCATAGTCGAGCGTTTTCAGGATGTGGCGGATGAGATCCAGCCGTGCCCGGCGCTTGTCGTTGGCACGCACCACCGTCCAGGGCGCATGGTCGGAATGGGTTTCCTTCAGCATCAGGTCGCGCGCCTCGGTATAGAGGTCCCATTTCGTCAGGGCCGCGATATCCATCGGCGACAGTTTCCAGACTTTCAAGGGATCGTGGCGCCGGTCGTGGAAGCGCTTCAGTTGCATCGCGCGGCCGATATCCAGCCAGAACTTGAACAGGCAAATGCCATCGGCGGTGATGAGCTTTTCAAACCGCGGTGTCTGCTCGAGGAAATGCCGCTGCTGTTCAGGCGTGCAAAAACCCATGACGGGCTCGACGCCGCCGCGATTGTACCAGGAGCGATCGAACATCACGAATTCGCCGGCCGTCGGAAAATGCGCGACATAACGCTGGTAATACCACTGGCCGCGTTCGGTTTCGGTCGGTTTGGTCAGCGCCACAACACGGGAGGAGCGGGGGTTCATATAGGCGCGCGTTTCATGGATCGCGCCGCCTTTGCCGGCCGCGTCCCGGCCTTCGAAGATGGCCATCACCCGCTTGCCCGTCGCCTGCAGCCAGAACTGCAATTTTACCAATTCGATCTGCAGCTTTTCCAGCGTGTCGTCATAGAGGTCGCCATCAAGCTTCTTGTCATACGGGTAGTTTCCCGAGTCCAGCGCTGCCTTGTCGATCCAGGAGGGCAGTTCCGGATTGTCTATGTCGAAAACGCGCTGCTTGCCGTTGATCAGAAGTTCCACCGGCTTGTATCCTGCAGTCTCCGTCATGATGTCTCCTTGCTGAAAGCGTCCTCGACCGATGCTGATTTCACGGGAGCAGGCCATAATTGCATTGCGAATTCAAGCATGCCGTGAAAATCATGTCATGAATCTCCGATATCAGCGGCTGATTGTATCCGTGCACGAGAGAGCATCTTGGAAGAGAAAAAGACAGTCTGGCAGCACTTGGTGGACAGGGCCTGGTCGGAGAAGTGGTATATCGGCCTGTCGGTCGCCGCCGCCTGCACCGCCATCGTCCTGGGCGTTCATGCGGCCGCCGTACTGTTGTTCTGGCTGGTCTGGATGGCGGCGCTGCTCAGTCGTTCCGCCGCCCCCCGACCGCCGCCCCCCGTGGCGGCGCCGACGCCGATCGAGACCGACAATCTCGGCCTTCTGGCCAGCGTCTTCAATGCGCTCGATACACCGATCCTCGTGGTGGCGGCGGATGAAACCGTGCTGTTGCAGAACCAGGCGGCGGAAAAGGCTTTTGGCACCATTCCGCCGAATAGCGACCTGTCGGCGCGCGTTCGCTCCCCCGGCATTCTTGACATGGTCCGCGAAACGATCGCGACCGGCAAGGCCAACCAGATCGAACATTCCGAACGCCTGCCCTCCGAGGCGGTCTATATCGTCCGCGTCGCCGCCGCCGAAATCCGGTCTCCGGCCGATCGACGTCTCTATGTGCTGTCCTATCGCGATATATCGCAGGCACGCCGCATCGACCGGATGCGGTCCGATTTTGTCGCCAATGCCAGCCATGAACTGCGCACGCCGCTTGCCTCGCTGCGCGGCTTCATCGAAACCCTGCAGGGACCGGCGCGCAACGACGCCAAGGCGCACGAGAAATTCCTCGGCATCATGCACGAGCAGGCGACACGCATGAGCCGCCTCGTCGATGATCTCCTGTCCCTGTCACGGCTGGAGCTGAAATCCCATATCGCTCCGGATGAGGCGATCAATCTCGGCCCGTTGCTCGGTCACGTGCGTGATACGCTGTCGCCATTGGCGGAGGATCTGGATGTCGAGGTGACGCTGGTCGTGCCCGAACAACCGATCGTCGTGCAGGGCGACCGCGACGAACTGACCGAAGTCTTCGAAAACCTGATCGAGAATGCCTGCAAATATGGCCAGGAGGGCAAGAAGGTCGAGGTCGTGCTGTCCGGCGGCGGCGATCAGCCGGCCGAAGTGTCCGTCCGCGATCACGGACCGGGCATCCCGGCCGAACATGTTCCACGGATCACCGAACGTTTTTACCGGGTTAATGTCGAGGCCAGCCGGTCCAAGAAAGGCACAGGCCTCGGTCTCGCGATCGTCAAGCATATCCTGACGCGGCATAGAGCCCGGTTGCTGGTGCAATCGGAGGTCGGCAAGGGCACGGTCTTTACCGTGAGATTCTGACACAAACCCTGCATCGAAAAAATTATCGTCTAAAATATTGAAGTATTATCAGTGGCTTGATCTGTCACAAATGTTTCTTGAAACTGACATAAAAGATGTGGGCATCGGGCGCTAACTAGGGCAGCCGATCGACACGGCGAAAGCGAGCGCTGAACAAAAGCGCACCCACACAAGCCCATTTCGGGAGAATTCTGATGAAGTCTTTGAAACTTACCGTCGCAGCTCTGGTTGCTTCCGCCGCCTTTGCTGGCGTGGCCGTTGCCCGTGACCAGATCCAGGTCGCCGGTTCCTCGACCGTTCTGCCCTATGCCAAGATCGTTGCCGAAACGTTTGGCGAAACCTTTCCTGACTTCAAGACCCTGGTCGTCGAATCCGGCGGCACCGGCGCCGGCTTGAAGGAATTCTGCAAGGGCGTTGGTCCGGACACGATCGACGTTGCCAACGCTTCGCGCAAGATCAAGGACTCGGAGCTGGAAACCTGCAAGGCAGCCGGCGTCACCGAAGTCCAGGAAGTCAAGATCGGTTATGACGGCATCGTCTTCGCGACCGACGCCGGCAATGCCGACCTGAAGCTGGTTCCGCAGGACCTCTACCTCGCGCTCGCTGCCGAAGTCGTCGTTGACGGCAAGCTCGTTGCCAACCCCTACAAGAAGTGGTCGGAAGTCAACAAGGACCTGCCGGACGTAGAAATCGCCGCTTATATCCCGGGCGAAAAGCACGGCACCCGCGAAGTCTTCGACGAGAAGATGCTCGCTCACGGCTGCAAGGACGCTGGCGCCGCCGACATCATCAAGACCCTGATCACCGACGAAAAGGAAGCTGCCGCGAAGTGCATCGCTGTCCGTAAGGATGGTCTGGCGATCGACATCGACGGCGACTACACCGAAACCCTCGCTCGTATCGCTTCCAACAAGAACGGCATCGGCGTCTTCGGCCTGTCCTTCTACGAAAACAACGCCGACAAGCTGAAGGTCGCAACCGTCAGCGGCATCGTCCCGTCGGGCGAAACGATCGCTTCCGGCGAATATCCGGTTTCGCGCCCGCTGTTCTTCTACGTCAAGAAGGCCCACCTCGGCGTTATCCCGGGCCTGAAGGAATATGTCGAGTTCTTCCTCGACGACCAGATGGTCGGCCCCGACAGCCCGCTGGCCGCCTACGGCCTGGTTCCGGCTCCGGATGCAGAGCGCGAAGCTGACCGCAAGGCGTTCACCGACGGCAACATGCTGTAAGCTGTGAGAAAACGCGGCACGGCAGTTTTGCCGTGCCGTACCTCCCGAGTTCGGATTTGCCGGCTTTCACTGATTGACAAGGCCGGGGGGATTTATCGATGAGCATCTCACTTATATTTCTGGTCGTTTTGATCGTTGGCCTTGCTGCATTTTTTGCCGGTCGCGCCCGGGCGATGGCGAGCTCAAACGGCAAGCTGTCCGCACTCCACTCCCTTCCAGGTTATCACGGCGTCTATGCTGCCATCTGGGCAGTTCTGCCGGCCGCCGTCGTTCTGGCCCTCTGGCTGATCGCCAGCCCGTTCTTCGTCGAAAACGCCGTCAGGGACTCCCTGCCTGAAAGTGTCCGCAGCCAGGGTGTCGCAACCACCGAATTGATGCTCGGCCAGGTCATGCAGGTTGCCAACGGTCTGCGGCTCCTCAGCGCCGATGAGATGGCCGCCGTCACGAGCGATTCGGCCAACCTGCGCGACGCGCTGGCCGCCAAGGGTGTGCCGATGGCGAATACCGGCGAAGCCTACATGGTCACGTCAGCGCAGACCTACAATTCGATGAAGGACACCAGCGGCTGGGCGATGACTGTCGTCGTGCTGGTCATCGCCGTTGCCGGCGCCGTTTTTGCCATCCGTGGCATCAGCGCGCCTTTCCGGGCACGTAACCGCGTCGAGCGCGCCATGCTGGGCGCCCTGCTTCTGGCTTCGTCCATCGCAATCCTGACCACGGTTGGCATCGTCGGCTCGATGCTGTCGGAAGCGATCCGCTTCTTCCAGTCGGTCTCTCCGAGCACGTTCTTCTTCGGCACGGTCTGGGACCCGCGCTTCTCGGCTGCCGGCAGCGGGGGCGCGGAAGGTCAATTCGGCCTGCTGCCACTTCTCGCCGGCACGCTCTATATCGCCTTCGTCGCCATGCTTTTTGCCGTGCCGATCGGTCTCTTCGCCGCAATCTACATGGCGGAATATGCCAGGCCCGAGGTCCGCGGCATCGCCAAGCCGCTGCTCGAAATTCTCGCCGGCATCCCGACCATCGTTTACGGCTTCTTCGCCCTGATAACGGTCGGTCCGTTCCTGCGCGACATGTCGGCCCAACTCAATGGCCTGGTGACCGGCAATTACGTCAACTTCATCCAGGCGCAGAGCGTCCTGACCGCCGGTCTGGTGATGGGCATCATGCTGATCCCGTTCGTCTCGTCGCTCTCGGATGACATCATCACGCAGGTGCCGCGCTCGCTGCGCGACGGCTCGCTCGGTCTTGGCGCGACCCGCTCGGAAACCATCAAGCGGGTCATCCTGCCTGCCGCACTTCCCGGCATTGTTGGCGCGCTCCTGCTGACCGCTTCGCGTGCTGTCGGGGAAACCATGATCGTGGTGCTGGCCGCCGGCGTCGCCGCCCGCATGCAGCTCAATCCGTTCGAAGCGATGACGACGGTTACCGTCAAGATCGTCAATCAGCTGACCGGCGACCTCGAGTTCAATTCGCCGCAGACGCTGGTGGCCTTCGCGCTCGGTATCACCCTGTTCGCCATAACGCTCTGCCTCAACATCTATGCACTCTATATCGTGCGCAAATATCGGGAACAGTACGAATGACCGACGTTACATCCTCCGTACAGTCCACGTTCCAGCGCCCGGCCCAGGCAAGACGCGATATCGGCATCAAGAAGCGCTATGCAGCCGAACGCCGTTTCCAGGCCTATGGCTGCGCCGCGATCCTGATCGGCCTGTTCTTCCTGTTCGTGCTTCTCTGGTCCGTCGTTTCCAAGGGCTACACCGCCTTTCAGCAGACGGCGATCACCCTGCCGATCGAGTTCTCCGAAAAGATCATCGACCCGAAGAACGAGCGTGGCGCCAATCCCGCCAAGCTGATGACCGCGAACTATCCGCTCCTGGTGCGTGATGCCCTTGTCAAGGCACTCGCCATCGATCCGAACGACCGCGCGCTGGTCAAGCAGGCGACCGACATGGTCTCTGCCAGCGCACGGACCCAGTTGCGTGACATCGTTGTTGCGAACCCGGCCGTCATCGGCACGACCGCGACCGTCTCGCTTCTGGCGCAGGGCGATATCGACAGCGCCAACAAGGGCCAGATCGATCTGACCGTTGCTGAAGCCAACCGCAAGGTCAAGGACCAGCAACTCGAATGGATGGCGACCCTGTCCGACAGCGGAGCCCTGGCCAAGCAGTTCAACACCGGCCTGTTCACCTCCGGTGCATCGAGCCGTCCGGAGGCCGCCGGCATCGGCGTCGCGGCTCTCGGCTCGCTCTACATGATGCTGATCGTCCTCGTACTGGCATTGCCGATCGGTGTCTGCGCGTCGATCTACCTGGAAGAGTTCGCCCCGAAAAACCGCCTGACGGACCTGATCGAGGTGAACATCAACAACCTCGCCGCCGTTCCGTCCATCGTCTACGGTCTGCTCGGCCTGTCGATCTTCATCAACTTCGCCGGCATGCCCCGTTCGGCTGCCGTGGTCGGTGGTCTGGTGCTGACGCTGATGACGCTTCCGACGATCATCATCGCCACCCGCGCCGCGCTGAAGGCGGTTCCGCCGTCCATCCGCTCGGCCGCCCTTGGCCTCGGTGCGTCGAAGATGCAGACCATCTTCCACCACGTCCTGCCGCTCGCCATGCCGGGTGTACTCACCGGCACGATCATCGGGCTCGCGCATGCGCTCGGCGAAACCGCGCCGCTTCTCCTGATCGGCATGGTCGCCTTCGTGGTCGATTACCCCGGCTCGCCGATGGAGCCTTCCACTGCCCTGCCGGTGCAGATCTACATGTGGGCCAACGAAGCCGAACGTGCATTTGTCGAACGGACGTCGGGTGCGATCATGATCCTCTTGATCTTCCTCGTCGTCATGAACCTGGGCGCAATCCTGTTGCGGCGTCGCTTTGAGCGTCGCTGGTAGTGAGGTAAGAACATGAACATGATGTCAGAAGCAGCAGTTGAAAAGGCGCTGGACCAGAAAATGAATACCGTTCCCTTGAAGATGATCGGCAAGGATGTCTCGGTTTATTACGGTGAAAAGCGCGCGCTTTACGACGTGAACCTTGATGTCCGCGAAAACACCGTGACAGCGCTGATCGGCCCGTCCGGCTGCGGCAAGTCGACCTTCCTGCGGACGCTGAACCGCATGAACGACACGATCGACAACTGCCGCGTTACCGGCAAGATTACGCTCGATGACGGCGATATCTACGACCCGAGCATCGACGTTGTCGAACTTCGTGCCCGTGTCGGCATGGTCTTCCAGAAGCCGAACCCGTTCCCGAAGTCGATCTACGAGAACGTGGTCTATGGCCCGAAAATCCATGGGCTGGCGCGCACCAAAGCCGAATTCGACCAGATTGTCGAAATCAGCCTGCAGAAGGCCGGCCTCTGGAATGAGGTGAAAGACCGCCTGCACGAGCCCGGCACGGGCCTCTCCGGTGGCCAGCAGCAGCGCCTGTGCATCGCACGCGCCGTTGCGGTCAGCCCGGAAGTTATCCTGATGGACGAGCCGTGCTCGGCTCTGGACCCGATCGCGACCGCCAAGGTCGAGGAACTGATCCACGAACTGCGCACCAACTACACGATCGTCATCGTGACCCACTCGATGCAGCAGGCTGCCCGTGTTTCGCAGCGCACCGCCATGTTCCACCTCGGCAATCTCGTTGAGGAAAACGACACCGACAAGATGTTCACAAACCCGGATGACCAGCGCACCCAGGACTATATCATGGGCCGCTTCGGCTGAGGATGCATCCTGCGGCCTGCCTGGGTCCGGCAGGCTCCGGTTTCCAATTGGATTGTGATCGCGAGGAAAAACAATCATGTCTACGCACATCGTTTCCGTCTATGACGAAGATCTGAAATACCTGACCCGCCGCATCTCCGAAATGGGCGGTCTTGCCGAGCAGATGGTGGCTGAATCCGTGCGCGCCTTGGTCAATTCCGACCTGGCGCTCGCCCAGAAAGTCATCTCCGACGACGCCATTCTCGATGATGCCGAGCGCCAGATCGGCGAAAAGGCCATCATCACCATCGCCAAACGCCAGCCGATGGCGGCCGACCTGCGCGAAATCATGGGTTCGATCCGTATCGCTGCCGACCTGGAACGTGTCGGCGACCTAGGCAAGAACAACGCCAAGCGCGTCATCGCCGTTGCCAGCTCGACCCTGCCGCGCCAGTTGGCTCGCGGCCTGGAACATCTGGCCGAGCTTGCTCTCGTCCAGCTCAAGGAAGTTCTCGACGTCTATGCCTCGCGTTCGCCCGAAAAGGCCAACAGCATCCGCGAGCGTGATGGCGAGATCGATGCGATCTACACCTCGTTGTTCCGCGAGCTTCTGACCTACATGATGGAAGATCCGCGCAACATCACGCCGTGCACCCATCTGCTGTTCTGCGCCAAGAACATCGAGCGCATCGGCGACCATGCCACCAACATCGCCGAGACGATCTACTACATGGCGACCGGCGCACAGCCTGTCGGCGAGCGTCCGAAAGACGACACGGCCAACACCGTTGGCGCGAACGGCAACTGATCGCACGCACAAATGAGTAAGTCAGTTCTTACATAAAATGCGCGAGCGGCCGCTGGAGCCGCTCGGCAGGCCCGGTGGACCGGGTGCCAAGGAGCTCATAAGACTATGCTGCCAAGAATTGCCGTTGTTGAAGATGAAGAGGCGCTGAGCGTCCTCCTGCGCTACAACCTTGAGGCCGAAGGGTTCGAAGTCGATACGATCAACCGTGGCGACGAAGCCGAAATGCGCCTGCAGGAGCGCCTGCCCGATCTCCTGATCCTCGACTGGATGCTGCCCGGCGTATCCGGCATCGAACTTTGTCGCCGCCTGCGCCAGCGCTCCGAAACCGAGCGCCTGCCGATCATCATGCTGACGGCGCGTGGCGAGGAAAGCGAGCGCGTCCGTGGTCTCGCCACCGGTGCCGACGATTATGTGGTCAAGCCGTTCTCGACGCCGGAACTGATGGCGCGGGTGAAGGCCATGCTGCGCCGTGCCAAGCCGGAAGTTCTCTCCACCCTCTTGAAATGCGGCGATATCGAACTCGACCGTGAAACCCACCGGGTCCATCGCAAGGCCCGTGAGGTCCGCCTCGGACCGACCGAGTTCCGCCTGCTCGAATTTTTCATGGCCTCGCCGGGCCGGGTGTTTTCACGTTCGCAGCTTTTGGATGGCGTCTGGGGGCATGACATCTATGTCGACGAACGCACCGTCGATGTCCATGTCGGCCGCCTGCGCAAGGCGCTGAACTTTTCCAACATGCAGGACGTGATCCGCACCGTGCGCGGCGCCGGCTATTCGCTGGAAAGCTGATCGGGCGAATTGCAGCGCTGCGTATCCAATATGACGCGCAAAGGTCCCTGTAACACTTTAAATATACTGCATAATAATGAAAAAGGGGCCTTCAGGCCCCTTCTTCGATACCTGTGACGCTGTGTCTCAGCGTGCCCTGCGGCGTTCCGCGGACGGCTGGTAGGCCAGCTTCGCATGGAACGTGCAGTAGGGCGATGTATCGGGCGAGTCATTGCCGCAGAAGTGGAACTCTTCCTTCATCGGATCGCCGATCGGCCACTTGCAGGTGCGGTCGGTAAGCTGCGTCAGACCCAGGCGGCGCGACATCGGAACGACGACGTTGCTGGCCGGAGCTTCTTCGCGCTGCTCGATCGCGTCGATCTCGACCTCTTCCTTCATCACGGCAGCGCCCGTCGTGCGCGTGGCAGCGCGAGGAGCGGCCATGCGCGAGGCGAAAGTGTTGCTGGCAGTGCGTGGGGCAGCCGGTGCCGGGCGCTTCGCACGTGCTGTCGCCGTGGTGCCGCCAGCCTTGGCGCGGCCCGGCAGGCAGAGCCGGTGCACCTTGCCGATGACGGCATTGCGGCTGACGCCGCCGAGTTGAGCGGCAATCTGGCTTGCGCTCAGACCTTCGGACCACAATTTCTTGAGTTTTTCGACCCGCTCGTCAGTCCAATTCATGGTCATGTCTCCATTCACAGCGTTGGTGATGGTCGAATCCTCCACCGAACCCCGACAATGATCCGAGGTTGAAACGCGATAACACTTTTGGTGACTAGGTCCGCCGCATGCGTTCTAGTAATTGTTCATTAACGTAGAGCCCGGGGGACTCCGTGACAAGAGTCCCATGAATCGCGCCGAATCGATTTTCGAGTTTTCCCCAACTTGCTTGCGATACGTGGTATTTTTGCAAGAGCGTGGCGTAAAAAAATTCGCGGGCCGTTCGGCGCGCGGGAATGGCTGCAAACCATGGCCTTTTGTTGACATCGCGGTGCGAAATGAAGATAGTGCCATCGCCGCCGCAAGGCGGCATTTTGATTTTTCAGGGCTGGCCTCAGCCCGGTGTAAACACGTGACCCAGACAATCACGCCGTGATGATTGAGGAGACTTGCGCCATGGCCGATGCCACGCCGCTTTACGACACATATGCCCGCGCACCGCTTCGGTTCGAGCGCGGCGAAGGCGTCTGGCTGATCGCCGAGGACGGCACCCGCTATCTGGACTTCGCCGCCGGCGTCGCGGTCAATTCGCTCGGCCATGCCCATCCGCATCTGGTGTCGGCGCTGAAGGAGCAGGCTGAGAAGGTCTGGCACCTGTCCAATCTCTACGAGGTTCCGGGCCAGGAAAGCCTCGGCCGCCGGCTGACCGATGCGACCTTTGCCGACAAGGCGTTTTTCACCAATTCGGGCGCCGAGGCGCTGGAATGCGCGATCAAGACGGCGCGGCGCTATCATTTCGCCAAGGGCCATCCGGAAAAGTTCCACATCATCACCTTCGAAGGCGCCTTCCACGGCCGCACGCTGGCGACCATCGCCGCCGGTGGACAGGCGAAGTATCTCGAGGGCTTCGGTCCGAAGGCTCCAGGCTTCTATCAGGTTCCGTTCGGCGACATGCCGGCCCTGAAAGCCGCCATCACCGAGGAAACGGCTGCGATCCTGATCGAGCCGATCCAGGGCGAGGGCGGCATCCGCACCGTTCCGAAGGAGTTCCTGCAGGAGCTGCGCACGCTCTGCGACGAATATGGCCTGCTGCTGATCTTCGACGAGGTCCAGTGCGGCGTCGGCCGGACAGGCAAGCTGTTCGCGCATGAATGGTCGGGCATCACCCCGGATATCATGGCGGTCGCCAAGGGCATCGGCGGCGGTTTCCCGCTGGGTGCCTGCCTGGCGACGGAGGAAGCGGCGGCGGGCATGGTCGCCGGCACGCATGGATCGACCTATGGCGGCAATCCGCTCGCCATGGCTGTCGGCAATGCCGTCCTTGACGTCGTGTTGGCCGACGATTTCCTGCCGCATGTCCGCGACGTGGCCTTGGTCTTCCGCCAGGGTCTCGCCTCGCTTGCCGACCGCTTCCCCGATGTGATCGAGGAAATCCGTGGCGATGGCCTGATGCTCGGCATCAAGGCCAAGGTGCCGTCTGCCGATCTTTTGAAGGCCATCCGGGCGGAACGCCTGCTGGCCGTTCCTGCGGGTGAAAACGTCATTCGCCTGCTGCCCCCGCTCACCACGACGGCGGAAGAGGCCCGTGAGGGTCTCGCCCGCATCGAGCGGGCGGCCGAGCATCTGACGGCGGAACGACGACAGGCTTCGGCCTGAACGACGTTCCCCGCATGCTCGAATAATGACAGGATTTGAATAGAATGGCTGATACAAGACACTTTCTCGACCTCTCCGCAATGACGTCGAATGACCTGAGAACCATCATCGACGACGCCCGCGTCCGCAAGGCCGCCACCAAGGCCGGCACGGCGGAAAAGCCACTTGCCGGCAAGATGCTGGCGATGATCTTCGAAAAGCCGTCGACGCGCACTCGCGTCTCTTTCGACGTCGGCATGCGCCAGCTCGGCGGCGAAACGCTGTTCCTCTCCGGCACCGAAATGCAGCTCGGCCGCGCCGAGACAATCGGCGACACCGCCAAGGTCCTGTCGCGTTACGTCGATGCGATCATGATCCGCACGACCGATCACAGCCGCCTGCTGGAACTGGCCGAGCACGCGACCGTCCCCGTCATCAACGGCCTGACGGACACCACGCATCCCTGCCAGATCATGGCCGACATCATGACCTTCGAGGAGCATAGCGGTCCGGTGAAAGGCAAGACGATCGCCTGGACCGGCGACGGCAACAATGTGCTGCATTCCTTCATCGAAGGCTCGGCCCGTTTCGGCTACCAGATGAACATGGCCGTTCCGCTTGGTTCCGAGCCGGATGACAAGATCCTCAACTGGGCCCGCAACAACGGTGGCAACATCAAGCTGTACCATGAAGCCGAACAGGCCGTGGATGGTGCCCATTGCGTGGTCACCGATACCTGGGTCTCCATGAACCAGGAACATCGCGCCCGCGGCCACAATGTCTTCCAGCCCTTCCAGGTCAATGAGGCGCTGATGAAGCGGGCCGACAAGGATGCGCTGTTCATGCACTGCCTGCCGGCCCATCGTGGCGAGGAAGTGACCGACGAGGTCATCGATGGCGCGCAGTCCGTCGTCTTCGATGAAGCCGAAAACCGCCTCCATGCCCAGAAGGCGGTGCTCGCCTGGTGCCTCGGCGCCCTGTAGCCGCCCTGTGAACCGGGCTGGCCGCGCCGCTTGAAAACCGGCGCATGGCACACGATCTATGGAACAGAAAGATGACCGGCGCCGAACACGCGACCGGTCATCGTCGTTGATGACACCAACCATCCGTTCGCTTCGACCCTGAAGCGACAGCCGCTGCTTTTTCCGGATGTGCTCTGGACAAACCGGGACGGCACGGGATCAATGGACAAATCGGACATCGCGTCGCCACGGGGCTCGGCTCCTCGGGCGCATTGGTGACCGAATGCTAAGGAGCAAAGTGATGACGGAAACCATGCCGGGTCTCGGCGAGTTCGATTTTGCCGGTGACGATCACGTCGTGCCGTTTCAGGTTGAAGGACTTGATGTGCGCGGCCGCGCTGTCCAGCTCGGCCCGATGCTGGACGCCATTCTCGAACGCCACAATTATCCGTTGCCGGTCGCCCGCCTGGTCGCAGAAACGGTCGTGCTGACTGTGCTGCTTGGCACCTCGCTGAAGTTCGAAGGCAAGCTGATCGTCCAGACGAAGAGCGACGGCCCCGTCGAGCTGGTCGTCGCGGATTTCGCGACGCCGGACCGTGTGCGCGCCTATGCCCGTTACAATGAGGAAGCCTTGGCCATCGCCGAAAAGAACGGCCAGACCCAGCCGCAAGAGCTGCTGGGCGAGGGCATTCTTGCCTTCACCATCGATCAGGGCGCCCATATGCAGCGCTATCAGGGCATCGTGCCGCTGGATGGTGCGAGCCTGGAGGAGATCGCCGGCGTCTATTTCCGTCAATCGGAACAGATCCCGACCAGAGTACGACTTGGTGTTGCCGAACTGCTCGACCGCGATGAAAACGGCAAGCCGCGCCATCGCTGGCGCGCCGGCGGCATGGTCGCGCAGTTCCTGCCCGACGCGCCGGAGCGCATGCGCCAGCGCGACCTGCACGGCGGTGACGGCGACACGACGAATGCGGATGGCGATTTCGAGGTCGATGATCTCTGGGGCGAAGCCAGCGTCATGGTCCAGACCATCGATGCCGACGAACTGACCGATCCGACCGTCGGCACGGAGCGTCTGCTCTATCGGCTGTTCCACGAACGCGGCGTCAAGGTCTATCCGCCACAAGCCGTCTACGACAAGTGCAGCTGTTCACGCGAAAAGCTGCGCGACGTGCTGGCGAGCCTCAGCCAGGAAGACATCGAGCATTCGATGAAGGACGGGAAGGTCTCGGTTACCTGCGAGTTCTGCTCGACGACCTACCGGTTCGAAGCAACCGAAATCCGGCCGCAGTAATCATGCGACCGCTGGGGCGCTTTATCCTGGATGAAGCGCTCTAGTTCAACGTCCGGGTCTGGCCGGGGGAATCCAGCGAGAAGGCGGGGATATCGACGTTGAAGGCCTCGCCTTCCGTCGTTTCCATCGAATAATGACCGAACATCACGCCGGACGGCGTATCGAGCGGGCAGCCTGAGGAATATTCATACGTGTCGCCGGGGCTCAGTACCGGTTGCTCGCCGATGACGCCCGGCCCGTTGACTTCGTCCACCTGGCCGTTTTCATCTGTGATGTGCCAGTAGCGCGTCATCAGCCGCACCGTCTTGCCGGACAGATTGGCGATCAGGATGCGGTAGCCCCAGACATAGCGGCTGTCATCCGGATCGGACTGTTCCTCCAGATAATACGGCTCGACCGTTACCTCGATATCGCGAGTGAGCGCGCGGTACATATGCAAACCCTTTTCAAGTCTATGGGCGATATTCTACAGCAAGATGGTTTCGTCAAGAATAACGGATAGGGTAAACTGTAAGGATAGGAGACAGCATGCTCGACGGGCATATCAGGCAGCGGCTGGAACCTTGGCTTGATCGTGGCGGGCGGGCTTTGGCGGGGCGAGGCATCGGTGCAAACACGGTCACCATCGCCGGCTTCCTGCTCGGGCTCGCTGCAGCCTTCGCCATCATCATCGACGAATTGGTGGTGGCTTTTATTCTGATCGGTGCCAGTCGTCTCTGCGACGGGCTGGATGGCGCCGTGGCAAGGGCAACGGGGAAGACCGATTTCGGCGGCTTTCTCGATATCGTTCTAGACTTCGCCTTCTACGGCCTTATTCCCTTTGCCTTCATCTTCTCGGACCCCTACGAGAACGGCGCTGCCGGCGGCCTGCTGCTTCTCGCCTTCTATATCAACGGTGCGAGCTTTCTTGCCTTTGCCGTCATGGCCGAGAAACGCGGCCTGTCGACCGGCGTGCGTGGGGCGAAATCGCTCTATTTCACCACCGGCCTTGCCGAGGCGACCGAGACGATCGCGGTGTTCCTGGCGTTCTGCATCTTCCCGCAGTGGTTTTCCGAGATCGCCGTCCTCTTCGCCTTCGTCTGCTTCTACACCACGCTGTCGCGCCTGATGCTGGCCCGTGCCAGTTTCAGGGACAGTAATCAGGCATAGAAAAACGCCCGCATCCGGCAGGACACGGGCGTTTCAGGCAGTTCCGAAAGATCAGGCCTGGACGGACTTCAGCGCCCGGGCGAAATCCTCGATCAGGTCTTCACTGTCCTCAATGCCGGCCGAGAAGCGAACGGTGCCGGGCGAGATGCCGAGTTCGGTGCGGGCCTCTTCGGAGAGGTTCTTGTGCGTCGTCGTCGCCGGATGCGTGATCAGGCTCTTGCTATCGCCAAGATTGTTGGAGATCAGCACCGTCTCGAGCGCGTTCTGCAGCTTGAAGGCCGCTTCCTTGCCACCCTTCAGGTCGAAGCAGACCAGAGTCGAGCCGCCCTTCATCTGCCGGGCGATGATATCGGCCTGCGGATGGTCCTTGCGGCCCGGATAGATGACCTTGGCGACCTTGCTCTGGTCTGCAAGGAAATCGGCGACGCGGGAAGCATTCTCGCTCTGCTGGCGTACCCTGAGCGGCAAGGTTTCGATGCCCTTCAGCAGTGTCCAGGCGTTGAACGGCGACAGTGCCGGGCCTGTGTGGCGGAAATAGTCCTGCAGGTGTTCCTTGATCCACTCCTTGTCGGAGAGGATGACTCCGCCCAGGCAGCGGCCTTGGCCGTCGATATGCTTGGTGGCGGAATAGACGACGATATGGGCGCCAAGTTCCAGCGGCTTCTGCAGCAGCGGCGTCGCAAAGACGTTATCGACGATGACCTTGGCGCCGATCTGGTTGGCGATCCCCACGACGCCTTCGATATCGACCACTTCCAGCGTCGGGTTGGTCGGGCTTTCGAGAAAGAATACCTTGGTGTTCGGCTTGACGGCCTTTTCCCAATTTTCAAGATGCCGCCCGTCGACCAGCGTGAAGTCGATGCCGTATCTCGGGGCCAGTGTCTCCACCACCCAGCGGCAGGAGCCGAAAAGCGCGCGGGCGGCAACGATATGATCGCCGGCTTTCACCTGGCAGAGGACGGCCGCCGCCACCGCCGCCATCCCGGATGCGGTGGCGCGCGCATCCTCGGCGCCCTCCAGCATGCACATGCGCTGCTCGAACATGTCGTTGGTCGGGCTGCCGTAACGCGCATAGATGAAGCCGTCGGTCTCGCCCTTGAAGCGCGCTTCGGCGGCTTCCGAGCTGTCGTAGACGAAGCCCTGCGTCATGAAGATGGCTTCGGAGGTTTCACCATGATTGGAACGGGTCGTGCCACCATGAACGAGCTGTGTCGCGGGGCGCCAGGTTTTGCTCATTATCGTCTCTTTCAACACAAAAAAACCGGCCGCGAAAAAGCAAGCCGGTTTCAAACCCGGCCTTTTTAGCTACTTGTTTAACGTGGCTGCAAGCCGACCGGCCAAATCACCACGGGATAAGTCAGTATTTACTGATTTGCCGCGCTTGCGTCAATTCCCGCGAGCGAGAAGATATGTCACAGGGACAATTTGAGTTATGACGTGCTGTTCGCGGCAAAGAGGACGATGAGATGACCAGGGCGACGGGTATTCTAGCCGATCGCGCCATCGCGGCGCTGTTTGACGAAGGACGGCTGAAAAGCGAAGCCAAGCTGGATGTCGATCAGATCCAGCCGGCGAGCCTCGACCTTCGCTTGGGCTCGAAAGCCTTCCGCGTGCGCGCCAGTTTCATGCCGGGTCCCGGCCATCTGGTTGCCGACAAGCTGGATCGGCTGAAGCTGCATGTCATCGACTTGTCGGAAGGATCGGTGCTGGAGACCGGCTGCGTCTACATCGTGCCGCTGATGGAAAGCCTCGACCTGCCGGCCGACATGTCGGCCTCTGCCAATCCGAAGAGTTCGACCGGCCGCCTCGACATCTTCACCCGCGTCATCACCGACCGGGCGCAGGAATTCGACAAGATCCCCGCCGGCTATACCGGTCCGCTCTATCTCGAAATCAGCCCGCGGACCTTCCCGGTCATCGTCCGGCGCGGCTCGCGCCTGTCGCAGATCCGTTTCCGCATCGGCCATGCGTTGCTCGCCGAAACCGAGGTGATGGCGCTGCACGAAAGCGACGTGCTGGTCGCCAGCGAAACGCCGAATGTCTCGGGGGCGGGGATTGCGTTGTCGATCGATCTCAAGGGCACCGGCGTCGATGGCCTGATCGGCTATCGCGGCAAGCATCATACCGCAGTCGTCGATGTCGACAAGAAGGCCGTGCATGGCATCTACGATTTCTGGGAGCCGCTCTACAGCCGCGGCCGCGACGAACTGATCCTTGATCCCGATGAATTCTACATCCTCGTCTCGCGCGAAGCCGTGCATGTTCCGCCGCTCTATGCCGCCGAAATGACGCCGTTCGATCCGCTGGTCGGCGAATTCCGTGTCCATTATGCTGGTTTCTTCGATCCCGGCTTCGGTCATGTCTCGGCCGGCGGCAAGGGCAGCCGCGCCGTTCTCGAGGTCCGCAGCCACGAGGTTCCATTCATCCTCGAACACGGCCAGATCGTCGGCCGGCTGATCTATGAACATATGATGGAGCGGCCGCAGGGTCTCTACGGCCTCGGCCTTGGCTCGAACTACCAGGCTCAGGGCCTGAAGCTCTCCAAACATTTCCGTTCTGAATAGCTGCGCCCGAAAATTGCTTGCCGCCTTGACAGTCGTCGCAACTTGGTGGAAACCTCACGGGCGCTGCGGGTATGATGTAGTGGTAGCGTATTAGCTTCCCAAGCTAAGTGTGCGGGTTCGATTCCCGCTACCCGCTCCACCTTGATCTCAGGGCTTTGCGTGCAAATTTCGAGCGATTTCAGTCTTGGCCGAACTTGGTGACATGTTGCCCGGCAATGCGAGCCGCTTGTCTATTCTTCGCAAGCTATAATCGTGATGCGCGACATTGAAAAGCCTCGGTGCCCTTGATGCGCACGCGCTGGCAGAAGTCCTGTTGTTCCTCCTATCGTGTTCGTGATCTCTGGTGTCATTCAAACAGGAGCGCCCTCTCGCCATGTCCATGGAAAATCCCGAATATCGGCGCCAGCTGGAGGAAGAGCGTGAGCAGCTCAAGAACGTGCTCGCTAACGAGTTCAAGTTCTTCAGCGCCACCAATGATTTTCGCGATGGCATGCTGCCGGGCATCATTTCGCTCATGCGGCGCTACGACAGTATCGAGCGGGTGCTGAAGCGCTATCAGGCCGATGAAGCGCGTCCAGACGTTGAGCCGCCCGTGGTGATCGGCAGACCGCCGGTGGAGGGCGATACGCTGCATTTCGTCGGTAACGCTTCTCCCCGCAAATGAGCGACACGCTTTAAGTCTCGCCCGTGGCGCCGACCGCGACATGCGGCGTCTTGTTCCAGGAGAACGGGCTGGTTCGCAGTTCCAGCAGCGCCCGCCAGGCGGCCACCGACATGATCAGCCAATAGGCAGGCACGAAGGCCCAGCGCCAGCCCACCGCGCGCCTCTCCCGCTTCGTCATCCTGTTTCGCCCGAGCGCGATGAAGACCGCATAGCTGCCGAAGATGTTCACGACATCGCAGATGAACAGCCAGAATGTCAGCCAGCTATCGACATGGGTACCGTCCTGAACCATTGCCCAGCCGAGATAGACGAGGAAACCGAGGATGACCGGATGGCAGAGCGAGGACAAGAGCATGCCGGCGATCAGCACCTGGAAGACGGAAAAGGCGAGCCAGCCCATTTCTCGGCGCAATTGCGCAGGCCTGCGCATCAGCACCAGCCAGGTCTGCAGCCAGCCCTTGAACCAGCGGGTGCGCTGGCCGAGCCAGATCGGCAACGTGATCGGCGCCTCCTCGAAGGTCGGCATGAATATGACCTGGGATCGATAGCCCAGCCGATGCAGCCGAAGGCCCAGATCGGCATCTTCGGTCATGTTGTAGGGATCCCAGCCGCCGATCTGCTTGAGTTCGGCGGTACGGAAATGATTGGATGTCCCGCCGAGCGGTAGTGGCAGCCGGGTCAGCGACAACATCGGAAGAAGACCACGGAACAGGCCTGCATATTCCACCGCGAAAAGCGCACTCAGCCAGGATTGCCGCGCATTGGTGACGATCAGCGGCGCCTGCAGGCAGATGACGCGCGACGGCGCGGCGTGGAAGGCGGCATAGGCCTCGCGCAGTTGCCTCGGGTGCATTCGGTCTTCCGCGTCATAGACGGTGACGAAGGCACCCCGAACGCCGGACAGCGCATAGCTCAAAGCCTTCGGCTTGGTGCGCGGCAGATGCACCGGCACCTGGACGATCTCGTATTCCGGCGCCAGCCGCATGGCCTTGAGCGCCGCGATCGTCTCGATGTCGTCTTCCTCGCAGACCAGCTTGATATCCAGCCGCGAGCGCGGCCAGTCGATCCGGTTGAGGGCATCGACAAGTTGCCCCGCGACGCTCTTCTCCTTGTAGAGCGCGACCAGCACCGAATAGACCGGCAGGGGCGCCTCCGGCAGTTCTTGTGTAACGCGTGCCGGCGCTCGGTCCTGCCTGAAGGCACAGCCGAGCGCATAGAACCGGACGAGGAAATTGGCGAGGTAGAAAAGCGACAGCACGACATGCAGCAGCAGCAGGCTGATCATCGGCAGCGTCACGGCCATGACCAGCAGAGCGCTGAGCATGATGCCGGCGTAAAAACCCTGCTTGCCCCAGAAGGTGATGCGGGCGCTGTGAAGCGGCGTGGTCTCGAACAAGGACTGGGTCGTGGCCGAGACCCGGCGCAACCGCCCCGCTTGCCAGACCGCCGCGCGCACCACCGATGGTGTCGAGGCGGCAAGCGACTGCCGCAGCATCGGTGTCCGTTCCAGCAGGGCGGCAACGTCGTTCAACCGCATCAAGGAGGGGACAATGATCGTGACTGGCGGTTTCGACGGGTGATGCACACGCAGGGTCTCGGGTCGAAGCAACTGGATGTCCGAACCGGCAATATCCTGTACGCGGACTGGATCGATCTGCGATATGAAATCGATGCCCAGCATGTCGGCAAGCGCTTCGAAATAAATGATCTCGTCGATCTCGCCGGAGGCCAGAAGCTCCGCCTCGACGGTGGTGCTGTGGCTTTGCGCCGAGAGCATCGCCCGGGCGATCAAGGGCTTGCCGATGCCCATCCGCAGAAGCAGGCGGCCTTCTTCCTTCAACGCTGGCGCGAACGGGACCGGTGCGGCAGCGGGGGGCGAGGACGCGGCCGATGGTTCATTTACGGTAGCCATTCCGGAATTGTCCGGATATTCTCCGAGACGCATGAAATCCCCGTTGCTGCTTGCGCGGCAATATCCCTATCTGATCCCGGGAATAATTATAATGACACGCTCTTTCCGTGCATCCCTAAAATTTTACGGGATTTTCGCGCTGTGCGTGCTTCTGGTTGCGCCTTTTTCGGCCATGTCGCACGCTCAGGACGATGTTCATGACATGCCGCTGCTGTTCGATGCGCGCGAGCGGATCGCCAAGCCGGACCTGAGCGGCCTGGCACGGTTGCGCTTCCTGACCACGGTCGATTTCCCGCCATTCAATTTCATCGACCAGTCCGGCCGCCTGTCAGGCTTCCATGTCGACCTCGTCCGGGAGATTTGCCGGGAACTCGACATCGCAGCCAAGTGCCAGATCCAGGCCGTGACCTTCGCCGAACTGCAACCGGCGCTGGAGGACGGGCAGGGCGAGGCGGTCGTGGCCGGCGTCGGCATCAGCCCGGAACTGCGCCAGCGCTTCGCTTTCTCGCGTGTCTTCATGAAGCTGCCGGCCCGGTTCTCGGCCAACCGGCGGGCGATGGGCAATGCACTGTCCGTCGCTGAAATCGGCAACAGACCGGTGGGCGTCGTTGCAGGCACCACGCATGAGGCGATGCTGAAAGCTTTCTTTCCGAAGCTGACCGCGACCTCCTTCCCGGCGCGCGAGGCGATGCTTGCCGCGCTGAAAGAGGGCAAGGTCGCTGCCGTCTTTTCCGACGGCATGCAATTGTCATTCTGGACGGCCGGCGGCGAGGCCGCCAATTGCTGTGCCCTTCTCGATGGCGCCTATTTTTCGCCGCGCTTTCTCGGAGAGGGCCTGGCGATCATGAATCGCAAGGGCGATCCGGCGCTGACGCAGGCGATCGATCATGCGTTGCTCGAGCTTTCGCGAAAGGGCAGGCTCAACGAGATCTACCTGCGCTATTTCCCCGCCGGGATCTATTGAACTTCCTATTTGCGAAAGCGGGCCATGGCGCCGCGTTCGATCGCCGCGCAGGTGAGCTTGTCGAGGCCCAGCCGATCGCGCAGCAGTTGCAGCAAGCGGATTTCCTCCTGGCGGATGGAATGGTCGGCAGCGGCAATCTCGACCGCCAATGCATAAGCCGTGTCGTAGAGGCGCGACGGTAGTGCCTCGCGCACGACCTCGAGCGTGATATCGAGGCCCTCCGGCCCGCCGAGAAGAGCGGCGCATTCGCGGGCGGTGTGCATCAGGTGATCGTCGTCGAAACCGGCGAAGACCGGCAGGAAACCCGTCAGCCGGCCGATGCGCTCCAGCTCCTCGTCGGTCATGACGGTATCGACCGCCGACATCATCACCATGACATAGATGAGGGCTTCGTGATGGCTGAGGGTTGTGGGCATAGATGGTTCCGTGCTGTTTGATGCGGCTTCACAGGTATGGGCGGCGCGCGCTGCTTACAAGTCCTGTTTTCCCGTATCCATCTCCAACGGCAGTTCGTTGGCTACAGCGCCGCGCGCCGAATATGACGCGCAAAGGTCGCTGTAATACTTTAATTATGCAGTAGGTCCACCCCGTCGAGTGCCTCCGGCGTAGCGCTGAAATCCCTGGGATCGTCGCCGAAGAAACCGAGACGGGATTTACGGGCCGCATCCACCTTGCTCGCCAGCGGAGAACCTGCCGGCGTTTCCGCCCAGCCGTTTTCGGCCAGCCATGCGGCCGGATCGAGATCGCTGACGGTGCAGGCGGCAGTCACGGTTCCCTGCCAGCCGTTCTTCGGAACGGTGCAGCGAAGGGCGCGGGCGCGGAGGAAATTGCGGAAGGCAGTGCGTGCGACGATGCCGCAGGGCCAGGTCGCCGCGCCGTCGCCACAGGTCCGGTCCGCGTCCTGCGGCGCCAGTCCCTCCAGTTGCAACTGTCTGTCACCAAAGCGGATCAGGCCGGCCGACAGCGCTACGGGATGGCGCAGCACGACCGGCACGGGCTGGGACTTCGCGACCGGGTCCGACAGCGGCAGGCGCGGCTCGATGCGTTCCAGCGGCTGTGTCGTCCCGTCCTCGGGAAGACCGAACTGTTCCGGGGCGATACCGCGCACGACCGTATCATCCGGCGCGATCATGCTGCGTTCGCCGGAAGGGAGAGGATCGGAAGGCAAGGCATCCGAAGATGAAGGATCGGGTATGGGGGGCTCAGCGAGGGGTTCACCGCCCTCGACCCGTCCTGCGCCCGCCCCGGGGACCGGAATATCCTTATCCATGTCGTCGCCGCCGAGATCAGGCATGTCGCTCATATCCGGCGTCTCGAGCGAGAAATCGGGTGTTGCCGCCTGTTGCCCCTGGATGGCCGAGGCGCCGCTCATGAGAATGAAGATCGTCAGGGCAATACAGAGAAGGCCGCCGCCAGCGGTGAGCAGATGCTTCTTCATCAGGAAAACTGTCCTATTGGCTGGCCCAGATGATGCGGGCAATCCATTCGACATCGCTCAGTTCGAAGCTTCGGTTCGGGTGGTCGGGATTGAGCGAGAGCAGTTCGATGCTGCGCGCGGTCTGGCGGACCAGTATCTTGGCCATGACCTCGCCCTCGGTCGTCTTGACCACGACTCGGTCGCCGCGCCGGATCTGCGCGCCGGGCTCGACGATCAGCACGTCGCCGTCGCGGTAGAGCGGCAGCATGCTGTCGCCCTGGATTTCCAGGGCATAGACGCCAGCCTTGGCGCCGGGCGCTGCCGGAAACTCGACCACATCCCATCCCTGGCCGGCCGGAAAGCCGCCGTCGTCGAAGAAGCCACCGGCCCCGGCCTGGGCAAAGCCGAGAAGCGGGATCGAGCCGCTTTGCGGCGGAAACGCGCCGTCCGGCAGGGCGCCCGCGGCCTGGCCGGGGCGCAGGAAGTCCATGAACTGGGTGATGGTCGAGCCGGTGGCGTCGAGAACCTTGGCGATCGATTCCGTCGAAGGCCAGCGCTCGCGTCCGTCGGCGGAATGGCGCTTGGACTTGTTGAACGAGGTTGGATCAAGCCCGGCCCGGCGGGCAAGGCCCGAAGGGGATAGCTGATGACGTTCGGCGAGCGCGTCGATCGCGCTCCAGATACGGTCATGGGAAAACATCGTTGCGCATCCTGCAGGCGGTGAAGCGTGACGCTTTCGGTTGGCTGTCCGGCTTCTGTCTTGGTTGAAGATTAGCGAAAATGCGGGGTGGAGTAAAGCGAAAGAGGAAAATAATCCTGCACGCCTTCCTGCTTGAAAAGCGTGGCGCAATTGAAATGTCCGCTCCACTGCCTATACTTGATTGGCATTCGTTCCGCTGCTTGCGAGGCGCCTGCTTGTCGTCCATCATCAAATCCGAACGCCTGCTCGGCGTCGCCGTTGTCGTTGCCGGTTTCGGCCTCTCGTTCGAGCACGCGCTGCTGGAGATGGGGCAGGCGGCGGCGCTGATCGGTGCCGCAGTTCTCGTCCTTGCCATCGTGCTTGCCTCGATGCGTGTCGCCCACCATGCCGAAGTGCTGGCCGCCAAGGTCGGCGATCCCTACGGGACGATGATCCTGACGCTGTCGGCCGTGCTCGTCGAGGTGACCATCCTGGCGATCATGATGAGCGCCGAGGAAATTTCGCCGACGCTGGTACGCGATACGATCTATTCGGCCGTCATGCTCGATATCAACGGCATTCTCGGGCTTGCTGCGCTGCTCGGCGGCCTCAAGCATGGCGAGCAGTCCTATAACGACGATTCCAGCCGCACCTACAGCGTCATGATCCTGACGGCGATGGGTATTTCGATGATCGTGCCGGAATTCGTGCCGGCGGCGAAATGGCATCTCTATTCGGCCTTTACCATCGTCGCGATGCTGATGCTCTATGCGGTCTTTCTCAGAATGCAGGTCGGCGTGCACAGCTATTTCTTCAGCTACAGCTATCCCAAGCGCGAAGGTGTGGAAAAGCGGGCGCCGGAACAGGAACCGGTCGCGCTTTCCATCGGCATCCTGATTGCCGGCGTCGTCGTCATCGGCGTGCTGGCCGAGGTCATGTCCGGCCTGCTCACCTTCGGCCTGAAGAGCAGCGGCGCGCCACCGGTCATGGCAGCGCTCGTCGTTGCCGCCATCTCGGCCTCGCCGGAAATCATGACGGCTGTGCGGGCGGCCCTTGCCAACCGCATGCAGGCCGTCGTCAACATCGCGCTCGGAGCCTCGCTTTCGACCGTGATCCTGACCGTGCCGGTAATGGAGGCGATCGCGCTCTATACCGGCCAGCCGTTCATCATGGCCATGTCGCCGGTGCAGACGGTGATGGTGACCATCACGCTGATTGCTGCCGCCATCAACCTCAATGACGGCCAGACCAATGCGATCGAGGGCATGACCCATTTCGTGCTGTTCGCCACCTTCATCATGCTTTCGGTGCTGGGAATCTAGCATCGGTTTCCGCAGGCCGAGCGTGTGGGGTGAGGCGCAACCGCCGACACCCCCATTTTTCGCCACAGGCCGGTGGATTGGTCCACCTTTCCCGCCACCGCGCGCCGCGCTATCACGGGCCATGCCGACGATGCGTCGCGCATCGGGAGACTTGCGTGACGACCTCGGTTCTTTCCGGCGTTCTGCTGACAATCTTTTCCTATTTCCTGTTCTCGCTGCAGGATGCGGCAGTCAAGTGGCTGGTCGTGGCGCTGCCGGTCTGGCAGATTCTGTTCGTGCGCAGCGTGACGATTTTCTCGATCTGTTTCCTGATCGGCGGCCGGCCGCTGATCGGCCGGGCATGGCGCTCGCCGGTGCTCAAACCCATGTTCGTGCGCAATATCCTGCTGCTCGCTGCCTGGCTGTCCTATTATACCGCCGCGCGCGATCTCGGCCTCGCGGAACTGACGACGCTCTATTATGCCTCGCCAATCCTCATCACCATCCTTGCCGTGCCGATCCTCAAGGAGCATGTGCCGCCGCTGCGCTGGATCGCCGTGCTTGTCGGCTTCGTTGGCGTCATGGTCGCCACCGATCCGTTCGGCACGGGTATGAAACTCAGTCTGCCGGTCTGGCTGGCGCTGCAGGCCGCCGTGTTCTGGGCGATCTCGACAGTGCTGTTGCGCAAGACCGCATTGCAGGAGGTGACGCTGGTGCAGATGACGATCTCCAGCGGTTTCTTCATCCTGTTCACCGGCATTGCCGTTGCCGTCGATTACGTGCCGCCGAGCCTGACCGATGTGGCGCTGATGGCCGGCACGGGGGTGGTGGCCGGCATCGGCCAATATGCGCTGTTCGAGGGCATGCGCCGCGCCCCGGTCTCGGTCTTGGCGCCATTCGAATATTCGTCGCTGATCTGGGCGTTCGGTCTCGGTTTCCTGATCTGGGGCGATATTCCTGCATCGCAGGTCTTCGTCGGCGCCGGCCTGATCTTTGCCGCCGGCATGATCATCATCCTCGGCGAACGCTTCGGCCGGCGGTTGCGGGCCGGTTAGGTTTTCCGCTGGATGAAGCGGCGGAAGGCTTCGAGCGTTTCGCCGCTGACATGGTGTTCGATGCCTTCCGCATCGATGCGCGCCGTTTCCGGGCTGACCCCGAGGCAGCGCAGGAAGGCTTCCACCGTCTGGTGCCTTGCGCGGCTTTCCTCGGCCATCTTCTGGCCGGCCTCGGTCAGGAACACGCCGCGATAGGGCTTGCGCGACACCAGGCCTTCGGCCGCCAGCCGCGCCAGCATCTTGGCGACCGTCGGCTGGGCAACGCCAAGGCGGGCGGCGATATCGACCTGGCGCGCCTCGTTGCCATCCTCGATCAGGTCGGCGATCAGCTCGACATAATCCTCCACCAGCGCACCGCGACGGGCTTCGCGGGTCTGCCGGAATCCCTCGGAGTGAATGTCCGCGTCGGGAAGCGGATCCGTGCGGGGAACGGGGCGGCGCGGCAAGGGGCGTAGTCCTCTCGGGTCTCTACAGAGCCGCGCGTCATAGGACGCGCAAAGGTCGCTGTAACACTTTAAATATACAGCAGTGCAATGTGTTTTGCGATTTCATAGCACGGGCTTGAATTTTTCATAACGGTTTATCCCTCCGTCCACCGCCCAGATCGCCCAAGAAAAAGCCTTATCGATACAATATAGCCTATTGCATAATGTTGAGCCTTGGCATAGCTTTCAGGCAACTCAGCCCATTCCGTGTCCGGAGACCGTGCATGACCGAAACGCAAGCCGCCCTTGCACCGCAACAGAGCTGGACGTTTGCCAGCCGTGATGAAGACGCCCGCCCAAGCCTTCCCGAAGTCAATGCCAGCATTCCGGTGCCCTCCGGTGGTGTCTGGTTCCGCCGGCTGCTTGCCTTCATGGGGCCGGGCTACATGGTTTCGGTCGGCTACATGGATCCCGGCAACTGGGCGACGGACATCGCCGGCGGATCGCAGTTCGGCTATACGCTGCTGACGGTCATCCTGCTCTCCAACCTGATGGCGATCCTCCTGCAGGCGCTCGCCGCCCGGCTCGGCATCGCCACTGGGCGTGATTTGGCGCAGGCCTGTCGCGACACCTATTCCAGGCCGGTCAACTTCATGCTCTGGCTTGCCTGCGAAGCGGCGATCATCGCCTGCGACCTCGCAGAGGTCATCGGCACGGCGATCGCGCTGCAGCTTCTGTTCGGCATTCCGCTGATCGGCGGGGCGCTGATCACGGCGGCCGATGCGTTCCTGTTGTTGCTGCTGATGAACAAGGGCTTCCGCTATCTTGAGGCCTTCGTCATCGCGCTGTTGATCGTCATCGCCGGCTGCTTCATCATCCAGATCGCCGCAGCCGCTCCGCCGGTCGCCGCAGTCCTCCGCGGTTTCCTGCCGTCGTCGGAAGTGGTCACCAACCCGGCCATGCTCTACATCGCCATCGGTATCATCGGCGCCACAGTCATGCCGCATAATCTCTATCTCCACTCCTCGATCGTCCAGACCCGCAACTACAAGCGCACCGACGAGGGTAAGCGCGATGCGATCAAGTGGGCGACGACGGACAGCACGATCGCGCTGATGCTGGCTTTGTTCATCAATGCCTCCATCCTGATCATCGCGGCGTCCGTCTTTCACGCCAATGGCCGCACCGACGTGGCCGAGATCGGCCAGGCCTATGAACTGCTCTCGCCGCTGCTTGGCCTCGGCATCGCCTCCACCCTGTTTGCGGTGGCGCTGCTTGCCTCCGGACTCAACTCGACGGTGACGGCGACGCTGGCCGGCCAGATCGTCATGGAAGGCTTTCTCCGGCTGCGCATCCCGCAATGGGCCCGCCGCCTGATCACCCGTGGCATCGCCATCATCCCGGTCGTCGTCGTCACCTGGATTTATGGCGAGAGGGGTACGGCGGAACTGCTGGTGTTCAGCCAGGTCATCCTGTCGATGCAGCTACCCTTCGCGGTCATTCCGCTGGTGCGTTTCGTCTCGGATAAAAAGAAGATGGGCAATTTCGTCATCCCGAAATATGTCGCGGCCATCGCCTGGGCCGTCGCCTCGATCATCGTCGTGCTCAATCTCAAGCTGCTGTACGACACCTTCATCGGTTAGGCGGCCCATAAGACAGACAAGCGAAAAGGCGGCGGGTTTGTCGCCTTTCTCTTTTGGCGGTTATCGCTTCGATTTCGGTGGCGGGGATATGTGTCTCACCGGTTTTACGGCCGTTACCCGGGTTTCGCGTCCCGCTTTACCGTGAACTGGTCCCCAAAAGCCTTCAATTCGCACACCGATGCCCCCATATGTCCTGCACGGGGCGCGCTTGGCATGCCCACGGGAAACAACAGGATTGGGTTTGATGTTGAGGTTTGGACGGGTTCTCGCAACCTTTGCGGTTGCTTCGATGGTGATGCTGACGGTGGTGGATCTGGCCGAGGCCCGGCGTGGCGGCAGCGGTTTCGGCAGCCGTGGCAGCCGCACCTTTTCCGCGCCGCCGGTCACCCGCACGGCACCGGCCGACGCCACACCGATCAACCGGACGATGACGCCGCAGCAGGGCAATCAGAACCAGTCGGCAGGCCCGCAATCGACGGCGCAACGTCCCGGCGCGCAGCGTCCGGGCGGCCTGTTCGGCGGCTTTGCCGGCTCCATGCTCGGCGGCCTGGCATTGGGCGGCCTGATCGGCATGATGATGGGCACCGGCTTTGGCGGCATGGCCGGCATGCTCGGCATGATCCTGCAGATGGCGCTGATCGCGGGTGCGGTGATGCTGGCGATGCGGTTCTTCCGCAATCGCCAGACGGCAGCCCCGGCCGGTTATTCGCCGCGCCAGGCCGCCGCCGGCGCCTCGCCGATGCAGGGTTTTGGCACCCCTGGGCAAGGTATGGGCTCCGGTATGCCCTCCTTCAAGATTCCCTCGATTGGCGGCGGCGGCAGTGCCGCACGCCCGGCACCGGCGCGGCAGGCTGGTCAGTCGACCGATGAGATCGGTGTCGGCGAAGACGATCTTAGCCAGTTCGAGGCCATGCTGAAGCAGGTTCAGGCCGCTTATGCCGCCGAGGACTACGGAACGCTGCGCAAGCTGACGACGCCCGAGGCGATGTCCTGGCTTGCCGAGGAACTGAGCGAGAATGCCACCAAGGGCGTGAAGAACGAGGTTAGCGACGTGCAACTGGTGCAGGGCGATGTCGCGGAAGCCTGGAATGAAGATGGCGACGACTATGCCACCGTCGCCATGCGCTACGAGAGCATCGACGTCACCCGCGACCGCGCCACCGGCCGTGTCGTCGAAGGTGATCCGGACCAGCCGACCGAAGCCGTCGAGCTCTGGACCTTCCTGCGCAAGCGTGGCGGTGACTGGCAGGTCTCGGCCATCCAGGGCATGGCGGCCTGAGAGCGGACGCATCCCGGCCAAACAATCGGCCGCCGGTTTGACCGGCGGCCTTTTCATATGTCGGTCCCGCCCTCCGGCCCCCCTAAAAAAGCCTGCCAAGTTCCTTCAGGGTCGCTTCCTGGCGATGGGCGCCGTCATGAATGCAGGGCGGAAAAATTTCTGATAGCCGAGTGTTGTCGATTGTATCTCCGACAGAACCCACGGCAGGCCTTTGCGCGCCGGCAGGCCGGGAGTGTGCAGGTTGGGGAGGGGCGCACTCGGAGTTGACTGTTTGGCGGAGTTGGCTGTTTGGGCGGCTGTTGGCTCCCCATCCTCCGTCATTCCTGTGACGAGCACAGGAATGACGGAAGTGAGGAGGCTATTTCAAGGGCGCCTTCACATCTTCTCCCCCGGCATCAAACTCGCCTGCCGGATCCAGTCGACAAGCTGCGCCTCATCGAACATACCGTCCTCGTGAATATGCAGGTGGCGTGCGGACGCTGTCTTCGAGGCGATCGGCGGCATCGGGGTTAGCGACGTGCCGCGGAAGAAGGTGAGTTTGATGTATCTTTCGAAGCAGTGGATGCCGAGGAACCAGCTCTGGCCGTCCATGCCGTAGAGCGGCGAGTTCCATTTGACCGCTTTTTTCACGTCGGGGACGGTCTGCGTGATGAGCGTGTCAAGGCGTTGACCAACGGGGCTTTTCCAGCCGGGCATGGCGGCGATATAGGCCTGGACGGGGGCGTCGCCGTGGCCCTTGGCGATCTGGGGATTGCCGCCGGAGAGCAGGACGGGGACGGTCGGATCGGCATCCTGTTTCGCGGTGGTTTTCGGGGCGCGGCGTGGCTTGGCCGGGGTGGCTTTGTTGTCGGGACGGTTTGGCTTTTCGGGTGTCTTGGCCGGCATGACATGTCTCCGCTTGACGCCGGATCATAGCGGAGTGCCGGGGGCGAGGCGAGACGTGTGTCCGGCGGGGAGTGGGAACGGATATCGGAAAAGGACCATCGCGCGGCTTTCCGCGGCTGCGCGATGGTCGGATCGATGGTCAGGCGGCCTTGGCGGCGGCGATGGCGTCGAGGTCGCGGATAGCGTCGGCCGGCAGCACGAGGTCGACGACGGCGAGGTTTTCACGCAGATGGGCGCGCGAGGAGGTCCCGGGGATCAGCAGGATGTTGGGCGAGCGCTGCAACAGCCAGGCGAGCGCCACCTGCAGCGGCGTTGCACCGACCCGTGCGGCGACATCCGAGAGCGTCGAGGATTGCAGTGGCGAGAATCCGCCGAGCGGGAAGAAGGGGACGTAAGCGGTTCCTTCCACCGCCAGTGCCTCGATGAAGGCGTCGTCGTCGCGATGGGCAAGGTTGTACTGGTTCTGGACGCAGACGATATCGGTGATCTTGCGGCCGTCGGCCACCTGTCTGGCGGTGACGTTGGAGAGGCCGACATGCTTGACGAGGCCCTGGCGCTGCAGGTCGGCGAGCACGGTCAGCGGTTCCTCGAGCGAGCCTTCGGCCGGGCCGTGGACATCGAACATGGCGCGCAGGTTGACCACCTCGATCACGTCGAGGCCGAGGTTCTTGAGATTGTCGTGGATCGCCTGCGTCAGCGCTTCCTTCGAGAAAGCCGGGTTCCACGAGGCGTCGGCGCCGCGCGTGGCGCCGATCTTGGTGACGATGACGAGGTCGTCGCGATAGGGATGCAGCGCTTCCCGGATGATCTGGTTGGTGACATGCGGGCCATAGAAATCACTGGTATCGATATGATCGACGCCGTTTTCGATGGCTTCGCGCAGCACGGCGACGGCTTCCGCGCGATTCTTCGGCGGGCCGAAGACGCCCTTGCCGGCAAGCTGCATGGCGCCGTAGCCGAGACGCTTGACCGCGCGATCGCCGAGGGTGAACGTGCCGGACTTTTCAAGATTGGACATGATGGTGCTCCGTTGCTGGGACATCTGTCAGATAGGCCGTTTTCGTCTGAACGATAATGGCGGATAATCGGTACGGGTTGTTCGGTTTTCCGGACAGTGAGCATTTGCTAGGGACGCCGGTTTGCACTCCGATGTCGGATTTTGAGCGGCGTCAATCACCATCCCTCCCTCATCTTCGCCCTTGTGGCGGGGATCCAGCCGCAGCGCGTCTGCGATGCGAAAAGACCTTTTCAGCCCCAGGACTTGGTCTGGCTGTATGCCTGTGCCAAGCACCGGCGTGACGGGTTTTCGTGGCCGCTCGGGCCTCCGATGAGACACCAAATCAAAGGGAGTTTTTACCCGCACGAGGCTCCATTCGGGGCCTCGCCGTCACTGTTATCTTACCATACTCACGCAGCCTTCGCCGCCGCGCCGTAGGGATCGAAGCGGCCGTAGAAGGTTTCGTCCTTGGCGGCCATGTCCTTGAGGAGCGGCGTCGGCTGGAAATGCGCGCCGTAGGTGGCGGCCAGCTTTTCGCACAGCGCGACGAAGGCCTTGACGCCCATGCCGTCGATATAGGAGAGCGTGCCGCCGGTATAGGGCGCGAAACCGAAGCCGAGGATCGAGCCGACATCGGCTTCGCGCGGGTCGGTGACGATACCCTCTTCAATGGTGCGGGCGGCTTCGAGCGCGATGGTGACGAGGAAGCGCTGCTTGATCGTTTCGACGTCGAAGCTGTCGGCGCTCTTCTGCGGGAAGAGGTCCTTGAGGCCCGGCCAGAGCGACTTCTTGGCCGGCTTGGCCGGGTAGTCGTAGAAACCCTTGCCGTTCTTGCGGCCACGACGATCGAGATCGTCGACCAGCTTGTTGATCAGCGTCATGTGCTTGGGATCGACCGAGGCTTCGCCCAAGTCTGCGATCGAGGCCTTGAGGATCTTCTGGGATAGATCGATCGCCACTTCGTCGTTGAGCGACAGCGGGCCGACGGGCATGCCGACCATCTTGGCGGCATTCTCGATCATCGCCGCCGGCACGCCTTCGATCAGCATGTCATAGGCTTCGTGGATATAGCGGAAGACGCAGCGGTTGACATAGAAGCCACGGGTGTCGTTGACGACGATCGGGGTCTTCTTGATGGCCGCGACGAAATCGAGCGCGGTGGCGAGCGCCACATCGCCGGTTTCCTTGCCGAGGATGACTTCCGTCAGCATCATCTTTTCGACCGGCGAGAAGAAGTGGATGCCGATGAACTGGATCGGGCGCTTGGAAGTCTTGGCAAGGCCGGTGATCGGCAGGGTCGATGTGTTGGAGGCGAAGATGGCGTCTTCGGCCAGAACGGCCTCGACCTTCTCGATCACGTCCTTCTTGACCTGGCGATCTTCAAACACGGCCTCGACGACGAGCTTGACGTTTTTCAGGTCGCCGTAGTCGGCCGACGGGGTGATCAGCGCCAGGAGGGCTTCGCCCTGTTCCTGGGTCATGCGGCCCTTGCCGATCGCGTCCTTCACCAGGCCTTCGGAATGGGTCTTGCCCTTGGTCGCGGCTTCGATATCGCGGTCGATGAGGGTGACGGCGATGCCGGCGGCGGCCGAGACATAGGCAATAGAGGCGCCCATGAAACCGGCGCCGACGACGCCGATCTGTTTCAGGTCCGCCTTCGGAATGCCGGCCGGGCGGCGCGCGCCCTTGCCGAGTTCCTGCATCGAGATGAACAGCGAGCGGATCATCGAGAAGGCTTCGGTGGTCTGCAGGATTTCGGTGAAATAGCGCTGCTCGATCTTCAGGCCGGTGTCGAAAGGAACCTGCAGGCCTTCGTAGACGCATTTGAGGATGGCGAGGCCGCCGGGATAGTTGCCCGATGTTTCGCGGCGCAGGATCGCGGAGGCGGCCGGCCAGAGTTGGGCAGCGGCCGGCGTCCAGATGCCGCCGCCGGGAACCTTGTAGCCCTTTTCGTCCCAGGGCTGCACGGGCTTCAAACCGTTCTTGATCATCGCCCTGGCGGCGTTGATCAGTTCGGCTGGATCGACCACCTCATGCACCAGACCCATGGCCTTGGCGCGCTGCGGCGTGAGCGAGGAGCCGGTGGTCATCATCTGCAGGGCGTCCTGCGCATTGGTCAGGCGCGGAACACGCTGCGTGCCGCCGGCACCCGGGAAGATGCCGACCTTGACTTCTGGCAGGGCGATCTTGACGGATTTCGAACTGGCGGCGACGCGGCCGTGGCAGGCGAGCGACAGCTCGAACGCGCCGCCCATGCAGGTGCCGTTGATCGCCGAGACCCACGGCTTGCCGCAGGTTTCGAGCTTGCGGTAGAGGCCGGTCATCTTGCCGGTGAGGTCGAACAGCTTTTGCGCGGCGTTCTCCGGGTCGATCTTCTTCTGTTCAGCTTGAAACGTGAACATGCCCTTGATCATCGACAGGTCGGCGCCGCCGGAGAAGGTCGACTTGCCGGAGGTGAAGACAACGCCCTTGACGGCCTCATCCGCGACCGTCTGGTCGATGATCGCGTCGAGTTCGGTCATCACCTCGGCGGTAATGACGTTCATCGACTTGTCGGGCATGTTCCAGATGACGAGCGCAATGCCGTCTTCGTCGGTTTCGATGGTGAAATTGGTGTAGCTCATGATGGGATTCCTCTCCCCTGAAATTCGTTCATAGTCAAAAGACGCCAAGCGCTAGAGAAAACCCGCCGACAACGAGAATGAGAACCACCAACAGAACGCGGTTTTGTACGCGCAGGCGGCGGACGTGTTCGTCCGTCCCGATCTTTGTGGAAGCCTCGTAGTCCGCCTTCATGTCCCTCTCCAGGTTATGATGGGCGAACTCCTCCTCGATTTCATGCTTATGCTGCTCGTAGACTTCGCGCCGTGGCATGTCTTTCGTTCCTAGACCCGTTCAATGATCGTTGCCGTGCCCATGCCGGCGCCGATGCACAGCGTAACGAGGGCGGTCTGCTTGCCGCGGCGTTCCAGTTCGTCGAGCACGGTGCCGAGGATCATCGCGCCGGTGGCGCCGAGCGGATGGCCCATGGCGATGGCGCCGCCGTTGACGTTGATCTTGTCGTGCGGAATGTCGAAGGCCTGCATGTAGCGCAAAACGACGGCGGCAAAAGCCTCGTTGAGTTCGAACAGGTCGATATCGGCGATCGACATGCCGGCACGCTTCAAAAGCTTCTCGGTAACATCGACCGGGCCGGTCAGCATCAGCGCCGGATCGGAGCCGATATTGGCGAAATGCTTGATGCGGGCGCGGGGCTTCAGGCCCATGGACTCGCCGCCGGCCTTGGAGCCGAGCAGAACGGCGGCGGAACCGTCGACGATGCCGGAGGAGTTGCCGGCATGGTGGACATAGTTGATGCGCTCGATTTCCGGATGTGCCTGGATGCCGACGGCGTCGAAACCGCCCATCTCGCCGGGCATCTGGAAGGATGGGTTGAGCGAGGCAAGGTTCTGCATCGTCGTGGTCGGACGCATGTGCTCGTCTTTGGCGAGGATAACGATGCCGTTCTGGTCCTTCACCGGAATGACCGACCTGTCGAAATAGCCGTTGTCCCAGGAATGGCCGGCCCGCTTCTGGCTTTCGACGGCATAGCCATCGACGTCATCGCGGGAGAAACCATATTTTGTGGCGATGAGGTCGGCCGAGACACCCTGCGGCATGAAATAGCCGGGGAAGTTGACGGAGGGATCCATATACCAGGCGCCGCCGGACATGCCCATGCCGACACGCGACATCGACTCAACGCCACCGGCAATCACGATATCGTCGGCACCAGCCGCGATCTTGCCGGCGGCAAAATTGACGGCGTCGAGGCCAGAGGCGCAGAAGCGCGAGATCTGCATGCCGGGGGCCTTGTTGGAATATCCGGCTTCGAAGGCGGCGGCCTTCGGAATCACGGCGCCGGCCTCGAACACCGGATCGACGCAGCCCATGATGATGTCGTCGACGGTGGACGTATCGAGCCCGGTGCGGTCGCGCAGTGCCTGCAGCACCTTGGCGGCGAGGCGCGGCGTCGGCACTTCGTGCAGTGCCCCATCCTTCTTGCCCCGGCCGCGCGGCGTGCGCACGTGGTCGTAAATGAAGACTTCGGTCATGATTGTTTTCTCCCTGTCGGCAGTTCAACCTGCCAAAATCTATGTGTCCACTGTCACCGGCGGCATGCGCCGGGTCAACCCTCCCCCTTGTGGGGAGGGCGGAGCAAAGCGGAGGGGAGGGTTCTTTTTTTGAGAAAGAAAGGCCCCTCCCCAACCCTCCCCACAAGGGGGAGGGGAGCACCTCGGTGCAAGCTCAATCAGAACGCCGCCGCGTCGAGCGCCATCAGCGTGTCGGCGCCGGTTTCGATGCGGGCTTTGCGCAGCGCGGTTTCCGGCATGATGCGTTCCATGAAGAATTTCGCGGTGACGAGCTTGTTTTTCAGGTAAGCCTCGCGGTCGCCCGAGCCTTCGGCCAGCTTTTCCTCGGCCGTCTTGGCGATCTTGGCCCACATGTAGCCGAGCACGACGAGTCCGAAGAGGTGCATGTAGTCGGTCGAGCCTGCACCGGCATTGTCGGGTTTTGCCATGGCGTTGCCCATGAACCACATCGTGGCGGCCTGCAGGTCGTTCAAACCTTTCTTGAGGCCCTTGGTGTACACGACCAGCTTTTCATCCGCGCGGTTCTCCTCGCAGAAATCGCCGATTTCCTTGAACAGGGCGGTGATGGCCCGCCCGCCGTTCAGCGCCAGCTTGCGACCGACGAGATCAAGGGCCTGGATGCCGTTGGCACCTTCGTAGATCATCGCGATACGGGCGTCGCGGACATACTGGCTCATGCCGTGTTCCTCGATATAGCCGTGGCCGCCAAACAACTGCTGGGCCATGACGGCATGGTCAAAACCCTTGTCGGTCAGCACGCCCTTGAGGATCGGCGTCATCAGGCCGAGGATATCGTCGGAAGTCTGGCGGTCATTGTCGTTGTCGCCGCGATGGGCGATGTCGGATTTCAGTGCGGTCCACAGCGTGAAGGCGCGGCCGGCTTCGTTGAAGGCCTTGATGGTCATCAGCACGCGGCGCACGTCCGGATGGACGATGATCGGGTCGGCCTTCTTGTCCGGTGCCTTGACGCCGGAAAGCGAGCGGCCCTGGATACGATCGCGGGCGTAGTTGGCGGCATTCTGATAGGCGACCTCGGAGATCGACAAGCCTTGCAGGCCAACACCGAGGCGGGCCTCGTTCATCATCACGAACATGGCGTTGAGGCCCTTGTTCTCCGCGCCGATGAGATAGCCGACAGCGTCGTCATAGTTCATGACGCAGGTCGAATTGCCGTGGATGCCCATCTTGTGTTCGATCGCGCCGCACGAAACCGTGTTGCGCTCGCCGACGGAACCATCGGCCTCGACGTGGAACTTCGGCACGATGAAAAGCGAAATGCCCTTCACGCCGTCCGGTGCGCCCTCGATGCGGGCCAGCACAAGGTGAATGATGTTGTCGGACATGTCGTGTTCGCCGGCGGAGATGAAGATCTTCTGGCCGGAAATCTTGTAGGACCCATTGCCTTGCGGCACGGCCTTGGAGCGCAACAGGCCAAGATCGGTGCCGCAATGCGGTTCCGTCAGGTTCATGGTGCCGGTCCAGTCGCCGGTGACCATCTTGGGCAGGTAGGTTTCCTTCTGGGCGTCTGTGCCGTGCACGAGGATCGCGGCGATCGCGCCCTGCGTCAGCCCCGGATACATGGTCAAGGCCATATTGGCCGACGACATGTATTCGCCGACGGCGGTGTGCAGCGTGTAGGGCAATCCCTGGCCACCATATTCTTCCGGAATGGACAGGCCGAGCCAGCCGCCCTGACGATAGAGATCGAATGCCTGTTTGAAGCCCTTGGGCGTCGTCACCGTCGCATCGTCGTTACGCTTGCAACCTTCCTGGTCGCCGGAGAGGTTGACCGGAAACAGAGCCTCTTCGGCCAGCTTGGCGGCTTCACCGACAATCGCTTCGATCATGTCCGGTGTCGCATCGGCAAAGCCGGGCAGGTTGTTGTAGCGCTCGATGCCGAGAACATCGTTGAGAATGAAAAGCGTGTCTTCTACCGGAGCCTTATAGCTGGGCATGTTTCCTGTTCCTCACCTGTAACCCTGTCATGGGTGCGCCATGTCATGTTCGCTATGCTACAAAACTTTGACGTTTGCGTAAACGTCAAAATTGGCAAATCGGGAAACTTTGATCGATGGCCGGCCGATAGCCGGAGCAGTGATGTGAAAGCCGCCCCAACCCCAGCATGCGCTCAAATCGTTAAAAAATTTTCAGTGAGGTTAACGGCTTGTTTACCACGTTTCGTGAAAGTGCATGTTGAGATGGTCACGGCTGCAAAAGTTCTGTCTTCGCGTCATTGCAGCCTTGTCCGGATCGGGGACCGGATCGGAAGGTGGGGATTTGCCTTTAGATGTCCAGAATCCGATTGGGCCGATGGAAAGAGGCGAAGAAACGATGAACGGATCGCGATCAAACACTCCACGCTCGGGCAATCCGGGTTCTGGCGCCTATGGCGACAGGTCGTCCCTCGATGCGCTGAACCGCACGATCGAAGGACTGGAAGCGCGCATCGAAGGGTTGATGGGGACCGGCGGACGTGAACAGCGCGGCCGCGACGTCACGGAGCGCGAAGCGCCCACATCGCGCCACGACCCGATCTCCGAAATCATGCAGCGGCAGCGGGCGCTGAGCGCCAGCCGCGAGCGCGACGCGCTCCGCGAACGGGTCCAGCCGGGACAGGATGCGCGCTCCGACGATCGCCGTCCGGCGCGGGCTCCGGTCCAGCCGAGGCGCGAGATGCCGCTTCCCGAGCGCCCGCTCAGTGAACGACTGCGCAGCGAGGTCTATCGCAGCGAACCGTTCCGGAGCGAGCCCGTCCGCCGCGAACCGTCCCGCCACGAGCCGATCCGCCAGGAAAACCTGCGCCAGGAGAATTATCGCCCGGAGCAATTCCGCAGCGAGCCGCAGCGTCCGGACCCGGCGATGGCCGAGATTGCCCAGTCGCTGGTTGGCCTGCGCCAGGAACTGAAGAAGGACATTGCCGACGGGCTTGCCCGCGAAATGGAAACATTGCGTGCCGAAATCCGCGGCATTACCGCGGATGCGGGCCAGGACCAGACGCTGGCCGAGGACATGCGCGGCGACCTGCAGCGATTGGCCGACAGCATCAACCAGCTTGGCCGGCAGGCGTCGCCTGCCCAAACGGATGAGTTGAAGCACGAATTCGACGACCTGCGCACGATGATCGACGGCCTTGCCCGCGAGGACAGCGTGCGCCGCATGGAAACGCGCTGGACCGGCGTCGAAGACCGGCTGAACGTGTTCGATACCAACCGCGATGACGAACTGGTGGCGCTGGCCTACCGTCTCGACGAGATCAAGACGCAGATCGGCTCGATGAACAGCGGCCCGGCGCTGCATGCACTGGAAGACAAGCTGGTCTCGGTCGCCCAGGCGATCGAGCTGATCGGCCGCCACATGCAGCCGGACGACCGCCGCCTGGCGTCACAGTTCTCCGATCTCGATGCCCGTCTCGACGAAATCAGCCGGGCGATCGTCGCCGGCGGCCGCACGGCAACGCCCGACAATGCCGCCGTAACCCGCGTCGAGGGCCGGCTTGCCGACCTGTCTCGTCAGATCGAAAGCCTTTCGGCAGCCCCGGACATGTCCGGTGTCAATCGTGTCGAAACCCATCTGGCCGATCTCTCGCACCGGCTCGACGTTCTGTCGCACCCGAACGACGGTGGCCTGGCTGCGCGGATCGAGGCGCTGACCTCCCGTGTCGAGGAACTGGCCAGCGAAGAGGCCGCCGTCCGTCTCGAGGAGCGGCTCGACCAGTTGTCGATGATGATGGAGCGGTCGCAGAAGGCTGCGGTCCAGCCGGATCTGACGGACTATCTCAGCGATATTTCGCGCAAGATCGACGCGCTCGACCAGGGTGCCGTCAATGACGCGCTTGCCGAACGTCTCGACGACCTCGCCCGCCGGATCGATTCGCTCGATGCTGCGCCGGTTTCCTTTGCCGGCAACGACCGGTTCACCCGGCTTGAGGACCAGCTGACGGATATTGCCATCCGTCTTGAGGAAACCCATGCCGCGCCGCAGGACGACAGCGAAATCCTGCGCAGCCTGCAGGACCAGATCGCCAACCTGTCGAGCCTCGTCAGCCAGCCGCGCGAGATCGTTGCATCGGCTGCCGTGCCCGCCGAATTCGAAGGCCGGATGACGGCGCTCGAGGAATATCTGGCGACCAGCGACGAATATATCATCGAGGCTGCCCGCCAGGCGGCAGAAGCGGTGATGGAAGCCTATTCGAAGAACGGCCCCGCGCAGATCGCGTCCGGCGGCGCCGACATGGCGGCGATCTCGGCGCTGGCCGATGACCTGAAGGTTCTCGAAGACTTGAGCCGCTCCAGCGAGGATCGCACGGCACGCACGTTCGAAGCCCTGCATGAAACGCTCGTTCATATCGCCGAGAAGCTGGAACGACTGGAAGAACGCGGCGTCGCTCAGGAAGTGCCGCGGACCTTCGGTCTGCGCGACTATCAGGAACAACGTCAGCCGGAAATGCCCAGGGCGTCGCAGCCGGTTTTCGACGCGCAGGATGATCCTTTCGCTGAGGCCGAGCTGGGCAGCCGTTATGAGGACCTGAAGCGCGACATGCATGCGCTGGCCACCGAGGCCGAGCCTGCTATGAGCGAGCCTGCTATTCCGGCGCGCGCCGAAATGGCCGAAACCTTCGTCGTCTCGGACCCGGCTGATGTCGAGCAGGTCGATATAAAGAAGACGACGGCAACTCCTGCCGGCAAGTCCGGCCTGCTGGCCGGACTTGCCAGGCGTTTCTCCGGAAAGCGCAGCGAGCCGGTGCGTCCGGTCGAGCGCCAGATCGTCGATCCGACGCCGCCGATGGATGCGGCCGAGACGATCGAGCCGGACATGGCCAACCAGCTCCTGGAGCCGGGCTCCGGCGTGCCGGACGTAAAGAAAATCCTTGAGCGTGTCCGCGCCGGCCAGAATGCCCGCGCCGCCCAGCCGAGCGAAGGCGACAAGGCCGATTTCATCGCCGCCGCGCGCCGCGCAGCGCAGTTGGCCGTCGAAGAGGTCGATACCCTCAGTCGCGGCAAGAGCGGTGCTTCGCCGTCGGCGATCGGCGGCGCCTTTGCCCGTCATCGCCGCCCGGTCCTGATGGCCGTCGGCGCAGTCTTGCTGGCGATCATGTCCTATCCGCTGGTCAACACGCTGATCCGTGGCGATCGTGCTCCGGTCGCCGTCATCGAACAACCGGTCGGCAAGGATGTGCAGGCGGCCGCTGATGTCGCACCGGTGACGCCGGCTGAAGAGACTGTCGACGGCGACAATGTCGAGCCGCTGAGCACGTTGCAGCCGCAGGCTGGAGAAGATACGGCCACCCAGGATGCAACGGGGCAGGACGCGGTCGGGCAGGATGGTGGCGAGGACGAGGCCGGGCAATCGGCGATGGCCGAGCCTCAGACGAGCCAGCCGGAAACCACAACACCGGAGCAGAGCCTGCCGCAGGTCGAACCCGTCAAGCCGGCAACCGACGACGCATCGCAGATGCTGGCTCCCGTCCCGTCGGATACGGCTACCAGTCTCGATGCGACGAAGGCCGATGGCGCCCAGGCGGAAGCCGCAGCACCGGCCGCCGCCGCTGACATCGCCGTTCCCTCCGAGATCAAGCCGGAAGCGCTGGTCGAAGCAGCCAAGAAGGGTGACCCGCTGGCAATGTTCGAGATCGGCGCTATTTATACCGAAGGCCGTGGCGTCAAGGCCGATCTGGCCGAAGCCGCAAAATGGTACCAGCGTTCCGCCGATGCCGGCGTCATCCCAGCCCAGTACCGTCTTGCGAGCCTGTATGAAAAGGGCAGCGGCGTTGCCCGCGATCTTCCGAAGGCGCGCACGCTCTATCTGCAGGCCGCCGAAAAGGGCAATGCCAGCGCCATGCACAATCTTGCCGTCATGCTGGCAAGCGGCGGCGCATCGTCGCCGGACTTCGCGGCTGCCGGAAGGTGGTTTGGCGAAGCTGCCGAACACGGCATCCGCGACAGCCAGTTCAACCTGGCAATCCTGTACGCGCGTGGCAACGGCGTGAAGCAGGACCTGGAAGAATCCTACAAGTGGTTCGCGGTCGCTGCCCGCGACGGCGATACCGATGCCGCCCAGAAGCGCGACGAAGTCGGCAAGGCCTTGAAGCCCGAACAACTGGAGAGCGCCAAGGCCAAGTTCGAAGCCTGGAAGGTGACGCCGCTCGCTGCCGACGCGAATTCGGTCGACGTGCCGGATGCCTGGGTCGGCAAGGGTGTGAAGACCGCGTCGGTCGACATGAAGAAGGCGCTGCGCAACATCCAGGCGATCCTCAACAACAACGGTTTCAACGCTGGAAAACCGGATGGCGAGATGGGGCAGAAGACCGTCTCGGCGATCAAGGCCTTCCAGAAATCGATCGGCCAGGAGCCGACCGGCCAGATCACCGATGCGCTGGTCAAGGAACTGCTGAAGCGGAACGGCTAGAACATGGCGTCTGCGGCCCTATTCATGCCGCAGACCGACCGCACAAAGAGAACGGCGAGGGGGTAGACTGCGGCCTTGCAGAAGGTTGACAGGTTTGACCCCAAGCGCATGACGGAATGACATTGAAATCGCAATTTTCACAATTGGTTTTCAGGCCCTTCCATCCTTTAAGAATTTCCCGTGGTGAATCAGTTGCCACTCTGACGTTTTCCGCCCGCATTGCGGGCTATTGGCATATTTTGAGGTCCGGCCGTGACAGTGTATCTGCCCATCGCAGAGTTGTCGGTGAACATACTCATCATCCTCGGCATGGGCGCGGCCGTGGGCTTCCTGTCGGGCATGTTCGGTGTCGGCGGCGGCTTCCTGATCACGCCGCTCCTGATCTTCTACAACATCCCGCCGGTCGTCGCTGTCGCCACCGGCGCCAACCAGGTCGTCGCCTCGTCGATCTCCGGCGCCATCACCCATTTCCGGCGCGGCACGATCGATATCAAGCTGGGGACGGTGTTGCTCTGCGGCGGTCTCGCTGGCGCCACCGTCGGCATCTGGATTTTCGCGCTGCTGCGCCGCATCGGCCAGCTCGACCTCGTCATTTCGCTCGCCTATGTGCTGCTGCTCGGCACTGTCGGCTCGTTGATGCTGTGGGAAAGCATGATCGCCCTGCGCCGCGCCGCCCGCAACGAGACCGTCACGCTGAAGCGGCCCGGCCATCACAACTGGGTGCACCGGTTGCCGCTGAAGATGCGGTTCAAGAAATCCAAGATCTATCTGAGCGTCATCCCGATTGTCGCGCTCGGCTTCTGCATCGGCATCCTGACCTCAGTCATGGGTGTCGGCGGCGGTTTCATCATGGTGCCGGCGATGATCTATCTCCTGCGCATCCCGACCAACGTCGTCGTCGGTACCTCGCTGTTCCAGATCATCTTCGTCTCGGCCTATACGGTCATCGTCCAGGCGACGGCGAACTATACGGTCGATATCGTGCTTGCCTTCGTTCTGATGATCGCCGGCGTGATCGGTGCGCAATATGGTGTCCGCGTCGGCCAGCGGCTGCGTGGCGAACAATTGCGGGCGCTCCTGGCGCTGCTGGTTCTTGCGGTCGGCATCCGTCTTGCCATCGAACTCATCATTCCGCCGAAGGAAATCTATTCGATCGTTTCCGCGGGGTTCGGTTTCTGATGTGGATCTCGATGCGCCCCCTCCTGCTGGCTGCCACTCTCGCACTGCCGATGGCCGTGCAGGCGGAGCCGATCGATTTCGCCGAAAAGCTGGATATCGGCATCTCCACCGACGAAATCTCGATCACATCGGATTTTCGCGGCGCGGACCTGACGATCTTCGGGGCGATCGACGGCTTCGACCCCAATATCCTGGCGCAGGGCAAGTACAATATCGTCGTGGCGCTCGAAGGGCCGAAGGAAAACACCACGGTGCGCAAGAAGGAGCGCGTCTTCGGCATCTGGATCAACACCAATTCCATGACCTTCGAACTGGTGCCGGAATCCTACTCGCTGTCGAGCACGCGCGACATCGAGACCATCGCGCCGCCCGGCGACATGACAAACATGGGTATCGGCGTCGCACATATGCCGCTGATCCCGCTCGGTTATATCGGCGACGGCAGCAACCTGACGGAATTCCGCGACGCCTTCCGCCGCCTGCGCGAGACGAACGGCGTCTATCAACGCGATCCCGGCGGCGTGCAGTTCATCAGCTCCAGCCTGTTCAAGGCGTCGGTCCGCTTGCCGGCCGATGTTCCCAACGGTGTGCATACCGTGCGCGCCTATCTGTTTCGGGACGGGGTTTTCGTCGCAGCCAAAGCGCTGCCATTGCGTGTCGTCAAGACCGGCCTAGAGCAGGCCATCACCCGCGCGGCGCACGAGTCGCCCTTCCTCTACGGCATCATCGCCGTGCTTCTGGCGGTTGTCACCGGCTGGATCGCCAGTATCGTCTTCCGCCGGGACTGAGTTTTCCTGTATGACGAAATCTGCCGGGTGTTCGTAACGGCGCGCCCATGAATCCGCCGACTGCGGCCCCGGAACGTGGCGGGAAGGCCAATCCGCTTCGTCAGTTCCGCAGCGCCTGTGGTTTCTGTATCGGTTGTTCCGTCACGGGTTTGCCTCGCCGCCAAAACAGGCTATTTCCGGTGAAGATATCAGGAGACCCGTGCCATGAAGCCGATTTTCGTCCAGCTGCAATGCGCCCCCGGCAAGACCTATGAGGTGGCCGACGTGATCTACAAGAAGGAAATTGTTTCGGAAATGTATTCGACCAGCGGCGATTACGACCTGCTGATCAAGGTCTATGTCGATGAAGAGCAGGACATCGGCAAATTCATCAACGACAATATCGCCACGGTGCCGGGCATCAACCGGTCGCTGACGACATTGACGTTCAACGCGTTTTAAGCCGTTTCAGCCGTTCTCGACATCATAGGTGAGGATAACCGAACCGCCGGCCGTCGTCGTCGAGCTTTTCAGCGTGAGCGTCGTCGTGTCGCGGCCCGGCTTGAAGAACGGCGTGCCGCGACCGAGCAGGACCGGCACGACGCAGAGCATGATCTCGTCGACCAGGCCGGCCTTGAGCAGGCTGTCGCAGAGTTCGCTGCTGCCGAAAACGCGGATCGGCTTGGTGGCCGTCTGTTTCAGGCGGGTGATATCCTCGACGATATCGGCGGTGACCGTGGTGTTGTTCCAGTCGCTTGCCGTGATGGTGCGCGAGGCGACGAGCTTCGGCAGGCCGTTCATGAAGGCCTTGACCTCGTCTTCCTCTTCCGCCGTCGTCCAATAGGCCTTCATGCCCTCATAGGTGACGCGGCCGAAGACCAGAGTGTCCGTCGTATCACCATATTCCTTCGACAGCTTGGCGAGCTCCGGACCCCAGGCGCGCCCGTGGAACTGAAGGTCCCACTTCGTCTCGCCTTCGAAAAAGCCGTCGAGTGTGACGAGATTCCAGATACACAGCTTGGCCACGGTCACTTCTCCCAAAACCGGGTTTCATTAGGCCGAATGATGATAAGTCTGATTGCAAATTGCAAGCGGTTTCTTGGGCCGGTCTGCGTCGGTCACCCCAGCAGGTTCGAGAACCGAACCGAATAGATTCGGTCGCGACCGAGCATATGGGCGACGAGGTTGGTGCGGTCGAACAGGCCGTGCATGGCCTTGTGGCGCAGGTCGAGCCCGCCGGTGGTGACGCCGAAGGCGGGCATGATCAGGCGGCGGTTGTCGGTGGCAAAACAGGCGCGGCGGACGCGTTTTTCACGGCGCGTCACGGTGGCGGCCGGATGGAGATGGCCGGCGATCTCGCCGGCGGCCCCATTCATTTCCGGTTCGTGGCGAAAGATCAGGCCGGCATAGTGGAGTTCGTTGGCGGAGGTGCCGGGCAGGCCGATGGTGCCGTCGGGATCATGGTTGCCGTTGATCCAGATCCATTCGCGTCCGCGCGCCATCGTCTCGATCATGCCGCGAAACTGTTCCGGCATCAGGGCGGAGCCGACGGGGTCGTGGAAATTGTCGCCGAGGCTGATGACGGTCTTGGGATCGTGGCGGGCGATGACGGCTTCCAGGATGCGCAGCGTCGCCAGCGTATCGTAGGGTGGCAGCATCATGCCGCGGCGGGCAAAGGCCGAGCCCTTTTCCAGATGCAGATCGGAGACAACGAGGATATCGAGATCCGGCAAGTAGAGCCCGCCCAGCGGATCGCAGATCGCGGCGACGCCGTTGATGGCGATCCGGGCAGACAAAGCCGGATTGTCCGGCAGGGCAGAAAGGGCATGGGTGATGCGATGCATGGTTTTCCGGCGCGACGTCAAAGGTGGTGCTCGCCGGTCACATCATCGAACAGTTCGTCGGCGGCTTCCGCAAGCAGGAAGTCCTGCGCGTCGCCATTGACCGATTCCCTGCCGATTTCCAGCATGACCGGCACGGCCAGTGGCGAAATCCGTGTCAGCGGACGGTGGGTGATGCGACCCTTGATTCGCGCCAGCATATCGCCAAGCCGCTCGATCTCCAAAAGTCCCGTCGAGGCATCGTTGCGGGTCGCTTCCAGCAGGATGTGATCGGGCTCGTGGCTGCGCAGGACGTCATAGATGAGATCGGCCGAGACGGTGACCTGCCGGCCGCTCTTTTCCTTGCCGGGATGGCGCTGGTCGATCAGGCCGGCGATCACGGCGCAATTGCGGAAAGTGCGCTTCAGGAGGAAGCTCTCGTTCAGCCAGGCCTCCAGGTCGTCGCCGAGCATGTCCTCGTCGAACAGGTTGGCAAGTGCCGGCCGGCCCTTGCGGAAGGCGACGCCGAGATCCTCCAACCCCCAGATCGCCAGCGAATAATCGGTGGCGACGAAGCCAAGCGGCTTCAGCCCGGCGCGGTCGAGCCGGCGGGTGAGCAGCATGCCGAGCGTCTGGTGTGCCAGCCGCCCCTCGAAGGCGTAGATAACCATGTAATGCCGGCTGCCGCGTGGAAAAGTCTCGATCAGGAGTTCGTCTTCCTTCGGCAGCATCGACAGGTCGTTCTGCAGCGACAGCCAGTCACGCACCTGATCAGGCAGGGACGTGTGACGGGCGGGATCGGCCAGCATCTTGCGAACTTGGCTGGCGAGATAGGTCGACAACGGAAACTTGCCGCCATTGTAGGAGGGGACCTTCGGGTCGAGCTTATAACCCTGGCTGACCAGGCACTCGCTCTCGCGGATGCCCTCGAAGCGCAGCACCTTGCCGGAAAATAGGAAGGTGTCGCCGGGCGACAGCATCTCGATGAAATATTCCTCGACCTTGCCGAGTGCCATTCCTCCCCGACCGGGGCCGCCGCGCCCGAGCGAGCCGCGGGCATTGTGCTTGACCATGCGCACATTGAGCATCGGGGATTCGACGATCGTGCCGACGTTGAGGCGATATTGCTGGGCGATCTGCGGGTTAGAGACGCGCCAGAGGCCTTCGACCGTCTTGCGGATCTTGGCGTAACGTTCATAGGTGCGCAGCGCATAGCCGCCGGTGGCGACAAAATCGATGATGCGCTCGAAGGTTTCCCAGGGGAGCGTGGCATAGGGCGAAGCGCTGGTGATTTCGGCGTAAAGCTCCAGCGGATCGAACGGGGCGGCGCAGGCCATGCCGAGCACATGCTGAGCGAGCACATCGAGCGCGCCCTTGCCCACCGGTGGCGTATCCTGGGCGCCGAGATAGTTGGCATCCAGCGCCGCTTGGCACTCCATCACCTCGAAACGATTGGCCGGAACCAGGATGGCGCGGCTCGGCTCGTCCATGCGATGATTGGCGCGGCCGATGCGCTGGGCAAGGCGGGACGCCCCCTTAGGCGCGCCGACATGGATGACCATGTCGACATCACCCCAGTCGATGCCGAGATCGAGCGTCGAGGTGGCGACCACGGCACGCAGCTTGTTTTCGGACATGGCCGCCTCGACCTTGCGTCGCTGGCCGACATCGAGCGAGCCGTGGTGCAGGGCAATCGGCAGGTTGTCGTCATTGATGGTCCATAACTCCTGGAAAACGCGCTCGGCCTGGCTGCGGGTATTGACGAAAAGCAGAGTGGTTTTCGTCTCGCCGATTGCCCGGTAGATATCGCCGATTGCATAATTTGCCGAATGGCCGGCCCAGGGCACGCGCTCCTCGGTCGAGAGGATCGAGATGTCCGGCCGGGCGCCGCCGGTGACCGTGATCAGGCCGGCGTTATGGGTTTCGCCTTCGTTCTGCGGAACGAGCCAGCGCTGCAGGTCCATCGGGTCGGCGACGGTGGCGGAGAGGCCGATCGCCTGCATGCGCGGCGCCAGGCGCCGCAGGCGGGCAAGACCGAGCGACAGCAGATGGCCGCGCTTGGAGGTGACGAGCGAGTGCAATTCGTCCAGCACGACATATTTCAAGTCCTTGAAAAACCGTTCCGCTTCGCCGTTGGCGAGAAGCAGCGCGACCTGCTCGGGGGTCGTCAGCAGGATATCCGGCGGGTTGAGCTTCTGGCGCTGGCGCTTGGAGGCCGGCGTATCGCCGGTGCGGTTCTCGATGCGGATCGGCAGGCCCATGTCGCCGACCGGCTTCATCAGGTTGCGCTCGATATCGACGGCCAGTGCCTTCAGCGGCGAGATGTAGAGCGTATGGATGCCGGTAAAGGCCGAACCTGGCGGGATCATGCCACGCTCGGTCAGCGAGACCAGCGATGGCAGGAAGCCGGCGAGCGTCTTACCGGCCCCGGTCGGCGCGATCAGCAGCATGCTTTCGCCACCCTGCACGCGTGACAGGAGTTCCAATTGATGGGCGCGCGGCTGCCAGCCCTTTTCCGCGAACCAGCGCAGGAAGGGTGGAGGCAGGATGAGCGGCATCTCCGCGCGGGTCGTGGAATCGATCTGGTTCACGCGAACAAATGTAGATCAAACCGGCGGGAATTGAAGAGTGATGTTCGATGGAAGGCTGCTGAAGGGCGGGAATTCCCTTGGTGATAAAAATTTTGAAACGGCGGGAACCCTTTTCGGTGCGGCGAATTGAGAAATTCATGCGAATTTTTCGAGGGCGAGATCAAAAAGGAGGGCGTCATGCCGTTTTCAGCGTCTGAAGAACAGGTCATTCCACCGGATGAGCATATCCTGACCGTCCAGGAGGCACTGGAACCGCTTTTCCAGAAACTGGAGCATGATGCCGAAACCCGACTCGTCGAGGCCGCCGTCCACGCTGGCTGGTCACCCTACGAGGCACTGCATGCGATCGTCCAACTGAAGAAGCAGGACGTGGCCACTTGAGGCATCGTCCGGGAGTGCCTGGACAGACGGCCGAACGCCGTAAAACTCTGTAATTGTCAGCTTACGCGGATTGGCGGCCGACTTCGCCTGCATGCTGCGGGGTGGCCACAAGGCGGCCGGGTGGCCGCTCGACCTTCAAGCCTTTCTCGACCTGCCGCATCTGCTCATCTCGCCGAAAAATGATCGTTTCGGCCATGTCGATATGGTGCTGGCCAAACGCGGATTGTCGTGACGTCTCGCGCTGATGCTGCTTAGCATCTATGCGGCACCACTGCTGATTGCTCCGGCCGGCGGATGCCGTAGATCACATCGCGATATAACGATCCTTGCGGTGGTTGATGGCGAGCGCCAGGTTCATGACCACGGAGCCCAGGATCGAGCAGGCGATGATGAAGGGGCTTGCGAGGAAAAAAGAGCAGGCGACGATCGTGCCGTCGAAGGCGAGTTGGACGAAGCCTGCACGCCACCCGAAGCGATCCTGGATGTAGAGCGCCAGAATGCCGACGCCGCCGAGGCTGGCGCGATGGCGGAAGAGGGCAAGCAGACCGGCGCCGATCACCAGGCCGCCGAACAGCGCGCCGACCAGCGGATTGACATGGGTAAGACCGAGCGCGCGGGGCAGGACTTCCGACATGGCCGAGGTGAGCGCGACGGCCGCGAATGTCTTGATCGTGAAGGCGAGGCCCATGCGGCGGAAGGCCAGATAATAGAAGGGCAGGTTGACGGCGAAGAAGCAGGCGCCGAAGCTGAAGCCGGTCGCATAGTGGACGAGGAAGGCGATGCCCGGCGTGCCGCCGGTGAGCAGGCCGGCGCTCGACAACAGCGTGATGCCGAGCACGGCGAGCATGGTGCCGGAAATCACCCCCTGCGCATCATCGACCAGCGAATGACGTTCCGCGCTCGATGCCATCAGTGCCGCAAAGGCGGATTTTGCCGGTATCACCATCATCGTCTTCGATCTCCCGATTCAGAGTAGAAGCCGGCCAGCAAAAGCGGGTGACCGGTTTCAGTCGGCAGCGCTGGCGGTCGATCCGCCCATGGCACCTGGCTCTTGCGCCTCTTCTATCGCCCCGGTTCCGGAACGCAAGCAGGGGTCGGAAAATTGCCGCTTGACGATTGCGATAATCATGGATAAAAAATATCTACGATAGAAACGGAGGCAAGCCGATGAAGATGAGCGAGGGTGTCGAACAGGCCATTCACAGCGTTGCGATGCTGTCGGGCCTTTCGGAGAACAGCGTCCTGTCCGCCGCCGCGATTGCCGAATTTCACGGCGTATCGACCAGCTATCTCCTGAAGCATCTGCAGGCGCTTTCGGGTGCCGGCATTCTCGAAACCGTCCCGGGCCCAAAGGGCGGCTACCGGCTGGCGAAGAAGCCGGCCAACATCACGCTGCTCGATGTCGTCCTCGCCGTCGAAGGCCCGGCGCCCGCTTTCCGCTGCGGCGAGATCCGCCAGCGTGGGCCGAACCCGGTGCCGGATCGCTACTTCACCAAGCCCTGCAATATCTCGGCGACCATGCTGCGGGCGGAGCGGGTCTACCGGGCCGAACTTGCCAAAACCTCGATCGCCGATCTCGGCATCCAGCTTGCGGAAATCGACGATGGCCCGATCGCCGCCCGCAGCTGCGCCTTCCTCGAAATCCACGAACGCAAAGCAACGGCTCGCTGAGCCCTCAACCAAGGAGAAGTGACATGCATCCTCGCCTCGACATGACCAAGGCATCGCCGGAAGCCTTCAAGGCCGTTCTGGCGCTTGAAAACTACGTGCAGGGTTCCGGCCTGGAGCGCCGCTTCATTCACCTGATCAAGCTGCGGGCCTCGCAGATCAACGGCTGCGCCTATTGCGTCGATATGCATGTCAAGGAATCGCGCCATGACGGCTTGAGCGAACAGTGGATCAACCTGATGTGCGTCTGGCGGGAATCGCCGGTTTATGACGCTCGCGAGCGGGCGCTGCTCGGCTGGGTCGATGCGGTGACCAACCTTGCCCAGACCGGCGCGCCGGATGATGCCTATGAGACGCTGGCGGCGCATTTCTCGGCGGAAGAAATCGCCAAGATCACGGTCGCGATCGGCACGATCAATGTGTGGAACCGCATTGCCGTATCGTTCCGCTCCCAGCATCCGATCGACAAGGTCGTGAAGGCGGCCTGAGGCATCGCACAATAGAATGAGAGCGCGAAAGGGTAGCCTTTCCGCTCTCGTTCGTTTGGGCTTTCGAAAATCGGATGAGGGGGCAGCCGGTGCCGCCCTTGGCAGTGGCGCGGCGTAGTCTTTCGCAAGATTACGCCTCTGGCCCCCTCATCACCTCGCTTTGCGCGCAGCGTCTCCTCCGCCTGGAGGACGTGCGGTCTACAAAGCGATGTAGCGGTCGGCGCGGTGATTGATGGTCAGGAACAGGTTGAAGACCACCGCACCGAGCACGGAATAGAACACCACGGGAGGCGTGGTGACGAAGAAGGCGGCAGCAAGGACACACAGGTCGATGGCGAGTTGCACGAGGCCGGCGCGGATGCCGAAACGCTCCTGCATGTAGATGCCGAGAATGCCGACGCCGCCGAGGCTGGCGCGATGGCGATAGAGCGCCAGCAGGCCAAAGCCGAGCAGCAGACCGCCGAGAAGGGCAGCCCAGGCCGGATGGATTTCAGAGATCTGGAATACCTGGCTCTGCACATTGGTGAGCAGCGAGGTGATGCTGATGGCGATGAAGGTCTTCACCGTGAAGGCCATGCCGAGCTGCTTCCACGACAGATAGAAGAAGGGCACGTTGAGCAGGAAGAAGGCAAGGCCGAAATTGATGCCCAGCGCATAATGCAGCAGAAAGGCGACGCCAGCCGTACTGCCGGTCAGAAGGCCGGCGCTGGCCAGCACATAAAGCCCGAGTGCTGCCACAAGACTGCCGGAGAAAACGCCCTGCACGTCCTCGACCGGCGTGTGGCGCGTGGCATTGGTATTCCAGAAGCCAAGTGCAGTGATAAGGCTCATGCGACGATCTCCGGCGACAAACGGGCAGGTGCTTCGGACCAGTCGGAATGACAGGCCGAGCAGGACACATGGGAATGAAGTGCAAGTGCGATCTTCGAATGCGCCGCCTGTGTGCGATGCAGCATTTATCGCGATTTCCGCTGTTGCGATCAAGTGAAATATGTAAGCAATGCTGACCTATTTTAAATTCGCAAGAAACGTTCGTTCAGATCGATTTTTGCGTAAGGAACAGCATGCCGGACAGGGGCTTGCCGCCATCATTGCGAATAGTGGTCTCGCGATCCGCCAGTACTATCAGCCCGAAATCGGCGCAGCATCGACGGATGTAATCGCGCGAATGAGCATAGCGCAGCGACGGACGCAGGACGACGTCGCCGTCCTCTCCGGCCTCCTCGGTCGAAAAGGCGAAGATGCCGCCGGGCGAAAGCAGTTCGCAGGCCAGCATGAAGACACTGTCGAGATTGCCGAGATAGAGGAAGACGTCGGTGGCGCTGACCAGGGTGGCGCGATGGGAGGCGCTGCCAGTGAACAATCCGGACGTCTCCGGCGGCAGGAACAGGTCCGCCTGCCCGAGATGATCGTAGACGCCCTTGTCGGCGGCCTTGGTCAGCATGTTGGTCGAGAGGTCATAACCTTCGAGATAATCGGTGCGGGCGCGGATGCGCTCGCCGAACAGGCCAGTGCCGCAGCCGAGATCGATGACATGGGCAAAGCGCGCGTCACCAATCTCTTCCTCGATCAGGGCCGCGAGCGTTTCCGGCACGTTGTAACCGAGCCTGTCGACAAGCGAGACGTCGAAGCGGTCGGCGTAATCGTCGAACAGGCGTTCGACATGCTGGCTCGGCGGCTGGCCGCCCACCGGCGCGCTGCCAAGGAAGGCGAGCTTCAGCGAAGCGCCGAAAATATCCTCCGGGTTCAGGTCCAGGACTTTCCGCAGCGCCTCGACCGCCGCCTCTTTGCGGCCCGATTTCTCCTCATAGTCGGCGAGGCGGAACTGGCCGGCGGGCCAGTCGGGAACCAGTTCCAGCGCCTGGCGCATCAGGTCGGCCGCCGCCGCATGGTCACCCTCGGCGGCCAGCATATGCGCATATTCGGTACGGCGATCGGCAATCAGGTTGCCGGAGGAGAGCTGATTGGAACTGATGGTTCTGCGCCTTGATCCCGTGCACGGGCTTCTGCTCGCGACGTTCAGCGCTTTTCGCGCGTGGCAGGCGAAATGGCAAGGCACGATTTCGCGGGCACCGATCCAAGAGGCCGCATCGCCAATCCTTGCAGCTTGCGGCAGGCCGCCCCGCAGCTTATGTCAGGCGAAACAGGAGAATCATGACGTCATGGCCGATGGAGTGAACAGGTTTCTGGGCGATTCGCCCCTGCGCGTGCTGGTCAAGCTGCTGGTGGTCTCGATCATCGTCGGCTTCGTCATGGCCGTTTTCGGCTGGACGCCCTACGGGATTTTCGACACGGTCAAGGATTTCGTCCTCGACATCTGGAATTCGGGCTTCGCGGCCCTCGGAAAGGTCGGCGACTACTTGCTGCTGGGTGCAGCCGTGGTCATCCCCGTCTTCATCATCCTGCGCATCCTCAGCTACCGGCGGTAACATGCACGACCAGACTTTCCCTGCCTCGCGGCGCAATCTGCTGCGCGCGGGCGCCCTTCTTTCGCTCGGTTTGCTGGCTTCCTGCGGTACGCCGAAGCTGACGCCCAGCGGTGACGGCAGCGACCAGACCGATGCGACGCTGGGTTACGTCAATAACCTGAGGAAGCAGAAGGGGCTGGAGCCGCTGGTGCGCGACCCCGCAGCCGCGCAGGCGGCACTGTCGCAGGCAGGCCGCATGGCCAAGGCCGGAAAGATGTCGCACCTGATCGGCATGGGCGACAGTTTCCTCGATCGCATGAAGGGCGGCGGCGTTTCCCTGCCGGCGGCGGAAAACATCGCCGTGGGCCAGGACAGCGCCGAACGGGCCTACACCGCCTGGTTCAACTCGCCCAAGCACCTGGAAAACATGCTCGGCCCAAATTATCGCGGCCTTGGCGTGGGGATGATGCGGAATCCGGCTTCCGGAAACCGACCCTATTGGGCCATGGTGCTCTCGACCAGCTGACCTGATTCTCGACAGGGCTGGCTTACGAGGCAGGCATGACGCAGACATCCGACTTTGCTGAAAATATCGATGGGGCAGGCCCATTCCTCGTCACCAACCGGCTGATCCTGTCGATCGCCGTGCCGATGACGCTGGGTTTCCTGACGACGCCGCTGCTCGGCCTGGTCGATACGGCGGTCATCGGCCATCTCGGACAGGCGACGCTGCTGGCCGGCCTTGCCGTCGGCGCGATCATTTTCGACCTCATCTTTACCACTTTCAATTTCCTGAGGGCAGCCACGACCGGTCTTGTGGCGCAGGCCTTCGGGCGCGGCGACAGGACGGAGGAACAGGCGGTCTTCTGGCGTTCGCTGATTATTGCGCTTGTCTGTGGCAGTGCCCTCATTCTGGTTTCGCCGCTGCTGCTCTCGGCGGGCCTGTGGTTGCTGGCACCGGGCCCGGAAATAGAGGCCGTGACACGCACCTATTTCGAATACCGCATTCTCGCCGGCCCTGCCTCGCTCGCCAACTACGCCATTCTCGGTTTCGTGCTGGGGCGGGGGCAGGGAACGACCGGGCTGATGCTGCAGACGTTGATCAACGGCATCAACATCGTGCTGTCGATCACGCTCGGTCTTTATCTCGGCTGGGGCGTGATGGGCGTGGCGCTGGCGACGGTGACCGGCGAGGTGGTCGGCGCGATCGTCGGGTTTGCCCTGATCCTCGCCCGTTTCGACAGGACGGTGGCACCGAGCTGGGCAACCATCTTCGCCACCGAGCGCCTGAAGCCGCTGTTCGGGCTGAACCGCGACATCATGATCCGTTCCTTCGTGCTGCTTGCCGCCTTCATGCTGATGACGCGGATCGGCACCTCGTTCGGTCCGGTGACGCTCGCCGCCAATTCCGTTCTGATGAGCATCTTCCTGGTGGCGGGCTATTATCTCGACGGGCTTGCCAACGCCGCCGAACAGCTAACGGGCCGGGCGATCGGCGCGCGGTTCCGTCCCGCCTTCGACCGGGCCTTGCGGATGACCGCCACCTGGTCGCTGGCGCTTGCCGGCATGACCACGATCGCCTTCCTTGTCTTCGGCAACAGTCTGGTGGACCTTCTGACGACGGCGGCCGACGTGCGGACGGAGGCCTATATCTACATGCCATGGGCGGCGATCACGGCACTGACGGGCGCGCTCGCCTTCCTGATGGACGGCGTGTTCATCGGCGCCACCTGGTCGCGCGACATGCGCAACATGATGCTTCTGGCTTTTGCCGGCTATGCCTTGGCGCTCTGTCTTCTGGTGCCCGCCTTCGGCAACCACGGCCTGTGGGCGGGGCTCAACCTGTTCCTGCTGTTTCGCGGCACCTTCCTGATGGCACTGGTGCCGCGCCGTTCGGCTCAGACGTTCCGGTCGGCCCAGTAATCCGTACGGCTGCCGCGGATGTCGGCGATCGAGCCGAGCCTTTCGCGGTCGCAGAGCTGCGACAGGCCGCGCACGATGCGACTTGCGAGCGACGGGCCTTCATAGACCATGCAGGAATAGAGCTGGACCAGATTGGCGCCGGCACGGATTTTTTCCGCCGCCGTTTCGGCGGACGAGACACCGCCGACGCCGATGATCGGCAGGTCCGGCCCGACGCGCTTGCGCATCTTGGCAAGCACGATGGTGGATTTCTCGAACAGAGGCTTGCCGGACAGGCCGCCATTTTCCTTGGCCTGCCGCTGGTCCTTCAGCCCGTCGCGCGACAGCGTCGTGTTCGACACGATCAAGCCATCGAGATTGTGCGACAGTGCCTCGGCGGCGATATCGTCCATGCCTTCTTCGGTCAGATCGGGGGCGATCTTCAGGAACACCGGCACGCGGACGCCGACCTTCGCCGCCTCTTCGTCGCGCGCGGCAAGCACAGCCGACAGCAGCGCAGACAAGCTTTCGCGGGCCTGCAGGTCGCGCAGACCCGGTGTGTTCGGCGAGGAGATGTTGGCGGTAAAATAGCGGGCGACGTCGTAGAAGGTGCGGATGCCGGCGACATAATCGGCGATGCGATCGGCGCTGTCCTTGTTGGCGCCGATATTGACACCGATCATCGCCGAACGCGAGCAGGTGCGAAGGCGTTGGAGGGCGGCCTGGTGGCCCTCGTTGTTGAAGCCGAGCCGGTTGATGACGGCGTCATCCTCGACCAGGCGGAAGATGCGCGGCTTGTCATTGCCAGCCTGGGCCTTCGGCGTGACGGTGCCGATCTCGGTGAAGCCGAAACCGAGCCGCAGCAGTGCTTCCGGCACATCGGCGTTCTTGTCGTAACCGGCGGCCATGCCGATCGGATTGGCGAAGGTGAGGCCGGCGACCGTCTGGGCCAGGCGCGGATCGGCTGGGGCGGCGCAGGACGGGACGAGGCCGGTCTTCAGACCCTTGATCGACAGGCCATGGGCGGCTTCCGGATCGAACATGAACAGACTGCGGCGGGCGAGTGACTGAAAGACATCGATCATCGGTCAAGCTCCGGAAAGATATGGGCACCGGTGGCATCGAGCGGCAGCGGTTTTTCCCAGACGACGGCATTGAGCGGCAGGGTGCCGTAGAGATGGGGAAACAGCGCGCCGCCGCGTGAGGGTTCATAGACGAGGGCATCGCCAAGCCTGTCGCCATCGATGGCGACCAGCAACAGGCCGTCCTGCCCGGCGAAATGGCGCGCTGCGGTTTCGATCGCCTGCTCGGCAGTGGAAAAATGGATATAGCCATCCGTCAGGTCGATCGCGGCGCCCTTGAATTCTCCGCGCGCTCGGGCATCTTGCCATAGAGTTGCCGGAACGATTTTGTAGATGATGCTGGGCATGCCGCCGTTTCCTGGAGCTTGGACAATATCCTTTGCGGAATTGCCGCAATTTTCCGCGAAAGTCCACCTTCAAGCGGCTTTTGGTGATCAAGGAGAATGCGATGAAGAGGATGCTGATGCCGGGGGCTGCCCTTTGCGGCCTGTTGAGTGCCTTTGCGGCGGTGGCTCAGGAGCCGGCGCCCGGGCGCTACGCCATGCAGAAGACCGACAGCGGTATCGCGCGGCTGGACACGCAGACCGGCGAGGTTTCGCTCTGTCAGGAAAAGGACGGCGAGATCATCTGCCGGATGGCCGCCGACGAGCGCACGGCCTTCGACCTGGAATTGGACCTTTTGACCAAGCGCATCGAAACCTTGGAGAAAACCGCCGCAAACGGACAGAGCGGCCTCAAACCAAGGCTTCCCAGCAAGGAAGAGATTGACCAGACGATGAGCATCATGGAAAGAATGATGCGCAGTTTCATGGGAATTGTGAAGGATCTGGAGGACGAGGAAAAGTCGCCGTCGGAAAAGACGGAGGACAGGCCTCAAAAGACCTGACCGGATTCGCATGCGCGGCAGGGAAGTTGGAGGATTTGCCTGTCGCGAAGCTCTTGGGAGGGAGCGTCATGACGACAGGTTTGACCATCATCATCGCGGATGACCACCCGCTGTTTCGCGGCGCGATGCGCCAGGCGCTTTCCGGCATGCCCGGCAATCCGACGGTCATCGAGGCCGGCGACTTCACGTCCGCCCGGCAGGCAGCGATCGACACGGTTTCGGCCGATCTGATGCTGCTGGATCTCACCATGCCCGGCGTCAGCGGCCTGTCCGGGCTGATCGCGCTTCGAGCAGAGTTCCAGAGCTTGCCGGTGATGATTGTCTCGGCCCATGACGACCCGGCGACGATCCAGCGGGCATTGGAACTGGGCGCCAGCGGCTTCCTGTCCAAATCCGCCGGCATCGACGAAATCCGCCAAGGGATCGATACGGTGATATCAGGCGATATCTTCACGCCGCCCGGCTTCGTACGCGGCATGGAACATGAACCGGAAGTCGCGGCTCTCCTGCAGCGGCTGCAGACGCTGACGCCGCAACAGTCCCGTGTGCTCGGCATGCTGGCGGAGGGCCTGCTCAACAAGCAGATCGCCTACGAACTCGGCGTCTCCGAAGCGACCATCAAGGCGCATGTCTCGGCGATCCTGTTGAAGTTGAATGTCGACAGCCGCACGCAGGCGGTCATCCAGCTTGGCAAGGTCGCGGCTGTGGCGGCTTGACGGGGATCACCGTCCGGCGGCCGAGACAGAGGGTGCCGGGGTAATGCTGGTGCTGATATCGCCCTGCTGCTGGCAGTCGCTGGAGATTCTGCACCGCGGTGACGCGCGCATCAAATGCCTCGATGACATCCTCCAGCTGTGACAGGTAATCGTCTTCGATACGCTTCGACAGAAAGATCACTTCCTTGATATCGACGGCATCATCCGAGGTCATCCAGCAACCCGATTATGGTGTTTCCGCTATAAATACAAAGAACATTCTCATCATTCCGCTGCCGCCTTCATCGAGACCGACAACTGGGTGAGCCAGGCCCGCATCGAGGCGGGGCGGACGGGTTTGTTTTGCAGGGCGATGCCGTCGCGTTCGGCGGCGCCACGGACTTCGGGCGAGCGGTCGGCGGTGACGAGCAGGGAGGGGATGTCGGCGCTGAAATGCAGGCGGATGGCGCGGATCACGTCGATGCCGGTGCCGTCGTCGAGATGATAGTCGGCGATAATCCCGTCCGGCCGAATGTCCTCGCCGGTCAGCCCCTCCTGCCAGGCGAAAAGCGAGGGCACGGTTGCGACGGTGCAGCCCCAGCCTTC
>NZ_DATJDJ010000179.1:0-4983 GCF_035497515.1 Pararhizobium sp. | reverse complement strand
GCAGCAGGGTACGGCCGGCAATATCCCGCTCGCGGCCGCCTTCACCGTTGTGCCGATCGTCATCATGGGCCTCTATCTCTGGATGGCCAAACGCATGGGAGCCTTCGATGCGCTCTGACCGTTCCACATCCGCGCCGCTACCCCTGAAGATCGGCACAACGGTGAAGGCGGCCGCGAGCGGGATATTGCCGGCCGTACCCTGCTGCGCATAGACGGCCTGGCCGATGAACAGGCGCGAAGAGCCGACGATCTGGGGGATGATGTAGTCGCCAAGCGTCAGCGAAAAGGTGAAGATCGAGCCGGCGACGAAGCCGGGCAGTGCCAGCGGAAACAGCACGTGGCGGAAGGTCTGCTGCGGTGTGCCGCCGAGATCGGACGAGGCTTCGATCAGGTTGCCGGGGACGCGCTCGAGTGCTGCCTGGATCGGCAGGATCATGAACGGCATCCAGACATAGACGAAGACGATGAATGTGCCGGTATAGCTGACCGACAGCGAATTGCCGCCAATGATCGGAAGCGACAGCCAGGCGTCGAGCAGCCAGAGCAGGTGCAGCTTTGTGAAGGCCCAGGTCAGGATGCCTTCCTTGGCGAGGATCAGCTTCCAGGCGTAGATCTTGACGAGATAACTCGACCAGAGCGGCAACATGATGCCGAGATAGAAGACGGCCTTCCATTGGCCCCTGGCGTAGCGGGCCGCGTAATAGGCGATCGGGAAGGCGATGAGCGCGGAGAAGATCGTGACGACCACCGCCATCGTCACCGTGCGGACGATGATGTCGAAATTGGCGTCCGACAGCAGCTGCTTGTAGGTTGCGAACGTGAACTCGTAATTGATCAGCCCGGAAAAATCATCGATCGAGAAGAAGCTCTGCAGCAGCAGCGCAAAGAGCGAGCCGAGATAGATGATGCCGAGCCATAGCACCGGCGGGCCGAGCAGGATGAGGAGCAGAATTTGCGGATGTTTCCAGAGGAAATCCGACAGCCGCCCCGTCAGCCCCGGCCGATTCGGCAGAATTGTCGCCTGGGTTGCGAGCGCGCTCATGCGTCCTCCATCAGGTGAAGGTCGTTGCGCGAAAAGACAAGCGTGACGTCAGTGCCGATCTGGGGAACGGGCAGGGCGGCCGGGCTGGCAACGATGATCTTTTCGCCGCCGCAATCGACACTGACGCGATTGACCGCGCCGAGGAAGTTGCGGGCCGTCACCTTGCCGCGCAACGTGAGCTGGCTCGTCGAGGAGGCGCCGATGGCGATGGCTTCGGGTCTAAGGCTCGCCGCTTTTGCCGAGACGCCGAGCTTGGTGCAAAGCGCGCTCGACAGGACGTTGGACGATCCGACGAAGTCGGCGACGAAGCGTGTCTGTGGCCGCTTGTAGATATCTTCCGGACTGCCGAGCTGCTGAATCCTGCCCTCGTTGAAGACGGCGATGCGGTCGGCCATCGACAGGGCCTCGCCCTGGTCATGGGTGACGAAGACGAAGGTGATGCCCAGCGATTTCTGCAGGCTTTTGAGTTCCTCCTGCATCTGCTCGCGCAGCTTCAGGTCGAGCGCGCCGAGCGGCTCGTCGAGCAGCAGCACCTTGGGCTTGTTGACGAGCGCCCGGGCAAGCGCCACGCGTTGACGCTGGCCGCCCGACAGCTGGCCCGGCCGGCGCTGGCCATAACCGGGCAGCTTCACCATGGCGAGCGCATCCTCGGCCGCCTTGCGTCGCTTTTCCTTCGCCACGCCCTTGACCATCAGGCCATAGGCGACATTGTCGAGAATGGAGAGATGCGGGAAGAGGGCATAGTCCTGGAAGACCGTGTTGACGCTGCGGCGATAGGGCGGAACGCCCTCTGCGGTCTCGCCGAAAATCTCGATATGGCCGTGGGTCGGCTGCTCGAAGCCCGCCATCAGCCTGAGGCACGTCGTCTTGCCGGAACCAGACGGGCCGAGCATGGCGAAGAACTCGCCTTCAGCGATTTCCAGATCGACCGCATCCACGGCTTTGACGGCGCCGAAATGACGCGAGACGTTTTGAAACAGGACGGCGGTCATGGATGCTCCGTGGCAAGCGTCATCGTTCCCATCACGAGAAAGCGATGAAGGTCGTTGTAATCTCGCCCCTTGAGGGGGAGATGTCCCGGAGGGACAGAGGGGGTATTTCCGAGGCCGGGGAGAACCACCCCCCTCTGTCAGCTACGCTGACATCTCCCCCTGAAGGGGGGAGATCAAATCCGCGTTCGCCGCTTACCGGCCGCCGATAACGCCGATATAGTCGGAGACCCAGCGGTGATAGGGCACGCACTCGCCCTGGCTTTCGCATTTGGTGACCGGCGTCTTCCAGAACTTGACCTTGTCGAAGTCCTCGTAGCCGTTGGTCTTGCAACCGGCTTCGCCCAGCAGTTCATTGCCCTTGCAGGCGGCTCCGACCGACGGATTGGCGCCGAACCAGGCGGAGACGTCACCCTGCACCTTCGGCGACAACGAGTGTTCCATCCACATATAGGCGCAGTTCGGATGAGCGCTTTCGGCATGCAGCATGGTCGTGTCGGCCCAGCCGGTCACGCCCTCTTCCGGAATGGTCGAGGCGATCGGCAGCTTTTCGGCTTCCATCAGGTTGACCTGGAACGGCCAGGAACCGGAGGCGACGACGCCTTCGTTCTTGAAGTCGTCGATCTGGATCATCGCGTCGTGCCAGTAGCGGCCGACCAGCGTGCGCTGCGTGCGCAGGACGTCGAGGGCGGCCTTGTACTGGTCTTCGTTGAGCTCGTAGGGGTCCTTGATGCCGAGTTCCTTGTCGTGGAACATCAGGTAGTTGGCCGCATCCGCCACATGGATCGGGCCGTCATAGGCCTGGACGCGGCCCTTGTTGGGCTTGCCGTCCGGCAGGTTCATGTCCTTGAAGACGACATCCCAGCTCTTCGGCGCTTCGCCCTTGAAGGCTTCGGTATTGTACATCAGCACGTTCGGGCCCCAGACATAGGGCACGCCGTAATGCACGCCGTTGACCGTATACCAGGGCGACGACTGCATGCGCTCATCGACAGTCTTGAAGCTCGGGATCAGATCGGTGTTGATCGGCTGGACGCGCTTGCCGGCAACGAGACGCAGCGAGGCGTCACCAGACGCGGTCACGAGGTCGAAGCCGCCTTCGTTCATCAGCGCGACCATTTCGTCGGACGTGGCGGCGGTCTTCACCGAGACCTTGCAGCCGGTTTCCTTTTCGAAGGAGGTGACCCAGTCATAGGCCTTGTCCGTCTCGCCGCGCTCGATATAGCCGGCCCAGGCGACGATCGACAGTTCGCCTTCACCCTTGCCGAGTTCCTTCAAGGGGTCGGCGGCGAAAGCATGGGTGGCAAATGCCAGCGAAAGGGTGAGCGCGGTGCAGGATTTCAGAATCTGCTTCATCTTCAGTCTCCCGTTTGGTGTCCGAATTTTTCGGTCTTGTTCCCGGGAGGAAAGGTGCCGTGATTTTGCCGCTTTCGCAAATGTATTCACCAGAATGGTGCTATCGGTTTTTCCGATATCGGTCAATGTCAGCGGGATCGCCCACTCCGCAGTGCCTCGGCAACCCCGATGAAATCCCTCGCTGACTGCGGCAGGCCGGAGCCCTTGCGCCAGATCATGCCGACCTGGACGACGGGCAGGGCGCCGGAGACGTCGCGGCTTTCGATGCGGTCGCCTTCCAGTGACCATGGTCGATAGACGAGATCGGGGAGCAGCGCGATCCCGGCGCCGGTGGCGACGAGGCTGCGCACCGCTTCGACGGAGCGCGTCCGAAACGCCACATGCGGGCGGGCGCCGAGTGCGGTCAAAAGCTTGCCGGTATTCTCCTCGATTTCATCCACCGTCAGCATGATCAGCGGTTCCTTGGCGATATCGGCAACGGAAATGATATCGGCTGACACCAGCGGATGGCCGAGCGGCAGCCAGAGACGGTAGGGCGAGGTCTCGATGATCTCCGCCTGCAGCGCCATGCGGTCGCGGAGGTTGGAGATGACCATGACGGCGACATCGAGTTCGCCGCCAACCAGCAGATGTTCAAGATAGGAACCATTGTCCTCTATGGCGCTGACCTCGACGCCGGGGCAGGCGCGGCGATAACGGGCGAGCAGGTCCGATAGCACGTAGCCGGCCACCAGCGACGTCACCCCGAGATTGAGCTTGCCGCCGGTGCGTTCCTCGCGCTCCTGCGAGAAGGCGCGCCGGGCATCGGAAACGCCCGCGAGGATCTTGGTCGCATGGCGCAGGAACTGATGGCCGTTATGGGTGATGTGCAGCCCGCGCGGATGACGCTCGAACAGTTCGACGCCGAGATCGGTCTCCAGTTCCTTCACCGCTTCGGTGATCGAGGATTGCGAGATCGACAGATTCTGCGCCGCCCGGGTAATGGACCCCTGTTCGGCGACGGCGATGAAATACTGGAGCTGACGGAGGGTGAAGGCCATGATCTAGCTAACACGGCAGCAGGGGGGGATGGCAAGCCAGAGGAAATCGCCCCTCTTTGGCCTGCGATGTTTGGTGACAATGTCGGATCAAGGACAGAACCATGTAAAATTTCAAGTTAGGGTGAGGAATCAGCAGCGAGATGTATCGATGAGTAATCAGCGCCCAATCCCCACCGAACCCGGCATTCTTGCCTTCCACAAGCGCTGCGAGGATTTCTATCCCTCTGATGCGGTGGACGCTGATATCGCGCAGCAGCGGGCCTGGTACGATGCGCTCTGCGCCGAGTTCGATGCGCCGTCACCGGCAGGGTTGACGCGGCAGGATGAGGTGGTTGGCGGTCGCATCCCCATTCGGCGGTACCGGCCAGCCGAGATCGTGACCGAGACGCGGGTCTTCTACATTCATGGCGGCGGCTTTGTCGTCGGGTCGCTTGAGAGCCATGACGCGATCTGCGCCGAGATCGCCAATGCGGCAAAAGTCGAGCTGGTCTCGGTCGATTATCGCCTTGCGCCGGAGAATGTCTGGCCGGCGGCGTTCGACGATTGTTTCGAGGTT
>NZ_DATJDJ010000178.1:0-2272 GCF_035497515.1 Pararhizobium sp. | reverse complement strand
GATGGCGCTGACCGTCACCTTCAAGCTCGGCACCGATCTCGACAAGGCGCAGGTGCTGGTCCAGAACCGCGTGGCGATCGCCGAACCGCGCCTGCCGGAAGAAGTCCGCCGCATCGGCGTCACCACGGCGAAGAGTTCGCCGGACCTGATGATGGTCGTGCACCTGATTTCGCCGAACGACCGCTACGACCAGCTCTATGTCTCCAACTATGCCCGCAGCCGCGCCCGCGATCTTCTCGTCCGGCTCGACGGCGTCGGCGACGTCATCCTGTTCGGCGAGCGCGAATATGCCCTGCGCATCTGGCTCGACCCCGAAAAGCTCGCCGCCTACGGCATGACCTCCGGCGATATCGTCCAGGCCTTGCGCGACCAGAACGTCCAGGTCTCCGGCGGTTCGATCGGCGGGCCGCCGAATGCCGGCACCAATGCCTTCCAGTATACGGTGACCACCGAGGGGCGCTTCAGCGATCCGCGCCAGTTCCGCTATGTCATCGTCAAGGCAACGGCGAGCGGTCGCCTCGTGCAGTTGCAGGACGTTGCCCGCATCGAACTCGGCGCCAAGGATTACGTCACCAACAGCTACCTGAACGGCAAGGCCGCCGTCGCCATGGGCATCTTTTCACGGCCCGGCACCAATGCACTCGAGGCCGCCGAAGAGATCAAGGCGACGATGGAGACCCTGAAGAAGGATTTCCCGCCGGGCCTCGAATATACCATCGTCTACAATCCGACCGAATTCATCTCGGAATCCATCAACGAGGTCTACAAGACCATCCTCGAGGCGGCGATCCTCGTCGCCATCGTCGTGCTTGTGTTCCTGCAGTCCTGGCGCACGGCACTGATCCCGATCATCGCCATTCCCGTGTCGCTGATCGGCTGCTTCGCCTTTCTGGTCGCCTTCGGGTTCTCGCTGAACATGCTGACTTTGTTCGGGCTGGTGCTGGCCATCGGCATCGTCGTCGATGACGCGATCGTCGTGGTGGAGAATGTCGAGCGCAATCTGGCCAAGGGCATGACGCCGAAGCAGGCGGCGCACGTGACGATGGACGAGGTCGGTACCGCGGTCGTCGCCATTTCTCTGGTGCTGATCGCCGTCTTCGTGCCGACGGCCTTCATCCCCGGCATTTCCGGCCAGTTCTACCAGCAGTTCGCCGTGACGATTTCCGTGGCCACCGCCATTTCGGCGCTGAACTCGCTGACATTGTCGCCGGCGCTCGCGGCGCTGCTTTTGCGGCCGCACCAGGAACATCACGAGACCCGCAATCCCTTCACCCGCGTTGGTCGGGGCCTCGCCAACGGCTTCAACAGCGGCTTTGACCGGATGACGAAAGGTTATGTCTGGGTCGTTGGTCACCTGGTATCGACGCGGATCGCACTCGCCGCCACCCTGGTCGTCTTCGCCGGCCTGCTGGCGGCCACCTGGTATATGGGACGGACTGTGCCCAGCGGCTTCGTCCCGACGATGGACCAGGGCTATGCGATCGTCGTCGTGCAGCTTCCGGACGGCGCCTCGCTTGCACGCACAGATGCGGTGGTCAAGCGTGCCTCCGACACGATCCTGAAGGTGCCCGGCGTCAAGAACGCCGTCGCCTTTTCCGGTTTCAACGGCGCGACCTTCACCAATGCGTCCAATTCGGGCGTGGTCTTTGCCGCCTTCGATACGTTCGAGGAACGGTTGAAGCACGGCCAGAGCGCCAACCAGATCATCGGTCAGCTCTATGGTTCGCTGCAGAGCATCCAGGAAGCCTTCATCATCGCCGTGCCGCCGCCCTCCATTCGCGGCATCGGCAATTCCGGCGGCTTCAAGATGCAGATCGTCGACCGCGAAAGTTCGGACATGCGCCGCGTGCTCGGCCTTGCCTACCAGATGATGGGCGCCGCCGCCCAGACGAAGGAGCTGTCCGGCGTCTTCACCACATTCTCCGCGTCCAGCCCGCAATATTTCCTCGCCGTCGATCGCGACAAGGCGCGGGCGCTGAATGTCCCGATCCCCAACATCTTCGAAACGCTGTCGATCAATCTGGGCACATCCTATGTCAACGATTTCAACGCTTTCGGCCGCGTCTACCAGGTGCGTGCGCAGGCCGACCAGCAATACCGGCTGGAGCGGGAAGACATTCTTGCCCTGAAAGTCCGCTCCGCCACCGGCGCGCTGGTGCCGCTCGGCACGCTGGTCGACATCCAGGACACGACCGGACCGTCGCTCGTCCAGCGCTACAACATGTATGTCTCGGTTCCGCTCCAGGGCAATCCGGGCCCCGGCGTCTCGACC
>NZ_DATJDJ010000177.1:0-14924 GCF_035497515.1 Pararhizobium sp. | reverse complement strand
TGGGCCAGCGTTCCGGACGCGGCGATGACCCCGGATGCGACGCGCCGGTCGTATCCGTAGCGCAGCATGATCGGCAGCGAGATCAGGCCCATGGCGATGACCGAGGCGGCGACGACGCCCGTGGTCGCGGCGAGCAATGCGCCAACGAAGATGACCGCGTAGGCAAGGCCGCCGCGAACCGGGCCGAACAATTGGCCGATCGTATCGAGCAGGTCTTCCGCCATGCCCGATCGCTCGAGCACGATTCCCATGAAGGTAAAGAACGGAATGGCGAGCAGCGTGTCGTTCGACATCACCCCCCAGAACCGTTCCGGCAGTGCATTGAGCAGCGGCCAGGAGAGATTGATGGAGCCGGCGGACAGGGGGGCTAGTTCCACGCCGATGATGAAGAACAGGAGGCCGTTGGCTGCCAGTGAGAACGCAACCGGGTACCCCAGAAGCAGGAAAACGATCAATGAGACGAACATGATCGGTGCAAGGTTGACCGCGATGAACTCGATCATGGGCGCACCTCCGGGCTGACCGCTTCGTCGAGCGGCGCATGGGTCGGTACGTAGGGCGTCGGATCTTCCATATCGCCGCGCATGATAGCGACCTTCTTGATGATCTCCGAAATGCCCTGCAGCAAGAGCAGGATGAAGCCGAACAGCAGGACCGCCTTGGCCGGCCAGACGATCAGACCGCCGGCACTGGACGAGCCTTCCTGCGAGCGGACCGACATCAGCACGTACGGTACGAGATAGTAGGTCATCAGCAGCACGAACGGCATCAGGAAGAAGACATGGCCGAACAGGTCGATCCAGTGCCGGGTGCGGCGCGAAAACTTGCCGTAGACCACGTCGATGCGGATGTGTTCGTTCTGGCTCAGCGTATAGGCTGCGGCGCCCATGAAGGCTGCGCCGAACAGATACCACTGCGCTTCGAGCCAGGCGTTCGATGACATGTTGAACATTTTGCGGATAATGGCATTGCCGGCGCTGACCAGCACGGCCACCAGGATCAGCCATGAGACTGATTTGCCGATGATTTCCGTGACACGGTCGATGAGCCTGCTGATGCCGAGCAGTGCGGTCATACGTGTTCCTCCCCGCCAAGCTGGTTTTGATTTTTATTGCTCAAGCATAGCCACAGTGCCGATTTCAAGCCTCGATTCAAGTCTAGCCAGGCATTTTCCCGCATAGTCTGGCAACGTCATACCAAAGTCGCATAAGGGATTGCCGGAAGTGCTCAAACGCTAGGCAGAAATCGACTGCAGCGCCGCGCGTCAAATATGATGCGCAAAGGTCGCTGTAGCACTTTAAATATGCAATCGCACCGCTCGTGCCGGTCAATGTCGTTTGATCCGGTGAGGCGTTTGCTCTCCGCCGGAATTGTTTCCGGGATGGGGTTGAAATGGCGTTGCATTTCGGGCTTGGATACGCGCTCAAGAATCCGTGAGGTACGTTCGTCATGACCGCGATGATCCGCAATCCCATCCTGCCAGGGTTCAACCCTGACCCGTCCATCTGCCGTGTCGGTGACGATTATTACATCGCCACCTCCACCTTCGAATGGTACCCGGGCGTGCAGATCCATCATTCGCGTGATCTGGTGAACTGGACGCTGGTGCGCCGGCCGCTGGAGCGGGCAAGCCAGCTCGACATGCGCGGCAATCCCGACAGCTGCGGCGTCTGGGCGCCATGCCTGTCCTATGCCGATGGGCTGTTCTTTCTGGTCTATACCGACGTCAAGCGCTTCGACGGCAACTTCAAGGACGCCCATAATTATATCGTCACCTCGCCAACCATCGAAGGCGAATGGTCGGAACCGATTTATGTCAATTCTTCCGGTTTCGACCCGTCGCTGTTTCACGATGACAACGGCCGCAAATGGTTCCTCAACATGCAGTGGAACCATCGCACCGAAAGTTTTGGCGGCGCGCCGAAATCGCCGGCCTTCGACGGCATCCTGCTGCAGGAATGGGATCCCGTCACGAAGTCCCTGGTCGGCACGATCCGCAACATCTTCGCCGGTAGCGCGCAGGGATTGGTGGAAGGTCCGCATGTCTTCAAGCGCGATGGCTGGTATTACCTGACCACCGCCGAGGGCGGCACCGGCTATGACCATGTCGTCACCATGGCCCGATCCCGCGCGATCGAGGGGCCGTATGAGATGCACCCGCAGACGCATCTGATCACCTCCAAGGATCATCCGGACGCCGTCCTGCAGAGGGCAGGGCACGGGCAATATGTCGAGACGCCGGACGGGCAAGCCTACCACACGCATCTTACCGGCCGGCCGCTGGCGCCGCAGCGTCGCTGTACGCTCGGCCGCGAGACGGCGCTGCAGAAATGCGTCTGGCGCGATGACGGCTGGCTCTATCTGGAGCAGGGCGGTGTCGTTCCCGCCGTCGATGTTCCAGCCCCGGGCGATGCTGTCGTCATCGACAAGCCGGCGAAGATCGAGACCGGGTTCGACGGGCCTGATTTGCCGATCGAGTTCCAGTGGTTGCGTACGCCGGTTCCGGAGCGGATCTTCTCACTGGCGGATCGTCCGGGCTTCCTGCGGCTGTTCGGGCGCGAAAGCATCGGCAGCTGGTTCGAGCAGGCACTGGTGGCACGCCGGCAGGAGCATCATGCCTTCCGGGTGGAAACCGTCGTAGAGTTCGAGCCGGACACCTATCAGCAGGCTGCCGGTTTGACCCACTATTACAACCGTCACAAGTTCCATGCGGTGGCGGTGACGCTGCATGAAACGCTCGGCCGGGTCGTGACGATCTTTTCCTGCAACGGTGATTTCCCGCACAGTCGCATGACCTTCCCGGTGGAAAGCGGCGTTGCAGTTCCCGTCGGCCGGGTACATCTGGCAATGGAAATTCGCGGCAACGACCTGCAGTTCTTCTGGCGCACCGATGCTTATCCCGCATGGCGCAAGCTCGGCCCCGAGCTGGACGCCGGTGTCGTCTCCGACGAGGGTGGGCGGGGCGAGCACGGTTCGTTCACCGGTGCTTTCGCGGGCCTCTTTGCCTTCGATACATCTGGGCGGGCTCATGTTGCCGATTTCGATCATTTTGGCTACGAGGCGCTGGATATCGCTGATTGAATGATGATATCCTGTATCAGGAAATACTTATAATTATCTGATATCATTACAATTTTGTAATTTTCAGTTTCAGTTTCCGTTCATCTTTGGGGCGGTAGTTTCAGGGTGTCAAAAACGAAAGGACACCCAATGAAACGTCTGTTGATTGCACTGGTCGCCAGCTCCTTCCTGGCTGCGCCGATGGCTTTCGCGCAGCCGGCAAAGCCGTTCGAAGTCGCTCAGATGAAGGAGCGACATGTCGAAAAGAGGGTCTATAGGCACGGCAACAAGAAGGTTGTCGAAAAGCATGTGGTCGTGAAGAAGCGCTGGGCGCGGGGGCATCGCCTGTCGCCGGCCGAGCGCCGCCATATCGCAGCGGTCAATGATTATCGCCGCTACAAGCTGCGTGCCCCGCCGCGCGGCCAGCAGTGGGTCCGGGTCGACAACGACTTCCTGCTCATCAGCGTCGCCACCGGCGTCATCGTCAATCTGGCGACCCACTGAGCGAATCTTTCCGATCCGTTGCTCCCCAGCCCTTCGGGTCGGATATGAATTGAGAAAGGCGGGCATCCTGCCCGCCTTCACATCACCTTCACCGCCGAAGCAATTTAGCTTCCCGACGACAGGCAGGCTTTCAGCGAGGTGCCGATCGATTCCATCATCTGGAAATAGAGATCCGGCCCGGCGTCGAGCGTGGCGGCTTCCGGATCCAGCGTGCCGGATTTCGCCGGCGTGCCCTCCAGCACGACGTTGACGAGCTTCGGTTCGAATTGCGGCTCGGCGAAGACGCAGGTCGCACCCAGTTCGACGATCTTGGCGTGGATATCGGACAGGCGCTGCGCGCCGGGCAAGGTTTCCGGGCTGACGGTGATCGAGCCCGCCACCTTCACGTGATAGCGATGCTCGAAATACTGGTAAGCGTCGTGGAAGACGATGAAGGGCTTGTCCTTGATCGGCGCGATCGTGTCCGCAATCGTCTTGTCGAGCGTATCGAGGCGGGCATTCAGCGCGTCGAGATTGGTCTTGTAGGCTGCGGCATTGGCGGGATCGGCCTCGGCCAATGTCTTCTCGATCTGGGTGGCCATCGCCTTGGCATTGGCAGGGTCCAGCCAGAGATGCATATCATATTCGCCCTCGTCGTGATGATGGGCTTCCTCGCCGGAATGGGCGTGCTCCGCGCCGGCCTCGTGCTCGTCGCCGTCGTCATGCGGTTCGAACGCGCCGCCTTCGCGGAACTTCAGCTTTTCAAGGCCCGGTGCATCGTCGAGTTCGACGATGGTGGCGCCGTTGCCGAGCGTTTCCAGCGGCTTTTCCAGAAAGGCTTCCAGGCCGTGGCCGACCCAGAAGACGATCTTTGCATTTTCGAGCGCAGATGCATTCGAGGGCTTCATGCTGTAGGTGTGCGGGGAGGCGGCGCCTTCGACGATCAGTGACGGCTCGCCGACGCCCTGCATGATCGAGGCGACCAGCGAGTGGATCGGCTTGATGGACACGACCACATTGGGCGCTTCGGCATGGGCGGTGCCGGCGGTCAGGAACTGGAGGGGGGCGAAGAGGAGGGAGGATGTAAGGAGAAGGGATTTTTTCAGGTTCATGCGGGACTCCTGTCTTGTAAATCAATGTAATGTTATTACATCAATTGCGTAATGCTATAACGTGTGGCATAGCGACTGGCAACACCCCATTCGGATTTTTCGATGATGAATTTTTCCAGACCTTCCCAGACGTCACTGGTCACGCTGAGCAATGCCGGTGTGCGCCGCAACGGCCGCTGGCTGGTGCGCGGCGTCGAGTTTTCGATCAATCGCGGCGAGATCGTCACGCTGATCGGCCCGAACGGCTCGGGCAAATCGACGACAGCCAAGACCGCGATCGGCGTGATGAAGCCCGACGAGGGCTGGGTCGAGAAGAAGCCGGGCCTGAAGGTCGGCTATGTTCCTCAAAAACTCTCCATCGACTGGACGTTACCGCTGACCGTCGAGCGCCTGATGACCCTGACCGGGCCGCTGAAGGGCCGGGAAATTGAGGAGGCCCTGCATTCGACCGGCATTTCCCATCTCGCCCGCGCCGAGGTGCAGCATCTCTCTGGCGGCGAATTCCAACGGGCGCTGCTCGCCCGCGCCGTTGCCCGCAAACCCGATCTCCTCGTTCTCGACGAGCCGGTGCAGGGTGTCGATTTTTCCGGCGAGATCGCGCTCTATGACCTGATCAAGTCGATCCGCAACCAGACCGGCTGTGGCATCCTGCTGATTTCGCACGATCTTCACGTCGTCATGGCAGAGACCGATACGGTGATCTGCCTCAACGGCCATGTCTGCTGTCGCGGCACGCCGCAAATGGTGAGCCGCAGCCCGGAATATCTGCGGCTGTTCGGAAGCCGTGCCGCCCAGACGCTCGCCGTCTACAGTCACGACCACGACCATACCCATCTGCCCGACGGCCGGGTGCTGCATACCGACGGCACCATTACCGACCACTGCCATCCCGGCGACGGCCACCATCATGGCAATGGCGACCACGATCATGCGCACGATCACGTCCATGGTCCGAATTGCGGCTGTGGTTTCAAGAGCCGTCTGCAGGGCTTCGACAACAAGGAGCCGGATCTAAGCAAGGAGCAAGGCCGTGTTTGACGATTTCTTCACCCGAGCGCTCATTGCCGGCATCGGTCTCGCCATTACTGTGGGGCCGCTCGGCTGCTTCGTCATCTGGCGGCGCATGGCCTATTTCGGCGATACGATGGCGCACTCCGCCCTGCTGGGCGTGGCTCTGTCGCTGCTGTTCGATCTCAACCTGATGCTCAGCGTCTTCATCGTCGCGGCGGCCGTATCGCTTCTCCTGCTGCTCCTGCAAAGGCGTGGTGCCCTGTCGACGGATGCGCTGCTCGGTATCCTCTCCCATTCGGCCCTGTCGATCGGCCTCGTCATGGTCGCCTTCATGACCTGGGTGCGGATCGATCTCGTCGGCTTCCTGTTCGGCGACATCCTCGCCGTCTCCGAGGCCGATATCGATCTCGTCTGGGGCGGCGGCATCCTGGTGCTGGCGGCGATCGTCTATCTCTGGCGGCCGCTGCTTGCATCCACCGTCAATCCGGAACTCGCGGAGGCCGAAGGCCTGCAGCCGGAAAAGGCACGGCTCTATTTCATGCTTTTGATGGCGCTGGTGATCGCCATTGCCATGAAGATCGTCGGTATCCTGCTCATCACCTCGCTGCTGATCATCCCGGCCGCAACGGCAAGGCGTTTCGCCACTTCGCCGGAGATCATGGCCGTGCTCGCTTCGGTGATCGGTGCGCTTGCGGTCACCGGCGGGTTGTTCGGGTCGCTGCATTTCGATACGCCGTCGGGTCCGTCGATCGTGGTCGCCGCGATGGGGCTGTTCGTGCTCAGCCTTCTGCCGTTCCGGCGCAGCGTCGAGACCGAGACGGCCATACATTCAACGCATGGAGGGCATCACTGATGGCACAGCAACTGACCAAGAACCAATCGCTGGTGTTTGACACGCTGACCCATGCCGAAGGTCCCCTCAGCGCCTATACGATCCTCGACAAGCTGCGTGACCACGGGTTTCGCGCGCCGTTGCAGGTGTACCGGGCGCTCGACAAGCTCCTGGAGTTCGGCCTGATCCATCGGCTGGAAAGCATGAACTCCTTTGTTGCCTGCACCCATCCGGATCATCATCACCATGATCACGGCGTGACGGCCTTCGCGATCTGCGAGGATTGCGGCATGGTCGCCGAGATGCACGATGCGGCCATGGAGGAGCGGCTTTCCGTTCTCGCCGGCAGCCGGCATTTCAAGACCGAGAAGACGACGATCGAGATTCGCGGCCATTGCCAGAATTGCACCTGCGCGTAGTACGCACAGCCAACGATCAAAGTCTTGTTTCATCCCAGCCTGTCGAGATTCATCCGTGAACAATCACGATTCGATTGCCGATTTCCTGTTCTCCGCCCATCAGCATGGGCACGGTGAAGCGCACCATATGCATGACATGGCGGACACTGCGATCGACCCGGTCTGCGGCATGACCGTCAAGCTGAATGCCGGCAAACCCAGCCTCGGCTATCGCGGCACGACCTATCACTTCTGCAGCCAGCGCTGTCATGACCGTTTCGGCGCGGATCCCTGGTTCTTCCTGTCCGGTCACGCGAAGAACAAGCCGAAGGTCGCCAGGAAGCCCACACAGTATACGTGCCCGATGGATCCGGAAATCGTCCGCGATGTACCGGGAGCCTGCCCGATCTGCGGCATGGCCCTGGAGCCGATGGGCGCTCCGATTGACGGGCCCAACCACGAACTGATCGATTTCACCCGGCGCTTCCGGGTCAGTCTCGCCTGCGCCGTGCCACTGGCCGTCCTTTCCATGGGGCCGATGCTCGGCCTGCCGATCCGCGATTGGATTGGTGGTCGTCTGTCGTCCTATCTCGAATTGATCCTCGCCACTCCGGTCGTGCTCTGGGCCGCCAGGCCGTTTTTCGAGCGCGGCTGGGTCTCTGTCCGCAGCGGCCATTACAACATGTGGACGCTGGTCATGCTCGGCGTCGGGGCAGCCTATCTCTACAGCGTCGTCGCGACGCTGCTCCCGAGCCTCTTTCCCATGGAGTTCGGTGGGCATCAGGGGGATGTCGCCGTCTATTTCGAAGCGGCGACCGTCATCGTCGCTCTCGTCTTCGTCGGCCAGATCCTCGAACTGCGGGCACGGGAGCGAACCGGCGACGCGATCCGCGCGCTGATGGACCTTTCGCCAAAGACGGCACGACGCATCCAGCCAGACCGCACCGAGCAGGATGTGCCGCTCGAAAACATCCTGTCCGGCGATCATGTCCGCGTGCGCCCCGGCGAGGCTGTTCCGGTTGATGGCGTCGTCACCGAAGGCCGCTCCAGCATCGACGAAAGCCTGATCACCGGCGAGCCTCTGCCCGTGGAGAAGGCCGTGGGCGCCACTGTGACTGGCGGCACCATCAATCGCAACGGCACGTTGGTGGTGCGCGCCGAAAAGGTCGGCAGCGACAGCGTACTGTCGCAGATCGTCGAGATGGTCGCGGCTGCCCAGCGGTCGCGTGCGCCGATCCAGAAACTTGCCGATCGGGTATCGGGCTGGTTCGTGCCGACGGTGGTCGTGATCGCGGCGCTTGCCTTCACCGCCTGGCTTATCCTTGGCCCGGAACCATCTTTCATCTACGGGCTGGTGGCCGCCGTTTCGGTGCTGATCATTGCCTGCCCCTGTGCACTGGGGCTGGCGACACCGATCTCGATCATGACAGCGACGGGCAGGGGCGCACAGTCGGGCGTGCTGGTCCGCGAGGCTGCGGCGCTTGAGCGTCTTGCCGCCGTCGATACGCTGATCGTCGACAAGACCGGAACGCTGACCGAAGGCAAGCCGCGCCTGACCGAAGTGCTCGTGCACCCCTCCTTCCCGCAGAACCGGTTGCTGACGCTCGCCGCATCGCTGGAAAAGGGCTCGGAGCATCCGCTTGCCGAAGCCATCGTTGCCGGTGCGGCGGCACGCGACGCGATGCTTCTGGACGTCACAGACTTCATTGCCATCAACGGCAAGGGCGTCTCCGGCCGGGTCGACGGGGAGACGGTGCTGGCCGGCAATTCCGCGATGATGGCCGATGCCGGGGTCGATATCACAGTCTTTTCCGATCATGCAGAGAGTTTGCGCCAGAACGGCCGTACGGTGCTGTACATCGCCGTCAACGGTCAGTCCGCCGGATTGCTGGCGCTGGCCGATCAGGTCAAGCTGAACGCGGTCGAAGCCATCCGTGCGCTGCGGGCCGACGGCATCCGGATCATCATGGCGACGGGCGATAATGCCGTCACAGCCGAGGCGGTGGCGAAAGCGCTGGGAATCGATGATGTCGCCGCCGATCAACTGCCGGAAAGCAAGAGGGCGCTGGTCGAGCGACTGAAGGCCGAGGGCAGGGTGGTTGCCATGGCGGGCGACGGTATCAACGACGCGCCGGCACTGGCGGGTGCCGATGTCGGCATTGCCATGGGCACCGGCGCCGACGTCGCGCTGGAGAGCGCCGGCATCACCCTCCTGAAGGGCGATCTCTCCGGCATCGTCCGGGCTCGCGCCCTGTCGAAGGCAACGCTGTCGAACATTCGCCAGAACCTGATGTTCGCCTTTGGCTACAACGCCATCGGCGTGCCCGTCGCGGCGGGGCTGCTCTATCCCATCACCGGGCACTTGCTGTCGCCGATGCTGGCCGCTGCCGCCATGAGCCTCTCGTCGGTCTCGGTCGTGGCCAATGCGCTACGCCTGAAGCGATTGAAGCTCTAAAAGTCGTCATTCGATGATCGACAAACTGGTCGCAAACAGCTGCCATTTGCGGACATAGCTGTCGGCGGATTTCTGAAGTCCGGCGATGGCCGTCTCATCCAGGAGGCGGATGGCCTTTGCCGGTGCTCCCACGATCAGGGAATTGTCCGGAAAGACCTTGCCTTCCGTTACCAGCGCGTTGGCCCCGACGAGGCAGTTGTTGCCGATCACGGCGCCGTTGAGAATTGTTGCACCCATGCCGATCAGCGAATTGTCGCCGATCACGCAGCCATGGACGATGGCGCGATGACCGATCGTGCAGCCTTCGCCGATCGTCACCGGAAAACCGGGATCGACATGCACGACGACGCCCTCCTGGATATTGGTGCGATCGCCGATCCTGATCGGCTCGTTGTCACCGCGCAGCACCGCGCCGAACCAGACGCCGACATCCTCGCCCAACGTCACATGACCGATCACATGCGCATCGGGCGCAATCCAGTAGCTGCCCTCGGAGGGCGTTTCGGGTCGATGGAGACCGAGGGCGTATCGCGGCATGTGGTTTCTTTCTTTCGTGCGGAATGGTCACGGCCGCCATCGGCATGGCGGTGATGCAGCAGGATAGCATGTCATGGATGTGTGGGGATCGGCAGCAAGAAATCTTCGCGCGGCGCGCCGACATCCCCATCTTCAAAAGGATATCGTCAGTGTCGAGACAGATATCCAATTGGATTTGGGCCGGGCCGGATTGATGGATGTGCAGACGAAAGAGCGGTACAGCGTGTGGTGGGAGCGGGCATTCGATGCGAATACCGGAAGGCCGCCTTTGGCAGTCGATGGGTTAGCTGCAGACGTAAGCCTGTAGCTGATCGCGCGTCAGGAGCCGGCCGCCTGTGCGGGAATTGCGTTCGGGATGTGTATATTCCAAGCTGGGGACATTTGGCAGTTCCAGAGCCTGGCGGACCGTCATGATGCCGACGTCGCGGCGATCGGCTCCGCGCTTCAGGCTCACTTCAACGATGCGGTACAGATTTTCCTCAACCATGTTTTCCACTCCCGTCTGTCGTTTTTTTTATTCTGAGCCTTAGTAGCTACTCCGAAATTGGTTTTTATGAGGCACCTCACTGAATACTGAGCCACACATGAAGGATGTGCAACAGTAATTTCTCGGCAAATGCGTTGATTCGTATCGCAGAATGCATGGTCGGCGGTTTTGACTATGCGGCATGCAGCCGATTTGTGAGCATGCGCCCATCGCAAGGGCATATCTTCTGATTTGCCTGGAACATTCTTGTTTTCGGCGCGTTTTAACAGCGGAACACAGGAGCGCATGATGGCGAATATCAAGACTCTGCGAACCGGGTTTACCGGCGAACTCGACCAAGACAGCGGTATGACAGCCAAGGCGAAGCAGGCGGCGGGCTATGTCCGCAACGAAGCGGGTGCCGTGGTGCAAACCGCGCAGGATCATCCTTCGGCCACCAGCACGCTCCTGCTGGTCTTCGGCGCTGCGGCTTTTGTCGCCGGATATATGATCGGTGGCGCATCGGCGCCGACACGACGACGTCACCGGTAAATGCTGCATTGCGTCAAATTCTTGTTGATTGTGACGCATTGCAGCATTACATTTGGGCCATCGCAGTGATTCATCTCCTCCCGGAAAGCTGCGATCGATCAGCGGTCACCTCCTCCCGACCGTGGATCATCTTCGAAAGCCTGCCGCACCTCCTCCCGCGGCAGGCTTTTTTCGTCTGATGGGACTGCCCAGCCGGAACCAAATCCGCTATCGTGTGTTTGTAGTGGCAAGACAATTGGAGGAGACGCTCATGCCAAATACAAAATGGACAAACCCCGTCGAAGTTGGTTTCACCCACCAGGGATCCCAGATGGTCCAGGGTCCGTTCGACGCTCTCATCTGCCTCATGGACACCTGGCCCGACCTTCGCGGTCCTCGTTACGTCGCCGCACGCAGCTTCTGCCGCGCAGCGCTCGATGGCCGCAAGTCGGCCGAGGAAGCAAGGGAAGTCTTCATTTCGGCTGCCAAGGAGGCACAGCTTCAGGCCCATTAATCAAGCGCCGCAAACCTGACAGCCACGCTGCTGTCATGTCTTACAGCGAGGCATCTTACGTCATCCATATGCGCCGGGGAAACTGGCATCCGGCGCCGGGGCATATTTTTCACAATATGTCCGCGGGAGGCGTTACAGTTCAAAATCCAGCCGCAACCGTCATAATGACTGTTGCAAGGACCCGTGTTTTCGGCCACTCGCTTTTCTCTCGCAGGCGCTGTATATCGGCGCGAAGCCGGCTTGATGCCGTATTTGCCGAGCGCAACAATCCGAGACCAGCGATATGACGATCCCATCCGAAGCAACACGGAGCGACAGCCGGTATTTTCATGCGCCGGTCTTTGCCGTTGCCCCGATGATCGACTGGACGGACCGTCATTATCGGTTCTTCGCCCGAACGCTTTCGAAACATGCGCTGCTCTACACGGAGATGATCGTGGCGGAGGCGGTCCTGCGCGGTGACCGGCAGCGGCTCCTCGGTTTCGATAACGCCGAACATCCGGTGGCGCTGCAGCTGGGCGGCAATGATCCCGCGAAGATGGCGGAAGCGGCCCGGATCGGGGAAGAGTTCGGCTATGCCGAGATCAACATGAATGTCGGCTGTCCGTCGGACCGGGTGCAGTCCGGCACGTTCGGCGCCTGCCTGATGCGCGAGCCGGCGGTGGTGGCCGAGTGCGTCGCGGCGATGAAGGCGAAGGTTTCGATCCCGGTGACGGTGAAGTGCCGGATCGGGGTCGACGACCAGGAGCCGGAACTCGCCCTGCGCGACCTCGTGTCCCGCGTGATCGAGGCCGGCACCGATGCCGTCTGGGTGCATGCGCGCAAGGCCTGGCTGCAGGGACTTTCGCCGAAGGAGAACCGGGATATTCCGCCGCTGGACTATCCGCTGGTGCACCGGCTGAAAGCGGAAAACCCGAACCTTTTCATCGGGATCAACGGCGGTCTTGGCACTTTGAATCAGGCCCTTGACGAACTGAACCAGGACGTGCCGCTCGATGGCGTCATGCTTGGCCGGGCCGCCTATCATGATAGTGCCATGCTGACGGCCACGGACGGATTTTTTCCGCATCCGCTGACGGGCGCCGCACCGATCGACCAAGCGGGCGAAGCCTTCACCGCCAATGGCCACCGGCAGTCGCTGGACTTCTGGGCCGGTGTTCGCGACGCGATGATGGCTTATTCGACCCGCCATATCGCCGCCGGCGGCCGGCTCATTCATGTCACCCGGCATATGGTCGGGCTGTTCCAGGGCTGGCCGGGCGCCCGGCGCTTCCGCCAGATCCTGTCGTCCGATGCAACGCGGGCCGGGGCCGGACCCGAGGTGATCGCCGCCGCCTTCGAGGCGGTCTTTACGGCTGCAGAGGCGAAGCAGGCGGCGGAATAGGCCTGCCGCTTCGGCTTCATCCGCCCATCGATCATGGCACGGCTTGATGCCACGGGGGATAATCGCGGCCAGAAAAAAACGGCGCCCCGAGAGACGCCGTTCAAATCGATATCGCAAAGCGATCAGATCGAGGCTTAGTCAGCCTGGATGTTGACGGCCTTCGGGCCTTTGCCCATGCGATCCGGCTCGGTGTCGAAGGTGACCTGCTGGCCGTCCTTCAGGGTCTGGAGACCAGCGGCCTGCAGCGCGGAGATGTGGACGAAAACGTCCTTGGCGCCGCCTTCCGGCGTGATGAAACCAAAACCCTTGTCCTGGTTGAAGAATTTTACGGTGCCCTTGGTGGCCATGGGAGAAGTCCTTTTTTCCCTCAAATGATGTGTCCTCACCCCTGCCAGGGTGGAGACGCTTTTTTCTTTCCGGTTGTGTCTTTATTTCGGAAAGCCAGTCGGTGAAGTCACGATAACGGGGAAAGAACGTCTACAGTGCCGTGTTACCGACACGCCCGGATGTCTCCGGGACCATACAGCCAGTCCAGTCTCCGGGATTGAAAACGCCCGAACGCCGAAATATTTGCAGCAAAAAAAGAAAATAGCAAGCGTTTAATCCTGCTCATTCAACCGAGCGTCGTGTTTGACCGGCATGCACCAAGGCCGTGCTTTTGCTCAGATTCCGGGAAATCGCCCAGCCGTCCATTCTCACCACAATTTGGTCCCGACCATGACGGAAAAGGAGCGGTGGGCATCGCCGCTTCGGGGTTGATGCCGGCCCGGTGAGCCGTTAGGTCAGGGGCAGGGTGAGTGTTGATGCAAGAGGTAGGCCGTGATCGATCCCTATGAAACGCTCGGTGTCGGGCGCGACGCCGACGAACAGGCGATCAAGGCGGCCTGGCGCAAGACCGCCAAGACCGCCCATCCCGACAGCGGCGGCGATACCGAGACCTTCGGCCGGCTGCAGGCCTGCTACGACCTGTTGAAGGACCCGGTGCGCCGCAAGGTCTATGACAATACCGGCTACGACCCGCAACTGGCCGACCCGCGCGATCTCCAGGGCATCCTGCGGCTCGAAACGCTGGTCAACGACTTCATCCTCGACGAACGCGAGCCCGGCAGCTTCGATCCCGTCGCCGCCATGCGCCGCAAACTGTCCGACGACATCGTCAAGAGCCGCTTCCACATTCTCGAGCTGGAACGCCACCGCGCCCGCGTCCGCCAGCATATCGATCGGCTCGGCCGCCGTCCCGCCGCCGACGTGCTCGGCGCCATGCTGCGCACCCGCTCCCAGTCCATCGCCGAGGCCATCCGCAGCGCAGAAGTGCAGATCGAGGCGATCGAGCAGGCCTATACGATGCTGGAAGGCTATTCCTACGAGCTGGAGTTTTTGGAACAGGCGGCGGAATAGGGCGGCGCCCATCATCCTTCAAAGCCTTTTCCATGCATCCAGGGCCGCCTGCAGGTCCGGGCGCGGCACCCGTCTGCCTTCGATACGATACCATCGCGGCAAGGCCGCATGCAGCCAGTGGCCGCGCGGCTGGACGCGGCGGACGAGTTCGAACGCCAGCACCAGAAAGGCATTGGACAGCGCAGCGTTGGTGTTGAAGATGATGTCGAGCTTGCACTGCTCGTACCGCACGCATGTCTCCAGCAGACGATCGTAAGATTTCCGCATGGGGGTGTCGAGCCTTGCCAGACAGGGCGGCGCAATGGGCGTTTCGCTGCAGCAGCGGCCAAGCCTTCGGCAGGCGGGCCGGTCGCAGCGCTCCGTCGGCAGCAGGACCTCCATGATGCGGGCCGGCAGTTTCGCCTGTTCGCTGTTCTCCGGGTTCAAGTGATACATCATGGCGCTCTCCAATCTGGTGGACGCGGCGATGCGGTCACGCGGCCACAGCGGTCCGTGTCGTGCCTCATTTCTTTCTTCGGCCGCATTCGGGCCTTGGGTTTTCGTCCGTCCGCCGGCGGATGGCCGGCAATCGGACGCGGCGCTCGCGAGAGCCTCGGGGTGGGGTGGGAAAGTGGCTCTCGCCAGCGCCCCGTTCGGCGGTTTTTGCCCACGCACTTTTTCCGCTACGGCCTTATCGGCCCTCTGTGCATCGCACGCCCGCAGCAGCAACAGCCTGCGGAGGGGAAATTTCGCCTGGACCCCGA
>NZ_DATJDJ010000176.1:0-51013 GCF_035497515.1 Pararhizobium sp. | reverse complement strand
GGCCTCCAGCAGATCGGTGGATGTGTCGCCGGCCTGCCTTGCCTCGTATTCGGCGCGCATGCGGCGGACGAGATCGAGTTCAGCCTGGAAATCGACATAGTGCGGCAGTTTCAGGTGCTCGACGAAGCCGGTCGCCTGGACGTTGTCGGAATGCGAGATGACGAATTCCTCGTCCTGCGCCGGCGCGACGATATCCTCGCCGAATTCTTCCGCCCTCAAGGCCCGATCGACGAGCGACATGGCCATTGCCTTGCGCTCGCTCTGGCCGAAGACGAGGCCGTAGCCGCGGGTCAATTGCGGCGGCGTCTTGGCAGAGCCCTGGAACTGGTTGATCATCTGGCACTCGGTTACCTGGACACGCCCCAGCGAAACAGCAAACCCGAGCTCGGGAATATCCAGCTCCACCTCGACCGCGCCGATGCGCACTTCGCCAACGAAGGGATGGCTGCGGGCATAGCCGCGCTGGGTGGAATAGGCGAGCGCCAGCAGGAAGCCCTCGTCGCCGCGTGCCAGGGCCTGCAGGCGCAGGTCGCGGTTCAGCGGAAATTCCAGTGGTTCGCGCGTCAGGTCGCCCGGCACATGGTCCTGCGGCATCTGGCCATCGCCTTCGATCAGCCCTTCGCCGGAGAGAATATCGGAGACGCGCATCATCGACCCTTCGTCGGCTGGCCGGCGCAGCGGCTCGGCAACCGGCGTGTCGGTCAAGAGGGTTGGATCGAGCAGGCGGTGAGTATAGTCGAACGTCGGCCCGAGCAGCTGGCCGCCGGGCAGGTCCTTGTAGGTCGCCGAGACGCGGCGCTCGATCTTCATGGCCGCGGTATCGACCGGCACCGACATGCCGAAGCGCGGCAGGGTGGTGCGATAGGCCCGCAGGATGAAGATCGCCTCGATCATGTCGCCCCGCGCCTGCCGCACGGCGAGCGCCGCGAGTTCACGGTCATAGAGCGAGGCCTCGGCCATGACGCGATCGACGGCAAGGCCAAGCTGGGCGACGATCTGGTCGATCGAGATGGCGGGCAGCGAGCGATCGCCACGGCGGCGATCGGCGAGCAGCTGGTGCGCGTTGGCGATGGCGGCTTCGCCCCCCTTGACGGCAACATACATGGTCAGATCTCCCGGCGGCGAAGTTTGGTGGTGCGCGGCAGGCACAGGACGTCGGTGCCGGCCACGAGGATCAGATCGACGCCGCGCGGGAACAGCGCCCGGTTTTCATTCCACAGCGTCAGGAAGATATCCGGCAGGCCGGCAGGCGCGACGGTGATCTCCTCGCGAATGCCGGGGCCGGTCGCGGTGAAGGCCGGGCCGCCCTGCAGGGCAGCGATTTCCAGCACCAGCGTCGCGGAACGGTCCGGATATTCCTGCGTTCCGAGTGCGAACTGGTCGAAGCCCGGCACGAGCCCACCCTGTTCAACGAAAGCGAAGCGGGCTTCCGGCCGGACATCCGTCAGCGGTGCGCCGGTATGGAACGACAGCCAGGCGGGAACGGTGGATGCGGCGAGCGCGGTGCTGAGCCACACGGGCGTGCCGTCGTCGCAGAGCGTCAGCGCGATCGCACCGGCACCGGCGCCGAGCGGGGCCGGCGGGTGGGCCGCGGCGCCGAGCGGCAGGATCGTGCCGGGTCGCGCCATGGCATCCATCAGCGCCTTGAACACGGACTGCGACTGGAACACCGGATCCGCAAAGGCGCCGGCATAGGCGCTGGCTGCGTCCGAGCGCTGTTCGTTCTGGATGGTCATCAATTGTCTCCTCGCACCATGGTGAAGAAATCGACCCGCGTCGCCGCCGTCTGCTCGGCCTGCAGGCGGTCTTCAACCGCGATTCGGCCCTCGATGGCCTCGACCATCCGCAGGACGGTCTGCCGATATTCCGGCCGCTGCTGGAGCGCATCGAAGATGGCGGCGAGGCGGGCCTTTTCCCGGTCATTGCCGAGCAACTGCCCATGGCCGACTTCGCCTGAGGCGAGACGCACGGTGGCGCGGCTGACCGTTGCTTCGCCCAGATTAAAGGCGTCGCCGCCACCGCCGACACGGCCACGCACCATGATCAACCCGGTTTCGGGACCACGCACGGGGTGCACGTCCGGCTTCGGCGCGACGGCCTGCCATCCGGCCTGCAGCTCCGCGACGGTGGCGCGCGCCAGAAGGCCCATGGTCCGTTTGCGCTGATCCGCCGAGGCGTCTCGTTTTTCTCTGATCGAGTCCATTGCTTTCCGTCCGAAATGTCTATTGATATAGACAACCATACATCTGATGACCCACTTCTAGAACGACAACATGACGGGCCTGTGACATGAATTCGAAAAAGACCGTCGAGCGGCAGACCGGGGTCGCCCTCTGGCGGCAGATTGCCGACCTGATCCGGCTTGCGATCAGCAATGGCGAATACGACAAGACCGGTATGGTTCCGCCGGAGATGATGCTGGCAGGCCAGTTCGGTGTCAACCGCCATACGGTGAGGAGCGCGCTTGCGGCGCTGGCCGAGGAGGGCTTGGTCCAGGCGATCCAGGGGCGCGGCACCATCATCCAGCGCAGGGAACGCCTGAGCTTTCCGATCTCCCGCCGCACCCGCTTTTCGCGAGGCCTGAGCGACCAGACACGCGATATCGAAGCCCGATTGCTGGCGCATGCGACGCTGCCGGCCGCCGGCGAAGTCGCCGCCGGGCTCGGCATCGCACCAGGAGCGTCCTGTATCCAGCTGAAATTGCTGAGCAGCGCCGACGGCCGGCCCGTATCCTGTTCGACCAGCTATTTTCCGGAAGCCAGATTTCCCCGCATCGCCGAACATTTCGACAAGCTCGGCTCGATCACCAAGGCGTTTGCGGCGGAAGGCCTCGCCGACTATGTCCGCGCTTCGACGGAACTTGTCGCCCGGCATGCCGATGCCAATGAACTCTCTCTGTTGCGGCTTTCGCCCGGTGCAATCGTCATCGAGGCGACGGCGATCAATGCCGATCCGGACGGCGCGCCGGTACAGTTCGCCCGCACCCGCTTCGCCGCCGACCGCGTCAAGCTGAAGATCGAAACCTGAACGCAACAAAAAAAGGGCGCGATGCCGAAACACGCGCCCTCGATCAAAACACCTTAAACTCAGATGTCAGCGATGAAGGTCTGCTTCTGGGTTCCGAGGCCTTCGATGCCGAGCTCGACGACATCGCCCGCTTTCAGATACTGCGGCGGCTTGAAACCCATACCGACGCCGGGCGGGGTGCCGGTCGAGATGATGTCGCCGGGATGCAGCGTCATGAACTGGCTGAGATAACTGACGACATGGGCGACGCCATAGACCATCGTCTTCGACGAACCGTTCTGCTTGCTGACGCCGTTCACCGTCAGCCACATCTTCAGGTTCTGCGGATCGGCGACTTCGTCCTTCGTCACCAGCCAGGGACCGGTCGGGCCAAAGGTGTCGCAGGACTTGCCCTTGGTCCATTGGCCGGCGCGCTTGGTCTGGAAATCACGTTCGGAGACGTCGTTGATGACGCAGTAGCCGGCGACGTGATCGAGCGCATCGGCTTCGGAGACATATTTCGCCTTTTTGCCGATGACGACGCCCAGTTCGACTTCCCAGTCGGTAGCTTCGGAACCGCGCGGGATGAGCACGTCGTCGTTCGGCCCGACAATGGCCGAGGTCGCCTTCATGAAGATCACCGGTTCGGGCGGTACGGTCGCGCCTGTCTCGGCGGCATGGTCGGCATAGTTGAGACCGATGCAGATGAACTTGCCGGTTCCCGCGACGCAGGCGCCGAGACGCGGAGAGCCGGCGACAACCGGCAGGCTGTCGATATCGAGCCCGTTGGCCCAGCCCATGTCGCTGATCGCAACGCCGCCGACATCGCCGATTACGCCGCTCAAATCCCTGATCTGGCCGTCCGTGCCGAGAACGCCCGGCTTTTCCGAGCCGATCGGCCCATACCGCAGAAGTTTCATGTTCCTCTTCCCTCAAACGCAAACAATGATGCGACCTGACAAATCAAAGGCAGGCCTCATTGTAAAGCGCTTTTGCCGGTCGGGGCGTGGGCAAATCTTGTGAGGGGTGGCATGTTCGCCAAAGTCGCGGCATTCGAAGCCGGCGGCATGTGGCGGAACCCAAGCCCCGCCACATGGCATGCTCAGGCAGCCTTCGAATAGGCCTTCGCCATGTCGGGAAGGCGCATGACGCGGATCTTGGAGGCCTGTCCGGCGGCGTTGAACGCGATGAAGCGCTCCTTGCAGAGTTCGGCCATGCGCGCCGTTGCAGGCTTGAGATAGTTGCGCGGATCGAAGTTGTCCGGATTCTCCTGAAAATGCTTGCGAATCATGCCCGTGAAGGCGAGGCGCAGGTCGGTATCGATATTGACCTTGCGCACGCCGAGCGGAATAGCCTTCTGGATCTCGGCGAGCGGAACGCCCCAGGTCTGCTTCATCTTGCCGCCGAATTCGTTGAACAGGTCCTGCAGGTCCTGCGGCACCGACGACGAGCCGTGCATGACCATATGGGTGTTCGGCAGGCGCTTGTGGATCCTTGCGATCGTATCGATCGACAGGATTTCGCCGTCCGGCGCGCGGGTAAACTTGTAGGCGCCGTGGCTGGTGCCGATGGCAACGGCCAGCGCGTCGACGCGAGTCTTCTCGACGAAATCGAAGGCCTGCTCCGGATCCGTCAGCAGTTCCTCGCGCGACAGCTTGCCTTCGAAGCCGTGGCCGTCTTCCTTTTCGCCGGCGCCCGTTTCGAGGTTGCCGAGACAGCCAAGCTCGCCTTCGACCGAAACGCCGGCCGCATGCGCGATCTTCACGACTTCGGCGGTGACGCCGACATTATAGTCATAGGACGCGATCGACTTGCCGTCGGCCAGCAGCGAACCGTCCATCATGACGGAGGTAAAACCGTTGGTGATCGCGGAAATGCAGGTCGACGGCTGGTCGCCGTGGTCGAGATGCAGGCAGACCGGGATATGCGGATATTCTTCGGTGGCACCGAGGATCAGGTGGCGCAGGAAGGCATCGCCGGCATAGGCGCGGGCACCACGGCTGGCCTGCAGGATAACCGGGGAATCCGTGGCATCGGCGGCTCGCATGACGGCCTGAATATATTCCAGATTGTTCACGTTGAAGGCGGGCAGGGCGTAGTTGTGTTCAGCGGCGTGGTCCAGCAACTGACGCAAGGTGATCAATGCCATTCAAGAGGTCTCCCGTTTCTCGCGCCGCCATGAACATGCGGCATCCACCGTTATTCTCCGATTGAGCAGAACTGCTCGCCACACACGCCAACCGGTCTTTCGACCAGCCCTCCTGGCAAACGCGGGACGGATTTGTCCGCACCTTAGATGATGATCCGAGTTTGGCAACCGCCGCAAAAACGGAAATGGCCGCAGTTCAGGACCGGTAACGTTGCAGATCGCCGGCTGTGGACAAAGTTTCGCGCATTTTTTTCTCAAAAAATACGAAACAGCTTTTGGTTGAACGCCGGCTGGCATGCACGACGCCTTTCCAGGTATCGTGCAGTTCGGTTTGCCGCGCCCGCCGCGAACGATCCTTTCCGCAGGCAAATCCAGCCGGAATACATATTACGTAAGGTGCTTGAAATCCTTTCCAATCTTGCGCGACAGTCGGTCGATACCCGCACGAGCATTGTCCGCAACTGCCGCAAACCCACCGAAAAATGACGCGATTGAAATGCAACCGCGACGCTATAGTTACAGGCCTGTCATGGTTCCTGCGGCCTTCATTGCATGACAAAGAGCCTTGCCTTTGCCCGAAAATTGGCATTCTCTCGCCGCTTCACAACCTAAAAGAGGGGAAGGATAACAAAAATGACATTGGCAAAAATCAACCTCCGCACAGCCATGCTGCTGGGATCGATTCTCATCGGCGCAAGCCCGGCGCTCGCCGAAACCGTCCTGCATCGCGGCAATGCCGGCGAACCGCAGACGCTCGACCAGGCCCACACCTCGATCAACATCGAAGAGTTCATCCTCAAGGACCTCTATGAGGGTCTGACAATCTATGATGCAGCCGGCAAGGTCGTCCCTGGCGCGGCCGAAAGCTGGGACCTCTCGGACGACGGCCTCGTCTACACCTTCAAGCTCCGCGCCGACGCCAAATGGTCGGACGGCTCGCCGGTAACCGCCGAGGACTTCGTGTTCTCGCTCCAGCGCGTCGAGGATCCGAAGACCGCAGCCGGTTACGCCAATATTCTTTTCCCGATCAAGAATGCCGAAAAAGTCAACAAGGGCGAAGTGCCGGTCGATCAGCTCGGTATGAAAGCCGTTGACGAGAAGACGCTCGAAATCACGCTCGAGCGCCCGACGCCCTTCTTCCTCGAGTTGCTCGCGCACCAGACCGCGCTGCCGGTCTCCAAGGCCAGCGTTGAAAAGAACGGCGCCGATTTCGTCAAGCCCGGCATCATGGTCTCGAACGGAGCCTACAAGCTCGTCTCCCACACGCCGAACGACAGCCTGACCACGGAAAAGAACCCATCCTACTGGGATGCCGCCAACGTCAAGATCGACAAGGTGATCTTCTACCCGATCGACGACCAGGCGGCCTCCGTCCGCCGGTTTGAGGCCAAGGAAATGGACCTCGCCTATAACTTTTCGGCTGACCAGTTGGACCGCCTGCGCGCGTCCCATGGCGAACAGGTCCATGTTTCGCCGACGCTGGCGACCTACTACTACGCCTTCGACACCCGCCAGGAGCCCTATAGCGACGTGCGCGTCCGCCGCGCGCTCTCCATGGCCGTCGATCGCGACTTCCTGGCCAAGGAAATCTACTCGGGCTCGCAGCTGCCGTCCTATTCCATGGTGCCCCCGGGCATGGCCAGCTACGGCGACCCGGCAAAGGCCGACTTTGCCGACAAATCCCAGCTCGACCGAGAAGACGAAGCGCTCAAGCTGATGAAGGAAGCCGGTTACGGCGAAGGCGGCAAGCCGCTCGACATCGAAATCCGCTACAACACCAACCCGAACCACGAGCGCGTCGCCACCGCCGTGGCCGACATGTGGAAGAACACGTTCGGCGCCAAGGTCTCGCTCGTCAATCTCGACGTCTCCTCGCACTACGCCTACCTGCAGGAAGGCGGCAAGTTCAACGTTGCCCGCGCCGGCTGGGTTGCCGACTATGCAGATGCCGAGAACTTCCTGGCGCTCAGCGTCTCCTCGAACAAGACCTTCAACTACGGCCACTTCGAGAATGCCGACTTCGACGCACTGATGAAGAAATCCTACGAGGAAATCGATCCGACTGTCCGCTCCAAGACGCTTCATGAAGCAGAAACGCTTCTGATGAAGGAACAGCCGATCGCTCCGTTCCTCACCCAGGCAGACCTCTGGCTGGTATCCGACAAGGTGAAGGGTTGGCAGGATAACGCCGTCAACGCGCATCTGAGCCGCTTCCTGAGCGTTTCCGAATAACGGATTTTGACGCGCGGCGGTCTTTACCGCCGCGCGTCACGGTCAGAGAGCAAACCCATGATCTCCTTTGTCCTGCGTCGCCTGGCGAGCGCTGTGCCGACCCTGTTCATCGTCGTCACGATTTCATTCTTCCTGATGCGATTCGCCCCCGGCGGCCCGTTCAACCTGGAACGCCCCCTGCCGCCGCAGACCATGGCCAACCTGATGGCCACCTATCACCTCGATCAGCCGCTCTGGAACCAGTACGTCACCTATATCGGCAATGCCGTGACAGGCGATTTCGGTCCGAGCTACATCTACAAGGACAACACCGTCGCCGAGCTGATCGGCAAAGGCCTGCCCTATTCGATGGAACTCGGCTTTTATGCCCTCATGCTTGCGCTGATCGGCGGCGTGCTCGCCGGCACGATCGCGGCGCTCCGGCAAAACAGCGCCCTCGACTTCGCCATCATGTCGATTTCCACCATCGGCGTCACGGTACCGAACTTCGTCGTCGGCCCGGTCCTGACCCTCATCTTTGCCATCACCCTCGCCTGGCTTCCGGCCGGCAGCTGGGGTGATGGTTCGCTTCGTTTCCTGATCCTGCCAATGATCGCGCTGGCCCTGCCGCAACTGGCGGTTTTTGCCCGGCTGACGCGCGGCTCGATGATCGAGGCCTTGCACACCGACCATATCCGCACCGCCCGGGCCTACGGCCTGCCGGCCCGCACCGTCGTCATCACCCACGCCATGCGCGCCGCGATGCTGCCGGTCGTCTCCTATCTTGCCCCTTGCGCGGCTGCTCTCCTCACCGGCTCCGCCGTCGTGGAGACGATCTTCACCATTCCCGGCGTCGGCCGCTATTTCGTGCTGGGCGCCATCAATCGCGATTACACGCTGGTCATGGGCACGGTCGTGCTCGTCGCCATCTTCGTCATCGTCTTCAATCTTCTGGTCGACATTCTCTACGGCCTTCTCGATCCGAGGGTTCGCCATGACTGATATCCTCACCCCCGCGGTTCTGCCGCCCGAAACCCAGAGCCGCAGCCTGTTCCAGCTCGCTGCCCTGCGCTTTCGCCGCAACCGCGCCGCCATGGCCGGTTGCGTCGTGCTGGCGCTGATTGCCATGTTCTCGTTCCTTGGCCCCTATTTCATCAGCCACAGCTACGACCAGGTCTTCCCGTCCTATGTCACGATCCCGCCGAACCTCGAGCCACGGCCGGATGCATCCAGCCTCCAGGAGGTGATGGAAGGCGTGGCCGGACGCGCCCGCGTCGAGCTCAAGGAATTCGCGGTCGAGGGCCAGACCTTCACCGCCACCGTGACCTCGAGCTCAGACGAGCCGATCGATCCGCGCACCACCCGCTACTTTGACCGGGCCAACGAATTCGACAGCACGCAGGTCGTTGCGACCGAGGATGACGGCAAGGTGCTGAAGCTCACCGGCAGCGTCTCGCGCGAATATTTCCTGTTCGGCACGGATTCGAATGGCCGTGACCTGATGGCCCGCGTCATGCTCGGCGGCCAGATCTCGATTGCTGTCGGCCTGCTCGCCAGCCTTGTCTCCTTGAGCATCGGCGTGCTCTACGGCGCCACCTCCGGCTATATCGGCGGCCGCGTCGACAACGTCATGATGCGATTCGTCGAAATCCTCTATTCGCTGCCCTTCGTCTTCCTCGTCGTCGTCCTCGTCGTGTTCTTCGGACGCTCGTTCATCCTGATCTTCCTCGTCATCGGCGCGGTGGAATGGCTGGACATGGCCCGCATCGTGCGCGGTCAGACGCTGGCCCTGAAGCGGCGTGAATTCATCGGCGCGGCACAGGCTCTGGGCCTGACCGACTGGCAGATCATCCGCCGCCACATCATCCCCAACACCATTGGACCTGTGGTGGTTTTCGTTACTGTCGTCGTGCCGAAGGTTATCCTGCTCGAAAGCTTCCTCTCCTTCCTCGGCCTCGGCGTCCAGGCGCCGCTGACGAGCTGGGGGGCGCTGATCGCCGAAGGCGCCAACAACATCCAGTCGGCCCCCTGGCTTTTGATCTTCCCGGCAATCTTCTTCGTCCTCACCCTGTTCTCGCTCAATTTCGCCGGTGACGGCCTGCGCGACGCGCTCGACCCGAAGGACCGCTGATATGAATGATTCACGGGAAACAATTCTCGCCGTGCGCGATCTCAAGGTCACCTTCACCACGCCGGATGGCGACGTGCAGGCGGTCAAGGGCATCGATCTCGACATAAAGGCCGGCGAAACGCTGGCCGTTGTGGGCGAATCCGGCTCGGGCAAGAGCCAGACGATGATGAGCATGATGGGCCTTTTGGCCGGCAACGGCCGGGTCACCGGGTCGGCCAAATATCGCGGCCAGGAATTGGTCGGGCTGCCGCTGAAGGCGCTGAACAAGGTGCGTGGCGCCAGGATCACCATGATCTTCCAGGAGCCGATGACATCGCTTGATCCGCTTTACACGATCGGCCGGCAGATCGCCGAACCGATCGTCCAGCATCGCGGTGGTACGTTCAAACAGGCGCGCGCCCGCGTGCTTGAACTGCTGGAATTGGTCGGCATTCCCGATGCCAAGCGCCGGATCGACAGCTATCCGCACGAAATGTCCGGCGGCCAGCGCCAGCGTGTGATGATCGCCATGGCGCTCGCCAACGATCCCGACATCCTGATCGCCGACGAACCGACGACGGCGCTCGACGTGACCATCCAGGCGCAGATCCTCGACCTGCTCAACACGCTGCAAGCCAGGTTCGGCATGGCGGTGGTGCTGATCACCCATGACCTCGGCATCGTCAAGCACTTCGCCAGCCGTGTCGCCGTGATGCGCCGGGGCGAGGTCGTCGAGACGGGCACGACCGCCGACATCTTCGAGAGGCCGCAGGCAGACTATACGAAGATGCTGCTTGCCGCCGAACCCCATGGCCGCAAGCTGTCGCCCGCCGACACCGCCCCGATTATCCTTGAAGGCTCGAACATTGCCGTCGATTATGCCACCGGCGGCGGCCTGTTCGGCTCGTCGTCCGGTGTGTTCCGGGCCGTCGACGGGGTATCCATCCGGCTGAAGGAAGGCCAGACGATCGGCGTCGTCGGCGAATCCGGCTCCGGCAAGTCGACGCTCGGCCGCGCGCTTCTCAGGCTGGTGCCGAGCAGCGGCCGTTACCGGTTCGGTTCGACCAATATCTCCGATTTCGGGCGCTCGGCGATGCGGCCGCTGCGCCGCCAGTTGCAGCTGGTGTTCCAGGATCCTTACGGCTCGCTGTCGCCGCGCCAGACGGTCGGCGAGATCATCACCGAGGGGCTCTATGTCCACGAGCCGCAGCTCAGCCGCGCCGATCGCGACAAGCGCGCCATCGAGGCGCTGAAGGAAGTCGGGCTCGACCCGGCGGCACGCAACCGCTATCCGCACGAATTCTCCGGCGGCCAGCGCCAGCGCATCGCCATTGCCCGCGCCATCATCCTCAAGCCCCGCGTCGTCATCCTCGACGAACCGACCTCGGCGCTCGACCGTTCGGTGCAGGGTCAGGTCATCGACCTCCTGCGCACCCTGCAAAAGGCCCATGGCCTCTCCTACATCTTCATCAGCCACGACCTCTCGGTGATCAAGGCGATGTCCGACTATGTCGTGGTGATGAAGAACGGCAAGATCGTCGAGGAAGGCGAGACCGACGCCATCTTCGAATCGCCGCGGGAGACCTACACGCAGACGCTGATGAGTGCGGCATTTACGGCGTAAACCGGTCATTCCGGCTGCAGATTCCAGTCCCGAACTTTATCCGATACTCTGCCCCAGATTCGGACGCAGCGTCCGAGCCATACCCCACATCGGAGCACGAACATGACCGGCCCGTCGCTATACGAGATTCACGATCCCCGTTTCCGCTCGCTGATCGTCGGCAGCGCCGTGCTGGAGGAGCTTTACTCCGGCTGCCGCTGGGCGGAGGGGCCGGTCTGGTTCGATGATGCGCAACAGTTGCTGTGGAGCGACATTCCCAATCAACGGATGCTGCGCTGGGTGCCGGATGGCGGCGTCTCGGTCTATCGCGCGCCCTCGAATTTCGCCAATGGCCACACCCGCGACCGGCAGGGCCGGCTCGTTTCCTGCGAACACGGGACGCGGCGCGTGACGCGCACCGAGGTCGACGGCTCGATCACCGTTCTCGCTGACAGCTATCAGGGCAAGCGGCTGAACTCGCCCAACGATGTCGTGGTGCGCTCCGATGGCAGCATCTGGTTCAGCGATCCAAGCTACGGCATCCTGTCGGACTACGAGGGCTACAAGGCCGAGCCGGAGCAAACGGAACGCAGCATCTACCGCCTCGATCCGGTGACCGGTCAACTCGCCGCCGTTGCCAGCGATTTCCTCCAGCCCAACGGCCTTGCCTTCTCGGTGGATGAAACGAAGCTCTATGTGGCCGACAGCGGCACCAATCCCGACGATACCGCGCCGGCCCATATCCGCGTCTACGATGTCGACGGTGACCGGCTCACCAATCCCGGTATTTTCTGCCGCCTCGACGAGGGGCGCCCGGACGGGTTCCGGCTGGATACGAACGGCAATGTCTGGACGAGCGGCGGACCCGCCGTGCATTGTTTCGCACCGGATGGAGCGCTGCTCGGCAAGATCCGCGTTCCGCAGGGCGTTGCGAACCTCACCTTCGGTGGCCCGCGCCGCAACCGGCTGTTCATCACCGCCACGCAGTCGCTCTATTCGATCTATGTGACGGCAACGGGCGTGCAGCGCCCCTAAGAGCGCTTCCGGATCAGACGACTTCAGTGACTTCGCCGAGCGGTTTCTTCAACTGCTGCTCGCGGAAGAAGATGAACAGGCCGGACGCGACGATCAGCGCCGCGCCGGCGATCACCGTCCAGCGCGGCGTATCATCGAAGAAAATCCAGCCGAACACGACGGCCCAGAACAGCAAGGTATATTGCAATGGCACGACGGTGGCCGCGTCCGCCAGCTTTAGCGAGCGGCTGACCAGGACATGGGCGAGCATGGCGACGATCCCGAGCAGGCAGAGACACAGCACGCCGCGAAGGTCCATCGGTGCCCAGCCGGCCGGATTGGCAGCCACGCCGGCCAGCGAAAAGATCAGCGCGCCCGTCAATTGCCAGAGAATCAGCGTCGTGTCCGGGGTTGAGCGCAAGGCCCGGCCGAGAAGCAGCGCGAAGGCGAAGCAAGCGCTGCCCGCCAGCGCGATCAGCGCCGGCAGGGAAAAGCTCTGGGCCGATGGTTCCAGCGCCACCAGCACGCCGGCAAAACCGATGAGGATAGCTGTCCATCGACGCCATCCGACCTTTTCACCAAGCAGGAAAGGCGAGGCCGCCGCCACATAGATCGGCGCGGCCAGCCAGTAGGTCATGGCGTCGGCCAGCGGCATATAGGCAACCGCGAAATAGAAGGCCGATGCCTCGATCGCAAACAGAAGCGCGCGCAAGGCATGCAGCCATGGCCGATCCACGAGGAAAAGGTTTCGCCAGCCCAGCTTGATGAAGAACGGCACCAGCACGATGAGCGCCGCGATGCTGCGGATCGTCATCAGCTGGCTGACCGAATAGGTCGATACCAGCCATTTGCCCATGACGTCGTTGAGCGAAAACATCAGCATGCCGAGCAGCATGAACAGCACGCCGGTGCGCGCGGCATTCGCCGAGTGAACGATGGGGGCTGTCTGGATCGTCATGATTTCGGGTTTCCGGCCAAGATGGCTGCCAGTCGCATATTCTCCCGTCGATATCCATCCCCGAAAACTGATGGGTTGATCAGCGATCGGAATGCAGTGCTGATCCTTCGCCGAAACATGGATTTTGCGTGCGATCATTCTCGTGAGCGCACCGAACGTGCCGATGAAATCGGCCGCGGGAGCGCAAGCTCCGGTGAAGGCACGTCCAGCTTACGGTAAAAGACGAGACAATGACGGCCGTTATCCTTGACCTTCTCCCTATCCTATCTAAATAAGCCATAACTTCGCAGTGCAGGGCATTTCTAGACGCCTGTGGAGTGAACCTGATACCGGGCCCCTCTGGCGAGAGTTTTACGGCGCTCTCGTGATGTCGGTATCACCCGCAAGTTAGCCGGCGGATATAGTCCAATGACACTCCACCTCATGCGTTCTTCGCATGCCTATCCTGGCATGCGGGATTTCTTCGTCTATTTTCAGGCCCTTTCCAGCATCGACGGATCGGAGGTGCGGCCATGACGCCCGCTTCCCAGACCTCGACGCTCGGCTATTTCAAATGGGCCTTCATCGTTACAGCCGCCGGTCTTGCAGCCGGTGCCTGGCTCGGCTGGTCTTCGACCGGCACCTTGAGCGGCATGGCCACCGTGTTTTTCGTCTGTGCGGTTCTGGCCGTCCTCGAAATCTCGCTTTCCTTCGACAATGCCATCGTCAATGCCAACAAGCTGAAGGAAATGACGCCGGTCTGGCAGCACCGGTTCCTGACCTGGGGCATCATCATCGCCGTCTTCGGCATGCGCATCGTCTTCCCGCTGCTGATCGTCGTCATTGCCGCCGGCATCGGCCCGATCGACGCCCTGGTACTCGCCGCCTCCCGTCCGGAGGAATATGCCCGGATCATGAACGAGGCCCATCTGCCGATCGCGGCCTTCGGCGGCACCTTCCTGATGATGGTCGGCCTGAAATTCTTCTTCGACCATGAGAAGGATGTGCATTGGATCAAGGTTCTGGAACGCAACATGTCGCGGTTTGCGACCGTCAAGGGTGTCGAGATCGCCTTCGTCCTGATCCTGATCCTGATCTTCTCGTCCTTCCTTGAGGGCGCGGAAGCCACCACCTTCGTCTATTGCTCGATCTATGGTCTTTTGACCTTCCTCCTGGTGGAAGTGATCGGCGGACTGCTCGATGCCTCGCAAAAGACGATGACCGCTGCGGCCCAGGGTGGTCTCGGCGCTTTCATCTATCTCGAAGTGCTCGATGCCAGTTTCTCGTTCGATGGTGTCATCGGCGCCTTCGCCCTGACACAGAACCTGTTCGTCATCGCCATCGGCCTTGGCATCGGTGCCATGTATGTCCGCTCGATGACCATCATGCTGGTGGAAAAGGGCACGCTGGCCGAATACCGCTATCTGGAACACGGCGCGTTCTACGCGATCCTGATCCTGTCAGTGATCATGTACTGCCAGACGCTGGTCCATATTCCGGAAGTCATTACCGGCCTCGGCGGCGCGGCGCTGATCGGCGTCTCGCTCTGGTCGTCGATCCGGCATAATCGAAACCACAGACATATCGAGGCTTAAGCCCTCGACCAGCCAATAAAAAACCCGCCGATCGCGTGATCGGCGGGTTTTTTCATGCCTTGGAGAAGCCGCAAGGCCCGCCCTTAACGGCCGGCCATTAGCGCTTCGTGGAATGAAAGTTCGCGGGGTTGATACCGAGCGTATGGAGGTCGCGGTCCAGCGGACGGCGGTTGCCTTCGACTGCTGCGGCGGCGGCCGAAGCCGCGCCGAAAATGGCGATGGCAGTACCGAAAAAGCCTCGGGCAGATTTACGGGCACTCATCTCTTTGCTCACTTTCCTGTGTTGGTTGCTGCGTTGTTCGATAACGGGAATATGAGCCCCACCATCCCCGTTTACAACGCACAGGAATTCACCCCAGCCATGCAAAATGGAGAAGGCCCGGCCGACGCATGCCAACCGGGTCTTCTATGACGGTCTGGGGAGGAACGTCGTCAGTCTTCGCTTGCCGCCAACTGCGACAGCACTTCGCCACGGCCCCTTGCACGCAGGATCAGGGGCACGATCAGCGCCAGTGCCGCGATGACCAGCAGCACGGCGGCCACCGGCGAAGTAAACAGCACCGTCACATCACCCTGGCTGATCGACAGCGCCCGGCGCAGTTGCTGCTCTGCCAGGGGGCCGAGGATCAGGCCGACCACGACGGGTGCGATCGGATAGCCGAAGATGCGCATGACATAACCCAGCAGGCCGAATGCCAGCAGCATCCCGAGTTCGAACACCGACGGATTGGCGCCGATGGTGCCGAGCGTCGCAAACAGCAGGATGCCGGCATAGAGCCAGGGTTTTGGGATCGTCAAAAGCTTCACCCACAGGCCGACCAGCGGCAGGTTCAGCACCAGCAGCATGAAATTGGCGATCAGAAGCGAGGCGATCAGGCCCCAGACCAATTGCGGATTGGTGGCAAACAGCAGCGGGCCGGGCTGCAGGCCGTATTGCTGGAAGCCGGCCAGCATGATCGCCGCCGTCGCGGTCGTCGGCAGGCCGAGAGTCAACAGCGGCACGAGCGTGCCGGCGGCAGACGCATTGTTGGCCGCTTCCGGCCCCGCGACGCCTTCGATGGCGCCGTTGCCGAATTCTTCCGGATGTTTGGTCAGGCGCTTTTCAGTCGCGTAGGACAGGAAAGTGCCAATCTCGGCACCGCCCGCCGGCATGGCGCCGATCGGAAAGCCGATCGCCGTTCCGCGCAGCCAGGCCTTCCAGGAACGCGCCCAGTCCTGACCGGTCATCCAGACCGATCCCTTGACCGCTTCGACCTTGTCCGGCCCCTGGTCGCCCTGGGCCGCGATGTAGAGCGATTCGCCGATGGCGAACATGGCCACGGCGAGCGTCGTTACCTCGACCCCGTCGAGCAGGTCGGGAATGCCGAAGCTCATGCGCGCCTGTCCCGTCAACTGGTCGATGCCGATGATGGCGAGCGCGAAGCCGATGAACAGCGAGGTCAGGCCCCGCAGCGTGGAATCCCCGAAGGCGGAGGAAACGGTAACGAAGGCCAGTACCATCAGCGCGAAATATTCACGCGGGCCGAAGACCAGGGCCAGCTTGACGACGAACGGGGCGATGAAGGCCAGCGCCAGCGTGGCGATGAGGCCGGCGACGAAAGAGCCAATGGCCGCCGTCGCCAATGCCGGGCCACCTCGCCCGGCCCGGGCCATCTTGTTGCCCTCGAGCGCCGTGACGATGGAGGCGCTCTCACCCGGCGTGTTGAGCAGGATGGATGTGGTCGAGCCGCCATACATGCCGCCGTAATAGATGCCGGCGAACATGATCAGCGAGCCGCCCGGGTCGAGCTTGTAGGTGACGGGCAGCAGCAGCGCCACCGTCAGCGCCGGGCCGATACCCGGCAGAACGCCGACGGCCGTGCCGAGGGTCACGCCGATCAGGGCATAGAGCAGGTTCATTGGCTGGGCGGCGATGAAAATGCCCTGCAGCAGGAAATCGAATGTGGTCATGTCAGGGCCTTACCAAAACAGGTGTTCGAGCGGACCGGCGGGCAGCGACAACTGCAGGAGGCCTGCAAAGATCAGCCAGACGACAAGACAGATCGCGACACCGATCGGGATGGTGAACCAGAGCTTGCGCTTGCCGAAACCGGCAGCCGTCAGGGCAAACAACAGACCGGTGGCGATCGAGAAGCCAAGCGGCTTCAAAAGCAGCATCTGCGCGACGAGACCGCCGACGATCCAGACGACGGGTGCGACTTGCTGGCGTTCGCGCACCGGGAAATCACCCCGAATCGCTTCAAAAACCGTCCAGGCTGCCAGAAGCAGCAGGCCGCAGGCGATGACGAAGGGAATGGTGGCCGGGCCGATGCCCGAATAGCTGGCGATCTTGGCCAGCCGTGATGTGTCCCAGAAGATCACGCCGGCAAGCGCCGCCAGGAAGACGGCAATGGCAAGCGCCACCCTGTCGGGGCGGCGCTTTTCCGTTGAAGGGGTGTGACCCTGGCTCATTGAACGAGACCGATGTCCTTGAGGACGGCTTCAGTGGATGAGACGTCCTTGGCCAACTGTTCCTTGAAGGCGTCGCCGGCGAGATAGGTGTCCGTCCAGCCCTTGGTCTTCAAGGTTTCCTGCCAACCGGCCGACTTGGCCAGCTTCTCGATATCGGCCGAAACGGCGGCCTTCTGCTCATCCGTCAAGCCGGGAGCGGCGGCAACCATGCGCCAGTTTTCAACCACGACGTCGAGACCGCCTTCCTTGATGGTCGGAGCATCGATGCCTGGCAGGCGCTCCGGGCTCGACATGGCGAGAAGGCGCAGCGTGCCGGACTTGATCTGCGATTCGAATTCGCCATAGCCGGAAATGCCGGCCGTGACCTGGCTGCCGAGAATGGCGGCAAGCGCTTCGCCACCGCCCGAGAACGCGATATAGTTGATCTTGGTCGGATCGACGCCGGCCGCCTTTGCGATCAGGCCGACAGCGATATGGTCCGTACCGCCGGCGGAGCCGCCGCCCCAGGAGACCGCGCCCGGATCCTTCTTGAGGGCCTCAACCAGATCGCCCATGGTCTTCAACGGCGAATCCGCCGGAACGACGATAGCCTCGTATTCGCCGGTCAGGCGCGCGATCGGCGTCACGTCGTTGAGCGTCACCGGTGATTTGTTGGTGAGGATGGCGCCGACCATGACGTAGCCGCCGACGATCAGGGCATTGGCGTTACCCGCCGACTGGCTGGCAAACTGGGCAAGACCGATCGTGCCGCCGGCGCCCGGTACGTTCTGTACCTGCACGTTGCCGGAGATGCCTTCCTGCTGCATCACGGTCTGGATCGAACGGGCCGTCTGGTCCCAGCCGCCGCCCGGATTGGCAGGAGCGATGATGGTGTAGTCGGCAGCGACGGCCGGCAGGGCGAGAGCGCCGGCGAGAATGGTTGCCAGGAAAAACTGTTTCAAGAGAAGTCCTCCGTCAGGCGCGCTGTTTTCGGCGCGCATTGTTCATCTTTGCGAACAGGGGAGCGATTCACCGGCAGATTCGACCGCGGCGGCCTCAGGGCTCGCCGTTGCGCGGGTCTGGTGAAACTCCTCCCATACGCCTCGATCGTCCGCCTCCACGGACGATGAAGAACTCCAAGGCACCACAGCAAGCTGTCATTTACCTGACATCGGTGGAAACCTTGCCGGATGCAATGTCCCTTAATTTTCACGCCCCGTCTACCGGCAGGCCGAAACTTCCCCTTCCGGCAAGGATCACTGCAGGCGCAAGACCTCGTTCCAGCGCGCGATCAGCCGGGCGCGCTTGACCTGGTCGAGATAGACCATCAGTCCGGGGCTGACCGGAACCGGCCGCAACTGCGCGCCCAGCATTTCGCGCAGGGTGTTGGCCGTATTGACCCCTGCCACGTCGGGGCTGACAGCCGGGATCTGCAATTCCCGCGCCATGATCGTTTGGCCTTCCGTCGACATGAAGAATTCCAGGTAACGTCGCCCGAGATCCGGTGACGCCGCCGCCTGCGGCACGAGACCGATGCGCGACATGACGACGGTATAGTCGCGCGGCAGCACGATGCCGACATCGGGATGACGCGAGGCCCAGTCGGCGGCATAAGAGCCGAGGATGTTGTAGCCGAGCACGAAACGCCCGTCCGACACCCGCTCGAGAATGGCCGAACTGGTGGAATAGAGTTTCACCCCCGCGGCACCCATCGCCTGTATTACCGACCAGATATCGCCGAACTGCTCCTGGTCGCGCGCCATGAACAGGAAGCCGACGCCGGAGCGCTCGATATCATAGGTGCCGATCTTGCCGTAGACGGCGCTTCCCTGCCGCTTGAGGTAATCGACGAATTCGGCACGGGTCGAGGGCGGCTTTTGCGTGGTGAAGCTCGGCTTGTGATAGACGAAGACCGCCGGCTCGAAGGTCAGGGCATAGGCAGTGTTGCGCCAGTTCGCCCAGGATGGCCAGCGGCCCGACATCGGCAGGTCGCTGCGCTGCGCATAGCCGTCATTGCTGAGCTTCACCTGCAGGTCCATGGCCGAGGAAAAGGCAAAATCCGCGGTCTTTTGCCCGGCATCGGTCTCCTTGACGATCCGGTCGTATATCTCGCCGGTCAGCATGTCCTCGTAGCGCACCGCCACATCGGGATTTTGAGCCTGGAAGCCGGCGATCATCGGCTTGGCCAAAGGCTCGTCAAGCGACGAATAGACGACGACTGTCTGCGCGGCTGCTTTGCCGGAGAGGGCCGGAAACATGACCGGCTGGGCCATGGCCGGAAAGGCAAGGAGACCGAGAAAGGGAAGAAGGAACCGCATGGAACCATCTTGCAGCAGCGACCGCACCTGCACAAGGGACGGGCCTGCACAAGCGATGGGCTTTGGGACAGAACCCATCGAGATAGGCCCGCACAGGTTTCGCGGCCTAGGGTCCGACCGCCGGGGATGATCACGCGGCCAGTTCGTATTCGCCCTGCAGCACCGGATGAACCGGAAGCGGTGATCACAATAACGGGATTTTCCATGGTTACGCCCCTCCAGTCCGTTCGTCTTCAGTCCGCGCAGTTTCTTCTGAAAGCGCTGAAGGAGACCGAGCAGCAGTCCGACACCGGCAACAGCCGCACGGCGTTGCTGCAGCGCTACGGAATAGACACGTCAAGCTCCTCCTCGCAGACGCTGTCCGCGCTCCTGTCCTCGCTGTCGCCGGCGACGACCGAGACGGAGGAGCCGGCCATTTCCAACGATGTCACGACGGCCTCGTTCATGGCCGGGCTCAAAAAATCACTGGAAGCGATGGCGGAGACGGCCGGAACGAGCGCGCAGGGAAAATCCATGCTGGCGGCGCTGGAAGCCGGAACGCTCACCGTCGCCGATCCGCTGAGCGGCGTCACCATCAAGGCCTGGGATACCGGCAGCGCCGACGAGAAGGACACCGACAGCAAGGCGGGCGCGGCAATCGAGAAATCCGGCTGGAGCGCGTTCCTCAAGGCGCATCTGTCGCGCGACGCCGATGCCGCCTTCACCAAGACGGCCGAGGGCAGCTATGTCGACAAGACCACCGGCGACAATGCCTATTTCGGCACGGTCGGCTCCGAATATGTCTATCTGACCTGGCCGCAGGCAAAGCCCGCGGCCTGATCGGGCCGAATTCTCCCATCCGTCACGCAGCCTTTGGGTATCCTTGCCCAAAGGCATCATAAAGCCTTGAATCCCCGGACCAATCCCTGCAAATCCGGCTTCCGTTTCCCGCCCCATGCAATATTATGCCCCAAGGGAGAACACGGAATTGCGCATTCTTTTGGTCGAGGACAATCTGGCGCTGTCGCAGGGGCTGTCGGCGATATTGCGCGGCAGCGGCTATGCCGTGGATATCGTCTCCGACGGCGCCTCTGCCGATGCCGTGGCATCGACCGAAACCTTCGATCTCGTCATCCTCGACCTGACATTGCCGGAAATGGATGGGCTCGACGTTCTGCGCTCGATGCGGGCACGGCAGAACAAGGCCGCGGTGCTCATCCTGACCGCACGCGGCACGCAGGAAGAAAAGATCAAGGGGCTCGATCTCGGCGCCGACGATTACATGATCAAGCCTTTCGACGTCAGCGAGTTCGAAGCCCGCGTCCGCGTGCTTTTGAGGCGCCAGGCGGGCTTGCGATCCTCTCTGGTCAGCTATGGCAACGTGTCGCTGGACCTCAACTCGCGGACATTTTCCGCCGATGGTATCACCGTCGATATTCCCGCCCGCGAACTGGGTTTGCTGGAAATCCTGTTCATGCGGGCCGGCAAGGTCGTCGCCAAGGAGGCGATCATCCAGTCGCTGACCGCCTTTGACGACGATCTCAGCGCCAACGCCATCGAGCAATATGTCAGCCGGCTGCGCAAGCGCCTGGCGCCGCATGGGCTCACCGTGCGCACGGCGCGCGGCATCGGCTATTATCTCGACAAGACGGCAGGCGGATGATGGTTGCCGCCGCCTATTCGCTGCGCCGCCGGCTGCTTGCCTGGCTTCTGATCTCCACGGCGGTGATCGGCGCGCTCGCCCTGATCGACACCTATCGCGAGGCGGTAAAAACCGCCAATGTCGTCTCCGATCGGGTGCTCGCCGGCTCGGCGCTGGCGATCGCCGAGCGTGTCGTGGTGGCCGAGGACGGTTCGCTCGAAGTCGATATTCCCTATGTGGCGCTGGAAATGCTGACCTCGGCGGCGCAGGACCGGGTATTCTACCGCGTCGACGGTCCGCCCGGCCGGTTCATCACCGGCTACCAGAACCTGCCATCGATCACCGACATGGAGGGCCAGTCGGCCGTCTATGCCGATGCACAATTCCGTGGCGAACCAATCCGGGTCGCGGCGCTCGAACGATCCGCCTCGACCGGCATCAATTCCGTGCCTTTCGTCGTCACCGTCGCCGAAACGACCATCGCCCGGCGGCAACTGACGCAGGCCATCCTGCTGCGCTCGGCCTTTCGCCTCGGCATGATGATTCTCGGAGCGGCGGTGATCGTCTGGATCGCGGTCACGTTTTCGCTGCGCCCGCTCTATCGGCTTGGGGATGCGATCGCCGAGCGCAATCCGGATGATCTCCATCCGATCGACCAGCAGGTGCCGAGCGAGGTCCAGGGACTCGTCGAGACCGTCAATTCCTTCATGGTTCGCCTGCAATCGGCGCTGGATGCGCTGCGCCATTTCACCGGCAATGCCAGCCACCAGATGCGCACGCCGCTGGCAATCATCCGCACCCAGCTCGCGCTTTCCGCCCGCGCAACGACGCTGGAGGAAGCGCAGGGCGCTGCCCGCAAGGGCGACGAGGCCGTCGCGCATGCCGAGCGCATCCTGGCGCAATTGCTGCTCATGGCGAAAATCGACGCGGCTGGCTCAAGCGAACCGCAGCCGCTGGCGACCATCGACCTGACGGCTCTGGCGCAGGAATTGACGGGGGATCACGTGCCCGGCGCGCGCGACGCCGGCATCGATCTCGGTTTCGAGGGCGAGGGCACGGCAACCATCCGGGCGGAAGCGCTGCTGATCGGCGAATTGCTGCGCAATCTGATCGAGAACGCGATTGCCTATGCCGGCACGGGGGCGGAAGTGACGGTGCGCGTCGCCGCGCAGCCGGCAGAAATTAGGCTCGACGTCGAAGACAACGGCCCGGGCATCCCGCCGGACAGTCGGCAGGTCGCGCGCCAGCGTTTTGCGCGCGGCGGACGCGGGCAAGCTCCGGGAATGGGATTGGGTCTTCCGATCGTCGAAGAAATCGCCGGACTGTTCGGCGGACATCTCACGCTGGGCGAAGGGCCGGATGGCAAGGGACTGAAAGCCTCGGTCATCTTTCCGGCCGCTATATCTGCCTAAGGATCGAGCGAGATTCAGCGCAGGCCGGAATGGGCTGAATGGCGATTGGTCCTAGCGATTGCGCCCTGTCATGAGAGAGTTCGTTTCACGGGTCTGAACGAGAAGGATCGCGTTCCAGATCATCTGGACAAAGCCGCGATCAGACGGGCTCGACAGCTTGCGCTGCGAAAACATGATAAGCTCCATAAGGTTGTTTACGAGCGTCAGATAGCACTTCCCGCTCCACTTTGGAAGTAGCGATAGAAACAAGTCAGCTCTGCGCGGCGCACATGGCAATTTTGACGCATTTCTATTTGCTTTATCGGATATTAACCAAAGTAAAATGCGCGATATAGTTCATGGAATTTCTGGATATTCCTTCGTCGATTCAGTGACTTGATGCACGTTGGCGCCGTCTTGGGAAATTCGGCATCCACACCGCTCCATCGACCTCTTTTCGACGCCGGCACGACGGCCTCCGTTTTCGATGGCCGACTTCAGACGTCAACCGTGAAATACTTGTCGGTGATCGTCTTGTCAGTGCGGATATGGCGAACGCCTTGTTCAGCTTTACACGAAGATCGTTGTCTTCCCGGCGCACCGCGATGCCGATGAAACAAACGACGAGCGGCGGGAAGAGGAATTCTTCAGAATGTCGGAGGTGTATTGATCCACAAAAGCACGGTCTCGCCATCGTGCCGGTTCGACCAGGCGTGATGCCGGCGGCTTTCGAAATAGAGCGAGTCGCCGGGATGAAGATCGTGGAACTGATCGGAATCCAGCACGAACTCGACCCGGCCGGACAGGACATAGACGAATTCCTCGCCTTCGTGCTTGTAGGCGCCCTCGCTGGAGGCGCCGGGTTCCAGCACGAAACGATGGCAATCCATCTGGTTGCGGCCTTCAGCCAGGAGTTGGACGGTGACACCCGGCGTGGTGCGCGGCCAGGCTCGCCATTCGCCGGCGCGCACCAATGTCCGAACCTCCGGCTCGTCTTCGCCCGAAAGGCTGGAGACCGTCGTTCCGAAATATTCGGCGAGATTGTGCAGCACCGCCACCGAGACACCCTGCGATGTCCGCTCCAGCGTCGAAAGGACAGAGGCTGCAATGCCGACATCACCGGCGACCTGCTCCAGCGTCTTGCCTGCCGCGTGCCGCATGCTCCTGAGCTTGCGGCCAACCTGCGAGATCGGGGTGGATTCAGTGTTCACGGCCGAACCGGGATCATCCTGCTCGCCGGCCTCGGCCTCCAGCGCTTCGCGAATGGCTGCGGGATTGAGGCCGCGTTCGGCCCGGAACCACGAAATGCGCTTCAGCTGGGCGACATCGCCTTCGCTATATTGCCGGTGGCCGGTGGCGGAGCGCTCCGGCACGACGAGCCCCTGCGTTTCCCAGAGCCTCAAGGTCGAGGCTGACACGCCGGCGAGCCTGGCTGCCTCGGCGACCTTGTATCGAACGGTCATGGCATCGCTCATCGGAGGCCACACGAAAGCGTCATGTCATCAATGTTCCAGGTCGCGGAAGAGATCTTCGCCGGTGTCGCGGCGGCGCATATCGCGCTCGATTGCCGGCACGGTCTCGACTTCCGGGACTTTCAGTTCGAAAGGCAGGCGCTTTTCCTCGGCAATGCGCAGCATCAGGAGGCGGATGGCGTCGGAAACGGACAGACCCATGGCATCGAGGGCCGCGATCGCTTTCTGCTTTGTGGCGGAATCAATGCGGGCACGGATAATGGCATCTGCGGTCATTGCATCATTCTCCTGATGGCTGCGCGTTACAACTGTGCGGGAAAACCACGAAGCCCATCGGGGCGTCAGCCGCAAAATCCAGCATGTTCGAAGTATCAAAAAATATGCATTCGGCGTGTAAGGCGCCAACGTAGCCACACATCGTCGCGACGCACAAGAAAAAGCATCACAAAAGCTGCATTTCCGATCACTATAATTAATTTGCAAACCTACAGAAAAAATATAGGATTTACAAATTCAATTCCCTCGCTTTTCAGGATGATAGCCGTGACCAGTTTGACCGATCGCAAGAATGCAGCCATTTCCCGCGGTGTGGGCATGACAACGCAGATTTATGCAGATCGGGCCGAGAACGCTGAAATCTGGGACAAGGACGGCAATCGCTACATCGATTTCGCCGCCGGCATCGCGGTCGTCAACACGGGTCACCGCCATCCGCGCGTCATCGAGGCCGTCAAGGCGCAGCTCGATCGCTTCACCCATACCTGCCACCAGGTCGTTCCCTACGAGAACTATGTTGAGCTCGCCGAGCGCCTGAACGCAATCGTCCCCGGTAATTTCGAGAAGAAGACCATCTTCGTCACCACCGGCGCCGAGGCAGTCGAAAATGCCGTCAAGATCGCCCGCGCCGCCACCGGCCGCCAAGCCGTCATCGCCTTCTCGGGCGGCTTTCACGGCCGCACCTTCATGGGCATGGCGCTGACCGGCAAGGTCGTGCCCTACAAGGTCGGCTTCGGCGCCATGCCGGGCGACGTCTTCCATGCCCCCTTCCCGGTCGAGATGCACGGCACGACCGTCGAGCAGTCACTTGCTGTCCTGAAGAAACTGTTTGCTGCCGATGTCGATCCGAACCGCGTCGCCGCCATCATCGTCGAGCCGGTGCAGGGCGAAGGTGGCTTCTATCCCGTTCCCGTCAGCTTCATGAAGGCGCTTCGCGACATATGCGACCAGCACGGCATCCTGCTGATCGCCGACGAAGTGCAGACCGGCTTTGCCCGCACCGGCAAGCTGTTCGCGATGGAACATTACGGCGTCACCGCCGACCTGACCACCATGGCCAAGGGCCTTGGCGGCGGCTTCCCGATCGCTGCTGTCACCGGCCGCAAGGAAATCATGGATGCCCCCGGCCCCGGCGGTCTCGGCGGCACCTATGGCGGCAGCCCGATCGGCGTCGCGGCGGCGCATGCCGTTCTCGACGTCATCAAGGACGAGGACCTCTGCAACCGCGCCGAACAGCTCGGTGGCCGCCTGAAGCAGCGTCTCGCGGCGATCCGCGACAAGGTACCGGAGATCGTCGATATCCGCGGCCCTGGCTTCATGAACGCCGTCGAGTTCAACGACGTCACGACCAACCTGCCGAGCGCCGATTTCGCCAACAGCGTACGCCTGAAAGCCCTTGAAAAGGGCCTGATCTTGCTGACCTGCGGCGTGCACGGCAATGTCATCCGCTTCCTGGCACCGATCACCATCCAGGACGGCGTCTTCGCCGAGGCCCTCGACATCCTCGAAGCGTCGATCCTGGAAGCCCGGGGCTGAGCCGCGCTTATCATTGATTTCTCCATCGGGCGGCTCGCTGCCCGGTGGACCCGGCTGTCTTTATCGGCTAACGGCATCGCCTGCGGTCGTCACTACCGTCACCGCCTTTGCCGTCCGGCTCGCCAGAAGGGATCATCGATGATCTTTACGGAAACGCTGATCGCTCACGTGAAGGAGCCAGATCTACTCGGCCTGGTGAATACGCCGCTCGATCCCGCCGCACAGACCTTCGACGTCCTCAATCCCGCCAACGGCGCCCTGCTCGCGACCCTGCCCGACATGGGCTTGGCGGAAACCCGCACCGCGATCGACAATGCCTATGCGGCGCAGTTCCCCTGGGCCGAACGGCCGGCCGGCGACCGCAGCAAAATATTGCGCCGCTGGCACGATCTGGTCATCCTGCATCTCGACGATCTTGCCGCCATCCTCACCGCCGAAATGGGCAAGCCGCTGAACGAGGCCCGTTCCGAGGTGCAGCACGCCGCAGCCTATATCGAGTGGTATGCGGAAGAAGCCAAGCGGGTTTACGGCGAGACCATCCCCGCCCCTTCGACGGACCGGCGCATGCTGGTGATCAAGCAGCCCGTCGGCGTGGTCGGCACCATCACGCCGTGGAATTTTCCTGCCTCCATGGTGGCGCGAAAAATTTCGCCGGCGCTGGCGGTCGGCTGCACGGTCATCCTCAAGCCTGCCGAACAGACGCCGCTGGTGGCGCTCGCCATGTATGCGCTGGCGGTTCGGGCAGGCTTTCCAAAGGGCGTGCTCAATCTCGTGCTTGCTTCGGAAGGCGATGCGATCGGCCGCGAACTCTGCGCCAATCCGCGCGTGCGCAAGATCTCCTTTACCGGCTCGACCGAAGTCGGACGAATCCTGATGCGGCAATGTTCCGACCAGATCAAGAAGGTGAGCCTCGAGCTTGGCGGCAGCGCGCCCTTCATCGTCTTCGATGACGCCGATATCGACGCGGCCGTCGATGGCGCGATCCAGGCGAAATTCCGCAATGCCGGCCAGACCTGCACCTCCGCCAACCGTATCTATGTCCAGAGCGCGGTCCATGACGAATTCGCTGCCAAGCTGGCCGCCGAGGTCGCCAATCTCAAGGTCGGCGACGGCTTTTCCAAGGGCGTCACCATCGGTCCGCTGATCGACAGCCGGGCCATCGAGAAGGTCGAGGCCCATGTGAACGACGCGACCTCGAAAGGCGCGACCCTGCTGAGCGGCGGCAAGCGCGTCTCCAGCACCTTCTTCGAGCCGACGGTTCTCTCCAATGTCAGCAAGGGCATGCTAGTCGCCTGCGACGAAACCTTCGGTCCGGTCGCCCCGATCATCCGCTTCGAAACGATGGAAGACGTTATCCTGCAGGCCAATGACACGATCTACGGCCTTGCGGCCTATTTCTACGCGACCGAGCTGAAAAAGGTCTGGCGGGTCGCCGAAGCACTGGAATACGGCATGATCGGCATCAATACCGGCCGCATGTCCTCCGAAGCCGCCCCCTTCGGCGGTCTCAAACAATCCGGCATCGGCCGCGAAGGCTCCCGCCACGGCGCCGAGGACTATCTGGAGATGAAATATCTCTGCATGGGGAATATTTGAGGGCGGAGGCTACTCGGATTCGCCATCAGCCCACGGGCGCCGTCGTGGAATATCTTCCAGATCCGGCTGGCTGCCGCCAAGTTCCGCGAGCTTTTTTCCGGCTTCAAGGTATGTGAGCGATTGCAAGGCGTGCCGGATAACGGCCGACTTCGTCGTCAGCCCTGTATAGATCTGCGCCCTCTTCAACATTTCGCCATCCAGAACGACAGTGACACAGATCGATCCGATCTCCTTAAACAACGATGCAGATTTATCATCAAAGGGTCGTTGTTTGCATGCCTCAGGCTTTCATCCCGATCTCGGCCAGAACCTCATCCGTGTGCTCCCCCAGCCTCGGAGAACCACGCTCCAGAGCCAGTTCCGCGTCCGAAAAAGTCACCGGCGTGCGCACGCCGGGCGCCGTTCCGGTGGCTGACCCGGTATGCGGTGTATCGACCCGCATACCGCGGTGGATGATCTGCGGGTCAGAGAAGACGTCCGCGACCGTGTTGATCGGTCCGCCCGGTACACCGGCCGCCTCCAGCATGGCGAGAAGCGTGTCACGGTCGAATGTCTGGGTCCGCACCGTCAGTTCCGGCGTCAGCGTATCGCGATGCTTCACCCGGCCGGCATTGGTGAGATAACGCGGGTCGGTCGCAAGCTCATCCAGCCCCAGAAGCGCGCAGAACTTGACGAACTGCCGGTCATTGCCGACGGCGACGATCAGATGGCCGTCGGCGACGGGGAGGACCTGATAGGGCGCGATGTTCGGATGGGCATTGCCGAGCCGGCGCGGCGACTTGCCCGAGACGAGGAAGTTCAGCGCCTGGTTGGCAAGCACCCCGGTCATACTGTCGAACAGTGCCATATCGACCTGCTGGCCGACGCCCGTCCGTTCGCGCATGTGCAATGCGGCCTGGATGGCGATGACACCGTAGAGACCGGTGAAGATATCGGCAAAGGCAACGCCGATCTTCTGCGGTTCGCCCTCCGGATCGCCCGTCAGGTCCATGATGCCGCTCATGCCCTGAATGATATAATCGTAGCCGGCACGATGGGCATAGGGACCATCCTGCCCGAAGCCGGTGACCGAACAATAGATCAGCCGCGGATTGATCCTCTTCAGGCTTTCATAATCCAGCCCGTATTTGGCGAGGCCACCGACCTTGAAGTTTTCGAGCAGGACATCCGACTGCGCGGCGAGGCGCCGCACGGCCTCCTGCCCCTCTTCCGTAGTGAAATCGAGCACGACGGAACGCTTGCCGCGATTGCAGGCATGGAAATAGGCGGCGTCCAGATGTTCGCCGCCCTCGCCCTCGATGAAGGGCGGACCCCAGGTGCGGGTGTCGTCGCCAGCCGGGCTTTCGACCTTGATCACATCGGCGCCGAGATCGGCGAGCGTCTGGCCGATCCATGGGCCGGCCAGGATGCGAGCAAGCTCGAGAACCTTCAGACCCTGCAGCGGCGTTTCCATGCCTGATCCCTTATCCCGCTCAGAAGAAAGCCTGCAGCCCTGTCTGGGCGCGGCCGAGGATGAGGGCGTGCACGTCATGGGTGCCCTCGTAGGTATTGACCGTCTCGAGGTTCACCATGTGGCGCATGACCTGGTAATCCTCGGAAATGCCGTTGCCGCCATGCATGTCGCGTGCCTGCCGGGCGATATCCAGCGCCTTGCCGCAATTGTTGCGCTTGACGATCGAGATCATTTCCGGGGCCATGCGGCCGGCATCCATCAATTGGCCAACGCGCAGCGATGCCTGCAGGCCAAGAGTGATTTCCGTCTGCATGTCGGCGAGCTTCTTCTGGAACAGTTGCGTCTGCGCCAGCGGCTTGCCGAACTGCTTGCGGTCGAGGCCATATTGCCGGGCCGCATGCCAGCAGAATTCCGCCGAACCCAAAACGCCCCAGGAAATGCCGTAACGGGCACGGTTAAGGCAACCGAACGGGCCTTTCAGCCCCTCGACATTCGGCAGCAACGCGTCTTCGCCGACTTCGACATTATCCATGACGATTTCGCCGGTGATGGAGGCGCGCAGCGACAGCTTGCCGCCGATCTTCGGCGCCGAAAGGCCCTTCATGCCCTTTTCCAGCACGAAACCGCGAATGGCATTGCCATGCGCTTCCGACTTCGCCCAGACGACGAAGACATCGGCGATCGGCGCGTTCGAAATCCACATCTTCGAACCGCTCAAACGGTAACCGCTATCGGTCTTTACGGCACGGGTCTTCATGCCGCCCGGATCGGAACCGGCATCGGGCTCGGTGAGGCCAAAGCAGCCGATCCATTCGCCGCTGATCAGCTTCGGCAGGTATTTTTGGCGCTGCTCCTCGGAGCCGTAAGCATGGATCGGATAGATCACCAGCGATGACTGTACGCTCATCATCGAGCGATATCCGGAATCGACGCGCTCGACCTCGCGGGCAATCAGGCCATAAGCCACATAGGACGCGCCGACGCCGCCATAGGTATCCGGCACCGTCACGCCGAGCAGGCCGAGTTCACCCATTTCGCGGAAAATCGAGGGATCGGATGTCTCATTGCGATAGGCGTCGATGACGCGCGGCTGCAGCTTGTCCTGCGCATAGGCGCGCGCCGTGTCGCGGATCATCCGCTCATCTTCGGAAAGTTGATCCTCCAGCAGGAAAGCATCGTCCCACTGGAATTCCTGTCTTTGAGCCATGGCGTCCTCCCGTTGCTTTCCTTCTTGTGCCCGTTATGGCAAGCCGGTCGAAGCGATACAAACGAAAATGCGGCACTGCCTCATGCATTCCGGGAATGGAAGACGGCGGTCCGGCGGTGAACGGAAAACAGCATGACTCACCTCGATGGGGCTCATCTCGACAGGGCACGCGCGGCGCGGATGATGCAGGCGGCGGGACTGGACGCCCTCCTGCTTCTGTCGCCGGAAAGCTTTACCTATGCCACCGGTGCACCAGCCGGGGTCGCGACGATGTGGCGGCGGGCAGGCGCGGTCGTGGCCATCATTCCCGCCGATCCCGCTGAAGATGCCGCAGCCGTTGTCACCGACCTGTTCGAAGCCGCCTTTCGCGCCGCAAGCACGATTGCCGATATCCGCAGCAACCCGATCTGGGTCGAGACCGGCGATATCCGCGGAATGGAGGCCGCATCGCCGGAAGAGCTTATCCAGGCGGCATGGACACGCCAACGTCGCCCCGCCGGCTTCCAGCGTCCGGAAACCTTCGATGCCACCCATGGCTTCAGCCTTGCAGCATCGCTCCTGCGGGATCGCGGGCTGGACAAGGGCCGGATCGGCGTCGAATTCGACAGCCTTTCGGTCTCCGATTTCCAACTGTTGGCATCCGCCCTGCCGGGCGCCACGCTGATCGATACGACCGATTTGGTTCGCCGGTTGAAGATGATCAAGTCACCGGCCGAAATCGCCCACCTGCGCATGGCCGTGCAACTGGCCGAAGCCGGCATCGTCGCGTTGCGGGAAGAAATTGCTGTCGGCGTCAGCCGTGATGCCTTGGCTACCGCGTGGGAGGCGGGCGCACACGCGGAAGCCAAACGGCGCAAGGTCGACAACCTCACAGGCCTCTGGGAATATGTCTCTGTCGGCCAGAATCCATGGACGCGCGGCGGCATGGTTGCGCCCGGAGACCTGATCAAGGTCGATGTCGGCTGCCTCATCGCCGGTTATACATCCGATACAGGCCGCACCTTCGTCTGCGGCAATCCCTCGCCGCTGCAGAGCCGGCTGTTCGATGCGCTACAGACAGCCTATGATACGGGGATTGCCGTGATCAGACCCGGCGTGGCGATGCACGAGGTCCACCGGATCACCACCGAAGCGATGGGCAAGGCGGGATTCCCCGGCTACACGCGCGGCCATTTCGGCCATGGGCTGGGCGCCGGGCTCGGCAGCGAGGAATGGCCGTTCGTGTCGCGGCAATCCGACGTGATCATCGAGCCCGGCATGGTGCTGGCCTTCGAGACGCCCTGGTATGTCGATGGCGTCGGCGGCATGATCATCGAGAACCAGTTGCTGGTCACGGCCGATGGCCATGAGATCATGAACCGGCTACCGTCCGGCCTCGTTTCCCTCTGATGACGATTCCCATGCCCGACAATCGCCTCGAATGCTTCGCCCACAATCTCGACTGAAACCTGTTGCGTACCATCGTCGTGCTCATCGAGGAGGCAGCATCACGGCCGCCGCCAACCGGCTTCTCCTGTGCAGCAACCCGCCGTCAGCATGGCGCTGAAGCGGCTGGCGAGGCTCTTGATTACAGGCGTCGCCGATCAATCCGGCTTATAGTCCACTTCGAGACTATAAATTTGAACACAAACCGGCTCGCCTCTACGGTCACGTCCGCAACACCGCGAAAGGCAGGGCGACATGCAGACATTCGACGTGGCGATCATCGGCGGCGGCATTGCCGGCCTGTCGCTGGCCTATTTCCTTAGGTCCCACCGCTCCACCGTCGTGCTCGAACGCGAAACGACGCTCGGCTATCACAGCACCGGCCGTTCCGCCGCCGAATTCGTGCTGCGCTACAACGCGCCGGAGGTCTGCCAGCTTGCTGCCATCACCAAGGATTTCTTCGACAGTCCCCCTGACGGATTTTCGGATACCCCACTTCTGAAGCGGCGCGGCGGCGTGACGATCGCAACGACGGAAAAAGCAGCGAGGCTGGATGCGGTCTTTCGCTCCGAACTCGCCTTCACGCCGGAACTCTTACCCCTGGATGAGGAAGAACTGCTGGAACGCCTGCCGATCCTGAAGCCCGGTTACGCGGCTGCAGGCTTTCACGATCCGAATTTCTGGGATATCGAGGTCGAGAGCCTGCTGCAGGGCTATGTTCGGGGCGCGCGCCGAAGCGGTGTGGACATCCGCGAACGCCACGGCGTCCTCTCGGCCCGCCACGACGGCAGCGTCTGGACGATCGAAACGCCCACCGGCACCATCCGTGCCAGAACCGTCGTCAATGCCGCTGGCGGCTGGGCGGACCAGACGGCGGCCCTGTTCGGGGTCAAGCCACTCGGCATCGTCCCACATCGCCGCACCGCCATCCTCATCGATCCGCCCCCGAGCATCGATATCTCGGCCATGCCGGAGATCAACGAGCTTGACGAGGATTTCTACATGAAACCGGATGCCGGCCGCCTGCTGGCATGCCCAGCCGACGCGACACCGTGCGAACCGGGCGACGTGCAGCCGGAGGAAATCGATATCGCCTGGGCCGCCCATTATGTCGAGGAAGCCACGACAATCCCGGTCCACCGCATCGCCAAGAGCTGGGCGGGCATGCGCAGCTTCTCGCCCGACAAGCTGCCGGTGATCGGCCCTGCCCGTGACCACTCGGATTTCTTCTGGCTGGCCGGCAGGGTGGCTTCGGTATCCTGACCTCCCCGGCACTTGGCACTCTGGCGGCAAGCCTTCTGACCGGAAATCCAGAGCCCGATGAATTCAAGACGCGGGCGCTCGATCCGCAGACCTTCAGCCCGCTCCGGTTCCCCGGATAAGGTCTGCTGACACGGGCCGGTTCGGCTGCACATCTGTCTGCGCCGTTCGACTGAATGCGGCAACCTTGGCCAAGTCCGCCCGGAACCGCGCCATTTCTTCGGCTCGTCGCCCCGCCTCGGCGTGGAGGAATCCGGCCAGCATATGCAGCCGATGGCGCCCTTCGTCGAGAAGGAAAGCAATTCGATCTGGTTCTACACCAACTCGGACAGCGGCCGGATAGCAAACAAAAGGTGAATAAGGCATAGATTTGATAGACTATTGACACCGGCGCCGATTATGTCAGGATTGTGGCCAAGACCGGGTAACAGGTCACTGGCTCAAGTCGGAGAACGGAATGTTTTATCACGGTGGAATGACGCTTGGTTACCTCACGCCTCCGCCGAAGGCGGAAAAGCCGGTTCGGGTGGACATCGCAGCGCGCAAGGCCCGGGAAGAGGCGATCGCAATCGACCAGGAACGCGATCAGCAGGCAAGCCAGACCTTCATCACACCCTGGCATCTATTTTACTGAAGCCTATCCGGCGGCCGAACTCACCGAGGTCCGACTGCCGGTCGCAATGCTGGAATACATGCCCGTCGTGCGGAATTCCGTCGGGCTGGCGCCGAAATAGCGGCGAAATACCTTGGCGAAATAGTTCGGGTCCTCGAACCCGGACATGATCGCCACCTCCTTCACCGAAAGATGCGCCGCCTTGGTCAAAAGCTTCGTTGCCCGCTGCAACCGTTTGCGCAGAACGAATTCCGCCGGCGGCATACCCTCGCTGATGGCGAAGACCCGCGAAAAATGCGCCCGACTGAGGCCCGACACCTCCGCCAGCTTCTCGACCGGCAGCGGCTGTTCGAGATGGGTATTGATATGGTCGAGCACGTGCTGCATCGTCCGGTATTCCTGGCTGAAGACCGGATGGGAACCGAAGACATCGTCATAGAGCACCATCGCCGCCTCATAGGCGATGGCCGACGCGCTGCCCGGCGCATCGGCGCCGCCGGATATGAGCCGCAAACTGCAATCGGCCAGCCGTTCGACCGTCTCCGGCTTCAGGTTGAGCACCGGACCAGTGGTCGCAAGGATCGCCCGGTGGATGCGCAGCGCCTCCTCGCCATTCATGGAAATCCAGAAAAACTCCCAGCGGCCGTTCTGCTCCAGCCAGTAACGGTGATTGTGCGGCACAAGCACGAGCAGGGTTTCGCCTTCGCGCACACGATAATTGCGGCTTTCATAACGCAGGTTCCCAGCCCCGGCGATCGTGTGCTGCAGCACGGTAAACGGCGTCTGGCCGCGCTTTCTGCCGTCCCAGTCATAGCTCGCATCGGTGCGAATCTCGTAGCCCGTGCTGGTTGGCATAGTGTGCAGGCTATGGCGTCCGCGCGGCAACGAAACCGTCCGCATCACCGGCCCATTTTCGATCAGTCTTTTCAGCACAGAATTACCCACGAAAGCACAATACCTCTCTGGCGACGGCCGGTATTATACGCATAATGCCCCTCAACAAAGCAAGATACCCTTCAATAAGGGAAAATAAGCGGGGCTGAAGCGGCATCAACAGGGAGAGGCGGGCGGCCAAAAGCATTGAAATGCTTCGTTTGTCGCGCATTGATTTTACCCTGCCCGCTCTTCCCGGCCAACGACCTAGCGACGAGGACAGCATGAGCAGCTTCAAGATAGCCATTATTGGCGCCGGCAGCGTCGGCTTCACCAAGAAACTCTTCACCGATATTCTCTGCGTGCCGGAGTTCAGCGACGTAGAGTTCGCGCTCACCGACTTAAGCGAGCACAATCTGGGCATGATCAAGGCGATCCTCGACAGAATAGTCGAAGCCAACAATCTGCCCGCCAAGGTCACCGCATCGACCGACCGGCGCGAGGCGATCACGGGTGCCCGCTATATCATTTCCTGCGTGCGCGTCGGCGGTCTCGCCGCCTACGCCGATGATATCCGCATCCCCCTGAAATACGGTGTCGACCAGTGCGTCGGCGATACGATCTGCGCCGGCGGCATTCTCTATGGCCAGCGCAACATCCCGGTCATCCTCGACTTCTGCAAGGACATCCGCGAGCTGGCCGAGCCCGGCGCGAAATTCCTCAATTATGCCAATCCGATGGCGATGAACACCTGGGCAGCGATCGAATATGGCAAGGTCGACACGATCGGCCTGTGCCACGGCGTCCAGCACGGCGCCGAACAGATCGCCGAGATCCTCGGTGCCAAGGATGGCGAGCTGGATTACATTTGCTCCGGCATCAACCACCAGACCTGGTTCACCGATGTCCGCGTCAAGGGCCGCAAGATCGGTAGGCAAGAACTGATCGCAGCCTTCGAGACGCACCCGGTTTTCTCGCAGCAGGAAAAGCTGCGCATCGACGTTTTGAAGCGTTTCGGCGTCTATTCCACGGAGAGCAACGGCCATCTGTCGGAATACCTGCCCTGGTACCGCAAGCGGCCGGAGGAAATTACCCGCTGGATCGACATGTCCGACTGGATCCACGGCGAAACCGGCGGCTATCTGCGCTACTCCACCGAGACCCGCAACTGGTTCGAGACGGAGTTCCCGCAGTTCCTCGAAGATGCCGGCAAGCCGATCGATCCGGCCCGCCGCTCCAACGAGCATGCCAGCCATATCCTGGAAGCCTTGGAAACCGGGCGGGTCTATCGTGGCCATTTCAACGTCAAGAACAACGGCGTCATCACCAACCTGCCGGCGGATGCGATCATCGAATCGCCCGGCTTCGTCGATCGCTTCGGCATCAACATGGTTGCCGGCATCACCCTGCCGGAAGCCTGCGCCGCCACCTGCATTTCCTCGATCAATGTCCAGCGCATGTCGGTCCACGCGGCCATTTCCGGCGATATCGATCTCCTGAAACTGGCTGTGCTGCATGACCCGCTGGTCGGCGCCATCTGCACGCCGGAAGAAGTCTGGCAGATGGTCGACGAGATGGTCGTGGCCCAGTCCGAGTGGCTGCCGCAATATGCCCATGCCGTCCCGGCCGCCAAGGAGCGCCTGAGCAAATCGACGGTCAAGACCCGCGACTGGAAGGGCGTTGCCCGCCGCGAGGTTCGCTCGATTGACGAATTGCGTGCCGAAAAGGAAGCAACGAAGCTCAAGGCCGCGAGCTGAGCCGAGTTTGGAGATCGTGGTTGTGTGGCTTCCTGTCAGTGTTTGCCGAAAAACGGGAGCCGCCACCTCCTCCGTCGTTCCTGTGGCGAGCACAGGGATGACGGAGAGTGGGCCACCCGTCGCGTGAACAACAATGATCTGACTGTATGGTTCGCTGAAGTGAATTTACCAAGGTTGTAGACCGGGCGTCGCGTCAGGCGGAAGCTGCAGAGAAAATGCTTGAGGAGCAAGCCGTTCCATCTCGGTACGGCATGAAGCATGAGGGAGAGAGAAACGATGAGAACCAATCGCCGTATGAAGCTGGGAGCCGCGCTGATGCTCGGCGTTTCCGCCTTCGCGTTGCATGCCTGGGCTTCCGAGCCGACCGAAGTGCCCGAGCAGCCGCCATTTCCGGCGCAGGGCAAGATTACCTATGTCCCGCGCGATTCCATCTTGGAATTCAAGGCTCTGCCGGAATATCACGAGCCGGAATGGGTCACCGAGAAATTCGTCAAGACCGGCAAGCTGCCGCCGGTGGCCGAGCGCCTGCCCAAGGAGCCGATGGTCTTCAAGACAGGCAACATGCCGGATGGCGTCGGCGTCTACGGCGACACGATGCGCCACGTGATCGGCGGCCGCCCGGAAGGCTGGAACTATTCCGCCGGCCAGACTCAAGGCTGGGGCGGCATCGACATCGGCATCTCGGAATGCCTGACGCGCACCGCGCCGCTGTATCAGGTCGAGGCAAAGGACGTCGAACCACTGCCGAACCTCGCCAGGAGCTGGGAATGGTCAGAAGACGGCCACAAGCTGACCATGCACCTGATCGAAGGCGCCAAATGGTCAGACGGCATGCCCTTCTCCTCCGAAGACGTGATGTTCCATTGGGAAGACAATATCGTCGATCCCAATGTCACGCCGCTGAACGGCGCTTCGCCTGAAACTTTCGGCGAAGGCACGACGCTGAAGGCGATCGACGCCAACACGGTCGAATGGACGTTCAAGGAAGCCTTCCCGCGCCAGTATCTCTACTCGATGGCCTACGGCACGTTCTGCCCCGGCCCGGCGCATATCCTGAAGACCAAGCATCCGAAATACGCCAAGGACTTCACCTACGACCAGTACAAGAATGGTTTTCCGCCGGAATACATGAATATTCCCGCAATGGGCGCCTGGATTCCGGTCGAATATCGCCCGGACGATATCATCGTGCTGCGCCGCAATCCCTACTACTGGAAGGTGGACGAGAACGGCAACCAGCTGCCCTATCTGAACGAACTGCATTACAAGCTGTCGACCTGGGCCGACCGCGACGTGCAGACGATCGCAGGCTCCGGCGACATCTCCAACCTCGAGCAGCCAGAAAACTTCGTCGAATCGCTGAAGCGCGCCGCGCAGGAAAGCGCACCGGCCCGCCTCGCCTTCGGCGCCCGCCTGATCGGTTATAACCTGCACCTGAACTTCTCCGGCAACGGCTGGGGCGAGCCCGACGAACGGGGCAAGGCGGTCCGCGAGCTCAACCGCAACCTCGACTTCCGCAAGGCGGTCTCCATGGCGCTCGACCGCAAGAAGATCGGCGATTCGCTTGTCAAGGGTCCGTTCACCGCCATCTATCCGGGCGGCCTGTCATCGGGCACCAGCTTCTACGACCGCCAGTCGACCGTCTACTATCCGTTCGACCTCGATGGCGCCAAGGCCCTGCTCGAAAAGGCCGGCCTGAAAGACACCGACGGCAACGGCTTCGTCAACTTCCCGGCCGAAACGCTCGGTGGCCAGGACGTGCAGGTCGTGCTGCTCGCCAGCTCCGACTACACGACGGACCGCAACCTTGCGGAAGGCGTGATCGGCCAGATGGAACAGCTTGGCGTCAAGGTCGTTCTGAACTCCATCGATGGCGTCAAGCGTGACGCGGCCCGCGACGCCGGCCGCTTCGACTGGATGGTGCTGCGCAACGGTTCGGAAATCGCCTCCGTGGTGCAGAACACGCCGCAGCTCGCCGCGACTGGCCCCCGCACCAGCTGGCATCATCGTGGCGGCACGGACGGCTCCCTCGACCTGATGCCGTTCGAGCAGGAGATGGTTGATATCGTCAACAGGTTCGTGACCTCGAACGATGTGAACGAGCGCGCCGATCTGATGAAGCAGTACCAGAAGGTCTCGACGGAAAATATCGATGCTGTCGGCCTGACCGAATATCCGGGTGCCCTGATGATCAACAAGCGCTTCTCGAACATCCCGGTCGGCGCGCCGATCTACATGTTCAACTGGGCCGAAGACACGATCATCCGCGAGCGCGTCTTCGTCGCCGCCGACAAGCAGGCCGATTACGAACTGTTCAAGGACCAGCTCCCCGGCAAGCCGGGCGAAAAGGGCCTGTCGAACTGATCCGATCGATCTGACCCCTCCCTCCGGCCGTCCCCTCAAGACGGCCGGAGACGGACACCCCGAAACACACAAGAGAACCTAACAGCCATGTTCCGATTTCTGCTTGTGCGCATAGCGTCCGCCATACCCGTTCTTTTCGTACTGAGCGTCGTGACCTTCGCGATCATCCAGGCACCACCGGGGGACTACAGCGATTACATCCGGTCCCAGGCGATCAACCAGGGCGGCGCCAGCTTCGAGCAGGCCGACGCCCAGGCCCAGGCCTACAAGATCGCCAACGGGCTGGATAAGCCGCTGCCGATGCAATACGTCAACTGGATCACCGGCATGCTGACCCGCGGTGATTTCGGTCACAGCCTCTATTACAACAAGCCCGTCGCCGATGTCGTCGGCGAACGTCTGCCGCGCACGTTGGCCCTGGCGCTCGTCTGCCATATCCTGGCGTCCGTCATCGGCATCACCTTCGGCATTCTCGCCGCCACCCGCCAATACACCTGGGTCGACAGCCTCCTGTCCGGCATTTCCTTTCTCGGCATGACGGTGCCGCGCTTCCTGATGGCGCTGATCATCGTCTATGTGCTGGTCTTCCATTTCAACGTCAGCGAGATCAACAGCTTCAATTCCGCCAGATATGGCGGCGCGCCCTGGTCCTGGGGCAAGTTCGTCGATCTCCTGAAACACGTCTGGCCCGTCATCGCCATCGCCACCTTCGGCGGCCTCGCCTACAATATGCGGGTGATGCGCGGCAATCTGCTCGATACGCTGAACGCCCAATATGTCGAGACCGCCCGCGCCAAGGGCCTGTCCGAACGCGCCGTCATCATGCGCCATGCGGTGCCGAACGCGCTTCACCCTCTCATCATGTACCAGGGCGTCGTCCTGCCCTACATGCTGACGGGCGAGATCGAGACCGCCATCATCTTCGCGCTGCCCACGGTCGGTCCGGCCATCGTCGGTTCCATGTGGGTGGGCGACGTCTATGTCACCGCCACCTTCATGCTGGTCCTGTCGGCAACGCTGATCGTCGGCAACATCATCGCCGACATGCTGCTCGCCATGCTCGATCCCCGCGTCCGGCTTGGTGGAGGAGCACACGCATGAAAGCAGATGTTCAAACAGCCGCCACCATTCCGGTTCCAGCATCCCATCATGGCAACGAGACCTATCTGTCGCTGGTCTGGCGCCGCCTCAGACACTCCTGGACGGGCATGGCCGGCCTGATCCTCGTCTGCCTGCTGATGTTGATGACGATCTTTGCCGAATTTTTCTCACCCGTCGATCCGAAGCTGACCGGCGTCGGCTTTGCCCCGCCGCAGACGATCAGCATCACCGATCAGGACGGCAGCCTCGTCTGGCCGCGTACCTACACTGTCGGTGAAGGCACCGAGCTTGATCCGATCACCTTCCAGCCGATCATCGGTCCCGACTATGCAAACCCGCACAATCTCGGTTTCTTCGTCAAGGGCTTCAAATACCGGCTCTTCGGGCTGATCCCGACCGAGCGCCACTTCTTCGGAGCTGTCGACGGCACGCCGGTCAACTTCCTCGGCACCGACAAGTTCGGCCGCGACGTGCTTTCGCGCATCTTTTATGGCTCCCGGGTCTCGCTGATGATCGCGCTGACGGTGGTCTTCATCATCACCGTCGTCGGCACCACGGTCGGCATGGTGTCAGGCTATTTCGGCGGCCGTTTCGATGCCTGGACGCAACGCTTCGTCGAACTGGTCCTCGCCTTTCCGCAACTGCCGCTCTACCTGGCGCTGACCTCGCTGATCCCGGTGACGGCGCCCACCAATGTCTTCCTCGCCTTCGTCATCTTCGTCATGTCGGCGCTCGGTTGGGCGCAGATGTCGCGGGAAGTCCGCGGCAAGACGCTGGCGCTCGCCCGGATCGATTATGTCCGCGCCGCCATGGCGATCGGCGCGACCGACCGGCGCATCATTTTCCAGCACATCTTCCCCAATGTCATGAGCCACGTCATCGTCGCCGTGACGCTGGCGATCCCCAACGTCGTGCTGCTCGAATCCTTCCTCGGCTTCCTTGGCTTTGCGGTGAAGCCGCCACTGATGTCCTGGGGGTTGATGCTGCAGGATACCGCCACCTATTCCGTCATCGGATCCTATCCCTGGATCCTTTCCCCCGTGGCCTTCGTGCTGATCACCGTCTTTGCGTTCAATGCGCTCGGCGATGGCCTGCGCGACGCCGTCGACCCGTACTGAGGAGACGACCATGGCACTCGTGGATATCAGCCTGCTCGCCCCCGAACAAAGGCACGACCATGCCGCCGCCGTCGGCAAGCCCATCATCGACGCTCGCCATGTCGGGGTGAAGTTCAAGGTCGAGCACGGCACCGTCGATGCGGTCAAGGACGTGTCCTTCCAGCTTTATCGCGGCGAGACGATCGCGGTCGTCGGCGAATCCGGCTCGGGAAAATCGGTGACGGCGCGCACCGTCATGGGCCTGCTGACCAAGCGCGCCTCGGTCTCCGGACGTTCCAGCATCGAATATGACGGCCAGAACGTCCTGAAATTCTCCGATCGCCAGCGCCGGGCGCTGCGCGGCAACCGCATCTCGATGATCTTCCAGGAGCCGATGAGCTCGCTCAACCCGGTTTATACGATCGGCACCCAGATCATCGAGGCGATCCGCGTCCACCAGAAGATGAGCCGGTCGCAGGCGACACAGCGGACACTGGAACTGCTGCGCCAGGTGCAGATCCCCGATCCGGAAAACCGTCTCAACCAGTATCCGCACCAGCTGTCCGGCGGCCAGCGCCAGCGCATCATGATCGCCATGGCACTCGCCAACAACCCGGACGTTCTGATCGCCGACGAACCGACGACGGCGCTCGACGTGACGGTACAGGCGCAGATTCTCAACCTCATCCGCGATCTTCAGAAGACGATCGGCATGGCGGTGATCCTGATCACCCATGACCTCACCGTCGTTCGCCAGTTCTCCGACTATGTCTACGTCATGCAGAACGGCGAGGTGAAGGAGCACAACACCACCACGGCCCTGTTCGAAAATCCGCAGCACCCCTACACCCGCCACCTGCTCAATTCCGAGCCGAAGGGTATCGCCAATCCGATGCCGGTCGATTCCGCCGCCATCCTCGAGGGGCGGAACGTGCGTGTTTCCTTCATGTTGAAGGCCGGCGGCTTCTTCAAGCCTCAGCTGCGCGAACTGGTGGCAGTCGATAGCCTGAGCCTCAAGCTCCACCGGCACGAGACTCTCGGTCTCGTCGGAGAATCCGGCTCAGGAAAGACCACCTTCGGCCAGGCGCTTGTCAAGTTGCTCCGGGCAGATGGCGGCGAAATCCTGTTCGACGGTCAGCCAATCCAGAACAAGAGCCGCGACGAGATGCGTCCGCTGCGCTCGCGCATGCAGGTAGTCTTCCAAGACCCGTTCTCGTCGCTCAACCCGCGCATGTCGGTGGGCCAGATCATCGAGGAAGGCCTGATCGTCAACAAGCTCGGCGCCACCCGCAACGAGCGGCTGGAACGGGTGAAGGAGGCCCTGAACAGCGCCGGCCTGCCCAACAATATCCTGTCACGCTTCCCGCACGAATTTTCCGGCGGCCAGCGGCAGCGCATCGCCATCGCCCGCGCCGTTGCGCTCGAACCGGAATTCATCCTGCTCGACGAGCCGACATCGGCGCTCGATCTTTCCGTTCAGGCCCAGATCATCGAACTGCTGCGCAAGCTGCAGGACGAAAAAGGACTGAGCTATCTCTTCATCTCCCATGACCTGAAAGTCGTGCGCGCGCTTTGCCATCGGGTCGTGGTGATGCAGCACGGCAGGATCGTCGAAGAGGGCCCGGTCGAAGACGTCCTCACCCATCCCAAGACCGCCTACACCGAACGGCTCGTCCGCGCCGCCTTCGACGTAGCCGCATAACCGACAGACAAGAGGCATATCATGACGAGACAACCCAAGATCACCTTCATCGGCGCCGGCTCGACCGTTTTCATGAAGAACATTATCGGCGACGTGCTGCAGCGTCCGGCACTGGCAGGCGCCAAGATCGCGCTGATGGACATCAACCCGCAACGACTGGAAGAAAGCGAAGTCGTCGTCCGCAAGCTGATTTCGACGCTCGACGCCAAAGCGACGATCGAGCTGCATTCCAACCAGAAAAAGGCGCTGGAAGGGGCCGATTTCGTCGTCGTCGCCTTCCAGATCGGCGGCTATGAGCCCTGCACCGTCACCGACTTCGAGGTGCCGAAGAAATACGGCCTGCGCCAGACCATTGCCGATACGCTCGGCGTCGGCGGCATCATGCGCGGCCTGCGCACCGTGCCGCATCTCTGGGCGATCTGCGAGGACATGATGCAGGTCTGCCCGGAGGCGATCCTGCTGCAATATGTCAACCCGATGGCGATCAACACCTGGGCGATCTCGGAGAAATACCCTGACATCAAGCAGGTCGGCCTCTGCCACTCGGTGCAGGGCACCGCGATGGAACTGGCCGCCGATCTCGACATTCCCTACGAGGAAATCCGTTATCGCTCTGCCGGCATCAACCACATGGCCTTCTATCTGAAGTTCGAGCATCGCCAGCCCGACGGTTCCTACCGCGATCTCTATCCGGACCTGGTGCGCGGCTATCGCGAAGGCCGGGCGCCGAAACCGACCTGGAACCCGCGCTGCCCCAACAAGGTGCGTTATGAAATGCTCACCCGTCTCGGCTATTTCGTCACCGAAAGCTCCGAACATTTCGCCGAGTACACGCCCTATTTCATCAAGGAAGGCCGCGAGGACCTGATCGAGAAGTTCGGCATTCCGCTCGACGAATATCCCAAGCGCTGCATCGAGCAGGTGGAACGCTGGAAGGGCCAGGCCGCGGCCTTCCGCTCGGCCGACAAGATCGAAGTCGCGCAGTCGAAGGAATACGCCTCCTCGATCATGAATTCGGTCTGGACCGGCGAACCCTCGGTCATCTACGGCAATCTGCGCAACAATGGCTGCATCACCTCGCTGCCCGACAATTGCGCCGCCGAAGTGCCGTGTCTGGTCGATGAAAACGGCATCCAGCCGACCTATATCGGCGCCCTGCCGCCGCAACTGACAGCGCTGATCCGCACCAACATCAACGTGCAGGAACTGACAGTCGCGGCGATGATGACGCAGAACCGTGAACACCTCTACCACGCCGCCATGATGGACCCGCACACCGCCGCCGAACTCGACCTCGACCAGATCTGGTCGCTGACCGACGACCTGCTCGCCGCCCACGGCACCTGGATCCCGGAATGGGCCCGCGTCTCCCACAAGGTTCAGGCCGCATAACGTCCCCTCCCCGTTATGCGACAAGGAGCCCCGGAATAACAATTCCGGGGTTTTCCTTTGTCCGCGATTGTGATCGAAAGAACGGACACTCACCTTCAGGAGATTCCCATGTCCGTCGCCAGTTCCACCTCGCTCGCCAGCCAATTGTCGGATGCGGACAAGGCAGGACGCCGCCTGACCTCCGCTTCGCTTTCGGAACCCGCGACGCCGGCGGACGCCTTTGCCGTGCAACACGAGACGCTGTCTCTGAACGGCTGGCTGACCGGTGGTTACAAGGTGGCGATCCGCCCGGACGGCAGCTCGGTCTCGGCGCCGATGGCGCACATTACCCATGCCAGTGAATCGGGAACCGCCGGTTTCGAGCGTCCCGCCGTCGATGCGCTGGAAGTGGAAATCTGCTTCGTGCTCGGCAAGGACCTGCCTGCCCCGGGCACCACCCCCTACACGCGCGAAACGCTGCTCGACCATGTCGCCGGCATCTATTCCGGTGTCGAATTTTTGGGCCACAGGCTGGATGACGGCAGCAAGTCGCCTGCCCTGCTCTTCCTGGCCGACCGGCTGGGCAATGCCGGTTATGTGCGCGGCGAGGAACTGCCGGCCAAGCTGATCGAACCCGGCCAATCCTATCCGCTGACCATTACCGTCAACGGCGACACCGTCTTCGAGGGCCCCGGCAAGCATCCGAACGACGACCCGGTCGCAGCCTTCCTGCTGTTTGCCAATACGCTGACCGACACCGTCGCCAAGGGCCGGATCATCACCACCGGCAGCCTCTGCGGCGCCATCCCCACCCCACCCCGCGCCGCCATCGCCATCAGCGGGTTTACCACACTGGCCGTCACGGCGATCTCGACGCGGGAGGGATGAGAGCGTCGTTAGCCGCCTCACTAGGCCGTTTTCATGCGAACAGATGCCGCCGCCAGTCCGAAGACCAGCGGCGAAAATCCCAAAAATTAACGCTCGCCATAAACCGCGACGGCATCGGCGCCGGCCGGCAGGAAGGCCGGGCATGACGGATCGGTCGCGGCGCGCCAGACGGCTTCGGCCACATCGACGGCCTGCGTGATCTCGGATGCCGACTGCTCAGCCCAACCGGCAAACACGCTCTGCACCAGATCGGCGTAGGCATCCGGAAAACCACCGGCAGCCTCGATCCGGCCGCGCGCATTGTCACCGAAGCGCGTATCCGGCGCCCGGCCCGGCAGCACGACCTTGGCGCGGATATTGAACGGTTCGAGCTCCAGTGCCAGCACCTCGGTGAAGGCGTTCACAGCCGCCTTGCTGGCGGTATAGACGGAGAGCAGGTGAAGCGGCTTCACGGTGACCATGGACGTGACATTGACGATGACGCCCTCCCTCCGCTCCCGGAACTGCGGCAGCACGGCCTGGCTCATCGCCATCGTGCCGATCGTGTTGGTTTCGAAGATGTCGCGCGCCGTCGCCATGGACGTCCCCTCGAGCGCGTTGAGGAAGCCGATCCCGGCATTGTTGACGAGGACATCGATCGGCCCGGCCGCCGCGACCGCATCGCGGATGCTGGCCGCATCGGTGACATCGAGCGCGAGCACGCGCAACCGCTCCGATTGCGGCAGGATGTCAGGGCGCGGTGCGCGCATCGTGGCGATGACGGCCCAGTCCCGGTCGAGGAAATATTTCGCGGTTTCCAGGCCGAAGCCGGACGAGCATCCGGTGATGAGAACGGTTTTCATGGGGATTCCTTCATGTGTTTGCGATGACGGAACATAGACATCGCGATCCGTACTCTCTACAGTTCAAAGTCCTTAAAACATCCGCAAGAGTCCGGTTATGATCGATCCCCTCGCCGAGGTCGTCGCGCTGCTGCAGCCGAGCGCGCCCATGGCAAAAACTGTCAGCGCCGCCGGCGCCTGGCGCGTGCAGCGGTCGGAGACCGGCCAGCCCTTCTACAATGTGGTGCTGCAGGGCTCCTGCTTCCTGGCAGCGAACGGCATGCAGCCGGTGCGTCTCGAAGAGGGTGACTTCGTGCTCATTCCGGCGGCCTATGATTTCACCGTGTCGAGCCGAAATATGGATGGCGCCGGTCACTACGATCCGTTGCATGTCACCATGGTCGAGGGCGGCGTGCGGCTCGGCGAGCCCGATGCGGAGCCCGATGTCCGCATGCTGGTCGGGCATTTCACCTTCGGCTCTCCGGACGCAGCCCTGCTCGTCTCGCTGCTTCCCGAACTCATCCATGTCGGCGGCGAACGGCGGCTTTCGACCATCGTCCAGCTTGTTGCGGAAGAAACACGGGCGAGGCGGCCCGCCCGCGAGGTCATCCTGGCGCGACTGCTCGAAGTCCTGCTGATCGAGGCGCTACGCTCGTCGGCGGGGACGGGCGCGTCACCGGGTCTGCTGCGCGGTCTCGCCGACGGACGCCTCGCCGCCGCCATCCGCCTTATGCACGAAGAGCCGACCCGCGCCTGGACCGTGGTCGAGCTTGCCAAGGAAGCCTCGCTCTCCCGCTCCGCCTTCTTCGAGCGCTTCAGCCGCGCCATGGGCGTTGCCCCGATGGAATATCTGCTTTCCTGGCGCATGGCGCTCGCCAAGAACCTGCTGCGCCGCAGGCAAGCCGGCATCGCCGAGATCGCCGAACGTGTCGGCTACAGTTCCGCCAGCACCTTCAGTGTCGCCTTCACCCGCTTCGTCGGCCTGTCGCCAACGCATTATGCACGGACGGAGGCGCGGGGATCGTAGGGTTGGTGCGCTGAAGTTTTGGAGTGAAGACGAGTTCGCACAATCGAGAGCAGGGGTCCATGGCAACGCGGCAAGGTCCCTTGAGGAAAGACGCATCCCTGCTCCGAATACCGTTGCTTGGTTCCATCACGTCCCCAACCTTCGTCATCCTCGGTCCTCGCCCGAGGATCCAGGCGGCAACGCCAACGGTGCAAGGAGGCAAGCGCCCAACCGCCGTGCGGACTATGGATCCTCGCCTCAAGGGCGAGGACGGGATGCGGGGGCTGGCCAGGCGCCAACAAGCACCGGCACCTCCAAGCGCCGCCCCTACCGCAGCCACGCCGCATAATCCGGCACCAGCAGATGCAGCGGTGCCTCGTCCTCCTCTATGCCGGAAAAGCGCGTCACGGCCGGGTCCTCGAAGATATTGTCGGTATTGTCATCGTTGACGGTTGAGACCTCGGCCACGAAGACGTCGGCGTCCTCGCCCCAGAAAGCGTGCCAGTCGCCGGGCATCAGGGTGACGCTTTCCCCGGGGGACAGGCGCAGCTTGTGGCCGGGCGCCAGGTCGCGCCAGATGCCGTCCGTCGCCACCCGCACACCTTTACTGCGGTCGCACGTCCCGTCGCTGTCGCCGAACAGTTCGATTACCAGCGTGCCGCCGCCGCGATTGATGATGTCCTCGGCCTTCAGCAGATGCCGGTGCATCGGCGTCACCTGGTCCTTGCGGGCGATCATGGCCTTTTCGGCGTAGAGCATGCCGCGGCCGCGCTGCAGATCGGCGAAACGGCCGTTGCGGACGGTGAACAGGAACAGGCCTGTCCGCTCGAAATCGCCAAGCCCGAAATCGGTGATATCCCAGCCGAGTGCTGCCCCGGTAATGCCGTCGATCTCTTGCCCGCGCGCCCGCATCTCGTCCGGCGACCAGCGCGAAAACGGCGGCAGGATATAGCCGAAGGAGCGCATGAAGGCTTCGCTTTCCGACATGATGCCATTGATGGCCGAACGTTTCATCGCGGTGCTCATGCTGTTCTCCTAACGTACGCCAATCCCGGCGGTCAGCCCACCATCGATACGGTGGTCCGAGCCGGTGATGAAGGCGGCCCGGTCGGAGGCGAGGAAGGCCGCAAGCGCCGCCACCTCTTCCGGTTCACCGATCCGCCCCAGCGGATGCGCGGCCCCGAAACGCTGGAAGACGCTGTCGATATCGGCATCCTCGCCCTCGAAGGTGCGGGCCGCCAGTTCAAGGATCGGCGTGCGCACGGAGCCGGGACTGATCGAGACGACACGGATGCGATCGGCGGCAAAGTCGAGCGCCATCGCCCGCGTCAGCGCATGAATGGCGCCCTTGGAGGCGACATAGGCGGAAACGCCGCTCTGGCAGGCATGTCCCTGCACGCTCGACAGATTGACGATGACGCCGCCGCCGCGCTTGCGTATTTCCGGCACGCCGTATTCCGCCGTCAGATGGATCGAGCCGACATTGACGGCCAGACAATGCATGAAGGTCGCGAAAGGCGTCGATTCTGCCGTGCCATAGGGATGGACCGCCGCCGCATTGACGATGATATCGAGACCACCGTAACGCCCGACCGCAGCAGCCACGCTGGTTCGCACGCTGTCCGGGACGGAGACATCCGTGTGGAAGACGGCAAGCGGCAGCCCTTCCCGTGCGGCAAGCGCCTCTAGCTCCGCATTGGCCGCCCGGTCGATCCCGAGCGAGGCAACGGATGCCCCGGCACGGGCCAGGTGAAGCGCCACGGCGCGCCCGATCCCCGTCGTTCCGGTCACCACCGCGACCTTGCCTGCAAACTCACTCATGACGTCTCCCACATCCAAAATCATTTCAGGCCGTGTTTCGCGTCAGCCGGCGGAATGAATTCCAGACCGGCGTCCAGATGCCGGTTCATGTAAAAGGCAAAGCCGATCCGGTCGCGGTTGCGCAGGGCCTGGATGATATCGGCATGTTCCGCCGTCACGCCCTCGCGCACAAGGCGCTGCGATTTCCCCGCCAGCATCAGGCGGCTGATCACCGGTTTCAGCATGCCATAGGTTTCCGACAGCGTCCGGTTGCCGGCTGCGTCGACCATCAGCTTGTGGAACTGGTAATCCAGATCCGAGGCCTCTTCCGGCGTCGCCGCCTCTCTGATCCCGGCATTGAGCGTCTCCATTTCGCAGAGCACCGTCTCGTCGATGCGCTCTGACAGGAGATCGAACAGGTTCATTTCGGTGAGCCGCCGGTAGCCTTGGATATCGCGAAAAGCATCGACGGAAATATCCATGGCGAAGGAGAAGAGGTCGCGCATCGCCGATTGATGCTGGTCGGTCAGCACCGCCCCGACCTTCTGGCGTGATTCGGCGACGCCATAGGCCTTCAGCGTCCGGAAGGCCTCGCGCACCGTATTGCGACTGGCGTCGAACATGACAGCCAGTTCCGCTTCGCTCGGCAGTACATCGCCGACGGTCAGGCCGCGCTCGCGAATCAGCCCGCGAATATGCGCCACCATGCCATCGACCGCCGATGCGCGATTGCCGTCTTCAGGAGCCGTCTTCATCATGATCCTTGGGTTGGAAGCCTGTAATATGCCCCACATAATGCTGCATTCAACAGGAATATCTTGTCACAGCGACAAAATATCGCTTAATTGTCCAACATTATAACAGGAGACAGGGATATGCTCGAAAGCTGGCGCTGGTTCGGACCGCAGGATCCGGTCACCCTGCCGGATGCGCGCCAGGCAGGCGCCCACGGTGTGGTCACCGCCCTTCATCACATCTATGACGGCCGCATCTGGACTCCGGACGACGTCGCCGAGCGCATGGCGATCGTCCGCAAGGCAGGCATGACATGGGCAGTCTGCGAATCCATCCCGATCCATTCGGCAATCAAGCGGCGCGACGGCGAGTGGCGCCGTTACCTCGATGCCTGGAAGCAGAGCCTTGCCAATCTCGGAAAGGGCGGCGTGCCCGTCGTCTGCTACAATTTCATGCCTGTGGTCGATTGGACCCGCACCAACCTGATGTATCCGACCGAAGTTGGCGGCTACGCGCTGCGTTTCGACATGATCGACTTCGTTGCCTATGACGTCTTCGTGCTGAAGCGGCGCGCGGCGGAGGAGAGCTACGGTCCGGCCGTGATCGAGACGGCCCGGCAGCGCCTTGCCGGGATGAGCGAAGCCGACATCCTGACGCTGGAAAAGAACATCATCGCTGGCCTGCCGGGTGGCGAGGACAGCCATACCCGCGAGAAGATTCGCGCCGAGATCGCCTCTTTCGATGACACCTCGCCCGCCGATATGCGCGCCAACCTGATCGATTTCCTGAAAGAGGTCGTGCCGGTGGCGGCGGAAAACGGTGTCCGGCTCGCCATTCATCCCGACGATCCGCCCTTTTCACTGTTTGGCCTGCCGCGCGTCGTCTCGACGGAAGAGGATGTGCAGACGCTGCTGAGCGCGGTTGATGAGCCGGCAAACGGCATCACGCTCTGCGCCGGCTCCTACGGTTCGCGCGCCGGCAATGACGTCATCGCCATGGCCAAGCGCTTCGCCGACCGCATCCATTTTGCCCATCTGCGCAATGTTAGCAAGCAGCCGGACGGATCGTTCATCGAATCCGAACATCTGGGCGGCGACGTCAACATGGTGTCGCTGATCTCGGTTCTGCGGATGGAGGAGCGCCGGCGCGAAAAGGCGGGGCGGGCGGATAGCGTCATCGCGATGCGGCCCGATCACGGCCACCTGCTGATCGACGACCAGAAGAAGAAGGTCAATCCCGGCTATTCGTGCATTGGCCGGCTCAAGGGGCTGGCCGAACTGCGCGGCGTCATCGCCGCTGTCGACCAGCTGACCTGACGCCAGATCAGACCCGGGCGACCAGCATGAAGGCCGTCGCCAGGATGAGGATCAGGCCGGGGATCGCCCACATCAGCACCATATAGGCCTGTTCCTGCACAGAGGGGCCGAGAACCCGGCTGAGGAAATTGCGGGCAAACAGGATGTTGATGAACAGCGCTGAGGCTGCGTCAGGTAGTTCAGCGCAAGCAGCCGGTTGACCGTATTGTCGCCGCTCGAAAGCACGACATAGGTGCTGTAGACGGCGAAATTCAGCGCAATGACCGCGAACAGGCAGCCGATGATGATGTTGACCATCTCATGGGTATCGACCTGGAAAACACCGTCTTCCATGTGGTTCAGCCAGATCGCCAGGAGCGGTATCAGCAGCGGGGCGAACAGCGGGATGAAGATCGACGCAACGACCACGCCGGGTTGCCGGGTAATATCGAGCGAGGCAGTCACCTGCGCATGCGTGCTGTTGTACCAGCCCGACTGCGGAATGTTGCGCAGATCGACGAGGCCGATGCTCCAGCCGGCCAGATCCGCATTCACCGACGGGCGACTGCAATCGATATCGGACTGGCCGAGGACGAGAAGCCATTTCGGGAGCATAGACATGCCCGGCCAGAAGAAGGCCTTTGCAGCCGGGCGCGCCGGTCCGAAGCAGCCTGGCGGATACGATGGGATAGCCCAGCGGCGCAGTGTCTACCGGGATTGGAAGCACGAACGTCCAACTACTTCGGCAAATTCGGCGAACAACGCATAGAACACCTTTGGACGGAACCCGTTCGCACGACAGTCCGAAAGCCAGCTGAATCAAAACGTGGAGATAGCACTGTCCGACCTGAGAGATAGGTGACGTTTTGTACCGGAGACATCGGTAACACTTTTCGCTTTTTGCGGGAGGTGTTGATGCCGTGGAGAGAGACTTCGGTGATGGAGGAACGTCTGCGTTTTGTCGCCCGGCTGCTGGAGGG
>NZ_DATJDJ010000175.1:0-85758 GCF_035497515.1 Pararhizobium sp. | reverse complement strand
GCGAAGGATCTCGCGCAAGCAGCCAGAATCGGAGTCGCAACCGTAAGCCGCGCCGAGGTGGAGGAGGGACGCACGACATTAACAACCGCAAATTTGAAGGCGATTCGGTTGGCTCTGGAAAGCGTCGGAATAGAGTTTATCCCGGAGAACGGCGGCGGTGTCGGCGTTCGTTTCAGAGATCGAACGGAGGGGAGGGATTTTGGTTAGCGTTGCGCCCGAAGAACGCCATGAGCCGATCAAGTAGGTGTTCCACGATCGATTTTCTCGAACACCGGACAGAGTTCGCAGCCGGATATCCATTCGAACTGACGCAATATCATAATGATGTGCGCAACAAAGTCACTGTTGATCAGGATTCGGACCACCGCCATTCACTGGACGCGCGCGTGATAGTGCCGGCGGCGATATGCCCTGACAGCTCGGTCCAGATCTGGTCCTTCGTAAAGCTTGCAAGATCGCCGCTGGATTGTGCCAATGAGCTGTCGGCATATTTCGATAGAAGGGGCGAGACGCCCCCAGCGCGTTCGATCTCCTGAAATGGATCGCTGTTCTCCGGCTTCAAGACCCGGTGCCCCCATAGGCTTGGACGCTTGTCTCCCTTAAGTGCCTTGAGAAGATCGAAATCGCCTGACCGCTCGATGCCGGTCGAAACGAGATATCGCATGAGGGGAAAGTAGACCGTCTGGCGACAACCCCCAAGGACCCTCACACCGGGCAGGATCGAAGTCACGAGGAACACCGTGAACAGGCTGGGGAGGATTGCGCGCTGTCGAAGCGCTGCGGCAAGGTCGTCTGGACGAAATTTCAGCTCGAAGTTCGATGAACCGTTGGTCTTGAGGGCGCAATCCTCGAGGCGCAATGGGACCACTTTGTCCTTTTCCACGCGCCAGAAGAGATCGGTTGTTCTGCGGATCCAACCGGCCCAAGGACCTGCGTTCAGGCGGTCGATCACCCTCAGTATGCCGTCAGCAACCGAGCCATCTCCTACGAAATGCGCCGACATCCATGATCCCGGCTCTTCGAGGTGGTCGGCAACCAGGTCGGCAATATCGAAATCATCGAGCTGAAGCAGCTTCACCTGAGATGGAAAACTGCGCCGCCACAGAACCTGATTGGCTATCTTGATTGCCTCAGCCGCGGACGGAAATGTGTCGGAAGGCAGCTCGGCAAGCAGCCGAGCGGCAGAGGCATTCGGCGCGGCCTCGCCTTTGGAATTCGAAAGGGCAAAGCGGTAGGGGCCGTTCGCACAGCCGATACTGCATCCGTCCATCCGGCTCCGGGGCAGCCCGAACAGATTGAGGGGGGTGCCTTCAACGCGCAGCCAGCCGGCGCCCTTTTTGGCCGTCTCCTTGAATGTCGTCGTCGAGACGAAATAGGTGATGTGCCATTCTCGATTCTGAGCTTGCAAACCCAGCAGGCTGAACAAATGCGTGTAGAAAGCGTCCGGTTCGAAGAGTAGTAGGCAATGCGGGCCGGTTTGCAGCACCGGCGACGCCACCAATTCACGACCGGCCCGCTGCGCCTCTTCATCCGCAAAGCCTGACCTCCGGGCCGCGTTCTCGACTGACTTGCGCAGGAGACCCATGGCATGATTCCGCACCGGACTTTCCGAATGGAAATGCTCGGCTTCGTACACCGTCGATGCATATGCTTGAAGTGGACGTTCCCAGAAGGGGGCGAGATGCGGCATCAAATAGGAGAGTGAGCGTTGCACATCGATTGCGCTGCAATGCTCACCTGGTTGAGGCGAACGATTTGGGATCATGTCACGCCGCCGCTGGCCGTTTCGGCGCGAGCGGCGCCAGGGTGTCGGCGCCGCGCCACGAAAGTTCGGGGCCAAGAGGGTCCGTTCCCGTATCGATGACCGCAGCCGGCAACTGTTCGTGGCAATAGGCGGGGGGTATTGCTGGCTTTGTCATCAGCGATACGAGTTCCAGTATCGACGCCCGCGAGTTGGAAGAGACAATGGTGTAGAAGTTGCCGCTGTTCCACGTCAGCACGGAGTAGCGGAAGAATGAACCGAGCGCGGACACAGTGGTCGGCAGGTCAACCTGAAAATCCGTCATCGTATTCAGGATTTCATCTTTCTTTTCAGATATGTGCCTAGTCGAGAAATATCGGGTTTTGAAGAGTTCATCTTTCTGGCGCTCGCGCTCGCCATAGAGATCACGGTCCTGGTGAGCGAGCTTTTGCAACTGAACAAGGACACCGCCATGTCGAATGCGAGGAGCGATGAACTCCAGTTGCTTCAACCTATCCCGATCGTACATCTGGAATGTCGTGTCTTCGAAAAGGATATCAAAGCCATCCCGAAACGGCAGTAGGTCATTGTCGGCAGCGTAGCGATCGCCGTCCAAATCAAAAAAAGGCCCAAGAAAGAAATGCGCATGCTCGCTTGCACGTTTCGCGAGGAACGCTTCACGATTGGCTGCCGTCGGACTGCAGCATAACGTCGTGATGCGCCCGCCACCGAGCGCAGCTAGCGTGCGTGCGAGGCAGCCGGTCCCGGTGCCCAGGGTATAGATTGTCGTTGGAGAAGCGTTGCGCAACCAACCCCTCAGGGCGAAGGAAAGCATTGCAGCGCCCAGCCGGCATTCCTCTTCCAGCCGATATGGGATACTTGCAAAATAGTGGCTGTCAAAATGTCCCCACAGGCGCCTATGCGTATCTGAAAAGACCGCGGAGTCCAGATCGAAATCAAGCAACCCCATGTCTGGCTGCGGCTTTGCAAGGTCCGGCGCGCCGCCCTTGCCGCTGGCCGTTCTCTCGAAGAAGGCAGCAAAAGACGTTAGCCGAGGAGCCTGTCGCCAAAGTTCAATCGTGTGCGGATCAACCATCATCGCCTCCGTTGGAAGTCGACGGTTGGCGCGCCATCTCATTCGTTGAGATGGTTTAGCGAGCGCCGTCTTCTTCTGCCATTCGTGAGCTTCGGGCTACCATTTGTGGACCTCGGTGGAGGCCGCCGCAATCTGTCGGATTCTCTAGGTTGACCGGCGGCTGGAAAAGCCAGCTAAGTTGCCGTGACCAAGCTGCAGACGAAGAAGCACCGTTAGAGGTTGATCAACTCCAGGAAACTTGCCCTGGCGACCGCGTGATGGCTGGTGGAAGCACCGAGCTTGTTTCTTGCTGACCGAAGGTAGAGGCGCACGGAACTCTCCGAAATTCCCAACGCCCATGCAATCTGCTTGTGGACTTTGCCAACGGCGAGCATCTGAAGGCACTGCCTTTCTCGCCTCGACAGTTCCTTATAGCGGGCGGCCTTTCGAAGCCCTGTCACCGCAAGCACCCTCTCGTGGAGGTAATGGGAAAGAATATGCAGATCGTGGGTGCTCGATGCACATAGGCTCGACCAGTCCCGCTTGGAAAGATCTGAAGACACGGAAAAAAGCCCGCGTTCTCCATATGCCCCACGAACGGGAATCGTTAGGCCATTGGGACCAATGCCGTGAGAACGGGCTTCTCCAAAGAAGCGGCGAACCTGCGCAGACTTCTGATCGAGGGAGGACCAGTCCACCGGCAAATGACCAGCGCGAACGATGTCGATCACGGGATCTATCTCGAAAAGGTTTCGGGTCAAATAAGCTTCGATCCAAACCGTCGGATAAGTCGTGCAGTAGAACGGAAACCGCATCGAATCAAAGCCGTTGCGAACAACAAGGAAAGTCATGTGTGAAAGATCATAGCGCGTGCAGATCTGGCAGAGTGCCGGGCTCAGTTCTTCACGTTCCTTAGCAGCCTGCATATCAGACAACGATAGCGCCAGTCGCATTTGCTCTCCGAACCGATAGTACGTGGTTCAATACGATGTCCATTATCACTGAGGCCCAGGTGCGGAGCTATAGGTGAATCAGACAAGCCGGGAGGTGGCCGAGGCTTTGAAACTGCCGAAACGATGAGTGGTATTCATGGACAAGCGAAAAGGCATACCGCACGGTGTCGTGTTTCTTATTGCAGGAACAGGAGTTGTCACCCTTGCAAGGGCAATGACCTTATCGTTCCTTGCAATAAAGCTGCAGCAGACATTCGGCCTTGGCCCCGCAATGATTGGGTTTCTGTTAGGATTAGGGCCTTTGCTAGGGGCTCTTGCAGCGCCGTTCATAGGATCACTTTCAGATATAACAGGCCGCAAGGCGATGCTGACGGTTGTTCTAATTGCGCTCTCACTCGCAACGGTCGCGTTGGGGCTTGCGGAAACAATACTCGTATTCTGTCTTGCCCAATGCGCTGCCGCTGTCGCAGTTTCGATCTACGGGCCGATTTCGCGCGCCCTGATGAGCGACATGTGTGAAGAGCCTGTTCGCCTTAGATACTTCTCATGGCGCTACACGGCATCAAACATTGGTTGGGCTATCGGTCCTCTGCTCGGCATTGCTGCCGGCGTTGTCTCCACTCCTCTTTTTCTTGGGGCCGCCGCGGTCTATGCAACGCTCGCGCTCGTCCTGCAACTGCTGAGCGTGCCATCATCCATTTGCACCGGCAGTGACCCATCTCCCAAGCCAGTGTACCTGATTGCAAGTTTTAAGGCCGCGGTGCGCGACCGGCGTTTGCTCTACTTCATTGGTGGTGGCACGTTGCTCATTGCGGTGCATGGGCAATGGGCGGCAACACTAGCGCCATACCTTGTTGACAACTTGGCCGGCGGTGTTGAAATCTTCGCCTATCTGGTCTCGATCAACGGCGTGGTCGTTTTGAGCGGCAATCAATGTGCGCGACGTTTCATTGAAGGAAAGGGCGCGCTGACCGCGCTCGTGACGGGGTGCATTCTGCTTCTGGTAAGCCAAGTGGGCTTCTTACTTTCCACGGGCTTGGTGGGGCTGGCAATTTCGATGGTGATTTTCACCATGGGGGAAATCCTTGTCGTGCCTTCGGAATACATGTTGGTTGATGGCATCTCGAGCGCACAAAACAGAGGAAGCTATTTCGGCGCACATTCTATCTCGACGATTGGTAGCTTTGTTGGGCCGACCCTTGGAGGCGCGACGCTTGGCATTCTTGGAGGGCCTGCGATGTTTCTTCTGTTCGCGGGGTTCGCGGCCGCCGGCGCGCTCTTCTTTGCAGCCGGGACACGAATGCCTCCTCCAAAAACTAGGACACGTCCCGGTAAACCGAGTTCATCTTGGGCCGGTGATGTAGTTCAGATGCGGAACGGGCCTGTGCGGTCGTTACTGTTTTTAAGAATGGACAACACGCCGTTCAGCCGGCCGGGCATTTGGCGGCGAGTGACCTGAGACCCATCTTCCCTCCAGTTTTCAGGATAGTCTTAGGTTTTCGATGTGGCCTCATGCTGCCAGTTTTTCCATAGCCATTTTCATTGCGAATTCACTGGGTGTGATATTGCCCAGTGAAGAGTGTGGTCTGTTTCGATTGTAGTCCTCCTTCCATGCTGTGATTTCGATCCTCGCCTGCGTCAGCGACGAGAACAGTGTTTCGTTGAGGCATTCGTCACGGAAGCTGCCGTTAAAGCTTTCCCACGAAGCCGTTCTGCATCGGCTTGCCCGGCGCGTTGTAATGCCAGTCGATGTTAGTGTTTTGGCACCATTCCAGAATGGCCATGCTGGTCATCTCCGTTCCATTGTCAGAGACAATCGTTCGCGGCTTGCCTCGCCGGGCGGTGACGGCATCGAGTTCCCGCGCAAGCCGCCGACCTGAAAGCGACGTGTCGGCGACCAGCGCCAGGCATTCGCGGGTGAAGTCGTCAACAACGGCAAGGACGCGAAAGCGACGACCATCCGTGAATGCGTCGCTGACGAAATCGAGGCTCCAGCGCTCGTTGGGTTGCGACGGTAGTGCCAAAGGCCGCCGCGTTCCCAAAGCCCGCTTGCGCCCGCAGCGTTTACGCACGGTCAGCTTCTCCTCGCGGTAAAGACGCCGAAGCTTCTTCAGGTTCATGACGATCCCTTGTCGATGCAGCATGACGTGAATGCGTCGGATACCCGAAACGACCGCGTTCGGATGCCACCAGCTTCATCGCCTCACGGATATCAGCGTCATCCGGTCGAATGCTGCGGTATCGCACACTCGACCGATCAATGGACAAAACCTCGCACGCCCGACGCTGGCTCACCCCATGCTGTCTGCAGACATGAGCCGCAGCATCCCGCTTCACATCGGGCGTCACCATTAATGGGATGGTCCGCCTCGTCCTCCCGTAGCATTATGAGGCTGTCAAACCGAAGGAGGTTGCAATGCCACAACGCAATGTGCCGCGTTCAGCGGCTGTCTACGGAATTGATATTGGTACGAACATCTTCCACGTCGTCGGTCTCGGAAGCGACGGCGTGCCAGTCCAGAAGGTTCGCTTCCGACGCGACACGCTGCTGCAATTCTTTGAGCGGGCAGCTGCACAGCTTTGCGACGTGGCCCAGTTCCTCATGCGCCATCCGCTCGGCGGCCTTGGCGATTTCCGCCGACTTCGCGTGCGCGGCGACATAGGTCCAGAAGACAAAGGCGCGCTCCTCGTCGCGCCATTGCGATATTCGCCGCGGCCGCCGGCCTACCCCTGATACGGCCCGCGCGGGCGGCAACCCATGCCGTCACCTGGAAAGGGCAGGCGCTGGGTGCGCCCGCGACGCTGATCCTGCATCACGAGGACAGTAACAAGGCCCAACACTTGATCGACCGCGTCGTGACGGAAGTGTCGCGGCTGGAAGAGGTTTTCAGCCTCTACAGGAGCACCTCCGCGATCAGCGAACTGAACCGGGTCGGCGGCCTGGCCGCACCACCCGCCGACCTGGTGGCGCTGCTCGAAGCCTGCCGCCATCATTGGCATGGGAGCGGCGGCGCTTTCGACCCGACCATACAGCCGCTCTGGGCGCTATATCGCGATCACTTCTCGGTGCCGGGCGCCGATCCCGACGGCCCGCCGACTGAAACGATCGCCCGGGCGGTCGCGCGGGTCGGCTTCGACGCGGTCCGCTTCAACCGCGACCGCATCGTGTTCACGCGGCCGGGCATGGCGCTGACGCTGAACGGCATCGCCCAGGGCTATGTCACCGACCGCGTGGTTTCCATGCTGCGGGATGCGGGCATCACCAGCAGCATGGTTGACATGGGCGAAGGCCGGGCGATAGGCGGGCAGGCGGACGGCACCCCGTGGCGCGTCGGTCTTGCCGATCTCCAGGACGCCGAGCGGCCCGACAGCGTCCTCGATCTCGTCGACCGGGCGGTCGCGACATCCAGTCCGGCCGGGTTCCATTTCGATGCCGCCCGCCGGTTCGGCCATATCCTCGACCCGCGCAACGGCGGTGCCAGCGCAGCCTACCGGCGCCTGACGGTCGTTGCGCCGGACGCCACGACAGCAGACGCGCTCTCGACCGTCTTCAGCCTGGCGGATCACGACAGCATCCGTTCAAGCCTTGCCGGAAAGCCGGATATCATGGTGGACCTCGTCCTGGCGTCGGGCGAGCACAGACGATGCGGGAGCTGAACGTCCGGCACCGCTTCAGGCGGATGTGGCCGGCGCGCTGCTACGCTTCCTGAGTCATTCGGTCACGGCCGTTGCCGGCCTGCCGCTGGCGACGAGGGAGGCGATCACGCGCATCGACGGCAGGGCGTGCGAATAGAAGGCGTGCAGCCCTTCGCACAGATAGTTGTGGCCGTCCTGACCGTCATGCGTCTTGGCGAAACGGCCCTTCGGGCAGCCGCCATTGCAGAAGGCGCGCACCTCGCATTTGAGGCATTGCGCTGTCAGCGTGTCGAATTTGTCGTTGCCGAATGCCGCGAGCCTAGGGTCGGTCAACAGGGTGTGCAGCGGCGTCATGTTGATGTTGCCGAGCCGGTAGCCGGGCTCGACATAATGATCGCAGCAATAGAGATCGCCATTGTGCTCAAGGGCCGGGTTGCGGCCACAGGCCGGGGCATGGGTGCATGTCAGGTAATGGCCGAAGAAGGCCGCCAGCATGGCCTCAAACATCTGGACATGGACGCGGGAGACATCATTGGCGATCCATTCGTCATAGACCGCGATGAGGAATTTCCCGTAAGCCTTGCCGTCCACCGAGCGGATTCCGGCGCGATCCCCGGATTGCGTGTAGAGCGGCCTTGACCTTTTGCCCTGCTTGTCGGGCCAGCCGGCATTGGCGAAATCGAGGCCCTCGGGGGAACTGCGCTCGACGATCGGGATGAACTGGATCCATTCGGCCTTTATCGTGTCGCGGAAGTACCGGTAGATCGTCCGGCCGTGATCCTGGTTGGCGGCATTGACGGTGCACAGGATGTTGAAATCCACTCCGTGCCTGCGCAGGTTGCGCACGGCCTTGGCAACGAGGTCGAACGTCCCGCGGCCGCGCTTGTCCTTCCGATAAAAATCATGAAACGCGCGCGGGCCGTCGAGGCTGAGGCCGACGAGGATGCCGTTCTTCATGAGGAAGGCGCACCATTGGTCGTCGAGCAGCAGGCCGTTGGTCTGTATGGAGTGGGATATCACCTGTCCGGGCCGCTTGAACCGCATGGCGAGGTCGATCGCCCGCGCAAAGAAATCCAGGCCGAGAAGCGTCGGCTCCCCACCCTGCCAGGCGATGTTGACCTCGCCGTTCGGGTGCGTTTCGAGCAATTGGCGGATATAGGATTCCAGCGTCGCCTCGGACATCCGCGTCCGGCTGTCGGGATAGAGCCTCTCCTTCGACAGAAAGAAACAATAATCGCAGTCTATATTGCAGGTCGCGCCACCCGGTTTTGCCATGAGGTGGAATGCGGCGATCCGCGGCCTTCTTCCGAGCGGGTCCGGGCCCTGATTGTTCGGCGGCGTCAGGTCGTCCATGAAACGAAAATCCTCCTCCGCCGGTGCGAGGTCTGCGGCCTATCGCCGCGAGGCGCTTCCTGGGACCGGCGTTCGTCATGTCTAGGGTACGCTCCCGATATCGAGTTTGTTCCGGCGCAAAGACCTCGATCTGTTGCGTGTCACGCCTGTGCCTGGCTGTGCGGATTGCCTTCCTGCTTTCGATCCCGCGCCGACACGTCAACCCGGCATATTGGCTTCGAATTGGCACCTTTGGTTTATTCTTGAGTTCGATCGGCAGACATGATTTTTAGGCTTGGACGAAGGGCGGTCCCAGACTTGGGGCCTGCCGGCCCGCGTCGCCGTCATGGGCGCAGAAGGAAGATCAAGGAGAATATGATGAATATTATTGCAACAACTCTTGTCGGCATCGCCGTCTCGGCCATGATGGGCGGTAGCGCGATTGCTGCGGACTTCGAAGTTGATATGCTCAACAAAGGTGCTGACGGCGTGATGGTGTTCGAGCCGGTCCTGACAAAAATCGCTGTCGGCGACACCATCACCTTCGTTCCAAAGGACAAGGGCCATAATGCGGAAACCGTGAAGAACATGATTCCGGAAGGCGCCGAGGCGTTCAAGGGCAAGATCAACGAGACGTTGAAGCAGACCTTCACCACCCCCGGCGTCTATCTCGTCAAGTGCACGCCTCATTACAGCATGGGGATGGTCGCGGTGGTCGTGGTGGGCGACAACCCCGCCAATGTTCAGGCGATCAAGGACGCGAAATTGCCGAAGAAGGCACGCGAGCGGGCCGACAAGGCACTGTCGCAGCTGTAGGGGCAGTGTAAACTGCCACCGAACCATGTCACGGCCGGTCAAGCGATAGGCTGGCCAATCCCGGCCTATGAAAAACCAGCGTTCCCCGGCGGCCCTCGATGATATCGATCGCATCTTCGAGCGAGCCGATTCCCGCACAGCCGCCGGTTTGGATGACGAAATCACGCGCGGCCTCGATCTTGGGTCCCATGGAGCCGGCCGGGAATTCCTCTGGACGAAGCTCTCCTGCGGATATCTTGTCGATCGGTGCCTGGGACGATCCGCCCCAATCGCGGTAGACGGCATCCACATCGGTGAGCATCAGCAGGACCTCCGCGCCAAGCTCCCTTGCAAGCAGACCCGCCACTCGATCCTTATCGATGACCGCCTCGATGCCGATGAGGCTGCCATCCGTCCGGCGGATGACCGGGATGCCGCCCCCGCCTCCGCAGATGACAATCACATTCTGTTCGACGAGAAGCTTGATGACCGACACATCGGGAATGTGCTTTGGCAGAGGAGACGCAACGACGCGCCGGTAGCCCGTGCCATCAGCCGCAATGTTCCAACCCCGTTGCCGCGCCAGTTTCTCGGCTTTCGTCCCGGAATAAACCGGGCCGATCGGCTTGGTCGGATTGCGGAACGCGGGGTCGCCCGCATCGACCTCGACTTGGGTCAGCAGCGTCGCGACGCGTTTCCGGCCAGCCAGCGCGTTTTCGAGCTCTTGCTCGATGATATACCCGATCATGCCTTCGGTCTGGGCCCCCAACACGTCGAGCGGATGGGCTTCCTCCGGCTTGTAGGCCTCCGATTGAAGCGCCAGCAGACCCACCTGCGGCCCGTTGCCGTGGCAGACCACGACGCGGTGGCCGGCGCCGATCACCTCGGCAATGGCAGTCGCGGCACGTTTGACGTTGGCGCGCTGGTTCTCCGCGGTGAGCGGTTCTCCGCGGCGCAGCAGTGCATTCCCGCCCAATGCGATGACGACAAGCATTGCTAGCCTCCGATCGTCGCGACGAGGACCGCCTTGATCGTATGCATACGGTTCTCGGCTTGGTCGAAGACAATGGACGCCGGCGACTCGAATACCTCTTCCGTCACCTCCATGCAGTCTATGCCGAATTGCTGGAAGATTTTCTCGCCTACCTCGGTCTCGCGGTTGTGGAAGGCGGGCAGGCAGTGCATGAACTTTGCGTGCGGATTGCCCGTGGCTGCCATCAGATCCACCGTCACCCTGTAAGGGGTGAGCTTTTCAATGCGCTCGGCCCAGACTGAATCGGGCTCGCCCATCGAAACCCAGACATCGGTATAAAGATAGTCACAGCCGGCGACCGCCTCCTTTGCGTCTTCGGACAAGGTGATCCTTGCGCCGGTGCGCGCTGCAATGCCGCGGCAGCGCTCGACGAGATCGGCATCGGGCCAATATTTCTTCGGCGCGGCCAGCCGGACGTCCATGCCGATCAGGGCGCCCCCGATCATAAGCGAGTTGCCCATATTGTTGCCCGCATCGCCCAGGAAGGCGAAGCTGACCGCCGACAGGTGCTTGCGCGTATATTCGCGCATGGTGAGGAAGTCGGCGAGGATCTGGGTCGGATGGAATTCATCGGTCAGGCCGTTATAGACGGGCACTCCGGAATGGCGGACGAGTTCCTCGGCGAGATGATGGCCGAAGCCACGATATTCGATGGCATCATAAAGGCGGCCGAGTACCCGCGCCGTGTCCTTCATCGATTCCTTCTTACCGATCTGGGTTCCAGATGGTCCAAGATAGGTGACATGCGCGCCCTGGTCGTAGGCCGCGACTTCAAAGCCGGTGCGCGTCCGGGTGGAATCCTTCTCGAAGATCAGCGCGATATTCTTGCCTCGTAGCCGCTGTTGCTCGTAGCCGCCGTATTTCGCCTGTTTCAGCGAAGCTGCCAGCTTGAGCAGGAAGCGGATTTCGTCGGGTGAGAAATCGAGGAGCGTCAGAACGCTACGCCCGTGCATGTTGATCGGCATGGATGGTTCCTTTCTTTCACGCAGGGTCGCGTATCAGGGGGCATGTCATGCAATGGCCACCGCCGCGCCCCCGGCCGAGTTCCGCGCCAGGAACGGTGATGACTTCCACGCCAGCCTTCCTGAGCAGCGTATTGGTATAGGTGTTGCGGTCGTAGCCGACGACCACGCCAGGCTCGAGCGCGACAACATTATTGCCATCGTCCCATTGCTCGCGCTCGGAGACATAGGCGTCACCACCGGTCTCGACGATCCTGAGCCGGGGGAGGCCGAGGGCTCCCGCAACCACCTCCGGCAGGGATTTCTCCTCCAATCGGACATCCACAGTGCCTGGACGATCGCCCGGCCGCAGCGAATAGGCCTCGATTCTGTTGACCACGTCCGCGAAGACGGTCACCAGGTCGCGATCGCAGAAAGTGAAAACGGTGTCGAGATGCATGCTTGACCGCTCGACCGGCAGCCTGCAGGCAATCACCCTCTCGGCGGCACCCTGGGCAAATAGCGCGCGTGCCAGCTGACCCACGGCATGCGCCGTGGTTCTTTCGCCCATGCCAATTAGAACGGTGCGGTTGCCGATCGGCATGACGTCGCCACCCTCCGCCGTGGCGCGGCCATAGTTCAGGTCGGGATCGCCCCACCAAACCGGAAAACCCGCGCTGCGGAAATCCGGATGGAAACGGTAGATGGTCGCGATGTTGACCGTCTCCAGCTGGCGTGCAGGCCAACGCATCGGATTGAGCGTCACGCCCCCGTAAATCCAGCAGGTCGTGTCGCGCGTAAAGAGATGGTTGGGAAGCGGCGGCAGGATGAATTCTTCCGGCGCCAGCACTGAGGCCACGACGCTGTTGGTCTCGACCGGCAGTTCAGCCCGGCTCATGCCGCCGATGAGCGTAGACGAGAGGCGATCCGCGTCCATCTCCATGAAATAGGCATGCAAGTCGTCGGCCAGGCCGACGCCGACGGTGTTGTCGTTGACGCGACGGTCGAGGAGCCAACGCCTCGCCTCGGGAATCTTCAGCGTCTCGGTCAGCATATCCCGGAGGAATACGACCTCGACGCCGCGATGGCGCATGGCATCGACGAAAGTCATATGCTCGACCCGCGCCTGCTTGACCCAGATGACGTCGTCGAACAGCAGGTCGTGGCAGTTGGACGGGGTCAGCCGGGCGAGCGCCGTACCGGGGCGATGCACCATGACGCGGCGAAGCTTGCCCACTTCGGAATGAACGCCGTAAGTGATGGTCATGTCTTTCTCCTTCAGGCGATCAGGGTGGCGACGCTGAGGCTCGCCGTGATGATGACGGTGAGGATCACCAGCAGCGGCCACATGAAAGCGAGCCAACGTTCATAGGGAACGCGGCCGATGGCGAGCGCGCCCATAACCACGGCAAAGGTCGGGTTGATCAGGTTCACGATACCATTGGCCGACTGGTAGGCCGTCACCACGAGATCGCGCCCCACGCCGGCGAAGTCGGCGACCGGTGCCATGATCGGCATCGACAGTACGGCTAGGCCCGACGACGACGGCACGAAGAAGGAGAGAAGAATCTCGATCCAGTAGACCACGTTGACGAACAGGACGTCCGAAAGGCCCGCCACCGAGACTTCCGCCCAATGCAGGATGGTATCGGAAATCTTGCCGGCTTCCATAATCACCACGATGCCACGGGCGAGCCCGATGATGAGGGCGACTGCGAGGAGGTCGCGCGCGCCGGCAATGAAGGCGTCCACGAACCTCTGTTCGCCGGACCGGGCAATCAGCCCGACCAGGATCGCCGAGGCAAGGAACAGGCCCGACATTTCGCCCATCCACCAGCCGCCCTTGAGCACGCCCCAGATCATGACGACGAAGGTCGCGCCGAAGATCGCGAGCACCAGCTTGTGAATGCCGGTAAAGGTGGTTTCGCCGCCTTCATGACCTGCCAGGAAATGCGCTTCGTTCTCCGCCTTGCGGTCGTAAACGAGCGATTCCGCCGGATCGAGACGAACACGTTCGGCATAACGCATCACATAGATCACGGTGGCGAGCCAGCAGAGGCCGAGGATCGCAAAGCGTAGCGCCATGCCTTGCGTAAACGGAATGCCGGCTGCGTCCGACGCGATGACGGTTGCAAATGCATTGACGGTCGAGCCCAGGACGCCGATGCCGGCACCGAGCAGGATGATGGCGACGGCGGTCACCGCGTCATAACCGGCGGCGATCATGATCGGGATCAGGAGCACGTAGAAGGCCAGCGTTTCCTCTGCCATTCCGTAGGTGGTTCCACCGAAGGCGAACAGTGCCATCAGGACAGGGATCATCCATTTCTCGCGGCCGCGCAGGGATACCATCGCACTCCTGACGCCGGCATTGATCGCCCCGGTGGAGGTGACGACGCCGATGAAACCGCCAATGATTAGCACGAAGAGCGCGACATCAATCGCGTTGGCCTGGCCTGATCCCGGACTGTAAAAGCCGGCGATCGGGGCCATGATGACGTCGAAGAGGTTCTGCGGGTCTGCTTCGGTTGGCGCATAAGTGCCGGCGACAGGAACCTCACGATTGAGGGCAGTGTTCATGGCCCGCTGATACTGGCCGGCGGGAATGATCCAGGTCAGCCCGGCGACCAGGACGATAAGCCCGAACAGGATGGTGAAGGCGGAAGGAAAACGAAACGTCTTGACACGTGCTGGTTCCGAAAGCGTGGCCATGGCAATATCTCCAATCTCGAGAGGGATGACCAATGCGCGAAACGCGGAATGCACCCTTGAACCTGAATATGTTCGAAAGGGCGCCGGCGGCATTGATCCTGCGCAATTGTCGGACCGTAACTTGCGATGGGGCCGGAAGGCCGTCTGAAACCTCCGGGAGAACAGATCATGCCGCCGGAGAGCTCTGGGCGACATAGGCACCACGATCAGCAGTGGGCCGAACTGCGGCATCGAACGACCGCGATCATGAGGAAGAGTTTACGAGGTCATCGCGAAAAGATGGAGCGCAACCCCGATGAGGAGAGCCCCGCCGAGCCCTGAAGCGGCACGGCGAGCTATCCCCGGATGCCGATGATGATGGAGAAGGGAGAGGCGACTAGCACGGCCAGCTCATCGACAGCCCTTGCTGGACAGGACTTCAAAGGACCTCACCGGCATCACCGGCAGATACTCGATGATCCATGCCTGCGCTCGTGGGTCAGGTCGCGCCCAGTTCCTTGCGCACGATTACGATCGTCGGATCGTCCATGTCGGCCATGGTGGTAAAACCCATGTCCTGTTCGAGTTCGATGGCGGCATAGTTGTCGCGCCGCTCGATGGACTCCAGTACCTTGACGCCCTTGGTCGCGGCGATTTTTGCAAGGAAGTCTAGCAGTTCCCAACTGATGCCCTGGTGCTTGTAGTCGGCGCGAATGCTGATCGCCACCTCAGCACGTTCGAGCGCAGGATCGCAAGCCAGCATGGCGGTGGCGATCATCGGCTTGCCGTTCTCCCCGAATGCAAGATAATTCTCCGTCTGCACATGATCTATGTCGGTCATGGCCGCGATGCGCTCCTTGCTGACCTCGTTCATGCCGGCGAGATAGCGGAAGCTGAGGTCTTCCTTGGTGACATGGGTGAAGAACTCCGCGAGTTCGGCTTCGTCCCCGACCCGAACGGGCCTGACAAGAAACCTGGCCCCTGTGCGGGTCTTGAGTTCTGCGGTCCAGTCTTCCATGATGCTCTCCATCGCTGTTGGAGCTCGTCCAGGGCGGCGTCTGCCGTGCAAGGGACGATCTCGGTGCATTTTTCGCCGGAACAACCGGAAGCGCATTGTTCCTGATCAATTTTCTTCAAAGTTCCAGCGCCCGGCGGATCTTCCGTATGATGACCCCGCGCGACCTGTCATCGGCAGCATCGCGCAACTGGTCCTGGAGGTCCTGCAGCAGAACCTGGTAATCGTTGTTCCAGTCGCGATGACCAGCCTGGCCTGGATCGATGCGGGGAGGCGGCCTCGTCGGAGAAATGTCGACGGGGCCATCGGGATCAAGCCTGAACGCGGAATCGAGGCGCGGAATATAGATCCGGTTCTCGGGAAGGATGTTCATGAGGCGGATCTTCAGAGCGACGAGGGCTTCGTCTTCGCCATGGACCAGGAAAATGGCGCGCGCAATCGGCAGCCGGTTCCGCACCCATTCCTGCAACTCTGGCCCATCAGCATGCCCGCTATAGGCGTCGATGGTGCGGATTCTGGCGCGAACTGCGATTTCCTCACCCTGAATCCGAACAGTGGATGCCCCATCCGCGAGAATCCGGCCAAGGGTGCCGGCGGCCTGGAAGCCCACCAGCAACACGGTTCCCTCCTCGCGCCAGAGCCAGTTTTTCAACCGGTGCCGGATTCGCCCGGCTTCACACATGCCGCTTGCCGCAATGACGATATGGAAGCCGTGCATGTGGTCGAGCGCCTTGGATTGCTCGACGCTTTCGGTGAATCGCACGTTTTTTGATCGCATGGCGCGGGCCAGAAGATCGCCATGCTCAAGCTCTCGTTCATGCGCCTGAAAGATCTGGCTGGCGCGCATGGCCAGCGGCGAATCGATGACGATGGGGCAGGACGGAATCTCGGAACGCTCCATCAGGAAAAACAGGTCGGCCAGCAATTCCTGGGTCCGTTCGACGGCGAAGGACGGAATAATGAGGGCGCCATTGTGATGACGGTTTGCTGCGCGTACCTCGTCGCGAAGGATTTTTCGTCTGCCCATGTCGGTCGCGTCGATCCGGTCGGTATCGCCATAGGTGCTTTCGCAGATGACATAGTCCCAGTTCGCCGGCCCTTCCGGCACCGTTTGCAGAAGTTTGTGCGTCGGCCCGATGTCCCCGGAGAAGAGAACCCGTATCGAGTGCTCGTCGCCGATCTCCATTTCCACGGATGCAGATCCCAACAGATGGCCGGCGTTCCAGAAACGGACGCGGATGCCTTGCGCGACGGTCTGCCACCGCTCCAGCGGCACGGAGTGGAACTGATGCAGCATTTCATGTGCGTCGTTGGCGGTGTAGATCGGCTCCAGAAAACGCCGCGCCCGCAGGCGATTGCGACGATTGAGGTGATCAACCTCGACCTCCTGTATATGGCCGGAATCCGGCAGCATGACGCTGCAAAGGTCCACTGTGCCGGGCGTCGCATAGATTTGACCTTCATATCCGTGTTTCGCCAGTTTTGGCAGGAGGCCGGAATGGTCGATATGGGCATGGGACAGGATGACCGCATCAATCGCCTTGATGTCGAACGGAAAGACTCGATAGTTGAGTTCCTTTTCGGTCTTGGAGCCCTGGAACAGGCCGCAATCGACGACTACGAGAGCGGCTTCGGTCTCCACGACGAAGCAGGAACCGGTGACGGTTCCCGCCGCGCCGTGAAATCGAATTGTGGGATACTGCATTCTATGTCTTCTCTCATTGACAGGAGCAGGGCTTCAACGCGATTGCGCGTGTCGCCAAACGTCCTGCCGAGCCTGCGTGCGAAGGCACCATCTCGATCGTTTCTACCTTGTCTGCGTCTCGGCGACACACGTCACGCAAAGGGTCGCATGCAAGACCGCATTCAGCCTCTTTTCCGGAATAGGCAGGCCACATCTTGTGCAAAGGCCGAACCTGCCTTCGTCGATTCGGACCAATGCCGCTTCGATCGCCTTTAATTCCGCAAGCCCCGCCTCGCCGAGCGCCTCGAGGACCTCGTCGCCCTCCCGCTCTATCGCCCGATCATCGTCGTCGTTGCTCCGGGCGACATCCAGATCGCCTTCTATCCTATGAAGGCGGTCCGAGAGTTCTTTCCGCCGAGCCACAAGTCGGCCTTTGTACGTGGATGTTTGCATCTGAAATTCGCCTGCTGTCTGTAATGAAAGCGTCAGTGCCTGAACCGGCCGGCACGCATCCGATAAGGCTGATCACGGCCTGCGGCACCTCGTCAGTGCGCCATGAATACGGGCGTTTTGACATTGGCGAGCATCGTTTGCGTGGTTCCGCCGAAGAAACGCCGACGCAGGCGCGAATGTCCGTATGCCCCCATGACGATGAGTTCGGCACCGTGGTCGGTCGCATGTCGCTGCAGGACGAAAGCCGGATCGAGGCCGCCGCTGGCAATGACATCCACGGTCACCTTGATGCCGTGCCGCGAGAGAAACGTCGCCACGTCGGCGCCAGGTTGTTCGCCCATTGCGTCAGGCCTTGCATCGGGATCGACGATAACGACGCGGACATCGTCCGCTTGGATGAGCATCTCCAACGACTGTCTCATGGCCGCCGCCGACTCGGGCCTGGCATTCCAGGCCACGAGAACGGTCTTCGGTGCGAAAGTCACCTGCTTGTCCATGCCGGCGAGAACAACGGGCGTGGGCGTTTCGAAAAGAGCGCCGTCCAGAACACGCTTCAACAGGTCGCCATCCTCGAGCATCCGCGCCCCGATGAGCGCCACGTCGGCGTACATCGCCCATTTGGCAACTTCCTCATCGACGCTCCCGCTCGGGCAATAGAGAGGTTGGACATCTCCCGCGAGGCCACGTCGGGCAAGCAGGTCGCTCAGTTCCGCGCCCCGGGCATTCACCCGGTTCTGTTCTTCCTCCCATGCGAACGCGTAGGTGGAATAGGTTTGACCGACCATGTCGAATACCGGCGGCGGTGGCGTGCACGAAACCACGACCGCATTCAGATGCGCCTCCGCCATGCGCGCTACTTCGGCCGCAGCAAGAAAATCATCGTCGCCATGGTCGATGCCGGTAATGTTCAAGATTGTTTTCACAGACATGGCGAGATCCTTTCGCGGTAAATCGATATGCAGAGCTTATAGCGGCTCCTCCTGGCTTCATTGATTTGCGTCAATCAGTCTGCGGTTGCGCCAAATCAGCGACGGGGGAGGCTTCGAGATAGGTTGAGCCACGATCACATGGAGCGAGGGGCCGAGAACACAGCGCCTGCCGCTTTCGTTCCGTGATGTGGGAGCACTCGCCAGCAGCTTTGCGACACTCTGGCCGACCGATTCTCATTCACGGCAAGTATCGCGGGGGTTTATGCCGCAGATTGCCTCGCCTGTTGGCACAAAACAGCGCGTGCCTTTTCGAGCGACTTGCCCCGGCCCAGCCTGGCCCCTCTGTCTGTTCCTGGAGAATCATGGTAGGCCGATGCAATCGGCGTTTGATCAGATAGAGGCCGCGCGTTGCGCGCGAGAGAGCAGGCGACGCATGATTTGTCCGGTCGGAGTTGCGGTTGTCGATGGAAAAGTCCCCGCGTTTTTCGATTGCAGGCGGTTTGTTCAAGCCGCAAGGCAGATTCGTCCGGGCGGTTAGCGCCGGAGGGCTTCACGGACCGAATGCCTACCTTCTCGCGATCGGCGCGGTGCTTGTGGCCTTCCTGGCCCGCTACGGGTTGGACAGCGTGCTTCGCGACGGGGCGCTTTTTGCGTTGTTCACGCCCTCCATCCTCATCGCGGCGATGTTCGGCGGGCTCGGGCCCGCCGTCGCCGCGACGGCCCTGTCGCTATGCGGTGCCTATTACCTGGGCGATCTGTATCTATCGACAATGGGAAGCGTCGTCGAACTTGCCATCTTCGCCGTTGCGGGATTGTCGATCGCCTGGCTCGGCGAACTGCTCCACCGGGTCTATCGCAGTGCGCTCTCGACCGACGAGACGTTGCGGGTGCGCGAGGCGCATCTGCGTTCAATCATGGATACCGTCCTCGACGCGGCGGTGGTGATCGGAGCGGACGGCAACATCATCTCCTTCAATCCCGCCGCCGAACAGCATTTTGGCTATGTCGCGGACGAGGTAATCGGCAGGAATGTCAACATCCTCATGCCGGCACCGCACAGTGCCGAGCATGACGCCTATCTCACGCGCTACCTGGAGACCGGGGTAAAACATATCATCGGCAAGGACCGTACGGTCACGGCGCGCCGCAAGGACGGTTCCACATTCCCGATCAAGCTTGCTGTGGGCGAAATGCGGAGTGGTGACAAGACCTATTTCACCGGCTTCATCCGCGACCTGACTGAACGTCAGCAATCGGTGGCGGCACAGCAGGAGATGCATCTGGAGCTCGCGCGCATGGCCCGCCTGTCGGAAATGGGAGAAATGGCATCGACCCTTGCCCACGAACTCAACCAGCCGCTCTCGGCCATCACCAATTACGTGCAGGGCTGCAACAGGCTACTCAGGGAAATGCAGGAGCCGAATGCGGACCGACTCCGGGAGGCGTTTGAGGAAGTCGCCGCCCAGGCGTTGCGTGCGGGTCAGGTCATCCGGCATCTGCGTGAGTTCGTGACACAGGGTCGGACCGAGAAGCAGCCCCATGACATCGGAAAGCTAATCGAGGAGGCCGCCGCCCTGGCCCTGATCGGATCGCGGGAAAAAGGCGTGACGACGGTGTTCGCGTTCAGCCCGGATACGGACGTTGTCATGGTCGACCCGGTCCAGATACAGCAGGTGCTGATCAATCTCATGCGCAATGCGGTGGACGCGATGGAGGCGAGCCCGGAACGCGAACTGCGCGTTTCGACGTCTCCCGATAACGGAGGCGTCTCGGTGGAAGTCAGCGATACCGGCTCCGGAATCTCTGACGAGGTGGCGGCTCAGCTCTTCAAGCCGTTCGTTACCACCAAGCCGGGCGGCATGGGGATCGGTTTATCCATTTCCAAGCGGATCATGGAGGCGCATGATGGCACCATCACGGCCAGCCGCAATGAGCGGGGCGGTGCGTCTTTTCGTTTCACGCTTCCTGCCATTGATGAAGGAGAGATGTCGGAATGAGCTTCGTCGTTCATATCGTCGATGACGAAGCGCCGGTTCGCAAGTCGCTGGCCTTCATGCTGGCGAGCGCCGGCTACGCGGTTCGGGCGTTCGGTTCGGCTGCCGATTTCCTCTCCCAGGCGGATGATACGCAAGGCGGTTGTCTCATCACCGACCTGCGCATGCCCGGCATGAATGGAGTCGAGCTGCTGCAGGCACTGCGCAAGGCCGATGCGATGCTGCCGGCTATCGTGATCACCGGCCACGGCGATGTACCGATGGCCGTCGAGGCCATGAAGGCCGGTGCGCTCGATTTCATAGAGAAACCCTTCGAGGAGGAGGTATTGTTGCAGGCCCTGGAAAGAGCGGCCCGGCAACTGGCCAACCGTAAAATCTCCGAAGACCATGCGCCCACTGTTCGCGCCCGTGTCGAGACGCTGACCGATCGCGAACGGCAAGTCCTTTCGGGCGTCGTCGCCGGGCTGCCTAACAAATCGATCGCCTACGATCTGCAGATCAGCCCGCGGACGGTTGAGGTCTACCGTTCCAACGTCATGATGAAAATGCAGGCCAAGAGCCTCCCGGAACTCGTGCGGATGACGCTTCATGTGGACCTCGGCGGGGCCAATAAGAATTAGAGTTTTCCGGAATTGATTTGACGCAATGCGACCTGCCCGTCTCTCCTTCTATAACGGGCATGGTCGCCCTTGCGCTCGCGGCTGGAGCATTGGCTCGAAACGAGCCGCCTGTGGTGCACTGCAGGTTTGAGCCGCCAGAGCCGCATTTTTCGGGGGCGCTCCCTGCGCTGAAGAGGAATGCTGTCTCCATGCCCGCCGCCATCAACGTCCTGGTCGTCGCACCCGACGAGGTGATGCGCAGATCGCTTAGCTTCGTACTCGAGGCCGAAGGCTACGTTGTCGATGCGAGGTCCCGGCTGGACCGGCTCGCCTTGACGCGGGACGGGCGCATACCGGACTGCGTGGTGATCGATCAGGATGCATTCGCCGATCCCGGCACGGCCGGGCAGGACCTGTCCGGGCTGGGCGTCGCAGTCATCCTGCTGGTCGAGCAGATGCATCGTCCGCCGCTTCTGCCCGGTCTGAGACTTATCGAAAAGCCGCCTCTGGGGCGGGACCTGCTCGACGCGGTTGCCACGGCCTGCCAGTCTGTCGGCTCTACGTAGTTTCCCGTAGGGACATAACCGGATTTCGAGCCGGCGGCAGATGGTGGACATATGCTCCAAGAAAAATCGGAGGCCAATCCATGTTCACCCTCACATCCGACCGCATTTCCAATCCTTCTGCCAGTGGAAATGGCTTTATCTCGCAGGACCGGAATTTGAGGGGAAGAGCGGAAGGAACGATAGCCGTCGCCGTCCAGCCCGCCAGGATCTACGCGCCGAACACGGAGATCTTCGCCGAAGGCGCAAGGGCAAAATCGGTGTACCAGGTCGCATTCGGTGCGGTCCGTGTCTGCCGGATACTGGCCGACGGGAGACGCCAGATCAGCGCCTTCCACTTTGCCGGGGAGGTGTTTGGCCTGGAGCCAGGCGCCCATCACGAGTTTTCCGCCGAGGCAATCACCAATACCGGTATACGCGTCACCAGACTTTCCGGCAATGACGACGTCGCTCGGCACCTTCTGCCCATCGCGCTCCGGGGGTTGGCGCGGGCACAGCAACATTTGCTTCTGCTCGGTCGCCAGTCGGCGCTCGAAAGAGTGGCCGCCTTCCTCAAGGACATGGTTGATCGCCAGGAAAGCTTTGATCACATCGAACTTCCCATGCAACGGAGCGATATCGGCGACTATCTCGGCCTGACGCTGGAGACCGTGTCGCGCACCTTCTCCAGGCTGAAGGAAGCGGGCGTTATCCGCCTGACGACATCGCGCAGTGTCGAGATCGTCGATATCGACGCGCTCGAAGCGATGGTGGGTTGACGCGGAGCGACGACGAAACTTCGCCACGCCAAATTCGAATTCGAAGAGGAGTAACAGTCATGAAACAGCAAGCGCTGCTTCCTTTGGTCACCTATCCCGACGCCAATTCGGATGCCATTGCAGCAAACGCCGTCGCAATCGCGAAATGGATAGGCGCCGAGCTTCACGCGTTGGCGCTCAATGTCGATATCCCGTCGCTCTCCAGTCCACTTTCGCACATGTTCCTTAATGTGCCGGAGATGGTCAGCGATGCCGAAGCTTCGAGCCGTAGACGAGGTGACCACCTACTTGAAGCGGTTGAGCAGCAGTCCATGGTGGCGGGCATCCAGCTGACGACCGACAGAATCTCGACGCTACTTGCGCTTCTCACGGAGACGCCGGCGACATACGCCCGCTACCACGACATCAGCCTGGTCGGCTGGGAAGCGGACAACGAAACCTGCCGCACGATTTCCGAATCCATTCTTTTCGGGTCCGGCCGGCCCGCAGTCCTCATGCCCGAGCATGTCGGCCCTTCCTCGCTTCATCATGTGGCGATCGCCTGGGATGGAAGCCGGGTTGCCGCGCGCGCGGTGGCTGATGCCCGTCCGTTCCTCAGCCGTGCGACGCGCATCAGTGTGTTCACCGTCTCCGACGAGAAGCCGTTGAAGGAGAAGGACGCTGGCGATCGCCTCGCGGAAGGACTGCGAGCGCGGGGCCTTTCCGCCGAGGCCGTATCGCTGATGGGAGAAGGACATCCCATAGCGCAGACGCTTCAGCAGGGCGCTCTGGAAAGGGAATGCAAGCTTCTTGTCATGGGCGCCTACGGTCATTCGCGAATGCGCGACTTCGTGCTGGGCGGCGCTACCGGGGGCATCCTCAAGGAGTTGCTGATGCCGGTCATGCTGTCGCATTGAGGCTGGAGCGCAGCAAACGCTCTCGACAACGCGTGACGCGGTATGAGAGGTCAATCCCTCGCATGCCTGCCGCCGGCAGACGGCCGGCGGCGGGCATGCTTCATGGCCAACTTTGCGCGAGGAAAAAGGATGGCTTGCCGGCTGAGGCCTGCAGGAGCAGATTCGGTGCATCCGGCGTGATACGGGCCGGCTTCGGCGGCGCAAGGGAAGCCGGGATTTACGGCTCCGCGGGCGCGGCCAGAATCAGGACATCGCAGGGGACCACGGCGAGAATGCGCGAGGCGACGCTGCCCAGGATGACGTTCAACACTCCCGTGCGGCGCTCTGTTCCCCCAATCACCAAGCCGACATCGTTGTCGATGGCAGAGGCGGCGCGCGGCTGCGGGCTCGCCAAGCTCCGAAATGATGAGGACATCCTTCGCGGCGTCCGGCCCCAGAACCGGGCCCAGGGATTGCCAGCACTTGAAAAGGCTCTCCATACGGAACTGGGACAGCTCGCTCGCCTTGTCCTGCGCCAGATTTGCGTATCGAGGGCCGTAAGAATGGAAAGCATGAATTCCGGCTTCAGGAAGCAGCCAGTCGCCGCGTCCCGTGTCCTGGTGGAATTTTTCGAGAGATCGGTGGCGAAAACTATCTCTCCTCCCGTATCCACGGGAGGACATCGGCCCGTGAAATCCCCGTTACGATCAGGTCGGCCGGATCGTTCGACAGGAGCTCCGCGACGACCTTCTGCGGCGTTCCTCGCCGGACGACAACATGGGCAACGAGCCTGTTGACGGTCGCGAGCTCCTCGCACAAGCGGGCTGCCTCCCGCGCGGGGAGGAGTGGCTTTCATCTTTTTGTCTGTGCTCCCTGTCGAAGGGCCAGGCGGAGCGCGACGGCGCGCCCGCACAGTTTCCAGAGTTCCCGCAGCCACAGAACCGAACTTGCGACCGCGACACAGACGAACCAGTCCCAGCCTGCGAGCGGAACGGTCGAGAAGGCGTTCTGCAGGACCGCCACGTAGACCACGGCGACGTGAAGACCGAGCGAAAACAGGACGGCAGCCCAGAGCCAGCGATTGGAGAACAGGCCGTCGAAGGCGCTGCGCTCATCCGAGCGGGCGTTGAAGACATTGAGAAGCTGAAACAGCGTCAGCGTGGTGAAACCCATCGTGCGGGCATGATCGAGATTGCCGGTGCCTTGCACCAGGCCGCCCGGCAGGTTCGCATCGATGACCAGGAGCGTGCCGGCCGCCATGACTGACCCGACGAAGAATATCCCCCGCCACATAGCGGCGGTGATTACGCGCTCATGCTGCGGCCGCGGCGGCCGCAGCATGGTGCCGGGCGAGGCAGGATCGATGCCGAGGGCCAGCGCAGGGGCACCGTCGGTCACCAGATTGATCCACAGAATCTGGGTGGCCAGCAGCGGCAACGCGATTCCGGAAGCCCCGCTTTCCGACAGCCCCAGGATGCCGGCGAAAGCCACGCCGAAGAACATCGTCATCACCTCTCCGATGTTCGACGACAGCAGATACCGTAGGAACTTGCGGATATTGGCGAATATCGAGCGGCCTTCCTCGATCGCCGCGACGATGGTCGCGAAATTGTCGTCGGCCAACACGATGTCGGCTGCGCCCTTGGAGACGTCGGTTCCGGTAATGCCCATGGCGATACCGATATCGGCGGCCTTGAGCGCAGGCGCATCGTTGACGCCGTCGCCGGTCATGGCGACCGTGGCACCTAGCCTCTGGAGCGCGCCGACGATGGCAAGCTTGTGGGTAGGATCGACACGGGCATAGACGGACACGTCGCTGGCTACGTGATCAAGCTCTGCCTCGCTCATCCTGGCCAGTTCGGCGCCAGTGACCACGCGGGCGCTATCGATGCCGAGACCGCTGGCGATTACGGCTGCGGTCCCGGGATGGTCGCCGGTGATCATGATGACGCGAATGCCTGCGTCCATGGCCTTCGCCACTGCCGGCCTGGCTTCCTCTCGCGGCGGATCTATCATGCCGAACAGTCCGATGAAGACGAGGTCCCTCTCTGCATTCTCCTGCTGGGTATCGTGCCTGCCGTCTTCCAGCCGCCGCATTGCTACGGCCAGCGTGCGGAGCGCCTCTGCCGCCATCGTATTGTTAAGAGCGGCTATGTCGGCACGGCGCTCCGGCGTCAACTCGACCGCTTCGCCACCGGCCAGTTCATAGCGGCAATGGGACAGAAGTATATCGGGCGCCCCCTTGGTGAAGGCATGATATTCGCCGTCTTCAAGATGGACGGTCGTCATGATCTTGCGCTCGGAAGAAAACGGGATCTCCCAGAGGCGCTCGGGCGTCGCTGTCCTGTCTGCGCCGGGAGCCTTCAGAACGGCTGCCAGGAGCGCAATCTCCGTCGGATCTCCCTGAGCCAGCCATTGCCCTTCCTGAGATCGTAGCGAGGCATTGTTGGCGCATCGGGCAGCCATCAATGCTCGCTCGAGTTCGGTATCGAACGCTGCGGCATTGTCGCTGTGAAGGCTGGCCTCTCCCTGTGCCCCGTATCCTGTTCCTTCGAAATCGGCGCGGCCGCTAGCGGTCAGAATACGGCGAACGGTCATTTCGTTGCGTGTCAGAGTACCCGTCTTGTCCGAAGCAATGATGTTCGTCGATCCCAGCGTCTCCACCGCGGCGAGCGTGCGAACGATCGCCCTGCGCGCCGCCATGCGTTGCACTCCGACCGATAGAACTGCCGTGACGACTGCCGGCAGGCCCTCCGGCACCGCGGCCACCGCGAGCGCCACACCGATGATGAGAACGCCGAAGAGCTGGGAGAGTGTGTCCACCTCGCTTACCAGCAGAACGGTTGCGATCATCACCACGGCGATGACGATGACGATGAGGCCGAGGAGCCGACCGGTGCGGTTCAATTCCCGTTGGAGAGGCGTGCTTTCATCCACCGTCTGCTCAAGCATGGTCGCGATACGCCCTGTCTCCGTATCCATGCCCGTTCCCGTCACGATCGCCCGTCCGTGACCACCCACAACCGCCGTGCCGGCGAAGAGCATGTTGAGACGGTCGCCAATGACCGTGTCGACAGGAAGCGGTTCATCCGCCTTGAAGACCGGGAGGCTTTCACCGGTCAGGGATGCCTCGGCAGTCCTCAACGACGTGGCACGCAGGACCCTGGCATCGGCCGGCAGGGTGTCGCCCTCCTCGACGAGGATAATGTCACCCGGCACGAGTTCCGCCGCGGCCAACCGCTTTCGTTCTCCGTCCCGGATGGCTGTGGCCTGCGGTGCCGATTTTTCCCGCAACGCCTTCAGGGCGTTCTCAGCCCGAGCCTGCTGTACGAAGCCCATGATCGCGTTCAGGATCACGATGGAAAGGATCGCCAGCGCTTCATAAGGCAATCCGTCGCCCTCGATCATCCAGACGATCATCGAGATACCCGCGGCCGCGATCAGGAGAAGAACAAGCGTGTCGGTGAACTGCTGAAGAAATTTCCGCCACGCCGGGGCCGGCTTGACTTCCGAGAGCCGGTTGGGCCCATGGGTTGCAAGGCGGCGATGTGCTTCGCCTGTCGAAAGGCCATTCGCTCCGTCCGAACCGAAGCCTTCAATGACGTCAGCCGCGTCCAGTTGCCATGCATCCCGCGCAGCGGAATATCGATGTTCATGTGCCATGCCAAATTCCATGCATCGTGCGTGTCGGGCTGCGTCAGCGACGCAGAAGTATCACGTAGGTCAGGTATAGGAGGTAGGCGGCGACAAGCGAAGCTCCTTGACGCCTCGTCACCCTTATGAACGAAAAGAAGATCGGGTTGCAGGCCAGTGCCGCCAGTCCACTGATCGGAATATCGATCAGGATCAGGTCTTGCCCCACGGTAGTCCCGCCAGCGGGCAGTAAGGCAGTGAAACCGAGGATCCTCAGGATGTTGTAGGCGCTGCTGCCGATCAGGTTGCCTATTGCGATGTGGCGCTCATTGGGGAGGTGGCGACGACGGTCATCACAAGTTCGGGAGACGATGTGTCGGTGGCAACGATCGTCAGGCCGATGAAGGCATCGGATACTCCCATGGTTCCGCGCAAGGCCGGAGGCGCCGAAGACAAGCCAGTCCGCACATCCTCGGCGGCCACTGGCGGTTCGAGGCGCCCTTATCGGCCACCTCGATGATCGGGTTCATCGCGCTGCCGGCATCATCGTCTCCAACTCGATCCTGCCGGTTGATTTCGTGAGGCATGCCGACAGGCAGGACCAATCGTTTGCCGAGGTGCTGATAGAGGCCGGCGCCATCCGCTTCAACCAGTCCTGCTCACAGCGCTGGCGGCGATCATCGGTGCAGCCCTCGTCCCGAGGGACCGAATTTTCAGAGCTGGGTGATTTGGCTGCTGTTCGGCCTGATTTTATCGACGTTGTTTACCGTGCTCGTCATCCCGGCCATCTCCCGGGTGCTGAGAACATGAAGCCCCGTGTCGGATATGGCCGGCAGCTTGTTCAAGAAGCAATGTGGAAAGGCGCTCCGGCCTGGGCACGGCGACGGTCGCTGACGCTATCTGAGCGCCCGTAAAGCATTCAGGATAACCGCCACAACGACCACTTCCTGAAACAGAGCGCCCTGAACCGGCGGCAGGTAGCCCAATGCTGCGGCGGCCATCGCAGCGAGCGAAAGGCCCAGTCCCGCGAATACGCTTTGCAGGGCAATGTTTCGGCTGCGGCGCGCGACCGCCATGGCCTTGATCAGCGGTGCCAGTTCATCAACGAGTAGGACCACGCCAGCAACCTCGGATGACGAGGCCGTACCGCGTGCTCCCATGGCGACGCCGATATCGGCCAGGTCGCCGATGCGATAGCCAGGGTCAGCAACAGAAAACCGATCGCATACCGATCGGCGATACGGACCATGGGAGCCTTACTGGCCTGCGCTGCTTCCACAAGACGAACGATACCCGAATACGTGCTTTCCGCCGCGGTTCGGCTGGCAATAAGATCGAACGCCGGTCCAGCAGAGGCCGATCCACTCAGTGCTTGTTCGCCACTGAGCATTTTGCGGGGAAGGGACTCGCCGGTCAGCGCCGAAAGGTCGAGAACAGCGACCTGGCTGGCGATCCGTCCATCGACTGGAAGAACTTCGCCCTGTCGGATAAGCAGCCGATCTGCGGGACGCACCGAGCCGATCGGTACTTTCTCCAACCCGGTATCGCCATAGCGCATCGCCGTATGGGCGACGCGGCCCATCAATGCCGTCATTTCCCGCCGCGCCCGGCCTTGCGCAAAGGTCTCCAGGAATGCCCGCGACAATGTCGCCCTCGTCCTGCACCTTGCGGGGAAATCGGACGCCGAGGCACAGAGGCGCGCCGTCGAACTGCTTGACTATCTCGAGATCGGCCACCGCAAGGATGCGATGCCGGCTCTGCTCTCGGGCGGCGAGGCGCAGCGCGTGGCCATCGCCAGAGCGCTGGCGAACAGCCCGCGTATCATTCTTGCCGACGAGCCGACGGCGGCACTGGATTCCAAGCGGGCCGGCATCGTCATGGACCTGCTGCGCAAGCTCGCCGCGGAGCAGGATGCCTGCATCATCGCCGTCACGCATGATGAAAAGATCTACGACCGGTTCGACCGCCTCTATTACCTGCGAGACGGGCGTCTGCAAGAAGAACGGGAGGACGTGGCATGAACGATCCAGCCGACATCAGCCGTCTGGATTGTTCGTGAGTCCCGCCTTGAAGTAGGGCAGCATGACATCAGCCCAAAAAGCCGAGGCCGACCTTTCATCGGACACCTGCGGCAGATCATGCAGTGAGCGGTACGATCAACGGAATGCCGGATTGTGAACAAAGGAACTCAGCCTCGATCCCGTAGACGATCCGCAGTGTTTCCCGGGTAACGGCGGTTTCGAAGGGACCCACCCCGGCGACCTTGCCAGCGTCGAGCAGGAGCACCGTGTCGCTGTGGCGGGCGGCCAGGTTCAGATCGTGGATCGATATGATCACGAGTGCACCCGTTTCATCGACATAGTCCCGCAGCAGGCGGAACACCCGCATCTGGTGCTTGATGTCGAGTGCGCTCGTCGCTTCGTCGAGCAGGAGCAGACGGGGTTGCCGCAGGAGCCGCTGCGCCAGGAGGACGAGTTGCTGCTGACCGCCAGACAGCGCCTGCATTCCGCGCCGGGCGAGGTCGGAGATGCCGAGCGACTGGAAGGTTTTCGCTGCGGCGTTCAAAAGATCGTCGCCGACGCGCCAGCCGAGCCGCTCATGACAACCCAGCAGGACAACCTCGAGTGCGGTCAGCTCGGCGCGAATCTGGCAGTGCTGCGGCATGAAGCCGATCTCGTGGATATCGACGCTCTTGCCGTTCCAGGTAATGTCCCCGCAATATGGAAGAAGTCCGGCGATGGCGCTCAGCAACGTCGATTTTCCGGCGCCATTGGGTCCGACAAGGCCGACGATCTGGCCCGCCGCGAACGAGACGGTGACGCCGGACAGGATGGGTGTCCGCCCGTGGCGGACATCGACGTGATCAAGATGAAGGTAACGCGTCATGACGTGCTCCGCTTTCCGCGCCTCGAGATCACCGCAAACAATATGGGCACCCCGGCGACGGCGGTGATGATACCAACAGGAATGGCTGCGGCCGGTGATATGATCTTGCCCAGGACAGAGGCGCCGACGAGAATGATGGCGCCCATGAGCGCCGCCAACGGCAGGGAAAACCGGTGGTCGTCTCCGGCGAGGGTGCGGGCGGCATGAGGAGCGATCAATCCCACGAACCCAATGGTTCCCACGAAGCAAACCGCCGCGGCCGTCAACAATGCGACAATCAGGAACGTCTCCCTGCGAAGGCGCTGGACCGAAAGGCCGAGGCTTCGGGCATTGGCATCTCCGAGCCTTAGCGCGGTCAGCGCCCAGGTGGTGCGAATGACGAAGGGAATGCAGGCGGCGAGTATCAAGCTGCATATTGTCACGCCGGTCCAACTGGCCCTCAGCAGGCTGCCGAACAGCCAGAAGACAATCTGCTGCAGGACTTCCGGCGATGCCAGAAACTGCAGGAGCGCCTGCGCCGACTGGAAGAGGAACAATACCGCGATGCCGCCGAGGACCAGGATTTCCGGCGTGGCACCGCGAAACCGCGCCATGAAGTAGACAAGGCTGCAGGCGATGAGCGTCATGGCGAAGGCGGCGACCGGCACGGCGAGATAGGGTGGTAGCGGAACCAGCGCGCCAAACATGATAGCAAGCGCGGCGCCGAAACCCGCCGCAGCGGAAAAGCCGAGCGTGAACGGACTGGCCAGGGGATTGGACAGGATCGTCTGCATCTGCAGCCCCGCAAGGCCGAGGCAGGCACCGACGAGGCAACCCATGAGCGTTTGCGGCAGGCGCAATTGCCAGAGGATGGTCGCCGTCATCCTGTCCTCACCCTGCGGCCCGGCCAGCAGGCCGCGCCAGACGTCGGAAAGCGCCATTCCCGACGGGCCGGTCGTAAAGTCCAGCACCATCAGCACGCAGAGGCAAAGCGAGATGATGAGGATGGCGGCAATCCGGCGGACCGATGCGCGACGATAGGCGCCACGCACCGTCTCGAAGTCGTCAATTGCCAGGGTCATTGTCCGGCTGCCCTATAGGGCAACACGAAGACGCCGTCTGCCTTGATCGGCAGCCAGGCTTCGTAGTAGCGGCGGATGTTCTCGGCCGGATCGACATCCTCGAAGGCCTTCGGATAGAGCTGTTTGGCGATATATTGCGCATAGACGTAGTCGGAGAGGGTGCGGGCCCCACCGTGATAAATGGCATGGATCTCGCCGTTCCTCGCTGCGGGCAGATCCCGCCAGCCCGGGCGGGTCAGATAGGCATCCATGCGCTCGCGCGTCACGGCCGGATCGGCGCCGAAGCCGACGCTCACCGCCTGCGGCTTGTCCCGCCATTCGGAGCCCGCGAGAAAGATCAGGTCCGGCTGCTCGGTCAGAACGAATTCCGGACTGAGCGGTCCCCAGTTGCCGATCTGTCCTTTGGCGATATTGATGCCGCCGAGTTTGTCTATCAGTGCCCCCCACATGCTGCTGCCATAGGAGTTGCCGACCTCGGACGGCCCCTTTTGCGCCAGTTCGACATAGACCTTCTTGCCGGATGGGCCGGTGAGCCGGATGCGGGCGTCGATGTCCTCCATGGCGGCCCGGTACATCCCCGCAAGTGCCTTCGCGCGGCCGTCAGCGCCTGTCACCTTGCCGAGAATCTCGGTCGAGCGAGTGTGCTTTTCGACGGTCTGGGCATTATAGTCCAGCGTTACGATCGGGATGCCGGCAGCTTCGATCTGCCGTGTGCCCTCCCCGAGAGCGTCATAGGACCAGGCGGCGAGGATCAACAGGTCGGGTTTGGTGGCCAGAAGCTTCTCGATAGGGAATGTGCCATCCTCGGTGTTGCCGATTTCCGGAATCGAGGCGAGCTTCGGAAGCGCCTTCTCATAGGCGGCAAACTGGTTCGGCCGCCAATCCTTCCAGGTGGAGAGAGACAGCGCGACGACCTTGTCGATCGCGCCTGGGCCGGCGACCGCCAGATAGTCCTCGTAGTAGAAGCCGAGGGCAATTCGCTCGGCGGGTCTGGGCAGCGTCACCTCGCGCCCCTTGATGTCGATGACCTTGATTTCGGCAAGGCACGGCCCCGCGAGCGACACCAGAGCCGTGGCGGCGAGAAGAACGGACTTGATCTTGAACATTGATAGCTCCTGATTTCATTGCTGGCTCGCATGCCGGCGGCACGGGTCGGCAGCATGCCGATCCGCGTGGTTTGCCGGTCCGCGATCTACGCGACACGCGTGCTGGTCATGGGTGAATATGAGGTCGGATGCCGGGATTGCGGGAGGCAACAGCCGGCCCTATGGTGTTGGGATCGGCCGAGATGATGCAATCCAACGGCTCTTGCGGGCCGGTCGGACGGATGCGATCTATTGCAAATGCCATACCGTTCGCCGCAAGGCGATCAGGAGATCACTGGCGGGGGAGCGCGCGGATTGCCCGGATGGTATTCATTGGAATGAATTCGAACCGTTTGCGGGGGAGGTTGAAGCGTATCGGACGCACCGGGGGCGTGGCGGGTCCAACCCGTATCCGATGCGGTCGGCAGCAACTGCGATCCCATGCTGCAAGCGAGCATACAGCAATCGCTCGCCTCATCATGGCCGCCGCCCTGATCATCGGTGTCACTGGTGCAGATCGTGCCGCCAAAAGCATCGAGCTGCGGGTGGTCAGGCATCGCACGGAGCGCCGACACACTGACGACGGCATACAGGACCAGCATACAGCACGCGACAAGCGCCGTTCGCCATCCGCGGTGTCCTCGAACCACTCCCGTTCTCCCACCGCGCATTCCGCGACACTATCCAGTGAACGACGAATGAATACCCGCGACAGGCGCACTCTTCTTTGTTCTGCATCAACCAGGCTGCGGACACTTCGCGCAACTTAGTCTTGCGAGGCCGTCCGATCCGTTCGGCCGTCGCATCAGCGGCGCAGCGCCCATTCCACATCCGTCGAATTGCTTGCATAGCGGACAAGGGCTCTCACATTGCGTACCAGTAATTTTCGATCCAGGACACGGCGTGGAAGAGCCGCCGCTCGGCACGTTAGCGGTCTCGGCTGTTCGGGAGCCCGGCCTGAAAAAAAGGCAATGCGACCTCTACGCAGAGGCCGGGGCCGGCGACCCTATCGCGGAGCACGAGGGTTCCGCCATGGCTCTCGATGATCGCCGCGACGATCGGCAGACCGAGGCCGCTGCCCTGCTCGCGATTGCCGGGCGCGCGAAAGAAGCGATCCAGCACCCGGGGCCGCATCGCGGGGGGAATGCCGGGGCCGGTATCTTCCACACGGAGCTTCACCACGTTATCCTGCCGGCCGAGCACCACATCGATGCTGCCTCCACCGCCGTACCGCAAGGCATTGTCGATCAGGTTTCGAAGCATGGCGGCGAGCAGGTCGGCATTTCCCATGACCGGCAAGGCGTCTTCCCCACCCTCGAGTCCGATGTCGATGTTCAGGGCGGCTGCCCGGGGAGCAAAGTCGACAATCGCTTCGCGCGCCAGTCCGGCGAGGTCCACCCTCTCGCGGTTCTCCGCGCTGTCCACATCCTCCACTCTCGAAAGAGCGAGCAGCTGTTCGACGATACGCGTTCCGCGTTCGGTTCCGATAAGCACGTCCTCGATCGCCTGCCTGCATTGCGATGGATCGGAGGCATGTTGCGCCACCTGGGCATGGGCGCGGATGGCGGCTAGCGGCGTGCGCAATTCATGCGCCGCATCCGCCGCGAAGCGGCGATCACGGCCCCTCACAGCCTGGATCCGCCCGAACAGTGCATCCAGTGCAGTCACGACCGGCATGATCTCCGTCGGTGCCACTTCGGCTTCAAGCGGCGAAAAATCGGTCGCAGAACGCCGCCTGACGGCGTCAGCGACCCTTTCGAGCGGTTGCAGGCTCCAGCGCACCAAGCTCCAAACCAGTACCGACAACAGAGGTGCGGCGATCCACAGAGGATGGAGGATATGGGCGGCAATCCGGGAGGCGAAGCTCTCTCCAATCTCGTGGCGGGCGGCGACATCGACATGCAGTCCCGCCTCGCTGGCTGCCCCATATATGCGCCAGCTTCCCCCGGCATCAACCACGTCGCGATAACCTGCAATCCACTCCGATTCCGGAAGCGCCGGGCCGGCAGAGAGGACGATGTCCGAGGAGCGTGGATCGAGCCGCACGCGATAGGACAATGGCTGCGGGCCAGGAGCCCGGGAGCCGATCGGCGGCGCGTTCCTTACGTTTTCCACAGGCTGGCGCTTCACGAGCATGAGCAGCATGTCGGCGGTCTGGGCGAGATGCTCGTCGATCACCTCGTCGATAAGTCCCCGTGTGTCCTCGTAGGTGAAATAGGCGGTTGCCATCCATGCGGCGACCATGCCGCCGCCCAATGAGAATACCAGCCGACGGCGGAGAGAACTGCTCATGGGCTTGAGGGAACCATGTAGCCGACACCGCGCAAGGTACGGATGACCTCCGGGAAGAGCTTGCGCCGCAAATTGTGGATATGGACCTCGATCGTGTTGCTTTCGATTTCCTCACTCCATCCGTAGACCCGTTCCTCGAGTTGCTGGCGGGTGAGCACTCGTCCGCTGGACTGCATCAGGTCGTGCAATATCGCGAATTCCCGGTTCGACAGGCTGACCGGCAGCCCGTCGAGGGTCACGTTACGGCCCGCGGGGTCGAGGGTGACCCGACCGCTGACGAGGACAGGGGCGGCCACGCCCTTCGACCGCCGGATCAGCGCCCGAAGCCGCGCTTGCAGTTCGGCCAGGTCGAACGGCTTGATCAGATAATCATCGCCGCCCGCATCCAGGCCGGAAATTCTGTCGGCGATCGTGTCGCGCGCCGTCAGCACCAGAACCGGTGTCCTGTCGCGCGCGGTGCGCCTTCGACGCAAAAGAGAAAGCCCGTCCAGGCGCGGCAGGCCGAGGTCGAGCACCACCGCGTCATAGTCCGCAGTTTCCAGCGCCACCTCCGCATCCTCTCCATCCTGAACCCAGTCGGTCGCGAAGCCGCCTTGCGAGAGGCCGGCGACGAGCCCGCGACCGAGCAGGATATCGTCTTCGACCAGCAGCAATCTCATCGGCCTACCTCTCCATTGTTTCCGCTTTGGAAGCTATCCACCGGACGCACCGGTGAATAGCCCTGGTCGAGCGACGAGGCGATCATGCCGCGCCGGCGCCGCTTCATTTCAACGCTTGCCAATCCGGATGGTCGAAATGTTCCCCATATGCATTCAGTGCATGCACGATCAACTCAACACTCTCGCGCGGCTCCACCCCGTCTTGCAGTTCGCCGATCCCGTCGATCACCTGACCGAGCACGATGTGCAACTGTGCGTCTACGTCTGGCTCGAGCTTGCAGTTCTCGACCATGAAATCCACCTCTTTCTGGATGCCGGCGGCAAGCGTCTTGTATTCTGCCGATGGAAGCGTGCCCTGGTGGACCGCTTCAAGGCGGGCGGCGACCGCATGGCGGATGCCGTCGATCCCCTTGATCATGTTGAGGTCGCCCTTCCATTTTTCGCCGGCGTTGAGCGTCAGTTCCGTCACGGCCGCCGGATGGTCGTGTTGCGCGGCGGTCTCCGCCCAGGCGAACCCACCCGGGAGGCTGAGGATCGACGTGAGAACCAGCGCGGCGATGCTATTGCGAATAGGCATTTCTTGCTCCTTTGCGGTCTGCATGGCGACATCGGTGCCATGTCCGCTCGATAGCCGGCCCAGCTTATGGCCCGCTTAAGGTTTCCGGCCAGCGTCGCCTGCCCATGTTCCTATTCGCTTCACCCTCGGGTGCTGTGGGCGGACGGACTCGCGCGGGAGATCAGTCCGTCCACCTTGATGCAGACTCCGGTCTGGCGCCCCGGAACCGGCGAGATTATGGTGAGCCGTCCTCCCGCCCGATCGACAATTGCCTTGACAATTGCAAGGCCGAGCCCGGCCCCGTTGCCGGTTGCGCCGCCACGTTCGAATCGCTGCGGCAGCCTTTCGATCAACGTCTGCGGTAGAATGGGCCCCTCGTTGCCGACGGTCAGAGTGCCGTCGGCATCGAGCACCACTTCAACGGGTCGGCCCGGGGCTCCGTGGCGCAGCGCATTCTCGATTAGGTTCCGGCAGAGTATCCCGAACGCGTCGGGGTCGATATCCGAAATCACCGGCGTGGACGGCAAAGAGAGGACGATCTTCGAATGGTCATCCGGGATCGATCCCCCAAAGTGCCGCACTTCAAGGCTCAGCACTTGTCTCATGTCGGAAGTCGTATCCAGGTGCAGCTGGCTTCCCTCGGCACGAGCAAGCTGCATCAGCTTTTCTGCCATCCGCATGAGACGCTTCAGGGTCGCTTCGATTTCGCTGGCGCGCTGCGCGGCTTGCCGGTCGCGGGTCTCGGTCCTCAGGCGCTGTGCCTGGGCGATTGCGCCCGCGACCGGTGTGCGCAGCTCGTGGGCAGCATTCGCGGCAAAGCTGCGTTCCGCCTCGAAAGCGGCACGCAGGCCGGAAAGGAGCCGATCGATCGCGCCGGCGATCGGCTTCAGTTCACTCGGCGGCGCGGTGTCGGGCAGCGGCGAGAGATCGTGTACGCCACGCTCTTCCAACGCCTGCTTGAGCCTGCGGAGGGGGCGAAAGCCACTACGTGTGGCAAAGGCGGCCGCAGCGAGGCTGAGCGGGATGACCACAACGAGTGGCAGCGCCAGTGCGACCAGCATCTCGCGCGAAACTTCCGCGCGATGATCGAGCGGTTCGGCGACTGTGATGGTGACTTTACCGTTACGCGCCGCGTCATAGTAGAGACGATGACTGGGAGTCCGGCGGAACCCGCGGCCGTCGAAGGAGGGGAAATCCGTGTCCTCGGCGCCCGAGGACCTGAGCAGAACCTGCCCAGCGCTGTCGCGGACAAGATAGGTGATTGCCTGGTCATGCGGGCGGAGCTCCTCGACATGTTCCTCGCGATCGTCGTCATCGTCATCATGCTGGCGCTTGCGCAGATCGTGCAGTGCGAGCGGCAGGATACGCTCGGCCGTAGCCCGGAGGTCCCTGTCGAACACCTCCTCCATTTGATGACCCAGTCTCTGGGCTGTGATGAAGGCTGCAACCAGCCACAGGATCGTGACGGAAAGTCCGACCGCTAGAGCCACGCGCGCCTGGAGGGAATGAAGCAGAGTCATGGTTGCCCCAGCCGGTAGCCCAGACCGCGTTCGGTCTCGATCACATGTGGCCCTAGTTTCTTTCGCAGCCGGCTCACATGCACCTCTATCGTATTGCTGTCGATCTCCGTATCGAAGGAATAGAGACGTTCCTCGAGCTGCGCCTTTGAGAGCAATTGCCCGGGACGCTGCACGAAGGCCTCGAAGAGCGCCCATTCCCGGGCGGTAAGCACCACGATGCACCCGTTGTTCCGTATCCGCCGCGCAGCAAGGTCGATCTCCAACGCGCCGAGCGTGACCAGCGGATTGGGGTTTCCGACATAGCGGCGCGCGACCGACCCGATGCGCGCCGAAAGTTCGGCCAGATCGAACGGCTTCACCAGATAGTCGTCCGCACCGGCATTGAGGCCGGCGATGCGATCCGATACCTGGTCGAGCGCGGTGAGGATGATCACGGGTGTCACGTCGCCCCTTGCCCTCAACGCCTTGAGGAACGGAACGCCCAGCCCGTCCGGCAGCATCAGGTCCAGAAGCACCAGATCATATGCGGCCACAACCAGGGCATCTCCGGCCTTGTCCAGCCGGTTTGCCCAGTCGACCGAATGCCCGTCGCCGGCGATCTGGTCGCGGACGGCGGCCCCCAGCACCGTATCGTCTTCGATCAGCAGCACCCTCATCGCCATTCCTCGTATTGGTCTTCCGAGACTTAATCCATCCGCCACCTTACGGGAAGCTGAAGCAATGCCGCACGCCCCGTCAGGAGCCCGTCAGACTGCTGACTGACCTTCGTCGCGTCCCGAAGCGGAGGGGTTCCGCGAATTCGGACGAAGGAGACTGACATGAACAAGCATCGCAAATTTCTGTACGCGACCGCTGCCGGCGGGCTGCTCGCAGCATTTGTGCTGGTGGCAGGTATTGCGGGACCGGCCGCCAGCGAAATCTTTCCGGTTTTCAAATCCGAGCGAAATGTCTTGCAGGCTGTGAGCGATCGCGACCGCCATCACCACAAGCGCAAGCACCACCGTCATCACCATTACCAGGGCGATCATGACGATGATGAGGATGACGAAGAGGACCGGGGCGACCGCAAGCAGCGCACCCTCGATCCCGCATTGCACGCAACGCCACCTGCCAACGGCCTGATCCTCCAAGGATCGAAGCCGAAGGTTCAGGTCAATTAGGTCCCACCCCATAGCAAGGAAACGATGATGAAAACTCTTCTTGCGGCACTCGCGGTGACCACCGCGCTGACCGTTCCGGCTATCGCAACGGCCCGTGAAGTAACCCTGACCACCAATGTCCAGAACTATGGCGGCGACGGCGCCTATCTCGTCTATTACGTCACGGACGCGAAAGGCGCCTATGTCGGCAGTCTCTGGATGGCCGGCGGAAAGGCCAAATACTACAGTCATCTTAGCGACTGGTACCGCGCCACAGGCGGCGATACGGCCCAGATCGACGGCATTTCCGGTGCCAGTGTCGGCGCCGGTCGCAAGCTCGAAGTCACGCTGGATCTTGCCGACGCATTGTTCGACGCGGGCTATGAGCTGCACGTCGATGCCGCTGTCGAAGACATGCGCGACAGTCCCTCGGAAATCGTTGTCCCGCTCACGACGACGGGTGCAGGCACGCATGTCCGTGGCCGCCGCTATATCGCCGATTTCACCTACGGCCCCTGAATAGATAGGATTTTATCATGATGCGATCCCTGCACCGCTGGCCAGGCGTGGTCGTGGCCATTCTCGTAACCGTAGTGGCCCTGAGCGGAGCTGCTCTCTCTGTATTTCCTGCTTACCAGGCCTGGACGGGGCCGGTCAGCGTCGAGGCAAGTGTTGCCGACATTGCGACGCGCGTCCAGGTACGGTATCCGTCCGTGGAGCAGATCCGCAGGGCGCCGTCAGGCCGTATCACGGCTTATCACACCGAAGGCGGTGGGGCTGTCTCGTCGATCATTGATCCTGAAACCGGATCGGCGGTCGAGCGGGTCGGCACACCTACAGTACAACGCTTCCTAACCAACCTGCACCGCTCGCTTTTCCTCGGCGACCCCGGCCGCATCGCTGTTGCCACCGGTGCAGCGGCCATGGTGGTATTGTGCCTGTCGGGCCTGTCCATGCTGGCGCGCCGCGCCGGCGGCTGGCGCCACATCCTTTCGCGCAACCGCGGAACGGGAGACGGACGACGGCACGCGACTGTGGCGCGCCTGACCGTCGCGGGTCTTCTGCTGTCCTCGACGACCGCTCTCTGGATGGCGGCATCCACCTTCGGCTTCGTGCCGGAAGGCAATGGTCCTCCGCCCTTTCCGACGGCAGTCAGCGGAAAAATGGGCGCCACTCCCGGCGCCATCACGCTCCTTCGTGATACCCCAATCGAGGATTTGCGCCTGCTCTCCTTCCCTGTGGCGGGAGACGAGACGGATGTGCTGACGCTCAAAACAACGGAAGGCGAGGGATATATCGATCAGGGCACCGGTGAGCTTCTCACCTGGTCGGACGTCAGCACCTTCGAGAGGGCCGGCGAGGTGATCTCCATGCTCCATACCGGCCGGGGTGCCGCCCTGCTTGGTCTTCTGCTCGGCTTCTCCGCGCTCGGCGTTCCGATCCTGAGCTGGACGGGCGTCCGGCTCATGATCCCCGCGCTTCGGTTCGGAAAACGCACTTCCGTCCCCGCCGATCAGGCCGACACGATCATCCTGGTCGGCAGCGAAGGCGGCAGCACGTGGGCATTCGCCGAGACGCTCCGGGCGGCGCTCGAAGCCGCCGGCGCGCGGGTCCATACAAGCCCCATGACGTCGTTCGCACCCGGCCCCTGGCGCAAGGCGGAGCGGGTGATCCTTCTCGCTGCGACCCATGGCGACGGCGACGCGCCTGCATCCGCGCGCAACTTCCTTGAACGACTCGACGCACTGTCCGAGGCCCCGAAAGCCCCTGTCGCCATCCTCGGTTTCGGGGACCGCTTCTATCCTCGCTTCTGCGGCTTTGCGCAGGACGTGGCGGAGGCGGCGAAGGCAAAAGGCTGGGCGATGTTGCTGTCGATGGAAACAGTCGATCGGCAATCGCCCCAGGATTTCGCGCGCTGGGGGCGCTCGCTTTCCCAAGCGCTGCACCTGCCGTTCGAACTCGACCACGAGGCGTCGCCTCCGGCAACGATCGAGTTGGGCCTGCTCAGCCGGCGCGACTATGGCGCCGATGTGCAGGCTCCGGTCTCGATCCTTCGTTTCGCCTTGCCGAAAGCGGGTCTCTGGGCGCGGCTGACGGGCAGAACCTTCCCAACCTTCGAAGCGGGCGACCTGATCGGTGTCCTCCCGGAAGGCTCCACTTGCCCCCGCTTCTATTCGCTCGCATCGGCAAGTAGCGACGGCTTTCTTGAAATCTGCGTGCGCCGCCAGCCGGCTGGTCTTTGCTCAAGCCAACTCACCACGCTGGAGCCGGGGCAGACGATGAAAGCGTTCCTCCGCCCGAATCCGAATTTTCGGATCGAGGCCGGCACGCGACCTGTTCTGTTGATCGGCGCCGGCACCGGCATCGGCCCACTCGCCGGATTTGCCCGAAGCAATACGAAAGGCCAGCCGATGCACCTGTTCTTTGGCGCGCGCCATCCGTCGAGTGATGCTCTCTATGCGGAGGAGATCGCCGATTGGCGGGCGGATGGACGGCTTTCCTCCGTAACCACTGCCTATTCACGGTGTACGGCACCGCTCTATGTCCAGGATGCCTTGCACCGAGACGCCGTGCGTGTGGCACGGTTGATCTCAGAAGGTGCCCAGATCATGGTCTGCGGCGGACGCGACATGGCGGCCGGTGTCGCCAGCGTCCTTACCGACATTCTCGCCGGTCAGGGACCGACGATTGCCAGCCTGAAGGCGGAGGGTCGCTATGCCGAAGATGTCTACTGATTTCCAGCGCTTTGCCCTGAACGGTCCTACAATGGGAACCCGCTGGTCCGCTGTCTTCCACGCCCCGGTGAATTTCGAGGGGGCGCCGCTGAAGCTCACGCTCGCGGCGGCGGTCGCGGAGGTGGACGAGCAGATGTCGATCTGGCGAAAGCAGAGCGATCTCAATCGGCTAAACGATGCCCCGCCCGGCCAATGGCTGTCATTGCCGCACCCGTTAATGGAGGTTCTCGCCAGAGGGCTGGAGATCGGCGGCGCGAGCGGAGGGGCCTTTGATATCGGGCTTGGGGATGCAACCGGTGCCTGGGGCTTCGGCCCGGAAGCCGCCTCCAATGACACGATATATGCCGCTCGCACCAGGGCACGCCTGCCGGCCTACGAGGTTCTCGAACTGGACCGCGACAATCGACGCGCACGCAAGCATGGGCCGATGACCTTCGACCTCAACGGGATCGCCAAGGGATATGGCGTCGATCGCCTGTCCAAAGCTGCCGAGGAACACGGAATCGCCAGCGCACTGCTCGCCATAGACGGGGAATTGAAGGCTATCGGCGCGCGCCCGGACGGCTCGCAGTGGACTATTGCCATCGAGGCCCCCGACAGGGACAGGCGAAGCGCCCATTCCATCCTGGAGCTCTCGGATGCAGCCATCGCTACATCAGGCGATTATCGCCACTGGGTGGAGATCGCCGGGAAGCGCCTCGCCCATACGATCGATCCCGCCCGGGGCATGCCGCTCCACGCCTCGCCGGCATCGGCAACGGTCATCGCCGCCGATTGCGCTACCGCAGACGCCTGGGCGACCGCGATGATGGTGCTGGGCAGGGACAGGGGCCGTTCGCTGGCAGAGGCACAAGGTCTTACGGTGCTGTTCATCGAACGAGGCGCCTCGAACGAGCTTGACCGATTTGGAGCGACCTCGCGGCCGACAAGGTCTCATCCAGCGACAGGCTCCGAATTCGTCCAGTCGCGGTAGCAGTCAGGATCCTTCACCGTCGGCTGCGCCCGGACCCAAAGCTCATAGGTTACCCGCGTACGGCACGGTTCCTGCGCAAACATCCATTATTAAATCAAGTGGCGGCTCACGGGCCCAGAAAGTTTGCGGCTGCGGCTTCAGGCAGCGCTCGTTCGCGCCGAACCTTGTCGCACCCCGACGATCCGCAGGATCATTGCAAGCTCGCCTGATGGTTCGGCCGTTGCGACACCGTCGAAGTCGCCACGCAGCGCCTTCAGGGCATAGCGTTCCTGGCCGATTTCATCGGCAGTCCTGAAGCCCAGTCGCCTGAGGATCGGTATAGGCGGGCACCAGCCCTGGATCGCATGCTGCAGGAGGAAGCCTGTTACGATGACAGGAAGGCCGAACCATTTGCGGTCTCCCGAAATGCCCAGCATCAGGCCGGTCAGTGCAAGCGCGGAAGCATTCGCCTCAATGGCGCGCTCAATGTCCCATTCCCTGTCGAGCTGGCCGATCGTTGATCGATCTCTGCGCGGTTGTCCTGATAATAGGCCAGGCGCCGCTCCATCTACAGCCGGATACGGCGATTGGTCTCCGGCGAGGTGTGTTCCTGCACGCATTGGGCGGTACTTTGCATCGGGGTCTCCTTCAGCCTCTAACCTCCTTGGTGATGATAGGTTCCCGATCGACGGCAAATTCGCGACAAGCCTGCTCGTGTCACGCCGTCTGTTCTTGCAGGTGCCCGTCACGCAGGTGATAGAGCCGGTCGAACCGGTCGTAGATCTTTTCATCATGCGTGACGGCTATGATGCAGGCATGCTGCTCTGCGGCCAGCTTGCGCAGCAGGTCCATGACGATGCCGGCCCGCTTCGAATCCAGCGCCGCCGTCGGCTCGTCCGCGAGGATGATGCGCGGGCTGTTCGCCAATGCCCGGGCGATGGCCACGCGCTGCGCCTCTCCGCCTGACAGGAGCGCCGGCATCGCATCCTTGCGGTGGCCGATCTCGAGATAATCGAGCAGTTCGACGGCGCGCTTCTGTGCCTCGGCATCCGATTTTCCTGCAAGATGCAGGACGAGGGCAACATTGTCACGGGCGTTGAGGAAGGGCAGGAGATTGTGGAACTGGAAGATGAAGCCGATCTTGTCGAGCCTCAGGCGCCGGAGATTGTCTCTCAGCCAACGCTTGTCGTAGACGGTTTCCCCGTCCAGCCAGACGCTCCCATCGCTTGGTTCGATGATGCAGCCAATGATGTTGAGCAGCGTCGTCTTGCCCGATCCGGAAGGTCCGAGCAATGCCACGACCTCGCCCGAAAGGACCTTGAGATCCACGCCCTGCAGTGCATCGACCCGGGTCGGCCCCTCGCCGTAATGTTTCGACAGGCCGGAAACCTCGACAACCACCGGGCTTGCGTCATCCACCATGCTTATCCTCCGATCGCCGTGGCCGGATCGACCTTCAACGCGGCGCGAACACCGAGACCACTCGCCAGAACGCAGACCAGGAAAATGATGCCGGCAAGCGCCACCGCGTTGACCGGTTCCAGCAGGACACGGCGGGGAAAGTAGTCCTTGACCAGCAGGATCAAGACGAGGCCGAGGCCCCAGCCAACCGCGCCGAGTGCCACCGCCTGCTGGACGATCAGGCCGATGATGGTCCGGTCCCGCGCGCCGATCAGCTTCAGCGTGGCGATTTGCTTCAGTTTCTCCATCGTCATCGTATAGATGATGAGGGCGATGACCACTGCCGAGACCGTCAGCAGGATAGCGAGAAAAAGCCCGATCTGCCGGCGTGCGCGATCGACCACGGATCGGATCAGCAGGTCCTCCTGCTCGACCTGGGTCATCGCCGAGAGATGTTTCCATTGCCGGATGGTCCGGGCGACGGAGCGGATATCAGCCTCCGGTTCGAGATGGACGATGATGGCGGCGACGGTGTCGCCTTTCGCCGGTGCCTCGCCGCGCGCTGATTGCACCCTGGCTGCAGATGGCGACTGCTGGGATTGCAGCGTCAGCGCGTCCGAAAGTGTGATGTAGACGACAGGATCGCCGCCAGAACTCATCGCATCCTCGATCAGCCCGACGACCCGGAAATGATTGCGCCCGAGCCTGACGCGGTCCCCGATCGAGAGACCGGACTTGCGATCGGCGACCACCTCGAAATGGCTGCGCTCGATGGCGCGCCCTTCGACGAGATTGCGCGGTTCGCCGATGCGACCACGCTCGTAGCCGATCACATAAAGCCGTAGCGTCTTGCCGGCGTGCGGCGTTTCCACGGTTTGATAAGTAATGCTGCCCGCATCACGCACGCCATGCAGGCGGGCGATCGTCTCGCGGGTACCGTCAGGAATCTTCGAGGGTTCGGCAAAGGGTCCGAGCCGACCGGCCTCGACAACCCAGAGGTCGGCTCCCGGCGCGCGGACGACGTTCAGCGCGTCTGCCACCAGTCCGTTGTAGATACCCATCATCGCTAGCACCAGCCCCATCAAGAGCCCGAGCCCGAGACAGGTGAGGATGAAGCGAAAGAGATTGTGACGAACGTCGCGATAGGCGAGGTTCATGGAACCGGCTCCTCGATCACGCGAGCTATGCGTCCTTCCAGCTGCTTCTTCAGCGGCGTGGTGACGATTTTCGCATCTTCGGGCAGGCCGCTCACCACCTCAATCCGGGCATCCTGGTCCTTATGGCCGAACGTCAGTTCGATTTCGGCAAGCCTGCCGTCGCGCACGACGTTTACCCGGCCCCTGTGGCCGTCGAACCCGCTGATCGCATCCTCGGGCACGAGGAGAGCCTCCGCCAGTTCCGCGACAGTGATCATGACCTCCGCCTGTTCGCCGAGAAAGGCGCGTGGAGGACAGATCTCGCATGCGATCCAGACGCGGCGCTCCTCGTTGACGCGGTCGCTCTCGATGCCAATCCGCGCCACTCTCCCGTGATAGACGTCATGCGGCATGGAGCGCAGGCGTATGTCCGCCTTCTGGCCGACAGCCAGAAAGCCGGCACGCTCCTCGTCGATATAGGCGAGGACCCATACACTGCCGGGGTCCATCAGCGTATAGATGACGTCGCCGGCGCGAACCACGGTTCCTGCTTCGGCATGCCGTTCCACGACGACCCCATCGAAAGGCGCCCTAAGCTCGTGCTGGCTCAGAATTGCCTGTTCATAGGCGAGCGCGGCGGCTGCGTCGGCGACCTGGGACCTGACGACGTCAACCTCCGTGCGTGCGATGGTGAGGTCGGCTGCGGCGACTTCACCATCGCGTTTCGCCTCTTCGGCCATCTGGTGCGAACTGACATTGCGACCGACAAGCGTTTGTTGGCGCTCATCGGCGGCCCGTCTCTGGGCGAGCACCGTCACAGCCTTGGCAACATTCGCTTCTGCCTTATCGAGATTGGCCGCCGCCCCCTCCGCGGCGGCGCGGGCACGCGCGACGCGACTGACCTGGACATCCTTGTCGAGATGGGCGAGCAGGTCGCCCCTTGTTACGGCATCACCGTCATCGGCCGAGAGTTGCGTCACGGCAGCGCCCACCTGGAAGCCGATTTTGGACACGATTCGAGCTTCCACGGTTCCCAGCCCATAGACCCTGATGGCGACATTGCGTTCGGTCGATGCGACCGGTACGGCAATCGGCCGGCTGGTCAGGACCATATAAGCGGTCGCCGCGCCGGCGGACAGAACCGCGACTGCCAGCAGCTTCGCCATCTTGCCGCCCTTCATGTCCGGTCCTCCTTCCGAGCCAAAACTGAAAACAGTTCCAGCTGAACCGTAAGCAGGCGTTTGCCCTCCGACCTGAGCTCAAACCCGCGCGCGCCCAAGGACCAACGGATTGCAACACCTTGAACGAGGGAGATCAGAAGCACCGCTCCATCGGCGGGATCGATGTCGGCGCGAAACACGCCGGCCTTCTGGCCCCTGTCCAGTTCTTCGCAGAGAATTTGATGGAAGGCGGCGAGCAGGCCGGCGAATGTCTGGCGCAGATCGACGTTCTCGACCTGAAGTTCCCGCGAAAACAGGATCGCCGGAATGGCGGGGTGCAGCTCGATCGTACGCAACTGGATGTCGATCACTGCGGCGATCCGCTTCTCTGGCAACGTGACGGCGGAGAGTGCCTCCTGCCATCCGGCTATCATATGCTGCCGGATTGTCTGAGCCACTGCGAGCCAGAGCGCCTGCTTGGTTGGGAAATGACGGAAGATCGCCGGTTGGCTCACCCCGATCGCCTCGGCAACGGCGCCCGTAGTCAACCGGTCCGGTCCCAATTCGTCGGCAAGCCGCAACGCGGTCATCAAAATCTGTTCCTTGCGCTCTGCCGACGGTTTTCGCATAGTCTTCACCCTTGTTAGTTATAGATAACTAACAAGGGTGTGAGGAAAAATCAATCGACCTTAGCGTGAGGTCGAAACAATTGGCTGCCCATCCGCTCAGCGCATCGCGAACAGTTCCTGATGGAAGTGTTCGGCTGACGGCAAACCGTGGCCGAGGAGGTCGTTTCGCAGGGCGTCGCCGAAGGCGGCCGGGCCACAGAACCAGATGCTTGCCTGTTTCCAATCCGGCGCGACAGCGCGAATCCGTTCACCGGTCAGCAGTCCGTCACGCGCATTGTGGAAGACGTGGAGCCGCACGCCGGCGGCCTCGGCATCTTTGGTGAGCTTGGCGATGGCCTCATCGCTCCAGTCGGCGGTGGTGTGGAACAGATCGATTGCCTGGCAGCGCGGCCGGCCGGAATAGAACTGGCGATCCCTGGCGAGCTGCTTCATGCGAGCAATGAAAGGGCTAACGCCGATACCGGCGCCGACCCAAATCTGCCGTGGCCGATCGTCATCGAAGGTGAAACATCCATAGGGCCCCTCGATTTTGACCGGTTGCCCGACCCGCAGCGAGTCAGCCATGCGTCCCGTATAGTCACCCAGCGCCTTGCTGACAAAAGTCAGCTGGTGGTCCGACGGGTTCCACGACGATGCGATCGTGCAGGGGTGGGGGCCCTCGGATTCGTCCCAGGTTACAAAGGCGAATTGCCCGGGCTTGTGGCCCGGCCAGCCATCGGGTGTGTCGATTTCACCCTCGACCACGCGAAGGGCCGGGAAGTAATGGAGCCTGGTGATCGTGCCGGCCACTTTCCTGGCGGCGCCGACGCGGCGTGCCAGCACCACGATCGCGGCCCAACTGCCGTAGGCGAGAAGGATCGCGATGACTGCGCCGAGTGGGGAGGTCCAGTAGGAATAATCGGTCAGAACCACCGTATGAAAGACAAGCGCCAGATAGACGACCGCGAGGAGACGATGCGTCTTGTAGAAGAACCGGTAGGGGATACGCTGGATGAGCGCGACCGCTATCAACAGCACTGCAAGGTAGAAGGCCCATTCGCCGATGCCTTCGGCGGCCCCTCGCCAGGACCGGAGTGTCTCTTCCACCGCATTGGCGGAAACCTTCGGTGGACCCCGCTCCGGGCGGGTGAGCCAGCCGAAGCCAACGAGCCATTTCGGACCCTGCGACCACAGCCAGTGGATACTCGCGACCAGCAGCGCGCCGATGCCGAGCCATTTGTGCAGCCGATACATCTTATCAAGCCCACCGAGCCATCGCTCCGTCCATCTCGGACGAAGGGCAAGGATTATCGCAACGCTCATGAAGCTCATCGCCAGAATGCCGCTGAGTTGAACCATTGATCCGCGCAGGGCAAAAAAGCCCGACGCCTGCAGGACGCGCGGATCGACCACCAGCCATAATATCCCGAGCAGAGCCACCAGGCTCCAGAACGCGATCTTGATGCGCTTCATCAGGTTCTCCATCTCGCGACGGCCGGATACACGGCCGTTCGGGCTTGCCAACTGGCAGACATACGGTTCAAGGAGTTTGATCCTTGCATCGTCTGGCGACGTTTTCATTGTCCAAGGTCAAACCTATTCCAGTGGAAAAGCCTCAGGGCGTGTGGGTTTGCTTGTCGGCAGGTTTCGAATGCCCTGCGACAAGATTGCTGTGTTTCAGGCCTTTCGGATTGGATCTGCGAGGAGCCGCAGGCCGTTGAGCACGACCAGGACCGTGCCGCCTTCATGGCCAAGCACCGCCAATGGCATTGGGAGGGCGAAGAACAGGCTTGAAAGCACTAGAACGATCATCGCCCCGACCGCGAAGACGAGATTCTGCCGGATGATGGTGCGCGTCCTACGGGCGATGCGCCGGGCTGCGGCCAGGCGCTCCATATTCTCGGAGAGGAGGGCAACGTCGGCGGCCTGCAGCGCAACCTCGCTGCCGGCCGCGCCCATTGCGATGCCGATGTCGGCGCGGGCAAGAGCAGCAGCATCGTTGACGCCGTCGCCCACGAACGCAATCTTGCCGATCTTCGCCATTTCCGAAATCAATCGCACCTTGTCTTCGGGGAGCAGGTCCGCATGGATCTCCTCGGGCTGCATTCCTAGTTCGGCGCCGATACGCTCGGCAACAGCTCGCCGATCGCCGGTCATCATCGCTATCTTGCCGACGCCGTCCGCACGCAGAGCGGCAAGTCCTGCTGCGGAACTTGCGCGCGGCTGGTCGGCGACGCTCACCGCACCAAGAAGATCGCTATCCCGCCCGAAATAGACAATCGTTTGCATCGAAGCTGCCATGGCTGCGATCCCGGCATCGTGGAGCGAGGCGTTCATGCGATTGGCCATCCGGATATTGCCGGCCCACAGGGTGCCTTTGTCATGAAGCCCGGTGATACCCTCGCTCGGAATGTTGACGACATCGCGGATTTCGGCGGGCTCCAGCCCTCGTTCTGCGGCAAAGCGTCGGATTGCGGCAGCGCTTGGATGCTCCGACTGGCTTTCCAGCCCCGAAAGCAGCGAAAGAAACTGCTTTTCCGGAATGCGAGTGAAAAAACCGGTGACTTCGGCTTGGCCCGTGGTCAGTGTTCCGGTCTTGTCGAAGGCGAATATCTGGACTGCCGCCAATGTCTCCAGCGCGCTTCCCCCCTTGAACAGGACGCCTCCGCGCGCTGCGGCGCCGAGTGCCGAGAGGATCGCCGCCGGCACCGAAATGACGATGGCACAGGGACTGGCGGCAACCAGAATGGTCGCGGCACGGTACAGCGCATCATCGAACGACCAGCCGAACGAAAGCAATGCCGCGAAGAGAAGTGTCGAACCGGCAACGACGGCAATCGTGTATTTCTGCCCGAACCAATCGCTGAAACGCTCGGAAGGTGCGCGATCGGCCTGCGCCTGCGTCACCAGCGCAATCATGCGAGCGACGGTACTTTCGGCAATCGGGCGGCTTACCGTCATCGTAAGGACCGCGTTGAGGTTGACGGTGGCCTCGAAGACTTTGCTGCCGGCGACCTTTTCAACGGGCATGGATTCGCCGGTAATCGTTGCTTCGTCCATCGATCCCGTTCCGTCCAGCACCACGCCGTCGGCGGGCACCCGGGATCCGGGACGCAGCACGACGATGTCGCCCGGCAAAAGGGTTTTCACCTGAACCTCGATCGTCCGGCCATCAGGCAGCTTCTTGAGCGCCGTATCCGGACGAAGTTTCATCAACGCCTCGACCGCCCGCCGTGCCCGGGCCATGGCACGGTGCTCCAGCGTCGTGGAAATGCTGAAGAGCGTCAGAAGCACCGCGCCCTCGAGCGCCGCGCCAACAGCCGCCGCAGCTATAGCGGCGAGGACCATCAAGAAATCGATATCCAGGACATGCCGGCGCCAGAGGGAGAGCCACGCATTGATGGCCGGAGGAATTCCCCCGGCGATATAGGCGAGACAGAGCCCGATCACACCCCACCAGCCAGGAGCGACGAAAGCTGCCAGCGCGGCAAGAGCGAGGCCGAGTATGGTCAATCCGCTGAGCAGGAGCATTTGGCGATCAGAGGTATTTTCCATCGTCAATTTCCAGCCCTACCGGTTCGGTACGTTCCGACACTGTTAGAATAGTTCCAGAATCCGACGAACTCGTCATTGATCAAAAGCAAGGATCGAGGGGGCAGCTGGAATTCGATCAGCATGACTATCCGGATAGCGTGGCGTTGCCGGCTCACGTCCGTCCCGTCGGGTACGCGGTTGCGTTATCCGCATACGGGCAGCGGATTGCTCCGACCATCCTGTTAGCCTGCTTTCGACATTGCCCACGAACGGCACTCCGCCCCGGGCAAACTGTTCATTTTCTGAGAACCCGGTAAATGGCGGGGATCACGAGCACGGTCAGCAAGGTCGAGGAAATGACGCCAAACAGCAGCGAGATGGCCAGACCCTGGGCGCGATCAGCATGTCGGTTGGCGCTTGCTCGCCAACGCTCACTAGTCTTCAGCGAACACCACAACGTATTTGGAACGATCAGAATCTCCAGATCATCTAAGTGGCCCAATAAGCGCAAGGGCAGTCCTGATGGCCGCTGTTGGAGCAATTCTGCCCGTTGAAGATATCGAAGAGCCGAATGGATTTTGAGCTGTATCGAGCCAAAGATCATTCCGGGATTCGAGATACCCATTGGGTTGTGGGATATCCGCGACTCCCGCGATCTGTGGCGCGGAAATGAACAGTATCGCTGCGAACAGCGTTAGAGCAGGTCTAAGATGGTGAGGAGATGGAGGTACAGTGAGGGTTCTTCAAAAGCTCACGCTTGACCTGCTCACTCTAAGGCAGTGGTCCCTGTGCATGTGACAGCGCCGGTCCTTTCTTTTGTACGAGTGTGCGTCGTCTTGTTATCGGCGTCCTGCATATTTATGTCTACTAGACACCATCGCACCTGTCAGGTGCCGGGGCTACAACTGTGATTGACCGCTCTCAGCCAATCATCGACGTCCCCCAGGTCCGATAGAGGATGTAGGCAGCCACCACGAAGGTCAGTCCGGCAAACAGGCGGTTGAGGATGTTCTTGTAGGCGCTCAGGCGCGTGGCGAGCAGCATGCCGAGCAAGCCGCCGACGATGCCGCCGCCGATGAATTCGATGGCGAGCCACCAGTCCACGAGCCCCGAGCTGGCATAGTTCAGAGCGGTGGCGAGCCCGAATGCGCCGACGGAGAGAAGCGAGGTGCCGATGGCATTGATCATCGGCATGCCCGTCGCCAGCATTAGGCCTGGAACGATAAGGAAGCCGCCGCCGATGCCGAAGAAGCCCGAAGCGGCACCGGCAGCGAGCGCGACGGCCGCTGTCACGAGGCACATTCTGAGGTCGACCGGGCGGCATTCGGCCGACGCCGGCTTCTTGGGCTTCAACATCAGGAGGCCGACGATGAGCATCAGGATGCCGAAGAAAAAGATTAGGCGATCGCCGTCCATCGCTTTGCCGAGGCTCGAGCCGGTAAGCGCGCCGACGACGCCGACCACAGAGAAGACCGCTGCGCAGCGCCACCAGACATGACCCTTAACCGCGTGGCTGGCGAAATTCGCGAAGGCATTGACGGAAACCGCGAGGGCACCTGTTCCGATGGCAATGTGCGGCTGCTTGACGCCAACGACGTAGAGGAGCAACGGCGTTGCCAGGATCGACCCGCCGCCACCGAGCAAGCCGAGCATAAAACCGACGATCCCACCGGATCCGACTGCCGCAATGATGGAGGTGCTCATGTCCGTCCACTCCAAACCCTGTCATGCACGGTCATCCCGGCCAGCATAGCGATGACGAACAGGACGGTTTGCGGAATGCCGATAGACAAAGAGGCGACCGCCGGGCCGGGGCAGAAGCCGCCGATCCCCCAGCCGAGGCCGAAGAGGGCCGACCCGATTATCAGCGGTGCGTCGATCCGTCGGTTCATTGGAACATGGAAGCTGTCGTCGAAAGCCGGCCGCCGCAACCGCTTCATCACCTGTACACCGACGAAGGCTACGATGACTGCACCGCCGAGAACGAAGGCGAGACTTGGATCCCAAGCGCCGAAGATGTCGAGGAAGCCCTGGACGCGGGCTGGGTTCAGCATCCCAGACAGCGACAGGCCGAAGCCGAAGACGATGCCCGAAGCGAGAGCGCCGGCGAACTGGTAGACGTTACGGCTCATAGTCCCACACCTCGCAGTATTGTGACGGCCATCACACCGGCCGAGATGAAGGTGGCGACCGCCACCATGGAACGCAGCGACAGACGGGCGAGGCCGAGCACGCCATGGCCGCTCGTGCAGCCCGATCCCATTCGCGAGCCGAAGCCGACGAGAAGGCCTGCGAAGATTATGAGTGGCCAGCCGGCCGTGATCTCAACGGTTGGCCAATCGCCAAATGTGAGCATGTAGGCGAGCGGTCCGATCAGCAGCCCGAGCACAAAGGCGAGGTTGGTGGTCAGGCCGACGCCCTGAGCCAGCCGTCCGACGATGCCGCTGATTCCGGCAATCCGCCCGTTGAGGAGCAGCAGCATGACCGCTGACAGGCCGATCAGCATGCCGCCGGCCAATGATGGGAGATATTCGATCATGTGTCGTCCTTCACGCAAAAGATGTCGTAGAGCGCGGCGACCAGCTCGGCGGCCTTCTCTTCAGTCAGGGAATAGAAAATCTGCTTGCTGTCCCGCCGAGTTGCGACGATGCCGGAGCCACGCAACACCGTCAGGTGCTGCGACAGATGCGGCTGATGGACATCGAGCTTCTCTTCAAGCTCACCGACCGAGTACTCGCTCTCCATAAGCGTGCAAACGATCATCAGTCGCGCCGGATGGGAAAGCGTCTTGAGGAGGTTTGCCACCTCTTCGGCGCGGCTGGCCATCTCGGTCGGAGCAAGCCCTGCCTTCAACATTGCTTTCAGGTCGGAGCTCATTCCCATGCTGCTCCCTGCAACGCATCGAGTGGAAACTTGAGGTAGCGCTTGCCATTGGCTTCCGGCTCAGGCAAACGGCCGCCGCAGATGTTCACCTGCAGGGCATGCAGGATCAGCTTGGGCATCGGAAGCGTCTTGTCACGCTTTGTCCTCAGCCCCACGAACTCCTCCTCCGTCACGTCAGCAAGATGCGGATTGAACTTCTTCTGCTCGGCGACAGTGCTCTCCCAGCGCGGTGCCCGACCGTCCGGCTGATAATCGTGGCCGGTGAAGATACGCGTCTCGTCCGGCAGCGCGAGGATCTCCTGGATTGATTTCCAAAGGACGCGGGCATCGCCGCCGGGGAAGTCGGCGCGAGCCGTGCCGCTGTCGGGCATGAAGAGCGTGTCGTGGACGAAGGCCGCGTCGCCGATCACATAGGTGATGGAGGCGAGCGTATGTCCCGGGGAGAACAGCACCTTGGCGTCGATATTGCCGATCTTGAACGTCTCGCCATGAGCGAACAGCCGATCCCACTGCGAACCATCAGCTTCAAGCTCTGGCCAGTTGTAGATATTCTTCCAGAGCTTCTGCACGTCCATGACCCGCTCGCCGCTCGCCGTGCGGGCACCAGTCTTCTCCTTCAGGTACTGCGCGGCGGAGAAGTGGTCGGCGTGGGGGTGCGTGTCGAGTATCCATTCGACTGTCAGGCCCTCGCTGCGTACATAGTCGAGGATCGCATCGGCGTTGATCGTCGCCGTCGCTCCTGCCTTTTCGTCAAAATCGAGTACAGGGTCGATGATGGCGCACTTGCCCGTATCCGGATCCGAGACCACGTACTGGACGCTCCAGGTGCGCTTGTCGAAGACGCCCTTCACCTGCGGCCGACGGGAAGCGTGCTGCTTCAACGAAGCGGCGGCCGCACTTGTATCAAAGCCGCGGACACGCCCGAACTCAACGACTTCTTCCGCAGGCATCCGCCCGTCAAGAACCTCGCCGATCAGGTAAAGGCTAAGGGATCGTGTGCCACTCTTGCAATGGGCGAACACGGGGCCCTCCGATTCATCGACAGCGCGCTGGAAGGCGCGGACATCTGCCTCGGTGATCGAGCCAAGCTTGACCGGGATGAACGCATAGGACAGGTCGCATTGCTCTGCCTTGTCGCGTTCGACAGACGTCCCTGGCTGGGCGTCGTCCTCATCGTCTGGTCGGTTGTTGATAAGAGTTCTAAATCCCTTTTCGCGAAGGGACTGGATGTCGTCGCGACTGGGCTGTGGCGAGACGGACAGCTTCTCGGAAATTGCGGTGACAGACATGACTGGCTCCGTGTTTGAAGTACAATATACATAATAATATAATATATAATGATTATCTTGCTAGTCCTTACAGGGAACTTTTTTGTCGCTCCATGGGTTCCACGCGCAAAGGAGGATCGTCATGGCGCTTCCCTTTCGGTCGGCTGCCTCGTCGGTCTTCACTTCGAAAGAACCAGTGTTTGGCAGCTTCTGAAGCCATCAGGTAAAAGGTGGTAATGACGAGCAATCCGGCAATCACCGGCAGGGGCAACGGGACGAAGCCGAACCAGTCGGCGCCCGGCAATAGCGGAAGTGCGAAGGTCAAGGCGGCGACGCTCGCCGTCAGCATCGTCAACGAACGAGCTGGAGAGCTGACCCAGAACGTCTTGCGCGTCCGCACGACGAAGACGATGAGAAGCTCAGTCAGGACAGATTCGATGAACCATGCAGTCTGGAAGCTCTGTTCGGTCGCTTTGGCAAAGACAAGCAAGAACCCGAATGTCGTGAGATCGAATACCGAGCTGATCAGGCCGAACGTAATCATGAACCGCCGCACGAAGCCGATATCCCAGTGCCGCGGCGCCCGCCGGTCTTCGATATCAACATTGTCGGTGGCGATTGCAAAGGACGGGATGTCGGACAGAAAATTGTTCAGAAGTATCTGTTTCGCGAGCAGCGGGAGAAACGGCAGATAAAGGGACGCGAACGCCATGCTGATCATGTTGCCGAAATTGGCGCTTGTCGTTACTGAGATGTATTTCATGGTATTGGCGAATGTGGCGCGGCCGCTGTCGATGCCGCGTACCAGCACATCGAGGTCATGTTTCAACAACACCATGTCGGCAGCCTCGCGTGCGACATCGACGGCGCTATCGACGGAGATCCCGATGTCTGCCTCATGCAGGGCGGAAGCGTCGTTGATGCCATCGCCAAGATAACCGACCACATGGCCGCGAGACCGGAATGCCTTGATGATCTGTTCCTTCTGATTGGGATCGATCTCGACAAACAGGTCCACATGCCGAACTCTGGCGGCAAGCCCGGCTAACGAGAGTTTGGCGAGGTCCGTGCCGGTCAGAATGTGGTTCGACCGAAGCCCGATCAAGGACGCGAGGTGAGCTGCAACATAACGGTTGTCGCCTGTAATGACCTTTACCGCGATCCCATGCGCCGAAAGGGCCGCCAGGCAGGCTTTCACGGTTTCCTTCGGCGGATCAAGGAAGAGCAGAAAGCCTTCCAGGCAGAGGTCGGTCTCGACCGCACGGCCGAAAGGTTGTGTTTCGTCTAGATCTCTCGTGGCGAGTGCTAGGACACGGAAACCTTGTTCGCTCCAATTGCGAAACAGGTTTTCGAGTTCAGTACGCGCCTCAGCGTCGAGCCTTTCGCTTCCCCCCATTGTCCGAACCGAGCTGCAGAGGCCGAGGACGTTGGAAACTGCGCCTTTGCAGATTAACCTGGTCACTCCATCCGGTGACCTGACAATCACCGAAAGGCATTTGCGGATAAAGTCGTAGGGGATCTCGTCCCGCTTTGCGTAAGCCGCTTCCCGTAGCGCGTCCGCAGGTGCCGCCTTGATCGCATCGTCTAGCGGATTATCCATGCCGCTCTGCAGCGTCGCATTCAGCCGCGCCAGATGTAGGACCTCGCTTGAGGGATAACCGCGCGGATCGAGCCAGGCATCCAGATGAATCACCCCTTCGGTCAGGGTTCCTGTCTTGTCGGTGCACAGCAAGTCCATGCTGCCGAGGTTCTCGATCGCCTCAAGCCTTCGCACGATTACGCCGTTTGCCGCCATGGCTCGCGCCCCGCGGGCCAAGGTGACACTAATGATGGCAGGGAGCAGCTCTGGCGTTAGACCAACTGACAAGGCGAGCGAGAACAAAATGGAGTCGATCAACGGCCGATCAAGAAGCGCATTCGCAAAGAAGACCAGGATCACCATCGCAAACATGATCTGGGTCATGAGAACCCCAAAACGTCGGATACCACGAGCAAATTCCGTCTCCGGGACCTGTCGTTCGAGCGTCTCGGCAATTGCCGCAAATTCTGTTGTGGTTCCTGTCTTGACGACAATAACGCTGGCTGTGCCGCTGCGTACTGACGTTCCGGCAAAGACCACGTTATTTCTCTGGGCCAACATCGCATCAGGGACCGATTTCCCGGGTGCTTTGACAACCGGAAAGGCTTCACCGGTCAGAACTGCTTCGCTGACATTGAAATCGCGAGACCTGAGGATGATGCCGTCCGCGGGAATGAGATTACCCGCTGAGAGGTGCAGAACATCACCCGGCACGACGTCGCTGGCATCAATGATGCAGTCTGCCCCATTGCGCACAACCGTCGACTTTTGCGACAGCCGCTGTTTAAGCTTCTCCACTGCCCGCGAAGCACCATGCTCCTGGACAAAGCCAAGAAGACAACTCGACAGCACGATGATCGAAATGATGATGGCTTCGTGCACTTCACCAACCGAAGCAGAAATCGCCGCAGCCGCCACGAGGATCAGCACCAGTGGGCTGCGAAACTGCCGCAGCAGCGCCTTGATAGCAGGATGGCTTTCCGGCCGGCCAAGCGAGTTCGGGCCAAACGCTTTCATCCGCGTTGCGGCCTCGGACGTGGAGAGCCCGTCGCCTGAGGCGCGCAGGCTGGTGAGAACCGCCGCCTCGTCCAAAGCCCAGTAGGTCAGGGGACCTGGCTTGATTGCAGTTCCCGCGACGGTGTCCAATTGAAACCCCTTTTTGCTTGGTCGATTTCGCGGAGGCTTTCGCCTCGGCGCTGTTCAGCTCAGAATCCTGGCGGTGAAACCGGCATCTCGGGAAAGCCGACAATAAGGATCTGGTCGATGACCTTCGTTACACCTAAAGTATTTTCAGCGGCGACCCGTGCCGCCGTTTTTTCCCGCGCGTCCAATACCCTGCCTTCTAAAGTGACCACCGTAGCGTTGACAGTGACAGTAATAGTGTCACCCCGGCGTTGCCTGCCATATTCGGCCTCAAGTCCGGCTTTGATATCCGCGTCGATCCGATCCGCGGCGTAAGCTGCCATCTGCCGGATCAGGGTACGCATGATGTCGGATCGCGTGACGATGCCGACGATCTTGTCATTCTCGACCACGGGCAGGCGCTTGATCCCTCGATCGGCCATCAAATAACCTGCGGCCTCGAAGGTCATCTCCGGCTCTGCAGTAACCACGGGCGAGGTCATGACCTCACCAACCTCCTTGCCAAAAGCTTTGGCGTAATCCTCCGCCAACGCACCGCGCGACGAAAACAGGGTACGCCAGAATCCGTGCCGGGCTTCTGTCCGGAGCTCTCCGCGCCGTAGGTAATCGCTTTCGCTGATCACGCCCACCACATGGTCGTCATCATCGATCACGGGCAGGCCACTAAAGCCGCAATCCAACATCATGTTGGCCGCCCCCCAGATTTTCGCGTCTGGGCCAGCGGCAATCGGATCTGAAGTCATGATTGATCGCACAGTCAGCATGGTCTTATCTCCTTGCTTGCGGCCAGAATAGGTGTGCGGGCGGGACTGTCTTTGACGTTCGTCAACGGGCTCGTATCACCGCAACGAGCGACGGAACCCAAGCAGGGAAAATGCGAAAAGGCCGGCGGAAATCGCTCCAAGCGACAGGAACTGCGGCCAGACGACCGAAAACCCGGCGCCGCGATAGAGGATTGCCTGGGCGAGCAGGACGAAGTGGGTGTTCGGCGCCGCGAGCATGATCGTCTGGATCACCTCCGGCATGCTTTCACGCGGCGTGGTCGCTCCGGAAAGGATCTGCAGCGGCAACAGTACCAGCATCAGCAGCAAGCCGAACTGCGGCATTGAACCCGCAAGGGTGGCAAGTGCGATCCCCATGGCGGTTGCAGCAAGCAGGTGGAGTGCTGCACCAGCCATGAACAGCATGATCGATCCTTCGATCGGAACCTTCAGCAGCCCCTGGACCACGAAGATCAGCGACAGCAGGGTAGCGACGAACACTACCACCCCCATCGACCACACTTTTGCAGCCATGATTTCGAACGGCGTTAGCGGCATCACCAGAAGATGCTCCACAGTGCCATGCTCGCGTTCGCGGATAAGCGCGGTGCCGGTGAGGATGATCGCCAGCATGGTGACATTGTCGATGACGTTCATCACCGAGGCGAACCACATCTGGTTTAGTTCGGGATTGAACCGGGCGCGCAAAGCCAAGTTCACCGTGGGTGCCCGGTTGTCCTGGGCAGAGAACCCCGAGACCTCCGTCGAGACGATGTTCTGCATGTAACCGGATCCGGAAAACGCCTGAGTCATGCGGGTCGCGTCGACATTGAGCTGGACGACGGGGGATTTGCCGGCAATCAGGTCGCTCTGGAAGTTCGGCGGAATATCGAGCGCGAACGTATCGGTGCCGGCGTCCATCCGGGCGTCCATCTCGCCCGCGGTGATCATCGCCGGCGGCTTGAAATAAGGCCTCAGGAAAGAATCCGCGATCCGCCGCGAGAGCGGCGAACTGTCCTCGTCGACGATGGCGAGCGGCGCATTGTTCAATGTTTCGGGAACGGCTTTTGCTTCCGTATAGACGGCGATCGTGAAGGAATAGACGATCAGCCCGAGCAGGATAGGATCGCGCAACAGGCCGCGCAGTTCCTTGATCCCGAGATGGAAAATACTGGCCAGCCGCATCCGTCACCTTGCCTGTTTCTTGAGAAAGAAGGCGCTTGCCGCGATCAGCAGCGGCGCGGCGAGGATAAGCGGCAGGAAGGCATCGAGGAGGCTGTCGAAGCCGAGACCCTTCGAGAAGGTTCCCCGGGAGATGATGTTGAAATAGGTGGTCGGATAGATCCGGCCGATCACCGCCCCGATGCCCTGCAGCGAGGAGACCGGGTCGATCATGCCGGAAAACTGCACGGCCGGTATGATCGTCATCAGCGTCGTCCCGAAGATCGCTGCGATCTGGCTCGACATGAAGGTCGAAACGAGCAGGCCGAAGGCTGTCGCGAACGCGACGTAGAGAAGTGCCGCCGTGGCAAAGGCAGCCAGGCTGCCGGTAAACGGCACCTGGAACACCAGGATCGCGAACAGCAACAGCAGCACCGCATTCATCATGCCGAGCGCCAGGTAGGGAAGCTGCTTGCCGATGAGGAATTCGAGCCTCGTTACCGGCGTGACGTAGAAATTGACAATTGAGCCGAGCTCCTTCTCGCGCACCACGGAGAGCGCCGCGAGCATGGCCGGGATCAGCAGAAGCAGCAGCGGAATGACCGCCGGCACCATGGCCACCAAGCTCTCGATGCCGGGATTGTAGCGGAAGCGGGTCTCGATCGAGAACTGCCCCTTGGCGGCATCGCCGAACATCTCGCGCGCCTTGTGCGCCAGCCAGTGTGCGTGCATGCCCTGCACATAACCGCGCGTCGTTTCCGCCCTTTGCGGCATGGCGCCGTCGATCCACGCCCCGATCTCGACATCCTGGCCGCGGGCCACATGTTCGGCAAAACCGGCCGGAATCTCGATCGCCAGCTTCAGCGAGCCGTCGCGCATGCGCCTGTCCAGATCGGCATAGTCAGCAAGCGGCGGTTGCTCGACGAAATAACGGGAGCCGGCGATATCGGCGATATAGTCGCGGCTGGCGACCGTGTCGTCCCGGTCGAGCACCGCGAATGTCAGGTCCTTGACGTCCATGTTGATGCCGTAGCCGATCACGAACATCAGGATGACGCTGCCGATCAGCGCCAGTGTGGCGCGGATGGGGTCGCGGCGGATTTCCAGCGTTTCGCGAAGGCTGTAGCTCCAGATGCGGCGCAGGTCGAAGGCGCGGTGCCGACGAGCGTCGCCGAACTTGCGCCCGTCTTCCACCGTCGAGGATGCCGGCGCGGCTGGAGCGGCCGATTCACCGATGGCTTCCTCGAGATAGACGATGAAGGCCTCTTCCAATGTGGTGGCATAACGAGCCTTGCGGATCGCCTCGGGCGTATCGCTCACCAGCACCTTGCCGGCATGCATCAGCGATATGCGGTCGCAGCGCTCCGCCTCGTTCATGAAATGGGTGGAGATGAAGATGGTGACGTGGTCTTTCCGTGAAAGTTCGATCAGCGTCGCCCAGAGCTGGTCGCGGGCGATGGGATCGACGCCGGACGTCGGTTCATCGAGGATCAGTATTTCCGGCGAATGGATCAGCGCCACCGCCAGCGAAAGCCGCTGCCGGACACCGAGCGGCAAAGCATCGGGCAGCGCGTCCATAATGTCGGTAAGTTCGAAGCGCCGGCCTATGTTCTCGATCCGGGCCGGGATGGTGTCGGCAGGCAGCTGGAACAGCCGCGCGTGCAGGTCGAGGTTCTGCCGGACCGTCAGCTCTGTATAGAGCGAGAAGGCCTGGCTCATGTAGCCAACGCGCCGCCGGACATCCATGTCCTTCGGATCGACCGTCTTGCCGAACAACTTCGCCGTGCCTACGCTGGCCGGCAGCAGGCCGGTCAGCATCTTCATCGTCGTGGACTTGCCGCAGCCGTTCGAGCCGAGGAAGCCAAAGATCTCGCCGCGACGGATGCGGAAGCTGACGTCGTCCACTGCCGTGAAATCGCCGAAGCGCATGGTCAGGCCTTCTGCCTCGATGGCAAATTCGGCCTCATAGAAATCTGCCGGCGGATGAAGCGGAATGGCTTTGTGTGTGGCGCGCCTCTCCTCCGGCATCAGCGCAATGAAGGCATCATCGAGCCTGGCGGCACCAGTCCGGGCCAAGATTTCGCGCGGTGTGCCGGTCGCGAGCACTCTTCCGGCGTCCATCGCCGCCAGCCATTCGAAACGCGCCGCTTCCTCCATATAGGCGGTCGCGACGATCACGCTCATCTCCGGCCGTTCCGCTCGGATGTCGTCCACGAGGCTCCAGAACCGCCGGCGCGACAGCGGATCGACCCCCGTCGTCGGTTCGTCGAGGATCAGCAGGTCCGGATCGTGGATCAGCGCACAGCAAAGGCCGAGCTTCTGTTTCATGCCGCCCGAAAGTTTGCCGGCGGGGCGATCCTCGAAGCCCGACAGGCCTGTACGCCTCAGAAGGCTGGCGATGCGATACTCCCGTTCCTCGCGGTCCTGGCCGAACAGGCGGGCGAAGAAATCCGCGTTCTCGAACGCCGACAGCGTCGGATAAAGGTTCTTGCCGAGCCCCTGCGGCATGTAGGCGACGGCCGGGCAGGTGCGGTCCCGGTGACGGGCGCTGCGCATGTCGCCGCCAAGCACCTCGACCTGGCCCGTCTGGATCTGCCGCGCGCCGGAAATCAGCGAAAGCAGCGAGGATTTACCCACCCCGTCCGGGCCAATCAGGCCGATCATCCGGCCCGCCGGCAGGTCGAGAGTTATACCGTCGATCGCGCGTGTCTTGCCGTAAGAATGGCTGACATCCTTCATCCGTACCACGTGGGCCGGCTCCGGCTGGAGGCCTGTCGCCTGCTGTTTCGGGCTCATGGGGTGAGCGGCTGCGACAGGGCCGCCGGCCACTCTGCGGCCGGATCAAGCTTTACATAAGTCCGGCCGGGCAACCCGGTCTTGACCTGCGCGATATATCTCTGAAGCAGTTCGGGAGAGACCCGAGCCCGGATACGGAACATCAGCTTCTGGCGTTCCTGCTCTGTCTCTACGGTCTTCGGGGTGAACTGGGCGACATCGGACACGAACGAGACCCGGGCCGGAATGACATATTGCGGGGCCGCATCGAGAACGATCCGGGCCTCGCCGCCGATCGGGGTTCGCCCGGCTTCCGCCGTCGGAAGGAAGAAGGTCATGTAGACGTCGCCGACATCGAGAATGTTGAGCACCCGGCCGCCGGCGGCCACCACTTCGCCCGGCTGCGCCACCAGATACTGGACCCGTCCGTCGCGCGGCGCCTTGAGCTCACAATCACGAAGGTCGACTTCAATACGTGCGATCGTCGCTTGGGCTGCTTCAACCGTGGCCTCGGCGTCGATCACTTGTGCTGTCGCGGAACCGATCGCCGCTTCGGTCGCGGCAAGGTTCGCTTCTGCTGCGCTTACAGTCGCCGCAGCGCCGTCAACCCGGGCTCGATCGTCGTCAAGTGTTTGGTCCGAGACCGATCCGCTCTTTGATAGCTGGAGACTGCGCGTGAGCCGCTTCTGCGCGGACTGGAGCAAGACGGTGTTTTGGGAAACTGTAGCCGCGGCCGCATCTTTTTCGGCCTTTCGCTGGGTGACGACGCTTTTGACAGTGTCGATCCCGATCCTGGCGCGGGAGAGCTGCGCTTCTGCCTCACGTTTTTGAGCCGCCAATTGTTCGATATCCATGCGAGCGACGATCTGACCAGCGGTCACGAAATCACCCTCTCTTACTTCCACGGCAGCAAGACGCCCGGCTGTTCGTGCCGCTATATCGATTTCAACAGCCTCAATGCGGCCATTGCCGCTAGCGAGGCCCAGTGTCGCCTCTGCGGCAAGCCGCAGGGCGTAATAGTGCCATGCGAGATATCCGATACCTGCAACGACGACCAAGGCGAGGCCAAATCTCCATGTCCGGTTCAAGGCAAGATCCACTCCCAGTAGATTGAAAGATGAGTCCATGGGCCTTTTCTGCAGAGACAACCTTGACCGCGATCAATCACACGGCCTAACGGCGGCAAGATCCCGAAGAAGCCTCTCGGCAGCGCTTTCGCCGCAAGCGATTGACAAAGATCATCGCAACCTTCCAGCAGGCCTTCTAGGCTCATCTCATCCTTAACCCTCTCAACTGGATGGAGCCAAACTTGTCCTTCAAAACTCTTCTGGCCATCGTCGGCGAAAACGACGCTAACGCTGATCTCGCCAAGGCTATCGATCTGACGATCGAGGCGGACGCGCATCTTTCGATCATGGTCATCGGGACGGCATTACAGCCGATTACGGCCGATTATCCGGTCGCGACCGCTTGGATCGAGCAACGGCAGGAAGAAATAAAAGCGCTGATCGAAGTCCGCAAACACGCTGAGGAGCTCTGCAGCAAGAACGCCATCTCCTTCGACGTCGATCACTTTTACGATGACAATTTCATTCTTCAAAGCAATATCGGCATGCGTGCCATGTATGCCGATATTGTGGTTCTGGGAAACAGTGTCCGGAGTGAGAGAGGTTTGCGAAGCGCCGCGGTTTCGGCTGCAGCCTTTGACGCGCGTACGCCTATCCTCCTGATCCCTTCGTCGGGAAAGACTACACTCGCGCCCAAGAATGTTCTTCTTGCGTGGAACTCCAGAGCGGAGGCCGCACAGGCAGCTAAGGAGGCGCTGGATATATTGAAAGGGGCCGATACGGTGCACGTCGTGCTCGTCGATCCTGACAGCGCCTACTTCAAGAACGGCGGCGAGCCGGGTGCAGACATTGCCGCATATCTTTCGCGGCATGGCATTAAGGTTGTCGTTGAACAGCTGACAAGCGGCGGACGAACAACGGAGGACATTCTGGCGCAGCATGCATCGGAGATCGGCTGCGACATGATCGTCATGGGTGCCTATGGCCATTCGCGGCTGCGCGAACGCATCTTCGGCGGTGTGACGGCAACCGTGCTGGAATCGTCGGAATTTCCGATTTTCATGGCAAGATGAAACGATAGTCACGCGCAGTTCGAGAAGCCGTCTCCAGATCAACTGGAGGCGGCTTCTTATTGGGAGACCATCCGTTGCGGAAGGGGGCAACCTCGGCTTAGACGCTAGACCAAGTGTGCGCCTAGGGACCGGGTGATCGGTTGGGCGGGCCTTCATGTGCATCCTCAAGCTATTTACAAGCCGTCATGACGATGTCTGAAAATTGTGCCCGCCGGCCGAAAACTCGTCAGCTGCCCCTGCTTTCGAGCGTCGGTCGAAGCCGCCGCGTTGCAATGTTCGACCGGCTTATTTATCTAATTCGGCTTGGCCGACGGGCATTTGCCAGCAGCTCCTGTTTGGTCCCGCGTGACCCGAACAGGATCCTGAGGTCGCGGATCGCAACGGCGTCGAGTCCATAGCGCATACCAAACTCATCGACTTCAATCAGGAGTCTCGGTTTCGCCGTCGCACGGGCTGCCACGTTTCCTTCAGAGCGACGAGAGAGTCGCAGACGGCGGGGAAGACGGACCGCTTGAAACTGGGCAGTATGAATTTTACTGTGCATCGCTGGTCCTTTCTTGCCGTGCGGTCCGGTGCCTTAGCTACCCATCGTTCTGCAGCTAATGCCGAAAATTTATACCGGCCACACCTGCGACGCTTTCAGCCACCACTTGCATGGCACGCCGTTGCGCGGGCGATGGAACAGGCCCGGAGATCTCGACGATTGCGTTCTTGACCTCGACCGTAAGCCGATCTGTCTCAAGGCCCAGCTCCGATCGTAGTCGCGTCGCAACTGCGAGCCGAAGAGCGACATCTCCGGTTGCCACGCAATCGCGGTTGGCAGTCACGGCCCGCAAAATATCGCGCCGGCTGATGATTCCAATGAGCTTACCCGACTGAAGAACGGGCAACCTTTTGATCCCGTGGGACCTGGCAAGAGCCGCAACGTCAGCGAGCGATTGTTGTGGTGAAACAGAGATGATCCCCGTCGTCATGCAATCCCCCACAGTCGTTCCGTGCGTTCGCACGTAGTTTTCAAAGAATGCGTTGTCAGGATCTCTCGGGGGAGACTGGAGCCCCGCAATGAACACGCTCCGGCTGAGAAGATCGCTTTCCGTCAGCATGCCGATGACTTGATCATCGTCGCCGATCACCGGCAGGCCGCTGACGTTGTGGTCAAGCATCAGTTGAATGGTATGTTTGATACTTGTGTCCGGCGACACGCAGACCGGCTTCGGCGTCATGTAATCCCGTACCAACATCAATCTATCCTTTCGCACATCTATCTTATTCTGGCAGGTGTAGCGAAGGAGAGCGTTGATCTCGCTCAATACCACACCCGAGATTGCGGTAGTGCGAGGATTTAGGCTGATGGCGTTGTCGCGAAGGATCTTGTTCCGAAGAACTTGTCCAACTCGCTGACAATGATTAGCGAAGAGGAGGCAAGCAGCATGAAGGCCCATTCAAGCAGAGAGATCGGCGCCAGTTCCAGGGTATCGCGCAGCCAAGGAATATACATCGCTGTTATGTGCACGGCTTGCGCAACGATCACACTGACGACGAGAGCGGGGTTGCCCAACAAGGACATCCTGAAAATCGACTGCCGCTCCGAACGACAGGCGAGCGTCTGAACATTTTCGAACATGACGAATAGCAGCAAAAGCAGGTTGCGGGCCTGTGAAACCTCATACCCCTGTGCCAGGAGCCAATAGAACAGGACGAAGCCGCCGACACCGATGACCAGCATCGACTGGATGATGCGACGGATCATCAGTCGGTCGAAGATCGGCTCCTTCGGCCGTCTCGGCGGGCGGGAAAGCTCGTCGCCCTCAGGTTTTTCGCCGGCCAGCGCGACGTCCTGGATGCCGTTCGTCACCAGATTGAGCCAGAGGAGCTGCACGGGAAGCAACGGCATCGGAAGGTCTAGCGGGATTGCCAGCAGGAACAACAGCATTTCGGCTGCCCCCGTTGCTGCCAGCATCAGGATAACCTTGCGGATGTTCGAGTAGGCTGTACGGCCTTCCCGGATGCCGCTGACGATCGATGCGAAATTGTCGTCGGTGACGACGATGTCGGCGCTCTCCTTGGCCACTTCCGTACCCTTGCGCCCCATAGCTATGCCGACATGCGCGTGTTTGAGCGCCGGGGCGTCGTTCACCCCGTCTCCGGTGACGGCCACGAAATGGCCGTTGCGGGCCATGGAGAGGACAATGGCAAGCTTTTGGGCGGGGGCAACACGGGCATAGATGCGTGCCCGTCGCGTCAGTTCATCCAGCTGGTTCTCGCCAGCCGTTTCCGCCTGCCGCACGGCATCACCAGTTGTTATCTGGTCGGACACGAACTCGAGGCCTGCCTGTCGTGCGATTGCTTCGGCCGTCCGCGGATCATCGCCCGTCAGCATCGCGACCTCGACTCCTGCGGTACGGGCGTCCTTGATCGCGCGGGGGACTTCAGGCCGCACCGGGTCCTGCATGCCGGCGAAGCCCAGAAACACAAGGTCGACAAGATGGTGATGACCGAAATTTTTCTCGCCGTCGCTGCGTATTCGACCCTCTGCGAAGGCAAGCACCCTAAGCCCCCGCGCGGCCATCTCTTCTTTCTGGGCCAGAAGGGCATCACGTTTGATCGCCACCGCCTCACCACCGACATCCATTCGATCGACCATGTCAATCAGCGTCTCTGCCGCTCCCTTGACGAAAATACCCACTCGTTCTCCCCTCTGGTGGAAAGAGGCCGCGTATTTGAGATCGGGCTCGTAGGGAATGCGGGCGAGGAGAGGGTATTCCCGGTGGATTCTGTCGTGGGTCAATCCTGCTTTATGGGCTGCAGCCAAAAGGGCGACGTCGACCGTGTCTCCGACACCTGCCCAGCCACTCTGGTCGTTGACCAACGAACCTTCGTTCGGCAAGGACGCTGCGCGCAGCAGGCGTTCTGCCTTGGAGCGCGCTTCTTCAGGAGCCATGTCGGAGCCTCGGATCTCACAATCATCGAGATTGGCATGTGCGTCGAGACGCAAATAGGTGCCATCAGGGAGTCGGATATCGGTGACGGTCAATTCGTTCAGCGTCAGCGTTCCAGTCTTGTCGGTGGCGATCATGGTGCACGAACCCAGAGATTCGACCGCCGGCATCCGTCGCACGATCACATTATCCTTCGCCATGCGGCGCATGCTAATCGCCAGCGCAATCGAGATTGCAGCGACGCCACGCCCACCGTCCAGGCAATGACGTTGGAGAAGTGCGAAAGACGGATCATAAGAGGTGGTTGGAAGATGGATGCCTTGCCGATCTCCGCGGCAATGCTGCCGATTTCGGTTGCAAGCCCGGTGGCGGTGACCATGCCGGTTGCGCGTCCTCGGATGATCAGCGCTCCGGCAAAGGCCATGCTCGCTTTGCGATCGACGGAAGGATGGTCTGGATCCGTGGCAGACTTGCGAACGGGAAGGGACTCCCCGGTCAGCAAAGATTCGTCGCAGAGGAGGTCAGTGGTTTTGATCAGCATCAGGTCGGCCGGAACCCGCCCGCCGGCGTCTAGCAAGACAACGTCGTCCGGTACGAGGAGACGAGATTCAATCTCGCGGGTTTGACCGTCTCGGACCACGGTCGCGCGGGCTTGCTCAAGCTTGCGAAGAGCTGTCGCCGCGCGCCGCGCGGAATACTCCTGAACACTGCCAATGACGCCGTTCACGAGCAGCACGATGCCAATGAAGACTGCATCTTCCGGTTCGCTGACGACCAGGGACACCGCAGCCGCGATGAGCAGGATATAGATAAGCGGGCTGCGGAACTGGTGCAGAAAGATGGATAGGATCGACGGCGGCTGTGGTTGCGGCAGAACATTCGGCCCAAATCGCTGCAGGCGCTCCGTGGCCTCCTCCGTGGTCAGGCCGCGCTCGACCGCAGAACCGGTTACGGGATCTATGGAGGCAAGGTCGGCCATCTGTCTCTTCGTTACGCTTTGCAGCAGGGACGAGAGCACGAAACGCCGTCATCGCTAAACTAGATTGGGATGAATGCTCTAGCGAAGTTGGAGCGAATGTGCGCAGGACTGGCAGAACGGCGTGTGAGGAACGACGTCGAACCGTTCATCGCTAATGGGATTGCCGCACTCGACACATATTCCGAAGACGCCTTGCTTCATCCGACCAAGGGCGGCTTCTATGGCCGCAAGCTCCTTTTGCCCGGTCTCTCCAAGTTCCTCCAGGACCTCCTCGTTATTGCGTTCGACGGCACGGTCATCGTCGTCCCGGTTGCGAGGCTGTTCGAAGTCATGCTCGATCCTTTCAAGACGAGTCTGCAGTTGCTGCCGTCGTTGGACAAGGATCGGCCTGTACTTCTCGTCGCGATGCTTCAGATCCTTGGATGAAGATCTCGTCATGTTGGCCCCTCGATCATTGATGTTTGGATCGAAGCTTCTTCTCCTCAGGAGCCGCGGGCATTGATTATGATCAAGGGAGGAGCGGGAACCCGTTGGGTCGAAGCAGCCCGAGCGAAAGTTCGGGCTGCCATGCGTGACGTCTCGCTGCTCACCCAAAGGTTTCTGCGTTTCTCCATTTCCAGTCACGAATTTCAGGCATGTCTTCTCCATATTCTCGGACATAGCGGGTGTGTTCGGCTAGCCTGTCCTTGAGCATGTCGATCACGCCGGCGGCCTTTTCCTTCAGCCCCGGCACCCGTTCGATCGCCTCGATAGCAAGATGGAAGCGGTCGAGTTCGTTCAGCACCGTCATGTCGAAGGGCGTGGTCGTCGTGCCTTCCTCGATGAAGCCGCGCACATGGATGTTCTGGTGGTTGGTGCGTTTGTAGGTCAGCCGGTGGATGAGATAGGGATAACCGTGATAGGCGAAGATCACGGGGCGGTCGGCGGTGAACAGCCGGTCGAATGCCTCTTCGGATAGGCCATGCGGATGCTGGTCCTGAGACTGTAGCGCTAGCAGATCGACGACGTTGACGACGCGGATGCTGAGTTCCGGTATCGCTTCGCGCAGCAGGGAAACTGCCGCAAGCGTCTCCAGCGTCGGCACGTCTCCGGCGCAGGCCATTACCACGTCGGGCTCGACGGCACCGTCCTCGTTGCTTGCCCAGTCCCAGATGCCCACGCCGGCCTCGCAATGCCGGATCGCTTCGTCCACGGTTAGCCATTGCGGTTCCGGCTGCTTGCCCGCAACGATGACGTTGACGCGGTCCCAGGTCTTCAGGCAGTGGTCGCCGATCCACAAAAGCGTATTGGCATCCGGCGGCAGATAGATGCGCACGATATCCGTCTTCTTGTTGGCAACGAAATCGAGGAAGCCCGGGTCCTGGTGGGAAAAGCCGTTATGGTCCTGCCGCCAGACATGCGATGTGAGCAGGTAGTTGAGCGAGGAGACGGGCTTGCGCCACGGCAGTTCGCGCGACACTTTCAGCCACTTGGCATGCTGGTTGAACATCGAATCGATGATGTGGATGAAGGCCTCGTAGCACGAGAAGAGGCCGTGCCTGCCCGTCAGAAGATAGCCTTCCAGCCAGCCCTGGCAAAGATGCTCGGAAAGCACCTCCATCACCCGGCCGTCGCGCGACAGATGCACGTCGTAGGGCTCGATCTTCTCCATCCAGACGCGGTCGGTTACCTCGAAGACGTTGCCAAGCCGGTTTGACTCGGTCTCGTCTGGGCCGAAGATCCTGAAGTTTGAATTGATGTCGTTGAGCTTCAGCACGTCGCGCAGATATCTGCCGAGGATCTCCGTCGTCTGCACCATGTCGGCACCGCGCGTCTTCACGGGTACCGCATAGTCCCGGATGTCGGGAACGATCAGTTCCTTGCGCAAAAGGCCGCCATTGGCATGAGGGTTGGCACCCATGCGGCGCTCGCCACCGGGCGAAAGCGCCCGCAGTTCCTCCTTCAGCCGGCCATTGGCGTCGAACAGGTCGTCCGGATCGTAGCTCCGCATCCAGTCCTCGAGGATCTTGCGGTGGCCGTCGTCCTCGCGGCAACCGGAGACCGGCACCTGATGGGCGCGCCAGAAACCTTCGACTCGTCTGCCGTCCACTTCCTTCGGTCCGGTCCAGCCCTTCGGGCTGCGGAGCACGATCATCGGCCAGCGCGGGCAGCCTTCAGGAGCGGTGCCGTCGCGGGCTTCGGCCTGGATCGTCCGGATGCGGTCGAAGGCGGCGTCGAATGTGGCGGCCATCTGCCGGTGCATGTCGGCCGGCTCGTGGCCTTCGACGAAGAACGGCTCATAGCCGTAACCCCGGAACAGATGGTCGATATCCTCGTCCGCCATACGCCCGAGCAGCGTCGGGTTGGCGATCTTGTAGCCGTTGACATGCAGGATCGGCAGCACCGCGCCGTCGCGGGCGGGGTTCAGGAACTTGTTCGACTGCCAGCTGGCCGCAAGTGGTCCGGTTTCGGCCTCGCCATCGCCGACGACGCAGGCGACGATCAGGTCCGGATTGTCAAAGGCCGCGCCATAGGCATGCACCAGTGCATAACCGAGTTCGCCGCCCTCATGGACGGAGCCGGGCGTTTCCGGGGCCACGTGGCTTGGAATGCCGCCGGGGAAGGAAAACTGCCGGAACAGTTTGCGCATGCCGTCGGCATTTTCGCCGATCTCCGGATAGATCTCGCTATAGGCGCCTTCGAGATAGGTGCTGGCAACCATGCCCGGCCCACCATGGCCGGGCCCGCAGATGTAGATCATGCTGAGATCGCGGTTGCGGATGATCCGGTTTAGATGCGCGTAGATGAAGTTGAGGCCGGGCGTCGTGCCCCAGTGGCCGAGCAGCCGCGGCTTGATATGCTCCGGCTTTAGCGGCTCCCTCAGCAGAGGATTGTCGAGAAGATAGATCTGCCCGACGGAGAGGTAGTTCGCCGCCCGCCAGTAGCGGTCGATGAGCGCCAGTTCCGCGGAGCTGATCTCCGGCATGACGGGCGAGGTTCTATTTGACTGCATCTTCTTGCTCCTTCGAGAGGGCGAGTTGATCGGAAACATCTATCGTGAACTGGAGGGGGTGTCTCCGACGCTGGTCACGAAGCGGCGGGGTGATCCTTCGCATGAAGGACGGACAAGCATTCTTCCGCGATCATCTGTTCTTCATCCGTGGGGATGACATGGACGGCGATGCGGCTTGCCGCGGTGCTGATCGTCAGTGCGCTGTTTTCATTGGCGGTCGCGTCCAACTCTACGCCCAGCCACAGAAGTTGTTCCGTGACACTTTTGCGGATCTGCGGTTGGTTCTCTCCAATGCCGGCGGTGAACACCAGGGCATCGAGCCCGCCAAGCGTGGATGCGAGCCTCCCGACCTCGCCGGCGATCCTGAGCGTGAAGAGGTCGATCGCCTCGCGGGCTTGGCTGCCGCCGTTCTCGATGAGTTCGCGCGTATCGCCGCTAAGGCCGGAAACACCCAGAAGACCGGACTTGTGGTAGAGCATGTCCTCCACGTCCTTGATCGACTTGCCGAGCGGCCCTAGAAAATGCAGCAGCACGCCGGGGTCGAGCCAGCCGGGCCGCGTTGCCATGGGAATGCCGTCCAGCGTCGAAAATCCCATGCTGGAATCGCGGCTGAAACCGTTTTCGATGGCGCAGAGACTGGCGCCGCTGCCGAGATGGGCGATGATGACCTTGCCGTCCGCAATGCCGGGCGCCTTGGCGACGAGCGCACCGGCCACGTACCGGTAGGACAGTCCGTGGAAGCCGTACCGTTTGATGCCCTCGTCATGATAGGCGCGCGGAATGGCGAGACGCCGCACGAGATCGGACTGCGTCGCATGGAAGGTCGTATCGAAGGAGCCGGTCTGGAACAGCTTAGGGCGCAGGTGCCGGACGGCCTTGATCATCCGCAGTGCCTGGGGCTGATGGAGCGGCGCCAGGTCCGTCAACGAGCGGACCTCGGCGAGCGTCTCGGTCGTCAGTTCCACCGGACCGTCGAAGACGTCGCCGCCATGAACGATGCGGTGTCCGGCGGAGGTGACTGCGTCGAGGTCGAAATGCGTGCCCAGTTCCCGGAACACTTCGTCCATCAGCCCGGCGAGATCGTCACCGGCCTCGCCCTTGAGCGGCAGCTCGAATTGCTCCGGGCCTTCCTTCAGATGCAGGGTCAGCGGATGGGTGCCGAAGTCGACGACTGCCTTGCCGATCCGCTCCGGCCTGCCGCCGTCCACCTTGAATATGCCGATCTTCGCCGTGGACGAGCCGGCATTGAACGTCAGGAGAAGGTTGTCCGTCATAGAGGCATCCTTGCTTCAAGTCCTTTCGCTGCCGTCAGCCGGGCAAGGGCGGCAGAAGCCGTCCGAACCTTGGCGGGATCAGCCCGGCTTGTCAGTATGATAGGAACTCGAGCGCCGAGAACCAATCCGGCGGCGTCTGCACCGGCGAAATAGATGAGCTGCTTGGCGAGCATGTTACCGGCCTCGAGATCGGGAACCAGCAGGATATCCGCCCGGCCGGCGACCGGGGAGGCGATGCATTTCGCCTGCGCCGCCTCGATGCTGATCGCATTGTCGAAGGCGAGCGGCCCGTCGACGAGCGCACCTTTGATCTGCCCGCGCGCCGCCATCACCGTCAGCGCGGCCGCGTCCAGCGTCGACGGCATCTTGCTGTTGACCGTCTCGACAGCGGCGAGCACTGCCACGAGCGGCATCTCGATCCCGAGAAGATGCATGAGATCGACGGCGTTCTGGCAGATATCGCGTTTTTGCTCGAGATCCGGCTGGATGTTGATCGCCGCATCGGTAACGATCAGCAGCTTGTCGTAGGCCGGGATGTCCATGACGTAGACATGGCTCATGCGCCGCCCGGTCTTCAGCCTCGACGATGGCGCGATCACGGCAGACAAAAGCTCGTCGCTGTGCAGGCTACCTTTCATCAGGGCCGCGACCTTGCCCGTGGAAGCAAGTTCGACGCTGCGGTCTGCCGCCGCGTGGCTGTGCTCGACAGGCTCGATGTCTATGCCGGCGAGTGAAAGTTCGGCGGCCTCCCCGATCGCCCTGATCTTATGTTCCGGCCCCACCAGGAGCGGATCGAGAAGACCCTGTTGCTTGAGCTCCACTGCGGAACGCAGGGTCTCCGTCGAGCACGGATGGACCACCGCCGTGCGCATGGGCGGCAGCGAAATCGCCTCGCGGATAATGGTCTCGTAACGGCCGTGATGTCTGAGCATGGTATCCACCGGGATCGACCTGTTCCTTTCGCCTCAGCGCATGAGAGCGCACCTGCGGTGACCTTGTTGCCTGGAATGGAGTCGCTTGCCTTGACACAGCTCAATGTGCCGACGCGGCGATCCGTCAACTGTCGAGCCGGTTCGGTTCAACGCTTGAGGTGCAGCAAATGATGACTGAAGATCAGAGCGGGACGACCGTCTTCCTTTCCGACCCGGCCTCCTACGGGATGGCGGGTCCGGTCGAGATGATGGAGACCCACATTTCCATGATCTTCCTGGTCGGCGACCAGGTCTACAAGCTGAAGAAGGCGCTGAAACTACCCTATGTCGATTTCTCGACCGCCGCGATCCGGATGGATGCCTGCCGCAAGGAGGTCGCGCTGAACAGCGAGACCGCACCTGGCCTCTATATCGGCGTGCGGCGCATCACCCGCGCCGAAGCGGGCACCCTGGAATTCGACGACGATGGCCCGCTGATTGATGCCGTCGTTGAGATGAGCCGGTTCGAGCAGAGCCAGCTTTTCGACCGCATGGCGGTTGCCGGTCGGCTGACGCCGGAAATTATGACCCGGACCGCTCGGATGATCGCTTTGTATCATCGCCGGGCGCCGGTGGTTTCCAAGGGAGGCGGCGCGGCCAATATCGAATCCGTCCTCGACATCAACGATGCCGGGTTTGCGACCAGCCATGTTTTCAGCGCAGCGGAGTTGGCGAAGCTCAGCGAGGCCTTCCGGTTGCGGCTCGGTCGCCATAGCGGACTTCTCGACCGGCGGGCGGTGGCGGGCAAGGTCCGCCGCTGCCACGCGATCTCCACCTGCGCAATATCTGCCTGCTGGGCGGCAAGCCGTGCCTGTTCGATTGCATCGAGTTCAATCTCGACATCGCCACCGTCGATGTCCTCTACGACCTCGCCTTCCTGCTGATGTATCTCTGGCACCGCGGTTTCCCGGGCCTCGCGAACTTGGTGATGAACCGGTACCTGGATGAAACCGACGACGAGGACGGGTTCTGCCTGCTGCCGTTCCTGATGGCGATCAGGGCGGCGGTCCGCGCCCATGTGACGGCGACGCAGGCCGAAGAGCCCGGCCAGGATGCCGCCAGGCTGGCGCAGGAGGCGAGGTCCTATTTCGATCTCGCCCATGAGCTTTTGGGGGACACGCCCTCGCGCCTGGTAGCGATCGGCGGGCTCAGCGGTTCCGGCAAGACGACGGTCGCGGATCGCCTGGCCGCCAAGGTGGGCGCGCCTCCCGGGGCGAGGGTCGTCGAAAGCGACCGGATCCGCAAAGCGCTGCATGGCGTGTCCGCCGAGACGACGCTTCCTGTCGCTATGACGAACTGTGCGCTCATTACCGCATGACGCCGACGCGCAACAACAAGGGCGTCGCACATGAGAACGGCTCGATCGAGTGCTCCCACGGACATCTCAAGAACGCGATCCGCGATGCTCTGCTGATGCGCGGAACCAGGGATTTTGGCGATCTCGTTTCTTATCGCGCCTTCATCGATGAGATAATCAGCCGCCGTAATGCCGCCCATGGCAAGCGCATCGACGCCGAGCGTACGCATCTGCAGCCTCTTCCCGATCATCGCACCAGCGACTTCGAAGAAATTATCGTTGCCGTATCGAGCACCGGCGGCTTCGTTTTGCGCAAGGTCTTGTACACCGTACCTTCCCGTTTGATCGGCCACCGGCTCCGGGTACGTCTGTTCGATGATCGTCTCGACGTCCTCATCGGCGGCACGCATCTACTGACTTTGCCCCTAGGCCGTGTCCGTCATGGCGCTGAGAAGCGCGATATCTCCGTTTGGGGCCGACTACCCGGCCGCAGCCGCCTGGCTAACTGAGCGCCAAAGGGAAATGGAAGAGGTTGTGGACGTTCGACGAAGCGCAGACGAGCGCTGCAGGAAAGGTGGTGTGTCGTTCGATGTCGACCATATCTATGATGATCGCTTCATCATCGAAAGCAACATCGGCATGCGTGCGATGTCCGCCGATGTCGTCGTCGCTGGAGAAGGTATCCGTTCTGATGCCGAACTTCGCAAAGCTGCAATCGCGGCGACAGCATTCAATTCCGGTACGCCACTGCTCTTGATACCGAAGGCAGGCCGTACCGCCCTGAAGCCGAAAAATGTCCTTCTTGCCTGGAGTTCCCGCCCGCAAGCGGCCAGAGCGGCAAAGGCAGCTATCGCGATGCTTAAAGGGGCCGATACTGTCCGCCTCGTTGTCGTCGATCCCGATTCCTCTTACTTCGAGAACGGTGGAGAGCCGGGTGCCGACATGGCGGCCTTCCGGTCCCGTCATGGCGCAAAGTCTTGGTTGAGCAGATCGCGAGCGGCCAGAAGCCGACGGAGGACGTGATCCGTCAGCATGCGCTCGAACTCGCCTGCGACATGATCGTCATGGGCGCCTATGGTCATTCGCCTCTGCGCGAGCGTGTTTTCGGGGGCGTGACAGCGTCGATTCTCGAGACGTGCGATGTACCGGTCTTCATGGTGCGATGAGAGGAGGCATGTCCCGACGATTATACTGCATCAGGTCATTCGTACCAAACTCTTGGCTTTCCTCGTTATCGTTCAGGCATCTGTCAGCATGGCGACCTATTCCCACACGCAGTTCCAGCAACAAGGAAGCAACATGAACGTCCGTCGCAATATCCTCACCACATTCGCTCTCATCGTCCTCGCATCGTCCGCATCTGCCGCGGCCACCGTCAAGGTGGTGGAAGGCGGCGAAGGGGGCGGACCAATGACACTGACGCTCGACCAGTCGACGATAGAGGCAGGAGAAACGACGTTTCTCGTCCACAACGATGCCATGACGGAAGAGCATGAGATGGTCCTCATCAAGCTGAAGTCCGCTGATCAGAAAATCGAGGTGGTCGCCGCCAAACACCGGGTCGACGAAAAGCAGTTGAAGAGCCTCGGCGAGGTCTCCGAGCTGAAGCCCGGCGCTGATGGCCAAATGAAGGCGAAGCTTGTGCCTGGTGCCTATCTATTGCTCTGCAACATCAAGGGGCACTACGAGGCTGGCATGCATGCCATGCTGACGGTCACAAAGTAACGAGGCCGATCTTACGACGGCCACGACGCAGTGGCCGTCGCCCATGGCGTTTGACAGAAGGTAGAATCCCTTGGCAACGACCACTCCCTCTTCGTTTTCCCTCCCGCAGCGGGTGCTGCATTGGCTGACGGCAGCGCTCGTCTTCTTCAATCTGCTGTTTCCCGATGGTATGAATGCGTGGGACCGCAGTATCAAGCAAACCGGTGCAGCGACCGCTGACCAGGTTGCAAGCGCCAACATTCATGCTTATGCCGGTATCGCGATCCTGGTTCTTGTCGCGCTTCGTCTTCTCCTTCGGCTCGTCCACGGCGTTCCAGAAGCCCCGCCGCAGGAGCCGGCGCTCCTGAGGCTCGCAGCGAAGATTGCCGAGGGAACCCTCTACCTTCTTCTACTCGCGATGCCAGTTACGGGTATGGTGGCCTACTATCTCGGATATGAGGGAGCCGGTGACCTCCACGCCGATGTCCTTAAGGCTATTCTTTGGGTTGTGGTCGCGGCCCATGTCCTCGGTGCGCTCGTCCATCAGTTCTACTGGAAGACGAACGTGCTCCGGCGGATGACGGTTGGTTGACCTTTGGTCTGTGCACGGCTGGCGATTGGCGGAACGCTACCAGATCATCGCAGTAGCGGCGTAGGCGGCATACGCCGCGACAGCAACGACTGTGACGGCCGCGAGAGGTATGTTGTAAGACAGAGGCCCGACCGCTGCCGCGATTCCCGCGCGGCACAGGGCGTTCGCCGCCGCGCGATCAGGATCGCTCTTCCGATTACGTCAAGCGGCAACACGTCCCTCGGCGTTTGCAGTGCGCTCAGTACCGCGACATCCACATCGACCGTACCGGTCAAGGCGACCGTTGCCAAAAAGCCGACGCTGCCGAATTGCGAGACCATGACAGCATTCGCCACGGCCGCGGCCGCGAAAATCGCGGCGAAGATCAGGAGTGGGCCGATCTCGAACGGATTGCTCGCCGGCACTTGCGTGAGGGGCTTGTCCTGCGGCCAGCAGAACATGGCGACCCACATCCGGCGAACGGGATCGCGGCCATGGAAGCCGCCGGCCCGACGGGGACGATCGCACTAGGGTCGATCACAAGGATCAGCGCCATCACGCGCAAGTTGGATACGGCTGCGCCGAGTGCTGCTGCGCCGGCCAGAGGAAGCCAACCAGCGGCCAGCCGGGCGGTTCGCGCCAGAACAATGGTGACGGCGGTCGACGACACCAATGAGCCGGCGATCGCGCTCACGATGAGGCCCTTTCTTGCCCCGAGCATCCTGACGACAATGTAGCCGAGGAACGAGAGGCTTGCGGTCAGGACGGTGAAGAACCACACCTTCCAGGGATTGAGGCCGCCCCACGGATCCACGCCTCGTTTGGCAAGATCGGCAGGATCACGGCCGTCATGACGGCCAGCATCAGGGCGGAGCGGAGCTCCACCTAGGTCAGGCGCTTCAGGACGCTGTGCAGCACTTCCCGGGTTGCAAGCGTGGCCGCAAGGGCCGCCCCTTCCGCAGCGGCGGCCTGCGCATCGCCTGACACAGCCAGGCCGCCGAGCGCGAAAACGCCGAGACCAGCCACTACGGTGGTAACGCTATAGTCCGAATCCGACCGCGCCTCACGCAATTTGAACACGGCCAATGTAGCGGCGAAGCCGAGGAATGCGATCGGGAACACCATGGGATAGTGCAGGGCATCGGCGATCGCTGACAGCACCCCGCCGAGAAGACCCGAAATCCCGAACGTGCGGATGCCGGCCGTTCTGCTGCCAGCGAGCGCCTGACGCTCCCGCCATCCGCGTTCGAGCCCGACCAAAAGGCCGATCGACAGGGCAATCCCAAATCTGGCTATGAGCGTATCCATCGCGGCTTTCATCAGGGCTGATCCAATCGCCCATCGGCCTGCGATGGGCGATTGGGGGTAGGGAACCGACTGTAGACGACGTGCTGTTCTCGGACTTGATCTTGCGCAAGGTGCGCATTGTCATTTGTAGCTTATGCAAAGGAACTTCGGCCCACATCCTGTAAAGTGCCAGAACGCTTTTTGATGACTCCAGATGCGTTCATCCGGCCTCCTGCCAACGGAGACGACAAAGTGTCCCAAGTGAGGCGAGGCGTGTGGCAGCGGCATTCCAGTATGATCCTGGTCGTGGTCGCATTGGGTGGACTTCTGATCGGGCTCGTCCTGTTATGGCGTGATCCTCATTACTCAAGTCTTGTCTGGACGGTCGCAACGCTGGCGGTCCTTGCCAGCCTGCTCGTTCAGGTGATGGCGTCAACGACGCTCCGGCGCTTGCCGCCGCCGATATCGGCGTTGCCATGGGCGCACGAGGTGCGGCTTCATCGTCGGAAGCCGCCGGGGTCGTACTTCTCGTCGATGAACTCGGCCCCCTCGCCAAAGCCGTCGCAATCGCGCGACGCAGCCGTCGAATGCGCTTCAGAGCGTATCGGCTGGACTGGCGCTTTCGATCGGGGCGATGGTCGCGGCTGCGTTCGGATATCTGCAGCCCGTCGAAGGCGCGATCCTCCAGGAGGTGATCGACGTTGCCGTGATCCTCAATGCGCTCAGAGCGCTTCGGTGAAAGCATATGCGTCTTCGGGATGGACGCCAGCACTTGGTTGGCTCTTGAAGGGGCCTACGACGTATCGCCCTTGGCTTCACGCCCGCTCAACGTTTCAATTTCAAGAGCGAAGAAGACATGAGGCGAAACCGCGACGGTGGGTTGCGGCCGCGGCTTGAGCGCACCCGGCTCCCACCAGTCGAGGTCATCCGAAAGGAGCGACCAGGCCTTCAGGCGCTCGTTGTGCAGTTCCTCCGTGTCGGAAAGCTCGTGAAACACGGCATCCACCACCACGCTCTTCCATCGATGTTTGTCTTCGAAAACCTCGATCAGCACGCAGGCACGAGGATTGGCACGCAGAATATCGAGCTTCTTTCCCGGCATCGAGAACGCATAAAGCCGGGATCCCGAATGCGCGTAGTGTATCGGCACGACGTACGGCACGTCGTTTTTCGCGCATGCCAGTCGAGCCATGTGGTGCTCGGCAACCATCGTGACACATTCGTTATGCGTCATTTCCCGGATCATCATCCCAAGTTCCTCCTTTATTGTACCCGCCGCGAACGATTTTCGGAGCCATCACGCGGTGCCGAGGTCCGTGGGACATCTTTCCGACGTGGAAGCGCCAAACGGCTGCCTTGGTATTGCGGCCCGTCTACGCGACGTATTTACAATTGCGCGGACGCAAATCACCGCTACTCTCCACCATCTGGGCAGTCACTCATTGACGCAGCGCAAAGGAAAGCTAACTGGCGCTGATCTGGATGGTAAAGCAATGGGTGATATACGACTGGCGGAAATTTAAAGTCCGTCCGTCCGTCCGTTAGATGTCTTATCAATAGATCTTTTCACGCGTCCGGAAAGTCGGGTGCGGTGTTCACATCTGTCGCGTTTCGACGAGCGGGCCCGGTGAGGAGCGCCGGCAGGGCTTTCGCACCCTTCAGAGCTCGAGAGAATCCCGAATCCTGCGAATGATCACGCGTCGCGCTTTATCGTCTGCGGCGCTACGCAACCGCATCTGGAGATCTAGGATCAGGCCCTGAAAATCGTTGTTCCAGTCGCGGTGGCCTGGCTGGAGCGGATCGAGCCGCGGCAAGGGAAGTGACTTGGAAATATTGACGGGGCCATCGGGATCGAGACCGAAGGCAGGGTCGATGCCCGGAATGATGACACGCTCGTCGTCGATCAATTTGGCAGCCTGCATTTTCATGGCAGCCAGAGCTTCCTCCTCACCATGTACCAGGAACAGGGCCTTTCGCAGCGGTTGTCGTGCGTTCAGCCACGCCACTAGTTCCGGCCCATCGGCATGGCCGCTATAGACGTCAATTGCGCGTATGCGCGCTCTAACGGCGATCTCCTCGCCTTGAATTTTGACTGTCGAAGCACCGTCCTGCAGAATCCGACCCAGCGTCCCGGCTGCTTGGAAGCCGACCAGAAGCACGGTCTCTTCTTCGCGCCAAAGCCAGTTCTTCAGCCTGTGACGGATACGGCCAGCTTCGCACATGCCACTGGCGGCGATTACAATATGAAAACCCTTGATGAAATCGACAGCCTTGGACTGCTCGGCGCTTTCGGTGAAACGGACATATTTCGAATGGATGGCTCGGGTGAGCAGTTGGCCATTCTCCAAGTCGTCCGAATGCAACTCGAAAATCGCCGTCGCGCGGGTTGCGAGAGGGGAATCAATGATAATTGGGCACCCCGGGATCGCATTTTGCTCCATGAGAAAGACGAGGTCAGCCAAGAGTTCTTGGGTCGTCTCGACGGCGAAGGAGGGTATGATGAGCGCGCCATCCGTATGGCGGGCCGCAGTGTTGACCTCGTCGCGCAAAATGCGCAGACGCATCTCGTCTGTCGTGTCGATCCGCTCCCGGTCGCCATAGGTACTTTCACAGACTACGTAGTCCCAGCCCACCGGTGCTATCGGGCCGGCCTGCAGCAGCTTGTAATCCGGCCCTATGTCTCCCGAGAAGAGAATGCGGAGGGGGCTGTCCCCGCCGATCTCCATTTCGACTGACGCCGATCCGAGGAGATGGGCATCGCGGTAGCGTCGGGAGCACGCGAGACGTCCGAGACAGTCTATTGCGAAATGGCGCGCCACGCGGCGTTTTGGTCTTCCCCAGGTCAGCTGGGTTATTGCCGATGCGGTTGGCGATGTCGCATTCAATCGTCAGCGGATAGAGGGAATTGCCAACGAGCGCTTGCAGGTCCTCGAGAGAGGGCGGTCGGCATCATCGTCACGCTGAAGCAAAAGCGCGACGAGCCTCGCGCCGATGTGCGCGAGAACGGCGAGGGCATGCCGGAGATCCGCTACTGGAATGGTCCTATGCGCGGTCGCAGGTGATCGAAATACCTTGAGCGGGACACCGGGAAGGTCTCACCGTCAGGCAAAACGGTCGACGCAGACGTCGGTCCGATTCGGGATCAGTGCTTCGCGGAGCCCGGTCGGCACATCGTTAGGCACAGCGCCTTTATTTGAGATAAGTTGCGCACAGAGCGAATGGCGCGTCAGCTTGATGCGGACCTTCTCCTGCTGCTGACCGACGTTGACGCGGTGTATGCCGACTGGGGCCTGGCCTCGGCCCGGCCGCTCGCAAATGTTCAGGCTTGCGATTTTGTACCCGGAGACTTTCCCGCAGGTTCGATGCGACCCAAGGTCGAGGCAGCTGTGGAGTTTGTCCGCGCCTCTGGCAAGCCTGCGGCGATCGGAAAGCTGGAGGAGGCGGTGAAGATCGTTGGAGGATTACGCGGAACTTGGATCGAGCCCGCCGTTTGACCCGCGTCAATGTGCCTTTCTTCAAACCTCCTATCGTCTTTGCACACATAAGACGGAGAACAGCCCAATGAGCTATAAATCCATTCTCGTGAATCTGGATATCGATGGGCCCATCGCTCCGGTGATGAAGGCAGCGAGCGAGCTGGCACAGCGCTGGAATACCAAATTGATCGGGTTCTGCGCGGCTGACGTGTACTTGCCAATTACCGGGCCGGAAGGAGCAACGCTCGCTGGGGAAGTCTGGCAACAGATGCGCGATGACGACGAGCGCCGTTTCAAGGAACTGCGCAAGGAATTCGAGGCGCTGGTTGCCGGCGCCGTCTCGACCGAATGGCGAGATGCCCAAGAACGACCGACTTACGCTCTCGTGCAGGCCTCGCGAAACGCAGACCTCGTCGTCATGCATGCTTCAGATGGCGCGGCGACCAAGGACACGGCGCGAAGGTCCGATCCAGGAAGCGTCGTGCTGCAAACAGGCCGCCCGCTTGTGGTTGTCGGGACCGACACAGCGCACCGAGTGGGCAGGAAGATCGTCGTTGCCTGGAAGGACACGAAGGAAGCGAGGCGGGCGGTGTTTGATGCGGTGCCACTACTTCAAGCCGCTGATGACGTCGTTGTCGCGACCGTGGCTTCGACCATTGACCAATGGGCCCGTGAGAGCATTGTCGACGTGGTCGCATTTTTAGCGCGCCACGGCGTAGCTGCGCGAAGCGAAACGATCGAAAGCTATAGGGAAAGCGACGGCTTGATCGAACTCATCGACAGGCATGATGCCGACCTTGTCGTTTCGGGTGCTTATGGACACAGCCGCCTCCGGGAATGGGCTTTCGGTGGCATGACCCGGTCGCTGCTCGATGAGATCCGGCTCCACCGTTTCATGTCGAGTTAAGGAGCATTTCGCGGGTCGAGTGATGCGCCTCCGGGCGGGCGGGAGATAATCGAATGCACCCGGAATCGTCCTTGCCGCAACCCATAAATACCGGATCGACCTATTGGGCGATGCCCGCCGAGGAGCTTCTCGCCGGTCTGAACGCTGGCAAGGACGGACTCTCCTCTGGCGAGGCAAAGACGCGCTCGCTCACCTCGGGATCCAATAGGATCAGCGCAGCGAATGAAACGTCGGCGATGGCGGCCTTCGCCCGTCAATTCCGCAGCCCTCTTATCCTGATCCTCATCTTCGCTGCCATCGTGTCGAGTGTGGTTGGCGAGGGCAGTGAGGCGGTCATCATCGGCATCATCGTGCTGGCGAGCTGCGTCCTTTCCTTCACGCAGGAATATGGCGCCTCGCGGGCAATGCAGGCTCTAACCGCCCGCATCGCGCCCAAGGTGATGGTGCTGCGTGATGGGTAGGAAACGCTGCTTGCCGTCGCGGAGATCGTGCCGGGCGATATCATCCGGCTTTCGGCGGGAAACCTCATTCCCGCCGACGGCGTCATTCTGGAGACCCGTGACTTCAACGTCAGTGAAGCTGCGCTGACCGGCGAGACCTTTCCGGTGGTGAAATCTGCCGGTGTCTCGGCGTCGGACGCCCAGATTGGCCAGCGGATGAACGCCGTCTTCACCGGCACCTCGGTGCGCAGCGGCACCGCGACCATGGTTGTCGTCAAAACTGGCGGCGAGACCGAGTTCGCCTCCATTGCCTCGACCATCGCCCATGTCGCGCCGGAAACGGATTTCGCGCGCGGCATCCGGCGTTTCGGCTATCTCATGACGGAGATCATGCTGGTCATCGTTAGCCAGTTCCGGCGGTATCTTGGATAGTGAGCCCTTCTGCACCGCACCGTCTCTCGGTTCATGGGGTGGCGGCATCATTGCGTATGGAGGGCCATCGCGCGTGACTAACGCCAACTACCTGCCGTGCCATCGTCATCAATGGCGGTTTTGCCAGGTGGCGAAGGCGAAAGCCGCTCATCGCGATCGTTGGTCAATGCGCGTCAGGATTATTTCGCCATTCCCGCCGCGCTGGAAGATACGCTGTACCGAACCACCCCCTTTTGATCATGATCAATGCCAGTGGCTCCCGACGAGAAGTAAATTCGAGCTTCAACCAACTGAGTTCGAGGGGCCACCATGACGAGATCTTCCTCCAAGCATCTGCAGCAGCGCGAAGCCAAGTACAGGCAGATCCTCGTCCACCGACAGCAACAGCTGCAAACGCGGCTGGAAAAGATTGAAGTTGATTTTCAACAGCCCCGAAACCGGGACGGCGATGATCGTGCCGTAGAACGCAACAACGACGAGGTACTGGAGGAACTGGGAGAGACCGGGCAAAAGGAGCTTTTTGCCATAGAAGCCGCCCTTGATCGGATGGAAGAGGGCGCCTTCGGTTTATGCGTCAAGTGTGGCAGTGCGATAAGTGATGAACGGCTTGATGTCGTCCCACACACGCCGTTTTGTCAGTCCTGCGCACGTTCGCTCCAACCTCGCTAGAGCATTCATCGCCTCGTCATTGGCAATTCCGGTGTATGTGGGTAGAACCTCTGGTGGCTAGGCTGAAAGTAGCTCAAGGATAGAATTCCCTGTTGACGGTTCGATCAATCAAGATTCGAATCGGAATTCAGTCGGGACCGATGAAAAAATCTGGAAGCGCGCAATATCTTACGGGATGGTGGGCTTAGCGGCGTGCCGGTTACGGTGATGACAACCAGGTTAGTGGTTACCCACCTCGGCTGGCAACAATAGAGATAGCCTCCAACACGTCCAGCATCTGCTGCAGATAACTCGCGACTGTAACGGCGCGGCTCGAACGTGCACTAGCGCCGGATCATGGTTGTAGAAGCATGAGTGAGTGGCGTGTCTTTCGCGCCCGAAACGACGCTGAATTATTTCAAGAACCGGATGAGGTGGGATCACTGCATGAATGACCCTTATGAGACACTCGGGGTAGCTCGTACCGCGACCGACAAGGAAATCAGGGACGCGTTTAAAAAACTGGCACGTAAGTTCCACCCTGATCTGCATCCGGACGACAAGTTCGCTGAGGAGAGGTTCAAGGCGGTCTCGGCGGCAAACGACCTGCTCAAGGACAAGGAGAAGCGTCGGCGGTTCGATGCAGGCGAGATAGATGCCAGTGGAGCGGAAAAGCCCCAGCAGCGCTACTACCGCGATTTCGCCAATGGATCACACCGCGGCTCCCACGCAGCGCAGGATGGCTTTGCCAGCAATGATGATCTGGAGGATTTTCTCGCGCGCGCTTTTGGCGGGGGCGCGCAGCGGGCACAGGGCACATTCCGGGCACGAGGGCAGGATGTGAGTTATGTACTGCCGGTTAGCTTCATGAACGCAGTCGATGGCGCCGTTCGCACCATCACACTGCCCGAAGGAAAGACGCTGAGTGTGTCGATCCCGGAGGGCGCAGCCGACCGGCAGATGTTGCGGCTGAAAGGCCAAGGCATGCCCGGCTTTGGCGGCGGGCCGGCAGGTGACGCCTTCGTTGAATTGCATATCGAACCGCACCCGTTCTTCCATCGCAAGGATAACAATATCCATGTGGAGGTACCCGTCACGCTAAAAGAAGCGACTCTTGGCGCCCGGATCACCGTGCCGACAATCAATGGCCCGGTCTCGATGAAGATTCCAAAAGGCGCAAACACCGGCCAGACCCTGCGACTGCGCGACAAGGGAGTTCTCGACCACAAATCCGGTGATCGCGGGCATCAATTCATCACCCTGAAAGTCGTCCTGCCTGCCGGCGAGGAGCCCGAGTTGGCAGCATTTCTGGAGAGTTGGCAGCCGAAGAACGTGGATGAGCCCCGCAAGGAGATGCTGAAATGATGCGCGTTGATGAAATTGTCGAGCAAATAGGTGATCTTCAGCGAAACGATCTCGACGCGTGGATCCGGGAGGCATTGATCTCGCCCCAGGAAGATGGCGGAGATTTGGTGTTTTCAGAGATGGAATGCGCACGTATCCGTTTGATCTGCACCCTGCGCTATGATCTGGGGGTCGAGGCAGATACGCTACCGATCATAGTCTCCTTGCTAGATCAGCTACACCAGGCCCGCCAGCGATTGTTCAAACTATCAGCTGCCGTGGCCATACAGGACAAATTGGTCCAGACTGCAATTCTTAAAGCTGTCGAACGCCAAACTAAGACCGATGAAGAGGAATAGGTTTGGATTTGTTCCATAAATATGCTTATGCGATTTCCATTAAGATATTGAAATAGCTTATTAAGTGCCGCTCTCTATCGTTCGGATTTTGTGGCAATTTGCCTCTGTCGCCACCGGTCTCGAGAGATTGATGATCCGTTTCCTCACACGATGGCTCGCACATCGCCGGGCAATACGGCGGCGATGGCAGGCTGATGCCAGGCTTCTCGCAATTTCGGATCCAGCCGGACCCTATTACGAACCACAGCGCCGTGCGTTCCATAGCCGGTCCACTGCTGATCTCGAAGAGGTCTGGCACTGGTCGAAAGTCGCCAGCGAGATAGCCCGGATAGAGCCACGCGCTGAGATGGACTTCGCTGTTCTCAAAGGCTTGTCCGATCAGGAGGAAGCCGGCCGTCGCTGACTGGTGGGCTGGCCAGACAGATGCTCGGCAACAAATGCTGAGCTGGCTTCCGTGAACGATCTGTGCCGGACACCTCAATTCCCGCCGAAGCAAACCAATCCCGCTCTTTATGGATGGCGTCCTGGACCCATGTCCGGATCTCCGTCGATCAACCCACTATCGGGGTCGGCTAGCCAGCTGCCGCCGCTTGTCTTCGACTGCGCGGTGATCGCGACCGTCCCTGGTCCTTTTAGGAGCCATCGAGCGGGATTGGCCCGCTCCGGACGGAGGTTTCTCACATGGCACAGGATCTTGCACTCGCCCAAAGCCACGCATTTTCGCTTTCCCGCATCCTCATGGTTCCCATCACCCTGTTCAAATCCGGTGACGAATTCGGCGTCCTTCCGTCCGACGAACTCGATGACGAAGACGATCTGGAGATCGTGCATGAATACTTCCCCCGCGGGTCTCATTGAGACCAGCATGTCCCTGCCGCTGGCGACCTGTCGGCCGCAAGGGAAGCTTCGCCGCAGCAATGTGCTGCAACTTTTGTCAGTTGCGTGCTGCGCCCTTGCCCCCTTCGCTCTTCGCGGCGGGTGGAAGGTGACCCGCAAGTTGCGGG
>NZ_DATJDJ010000174.1:0-9071 GCF_035497515.1 Pararhizobium sp. | reverse complement strand
TTTGTCGTCGGGTCGCTTGAGAGCCATGACGCGATCTGCGCCGAGATCGCCAATGCGGCAAAAGTCGAGCTGGTCTCGGTCGATTATCGCCTTGCGCCGGAGAATGTCTGGCCGGCGGCGTTCGACGATTGTTTCGAGGTTCTGCAATCGCTTCTGGCCGATGGTCGGCCGTTGATCGTTGCGGGCGACAGTGCCGGCGGCAACCTGGCAGCGGGCATGGTGCTGAAGGCGCGAGCCGAAAAGCTCGGCGGCATCGTCGGGCAGGTCTTGATCTATCCGGGTCTTGGCGGTGACCTTGTCTCCGGTTCCTATGCGGAGATGGCTGATGCACCAGGGCTTTCCACCGCCGATGTCGCCTATTATCGCGAGGTGCTGAAAGCACCGTCCGACAATACCTTCGCGCATCCGTTGAAGGCGGATTATTTTTCCGGCTTGCCGCCGGCCTACATTACATCAGCGCATTTCGATCCGTTGCGAGACGATGCGGCACGCTATGCCCAGCGGCTGATCGCTGATGGCGTCAATGCCACCTATCGTGACGAACCGCAGATGATTCATGCATGGTTGCGCGCCCGTCACATGAGCGAGGGCGCGCGGGAAGGTTTCTCACATCTTTGCCGGGGTGTCAGCGCCCTTGCGGGAACGCTCTGATCAGCCCTTGGCCTTCAGCACCAGAACCGGGTCTGCACTGAAGTTCGTCGGGAACAGAGCCTTGAGGTTCTCGATCTTCGGCATGTCATTGTAGACGATGTAGGGATAGGTCGGGTTCAGCGTCAGGAAATCCTGGTGATATTCCTCGGCCGGATAGAACGCGGTGATGTCCGATACCTTGGTCACAACCGGTTCGCCGTAAACCTGCGCCTTGTCGAGCTGGGCGATGTAGCTTTGCGCAATCTTCTTCTGTTCTTGGTTGGTCGTGAAGATCTCCGAGCGGTACTGCGTGCCGTGGTCCGGCCCCTGGTAGTTCAGTTGGGTCGGATTGTGGGCCACGGAGAAATAGATCTGCAGCAGCTGGCCGTAGGTGACCATCTTCGGATTGTAGGTGACTTCGACGGCCTCAGCATGGCCAGTATCGCCGCCGCTGACGGTCTCGTAGACAGCCGTGTCCTTGGTGCCGCCGGAATAACCGGAGACGGCGTTCTTGACACCCTTGACATGCTGGAACACGCCCTGCACGCCCCAGAAGCAGCCGCCGGCAAAGACCGCTTTTTCCGTGGTCGCTGTTGCCGCTTCGTCGATCGCCGGTGGCGGGATGACGACCGCTTCTTCGGCGGCATTGCTGAAACTCGATGACATGGCGAAAGTAACGGCTGCCAGCGCCGTTACGCCGATCAGGCCAAGACCGACGCGTCGCTGTGCCGGGGATCGACTTGTCGAGAATGCAAACATGGCATTTCCTCCTTCGGAATGGTCTGCGCTTGAGATATGAACCATGCGCAGGGTTTTCAAATCAGCAGCATAGCAGCGACATTCGCCGATGCTTTATGAGCGAACTGTGGTCAAAGCGGCTGCGCCGGTCAAATCCCAAATATGTGCGTCACGCCAAAGTGAGAGGCCGGCAGACTGGGCGCACGCCAGCGTGATGACAGCGTGTCCGAGCCGGCGCAGGAGAAAACAGAATGACAGGAATCACCGATCTCGCGACCCTGCTGCGACAGATGCAACCCGCTCTGCGACCGAGGGAACATGTCTATTGCCTGGCCGGGAACGACGATCCGGCAGCCTCGCTGGCGCTTTCGCCGCTGGGTTTCTTCCGGGAGGAGGAGGGCTTGACATTGATCCTGGAGCGGGCAACGGCCGACGCGGCTGGACTTGCCTATGGCCCGGTCCTGCGCTGCATCACGCTGACGGTGCATTCGGCACTGGAGGCGGTGGGGTTGACGGCGGCGGTATCCGCCGCGCTGACGCGGCATGGCATCAGCGCCAATGTGGTCGCGGCCTATCACCACGACCACATCTTCGTGCCGGCTGACGATGCTGAACGGGCCCTGCTGGCCTTGAAGGAAGCCGTGCCCTCCTGAACATTTTTACATGAAGTCGCGGGCAACTCGCTTTTCGAAGGTTTTTTCGAAAACCTGCACATCATCCTCGAACGCCGTGACAGATGCCGAGGTCAGCCATTCGGTGGCGGTGCAGGCAATCCGCGACACCGACACCGTCTTCACCGACCACCCGTCGCGCCGGGCGATGCAGGTCCAGGTGGACATGCCGGTCATCGACAGCGGATCGTGTTCCGCGATCGTCCAAGTTTCGTCGCGGATGTCCCTCGTTGCAAAGCCTGTATCCGGATGCTCGGACAGGCCGCCATCCTCATAGATATGATAATGGGTCTTGCCCGCCGTCAGATCGCGCTCGACACGGCGGCTGGTCTTGCCGGCCGCATGCTCGATATATTTCGGCAGCGGATCGGGATTGGCCGGTTCCGGCAGGGTGATCACCCGGTGGTCTCCGAGTTTCGGCAGTGCGAGGCCGAGCGAGGCGAGATCAAGCGTCAGTTCCGGATCGAAAGGCGCGGGCAGTACCATAGGCCAACAGGCGGTCGAGAGGGACAGCCGGATACGGTGGCCAGGTCCGAAACGGTAGCCGCAGGCATCGAGGACGAGACGCACCGGGGTCTTTTCGCCTTTCACCATCGGTTTCGGCTCGGCATTGCCGTGGCGATGGGCGAGATTGAGGACGCCGAAGGTGACACGGGTCGCCGTGCCGTCCGGGTGAACATCGACCAGCCGCGCCACGAGATTGGCCCAGTCGGTATCGCAGGCGAGTTCCAGCGTCAGGACCGGCTGGCCGAGGTAATCGACGGCCTCCGTGAGCGGTGCCGTTTGGAACGTGAGCGAACCGGCATCGTCGACACGTTGGTCGCCCGCCATCTCCGCGTCCGGCTTCAACGTGAACCATTCGCCGGATGCCGTGCCGGTGTCGAGTGGGGATTTCAGGACGGTATTGTGATCATGGGCGCCGGCGATCGGCATGCCTTCATTGAGGCTGCCGAACTGGTCGATATAGAAGCACTGCATGTCCGGCGCGGTCCAGGTATCCTTGGCGATCCAGAAGCCGGGCTCGACATTGCGGCGGAGCGCCGGCTTCGGACCATCGAGAATGAAGGCGCGCATCTGCGGCAGGGCTTCAACGCCGGTTTCCTCGTCGCGCAGCCAGTGGTTCCACCAGGCGATCGCCTCGCCGTGAAAGTCCGCACGAGGCTTCGGCCAGGCGAAATGCGGATATTTGTGTACCCAGGGGCCGATCAGGGCTTTGACCTTGCCGCCCAGGCCTTCGGCGGCTTTCATCGGCGTATTGCGGTATCCGTCGGCCCAGCCGGCGATGACCATGGCCGGAACCGGAAAACCGTCGAAATCCTCGCAGATGGAGCCGTGTTTCCAGAAGGTGTCACGGCGCTGGTGTTCCAGCCATTCCTCCATGAAGAAGGGCTCGTTTTCCAGCCGTTCCAGCCACATGGCTTTCCATTTATCGCCGACAATGGCCGGGTCGGGTGAGCGCGAGGAATAGGCGAGCATGGTCGCAGCCCAGGAAAGCTGGGCGGATAGATGCGTGCCGTTCTTGTAGTGGATGTCGTCATTGTAACGGTCGACGGTGGAGGCGATCGAAATGACCGCTTTCAGCGCCGGCGGCTTGAGGGCGGCGACCTGCAGGCAGTTGAAGCCACCCCAGGAAATGCCCATCATGCCGACATTGCCGTTCGACCAGGGCTGGGCTGCGATCCAGGCGATGACGTCGCAGCCATCGGCCAGTTCACGCGGCGTATATTCGCCATCGATGACGCCATCGGATTCGCCGCAGCCGCGGATATCGACGCGCACGCCGGCAATGCCCGCGGCGGCAAAGACCGGATAGGTGGATTCGTCGCGCGGGCTGGTGCCGTCACCCTTGCGGTAAGGCAGGTATTCGAACACCGTCGGGACGGGCCTGGTCTCCGCTCCCTCCGGCATCCAGATGCGGGCGGCAAGCCGCACTCCATCCTTGAGGATGATCCATTCGTTTTCGATGACGGTGAAATTGCCTGTGGTCATGTCCTGTACTTTTCTGCATGCTGTTTGTGCACCGGCCTTTAAGACGCGAATGCGGGAGGATGATGATGTCAGCGAGAAGTGTGTCCGTCAGCCTCTGGATTCTGGCCTGTTGCGTCGCTCCGGTGTCTGCACAAGATGCTTGGCCGCTGCCGGCCTGCGCGCTGTCCGGCGCCACCAGCGTGATGATCGGCGGACAGCCGGCGCTGCGGATGTCCGATGTCGTCAACTGCCCGCCAGAACTCTACGAGATCGTCCCGAGCATTTTCATCGAGGGCCAGCCGATCGTGCATTTCCGCTCCGGCGCGGCTGCGAAAGGTGACTGCACCGCCAAGGGGGAACCGTCCGTCATGCTGGAGGGGGAGGCCGCCCAGCGCACGGGTGATGTGGCCTGCACGGAAAAGTCTGACTGACACATTCATGGCAGATCCTTATCGGGATTGATGAACGGCACTCCGAAAAATTCGAAATGTCGTGAGTTCCGCGTAAGCACCTGCAAATGCCTTGAATGTGCGATCGCAGCGATGGCAGCATCCTCAAAATCAGGCATGCCACCGGCTCCATATGCTTTGTCCAGCAATTTTCCGATAAGACGGGCCGAGCCTACATCCAGCGGCAATATGCGGTCGGCATAGGCATGCAACACAGTATCCAGCCAGAGCGACAGATCTTCCGCTTTTTTTGATGCGCGCTGTCTCCGTGCTTTTGCAATGCCGGCCTCGATTTCCGCGACCGAAACTGTGCATAGATACAAGCTGTCCGATTGTTGCACGAGCCAGTCGCGAATCCTGATCGCCTGATCCGCCGGATTTTTACCGAGAAGCAAAGTCGCAACGATGTTGGTATCCAACAGATACATCAGAATTGCGGGTCATGCAGCGAACGCGCGGGACTTCGTTCCGGTAAATCAGCTTCTTCCAAGGGAGAGTTCGCCAAAAGCCATCCGAAACTCGGAACAGCTTTTGACAGCCGCTCGAACTCCTGAAACGAAATGACGACCGCTTCCTTGCGACCATGCCGGGTGATGATTGCGCCGTTACCGTTCATTGCGTCGTCGATCACCGCGGAGAGCTTTGCCTTGGCGTCCTTCAGCTGAATCTCGTTCATCGAAATCTCCACCATATGACTACAGTAGTCATATTGAGCCTTCCGAGGTCCATCGTCAATTTCCCGCACTTTCCATGCGCCGGGTCTTCAGCACCTTTTCCAGCCAGCCGAGTTCCATCTCCGGAACCGATTTAAGGAGCAGGTCGGTATAGTCGTCGAACGGTGGCGATAGCACGCGGGATTTTGGACCGAAGCGCACCAGCCTGCCGCGATGCATGACGGCGACCGAGTCGGCGATGGCCCGGACAATCGCGATGTCGTGGGTGATAAAGACATAGGAAACAGCGGTTTCCTCCTGAAGCTTGAGAAGCAGATTCAGGATTCCTTCCGCCACCAGCGGGTCGAGCGCGGAGGTCGGTTCGTCGCACAGGATCAGTTCCGGCTTTGCGGCAAGCGCCCGGGCGATCGCGACGCGCTGCTTCTGGCCGCCCGACAATTCCGCCGGATAGCGGTCGAGGAAACGGCCGCCCATCTCGATCTGTTCCAGCAATTCCTTCACCCGCTCAGTCTTCTTCGCCCCGTGCAGGCCATAGTAGAAGGAGATCGGCCGGCCGATAATGTCGCGCACCGTCTGGCGCGGGTTCATCGCCGTGTCGGCCATCTGGTAGATCATCTGGACGCGGCGCAGTTCTTCCTTGCTGCGTCCGCTCAGCGCTTTCGGCAGTTCCCTGCCGTCGAAGGTGATCGTGCCTTCGGACGGCGGTAGAAGGCCGGTGATGACGCGGGCGAGCGTCGATTTGCCCGAGCCGCTTTCACCGACAATCGCCAGCGTCTGGCCTTTCGGCAAATGCATCGAAACGTCATGCAATACCTTGAAGCCGTTGGCATAGCCGGCGCTGACATGGTCGATCTTCAGGAGCGTGTTGCTCTGGTCCTTGGCTTCCTCGCGCTTGGTCTGGCGGACGCTGACGAGCGCGCGGGTGTAATCCTCCCGCGGTGCCTCGATGATCTGTTGCGTCGTGCCATATTCGATCGTCTTGCCGTGGCGCAGCACCATGATGTCGTCGGAGATCTGGGCAACGACGGCGAGGTCATGGGTGATGTAGAGGGCAGCCGTGTGCGTCTCCTCGATCGCGTGCTTGATCGCGGCAAGCACGTCGATCTGGGTGGTGACGTCAAGCGCCGTCGTCGGTTCGTCGAAGACGATCAGTTCCGGGTTCGGGCACAGCGCCATTGCCGTCATCGCCCTTTGCAACTGGCCGCCGGAGACCTGATGCGGGTAACGCTGGCCGAACGTTTCGGGATTGGGAAGGCCTAATACCCTGAACAAATAAAGCGCGCGCTTTTCCGCTTCCTCACGGCTCATGATCTTGTGGCGCAGCGCCGCCTCGATCACCTGTTCACCGAGCTTGTGGGCCGGGTTGAAGGCGGCGGCGGCCGATTGCGCGACGTAACAGACCTTGCAGCCGCGAATGGTGCGAATACCGTCTCGGCCGAGCGTCAGGATGTCATTGCCGTTGAGCAGGACCTGACCGCCCGTGATCTTGGCGCCGCCGCGGCCATAGGCGAGGGCGGAGAGGCCGATGGTCGACTTGCCGGCGCCGCTTTCGCCGATCAGGCCGAGCACCTTGCCCTTTTGTACGTCGAAGGAAACGTTTTCCACCAGGGTCACCGTTTTCGGCGGCTCTCCCGGCGGGTAGCTCGTCGCCTCGATCTTCAGGTTTTTGACGGAAAGCAAATCACCCTTATGCAGAGATTCAGGCATCGCCGCGTCCTCCCTTGAGACTCGAGGTCCGTTTCATCAGCCAGTCGACGACGAGGTTGACGCAGATCGCCAGGCCGGCAATCGCTCCGCCCGGTACAAGGGCTGCCGAGATGCCGAAGATAATGCCGTCCTTGTTGTCCTTGACCATGCCGCCCCAGTCGGCGGCCGGCGGCTGGATGCCGAGGCCGAGAAAGGATAGGGTGGACAAAAACAGGATCGAGAAGGCGAACCGCAGCCCGAATTCGGCAAGCAGCGGCGACAGCGTGTTGGGCAGGATCTCGCGAAAAATGATCCAGCGCGTGCCTTCACCGCGCAGCCTTGCGGCTTCCACGAATTCCATCACCGCGACGTCGAGCGCCACCGCTCGGCCGATACGGAACACACGGGTCGAGTCGAGAATGGCCATGACCAGGATCAGGATCCAGAGTTGCTGCGGCAGGACGGCGAGAACGACGAGCGCGAAGATCAGCGTCGGGATCGCCATCATCAGGTCATTGAAGCGCGAGAACAACTGATCGATAAAGCCGCCGGTGACGGCTGCTGTGAACGACAGCAGCATACCGAGCGAAAAGGAAATGAACGTCGCGGCGAGCGCCACGAAGATCGTCGTTCTCGCGCCGTAGATCAGGCGGGAGAGCAGGTCGCGGCCGAGATTGTCGGTGCCGAGCACAAAGTCGCCGCCCATCGGCAACCAGATATCGCCGACGACCGTGCGTTCGCCATAGGGGGCGATGAAGGGGGCGAAGAGGGCGCAGAACAGCGCGAGCGCGATGCCGATGATGCCGATCCAGGCACTGAGGGGAATGGAGCGCAGGTTCACCGTGGATGCCTCAATCTCGGATTGGCGATGATGGCCAGAATGTCCGCCGCCATGTTGAGGAAGATGTAGAAGGCGGCGAAGATCAGGCCGCAGGCCTGCACCACCGGCATGTCGCGCACAGTGACCGCATCGACCATGTACTGACCCATGCCCGGATAGACGAACACCACTTCCACGACGACGACGCCGACCACGAGATAGGCGAGGTTGAGCGCGATGACGTTGATGACCGGTGCGACCGCGTTTGGCGCGGCATGCCGGGCAATGATGCGGAAGGCGCCGAGCCCCTTCAGTTCCGCCGTCTCGACATAGGCCGAGGACATGACGTTGAGGATGGCGGCGCGGGTCATGCGCATCATGTGGGCGAGAACGACCAGAACCAGCGTTGCCACCGGCAGCGCGATGGCCGACAGGCGTTCGCCAAAGCCCATGCTGTCATAGACCGTGGCCGGGAAGGTTGCGACGCCAAGCTGCACCGCGAAGAACAGGATCAGGAGGTAACCGATGAAGAACTCGGGCAGGGAGATCGCTGCGAGCGAGACGACGTTGATGATCTTGTCCGGTAACCGGTTTCGATATTGCACGGCGAGCATGCCGAGCCCAACCGCCAGTGGAACGGAGATGATCGCGGCGAAGAAGGCGAGAAACAGGGAGTTTCCGAGCCGCTTGCCGATCTGCTCGCTGACGGAATTCTTGCTGGCCCAGGATTTGCCGAAATCGCCCTTCACGGCACCGCTGAGCCAGGTGACGTAGCGTTCGGCCAACGGTCGGTCGAGACCGAGGTCCTTGCGGATGTTTTCCACGGCCTGTGGCGTTGCCGATTGACCGAGATAGGTCGTGGCGAAATCGCCGGGCAGGGCTTCCACGCCGCCGAAGATCATCAGCGACACGGCAAAGAGGAGACCAACGCTCAAGCCGAGGCGCTGGACGATGAGGGCCGCCAGGGGACGGCGCAGGGTGAAGCGGCGCCAGAAGGTACCGGTGACCTTGCCGCCTGCAGGCAGGGTGGTCGTGCCGGATAGGGTTGCGGGCTGCGGGAGGCCTTCGCCTCCCGCAGCCGTACCCGTTGTCAGCGCCGGACCCGTATCAGGTCCGAGCGCGGCCATCAGGCGTCGAGCCAGACGCGGGTCGCGACATAGCCGTTGGACATATCGTTGCCGATATCGTGGACATAGCCCTTCACCTGCTTGGTGGAAGCGTTCACGAAATCGTTGAACATCGGCAGGATCAGGCCGCCTTCGTCGCGGACCATCATGGCCATCGAGCGATACATTTCCTTGCGCTTGGCCTCGTCGAGTTCCGAGCGGGCTTCGAGCAGGACCTTGTCGAAGTCGGGGCGCAGGAAGCGCGTATCGTTCCAGTCCGCCGTCGACAGATACGCCGTCGAGTACATCTGGTCCTGGGTCGGGCGACA
>NZ_DATJDJ010000173.1:0-15695 GCF_035497515.1 Pararhizobium sp. | reverse complement strand
TGCCGGTCAGCAGATGACCGCCGTCGTCGACGGAGATCATCCAGCCCGTCACGGCACGCCGTTTCGCGCCGGCATCGACCACAACCTGGTCTACGTGTTCGACACGGAAAGTGGAAAGAGCCTGTAGATCCACCGCAGCGTCCGCCAATCGCGCTCGTCGTTCTCAGCTGCGAAATTTACGCAAAGGCTTCCATCATATCCGGTATGCTGGTACTTACCATAACCAGTGCTTCAACTGGTTCATCCTATGCCCGGAAAAGTTCTCGTAATAGACCCCTCCGAACGTCAAGACATCATCAGAGGTCTTGCCAGCGAAGTCCGTGTTTCAATCTTGAAGCTTCTACGAAGCGGTCCGAAGAACGTCAATCAGATTGCCGAAGAGTTGCTTCTGCCGCAATCCACAGTCTCGTCGAACCTACAGATACTCGAGGAAGCTGGGCTGGTCACCACCGAAAGTGTCAAGGCACGCAAGGGCAGCCAGAAAATTTGCCGCTCGGCGTTCAGGGAAATTCTTGTAGCCTTTCACGAAGACATTGCCGAACGAACTGAGAATATGATCGAAGTATCGATGCCGTTGGGGCTTTACACGCAGTTCGAAGTGAGTAGCCCCTGCGGACTATGCTCGAAGGATGGCGTGATCGGGCTGCTTGATGTACCCGACACCCTTCTCGATCCCGAGAGAATGCGCGCCGGACTGCTTTGGTTCACACGTGGATTTGTCGAATATCAGTTTCCAAACAATACATTGCTAAAAAAGGCGAAACCCAGCGCGCTAGAATTTTCGATGGAACTGAGCTCAGAAGTTCCAGGAACCGCGGCAGACTGGCCATCGGACATATTTCTTCAGGTAAATGGCGTGGATGTCGGCACTTGGACGTCACCTGGTGATTTCGGCGACAAGCGCGGCGTTTACACGCCGGACTGGTGGAAATTGGCAGGCTCGCAGTATGGAAAGCTGAAGTATTGGCGCATCAACGACCAAGGCAGCTTTGTCGATGGCGTAAGAATATCCGATGTCACGCTCGATGACCTTGCAATCGACCAACATCGTTCGATCCGCATGCGCATAGGCGTTAAGGAAGACGCCGAGCACCCCGGCGGCATAAACATCTTCGGCCGCGGGTTCGGGAACTATGATCAGGATATTCTGTTGCGCATCCAGATCTGATACCGCCCAACAAAACGCTTGACGACCGTTGCCCTGGCGAGCTTATATGCCGTATCTTCTGATATGTACCGAAAAACATGGTACATTGGCTTCTTGGGGAGGAACATGGAAGCTAGAGTCGTTGCGCATGCGCGCTATACAATCGCCGACATAGACAAAAGGCTTTACGGATCGTTCCTGGAACATCTTGGGCGCGCGGTCTATACCGGCATTTATGAGCCGGGCCACCCGACAGCCGATAAGAACGGCATGCGCGGGGATGTGCTGGACCTCGTACGTGAATTGAACACACCGGTATGCCGCTATCCTGGTGGCAACTTTGTATCTGCCTATAACTGGGAAGACGGGATCGGCCCAAGGGATGCGCGACCAACGCGGCTCGACCTAGCTTGGCGAACCTCTGAATCGAACCATGTCGGTATTCACGAATTTGCGGAGTGGGCGGCTGCCGCGAACACCGAAATGATGTTGGCGGTCAATCTCGGTTCCCGCGGCCTCGACAGCGCCCGCAGTTTTGTCGAGTACACCAATCACCCCGGCGGAACCTACTGGTCCGATCTCCGGAAAAAGAACGGCCGGGCCGATCCGTGGAATGTCAGGCTCTGGTGCCTTGGCAATGAAATGGACGGCCCTTGGCAGGTCGGCCACAAAAGTGCGGCCGAATACGGCCATCTGGCCAACGAAACCGCGAAAGCAATGCGCGCCTTCGACGACACGCTGGAACTTATCGTCTGCGGTTCGTCGCATTCCGACATGCCGACTTATCCGCAATGGGAAGCCACGGTGCTGGAGGAGACATATGATCAGGTCGATTATATTTCGCTGCACATGTACTTTGAAAACTACGAGAAGAATACTGCCGAGTTCCTGGCCCTGCCCGAGAAGCTCGATCGATACATCGGTACCGTGAGTGGCGTGATCGACTACGTTAAAGGAAAGAAGCGTTCCAAGAGGAACGTCAAGATTTCCTTCGACGAATGGAACGTATGGTATCACGAGCGCCGCAGCGACGCGATCCGCATGAAGGAATGGGACTGGCCGCATGCGCCGGTTCTTCTGGAGGATATCTACAACTTCGAGGACGTGCTGCAGGTTGGCTGCATCCTCAACACGTTTATCCGGCGCTCCGATGTCGTGCGCATCGCTTGCATTGCCCAACTCGTCAATGTGATCGCGCCAATCATGACGATGCCTGGTGGCGGCTCGTGGCGGCAGACAATTTACTACCCCTTCAAATTCGCCTCGCTATACGGCCGGGGGACGGCGCTGCATCTCGACGTCGATTGTGCCAGCTATCGCGCCGACGTGGCCGACAACGTATCCTATCTCGATATTTCCGGCGTGCATGATGGCGATGCCGGGACGCTTACCTTTTTCGCAGTCAACAGGCACGGCGACGAACCGATGGTGATCGATCTGTCGCTTGAGGGCTTCGGCGAGGCCAAGTCCGTCGAGCACACGCTGATAAAGCATCAAGATCTCGAAGCGACAAACACCAGGGAAAATCCGGACAATGTGAAGCCGGAAACAACTGATGAGGCACTTCTCAGCGGGAACTCGGTACAGGTTACTGTGCCGCCATATTCTTATTCGATGATTATCGTGAGGTTGTAGGCAAATATCAACGTTGCGGCGGGAGGCCGCAACACAGATGGGAGGAGAATACCCGATGCCGAGAATCGTAACTTTGGCAAAGTGCGTTGCTTTGACTGTGAGCTTATTCGCATCCACCGCGCATGCAGAAGAAAATGTAGTTTGGTGGGATTTCCTGAGCGGCGGTGACGGCGTCCGCATGAAGCAGATGATCTCCGACTTCAACGCTGCCCATCAGGGAAAGATCAAGATCGATGCGACGACGCTGGAATGGGGCACGCCATTCTACGCCAAGGTCCAGACATCGGCCGCGGTCGGCGAAGCGCCAGACGTGATGACCTATCATGCAAGCCGCATACCGCTGGCCGTCAAGCAGGGAATCCTCCAGGAAATCACGGCCGACGACTGGAAGGCGATGGGGATTTCGAAAGACGATTACGCCAGCGCGACCTGGGATGCCGTCACCTCGGACGGCAAGCAATACGCAGTGCCGCTCGATACCCATCCGATCGTTCTCTATTACAACAAGGACATTCTCAAGAAAGCCGGCCTTCTGACCGACGACGGCAAGCCGAAAGGACTGGATTCGGGTGAGAACTTCACCGCCACGCTGAAAGCTTTGAAAGAGGCAGGCGTCAAGTTTCCGCTGGGATCGGTTACGGCAGACGGCAACTTCATGTTCCGCACCATCTATTCGCTGATGGGCCAGCAGGATGGCGAGTTGATGACAGACGGCAAGTTCCTGACAGGGGACAACGGCAAGAAGCTTGAGAATGCCCTTGCAATCCTGCAGGGCTGGACCAAGGACGGCCTGCAATCGTCCTATACGGACTATCCCGCGACCGTCGCGCTGTTCACGTCAGGTGAAGCCGCGATGATGATCAACGGAGTCTGGGAAGTGCCTACGATGACCGATCTGCACAAGAACGGCAAGCTGTTCGAATGGGGCGCGGTCGAGCTTCCGGTTATCTTCAACCATCCTTCGACCTATGCGGACAGCCACACCTTCGCCATTCCCGCCAACAAGGATAAGGATATGAGCGCCGACAAGCGTGCGGCCGTTCTGGAGGTAATGTCGTGGATGGACAAGAACTCGCTCTTCTGGGCAACGGCGGGCCATATTCCGGCCTATGGGCCCGTGACGGCGAGTGCAGAATATAAGGCAATGCAGCCTAATTCCACTTACTCGACGCTGACTGAAAACATGATCTTCGATCCCAAGTCGCCGCTGGCCGGCATTGCAGGCCCGATCTTCGACGTCATGTCGAGTTCCTTCGTGCCGACCTTGAATGGCGAAATGGAACCGGCGGAAGCCGTCGAGGAGATCAAGGCCGGATTGAACGACATGTAGCCTCGCTGCCGGGCTGTCCTGATGGGCGACCCGGCACTTTACAGATGCCGGAGCAGGATTCGGGAGTGAGCATGCTCAGGAACAAACGAAGCGAAGCCCTAATGGCCCTTGCGCTGATTGCGCCCTTTATCGCAATTTACGGCCTCGTCTTCGTCTACCCGACGATCAAGCTGTTCATGATCAGCTTTACCGACGCACCGCTTATCGGCGACGGCACCTATGTCGGTTTCGACAATTATACTCGGCTGGCGAGCGACCGCCGCTTCGACACGGCATTGTGGAACACTGCCTATTTCGTTCTGCTGTCGGTCGTTCCCGGAACACTGGTTGCGTTTGCGATCGCGCTCGGAGTGAACCGCCTTGCCGGCAGGCTGCAATCTTTCGTTCTGGCGCTATTCTTTCTCCCCTATATCCTGCCAGTGTCGGTCGTTTATCTGATTTGGGACTGGACGCTGAATTTTCAGTTCGGCATCGCGATGTATGTTTTCGATATGTTGGGCATCGGCCGGGTACCGGTCTTCAAGGCGACGGCCTGGTTCATACCAGCCGTTGCTTTCATCACCATTTGGTGGACCGCTGGCTTTTCCATCCTGTTGTTTCTCGCGGGGCTACGGGCCATCCCGGGCGAAATATACGAGGCCGCTTCACTCGACAATGCTGGTCGATGGGCCACGTTCGCCCGCATCACCTGGCCGCTGATGTGGCCGATAACGGCCCTAGTGTTGACTATCCAGTTGATCCTGCAGCTGAAAATCTTCGATCAGGTCTATCTGTTTTCCACGGGCGGAAGGCCGAACGACAATGTGGTCCTGGTTTATTATGTCTTCCAGCGAGCATTCCAATCTGATCAGGGTGGCCGCGCCGCCGCGGTGGCGGTGGTGCTGTTCCTGATCGTCATCGTCGTTTCAGTCCTGAATTTCCAGCTCACGCGGTTGTCGAGGGGAAATAACCGATGAATGCAGACACTTTGAGGAGGCTGAATCTCGCCGGCTTCATCATCACGCTGCTGACCGTCATTGTTGCGCTGATCTGGGCATTTCCCCTTTACTGGGGCGTTATCACTTCGCTGAAACCCGAAGACGAAGTCGTGCGCCCCTATATCGAACTCTGGCCGGACACACTGACGTTCTCGCATTATTATTTCGCGCTAACGCAGACCGACATCGGCCGCTGGTATCTGAACTCGATCGTAACCGCCCTCTCCATCACCGTTCTGACGGTATTGTCGTCCCTGTTCTGCGGCTATGCACTCTCTCAGCTCAATTTCCCGTTTCGCAACGCGCTCTGGTGGCTGATCCTTGCAAGTTTCATGGTCCCCACACAGACTCTGATCGTCAACCATTTCGAACTGATTGCGCGGCTTGGCCTCGTCAACACTTGGGCCGGCATCGTACTGCCGCAGTTGATCCACCCGGTGATCATCATCGTCTACAAACAGTTTTTCGATGGCGTCCCGAAGGACTTCCGCGAAGCCGCAGTCATGGACAATGCCTCGGAATGGCGCATTCTCACGCGGATCTACATTCCAATGAACTGGGGCGTAACGGCCGCCCTTTCGATCGTAACCTTCATCTGGTCGTGGAACGCGTTCCTGTGGCCGTTTCTGGCGGTCACACGAACCGAAATGATGACGATCACCGTCGGCATCACGCAAGTCAACGATGCATTTGGTATCTATTATGCGCGCGAACTTACCGCAGCCGTGCTTGCCGGTTTGCCGGTTGCCGTCGCTTATCTGATTTTCCAGAGGCGGGTGACTGAGGCGATCACGCTCTCCGCCGGCATAAAGGGATAGATCCGAAATTTGCCTATTGCCTAGTCATGACCGGCGAGTGATAGGCCCTGCCCTCTGCATCGAAAAGGTGCACTGCCGACGTATCAAAGCGGAGTGTCAGGATATCGCCGGTCTGCACAACCGAACGGCCATCATCCTGGGCGATGAGTTCCGTGCCGTTCTCCAGCGTGCAGTAGACCAGCGTGCGTTCACCGAGCCGCTCAACCACGCCGGCTGTCGCAGTAGCAACGCCGTCTTCGCCCTTAGGAAGGATGTGGACGGCTTCGGGGCGGATGCCGAGTTCATATGCACCCGGACCGGGATGTGCGACCTCGATGTCGAGTGTCGTTGCGCCTCCGAACCTCACCGTCGTCTTTCCGCCTCCGGCCACCTCCGCCTTCAGGAAATTCATTCCGGGGCTGCCGATGAAGCTCGCGACAAATCGGGAAGCAGGCCGGAGATACACCTCCATCGGGGTTCCGATCTGCTCAATCCGGCAGTTGTTCAGAATTACGATACGGTCGGCGAGCGTCATCGCTTCGGTCTGGTCGTGCGTGACATAAATCATCGTTGCCTTCATACGCTGATGAAGCTTGGCGAGTTCAACCCGCGTACGCACCCGCAGAGCGGCGTCGAGGTTGGATAACGGCTCATCGAACAGGAATGCCTTGGGCTCTTTGACGATCGCCCGGCCAATGGCCACCCGCTGACGCTGTCCTCCTGACAGTTGCGCTGGCCGGCGTTTGAGCAAGACTTCCATTTCCAACATGCGGGCGGCTTCCCCCACGCGGCGATCGATGTCACCCTGGGGCATTCCGATATTTCTAAGCCCGAAGGCCATATTTTCCTCGACAGTCATATGCGGATAAAGCGCATAGTTCTGGAACACCATGGCGACGTCACGCTGTCCCGGCGCAAGATGTTCGCAGCGTTTGCCGTCGATGGTCAATGTGCCACCGTCGATCTTCTCGAGACCTGCAACCATACGAAGAAGAGTCGATTTTCCGGAGCCGGACGGGCCAAGAAACACCATCAATTCGCCAGGCTCAACGACCAGGGATATATCGTCAATAACATTGACGGTGCCAAAACTTTTCGACACGTTGCTAAGCGCGATCTCTGCCATATGATGCTCCCGACTTTTCAACCATCATTCCCGGTACGTATCAGATGTCAAGATGGATTTGGCTCGACAGTTGGCGTAGACGGTCTCAGGCTCTCCGCAGAGCAGCCGACGAGCTGTCACATTTTCGAGCGATGATGATCCATCTTGCGGTTGCCTGAAATCAAGCAATGACGCCGGTCAAGGTTTTCCAATCCGTCGCTGCGCGGATGCGGTCAATGTGGGTGGCGAGAGCTAAAAAGGGCGAAATACCGCTACCGCCTATAACCACTGCGTTTGAAAGCATTACTTTCCATCAAGCCACTCCTGCAGCTCTGCTTCTGCCCGTTCCAGGGCGCTGTAGTTCAGGAGTTTGCGTAGGAAGGCAACCATGACGGCCCGGGCGCGGAGATTGAAGCGGCCATCCTCCTGGTCGTCGCCTACGCTCTGGTAGACATCAAGCTTGTCATAGAGCTGCTGCAGGCGATTTTGCACGCTACGCAGCGAGAGGCCCCGGCGTTTGGAGATGGTCCGATCCGTGAGGCCGAGCGCGATATCGACGAGGATCTCATATTCGGAATCGGTGAACCCCTTCGTCTGGCCCAGGCTCTTCTGCTGCAGTCCCCGGACCTCGCGGTCGATGACACACTGGCTCTCGATGAAGATCGAGCGAAGTGCAAGCTTCAGCCGTTCATCGGAGGCGGATTTTAGTACATAGCCGTACGCGGCGCCATCGGGCACGATGCGTGAGACGCCACGCACATATGCCTCGTCGGAATAATTCGACCAGAACAGAATGCGGGTCTCCGGCCGCTCCTTCCAGATGGTGCGTGCCGCCTCAATGCCGTTGCGGCTTGTCATCTGGAGGTCCATGACGATATGCGCCGACTTGTGGTCACGGGCAAGCTTCTCGCCGACGGTTCCGTTCTCCGCCTCGATCACTGTGCCGCATTCCGGCAGGGCCGCGCTGACCGCCTCGTGTAGATAGGAACGGTGAAGCGGGTCGTCTTCGATGATCAGTACTTTCATAATGCCTGTTTCCTCAGTTCGGCTCGCCCGCCGGGTCTCGCGGCACGAGTGGCAGCACGACCCGCACCACCGTCCCGCGATTATTGTGCCCTGGCCCGGTCGTGAAGCGCGCCGAGATCAGCCGCGCACGGGTCTTCATATTATCAATGCCGCCGCCGATCCGTCCCCGCGCCTTAGCGAGCCCGGTCCCATCGTCGGAGATTTCGATCGACAGCCTCGCGTCCTCGGCCTCGAGCCGAACCAAGACAGTCAGCGGGGCGGCATGGCGAACCGCATTGTTGATCGCCTCCTGCGCGATCCGGAAAAGCGCGACGCTGACGGTCGGTTCCAGTTGCTCCAGCGCACCGCGGGTCTCGTCGACAAGGCCCCATTCGATGGCTGATCCGGTGTCACGGGTTGATCGGTCGAGATGATGCTCGATCGCCTGGGCGAGGCCGAAAAGCTGCAGAACGGAGGGTTTTGCCTGCTCGATGATATGCCGCAAATCCTGCATGCAATGCTGGAGGGAGCGAGAAACAGGCTCCAGCGCCTCGGATATTTCCTCGCCATTGCGCGACGACAGCCGATCGATCCGGCGAGCAAGCCGCGTGAGGTCAGCGAGCGTCTGGTCATGCAGGTCCATGCCGATGCGCTGACGCTCCTGCTCCAAGGCTTCTGTAAGCTTCAGTGCGCCTTGCCGCAACCCTTCCTCACGGGCGCGGGCCTCTGCCTCGACAATAGCCGAGCGTTGCGCCTGCTCGGCCGCCTGCAGCGCGAAGAAATAAGGGGTCAACAGATCGGCAATGATGCGCGCGCGTTCGATATCATCCATCGTATAGACGCCCGGCCTTTGCGACGAACAGGAGAGCGCCGCGATAATCGTGCCCTGCACTTTCATCGCTACATGCAAGCGGCTCCTCAGAGACTGTTCGACGATCGGTCGCTTGAAGGCGCCTTCGAAATGGAATCTCGAGTCCGTCATGGCATCGTCCGAGAGCAGAAAATCCACCTCGCCCCAGAGCAGCGAGCGGATGGGGCTGTTGACGACCGGCGCCCCGGCGAGATCGCCCCAGGCGGTCTCGATGCCCGTCTCGTAGGCAGTGTGGTAGTTTCCGCCCTCAAGGAGTACGCAGACATCGAGATGGTCGTGTGGGATGATATGGGCGACCTCGGCTGCGACCGAACGGATAGCCGAGCGGAAATCGAGCTGGCCCGCGAGCAGCCGGGAAATACCGAGATAGTGGTCGAACATGGCTGCGGGTACCAGATGCAGCATCGTCAGTTCCTTTCCGGGCGGCGCAGGCTATTCAACCCGCCGCAATCGCTTCACTAGTAAGCGCCTGCGGAAGCGCCGCCGTCTTGCGTGAACCCGCAGCTTGTTGTGCAAATCCCGCAAACGACTTGCCGTCTTGCGCCTGTACAGGGTCACCGATCTCCCGCATCCTGCCCTTACTGAGAGGAGGAAGCTCAGTGCAAGAACAATTTCACCCGAACCCGAATTACCGGGCGAGGTGACCGATCCGCCTCTTGGCGCGATCATGAGGGAGAGAGACATGACAATTCGTAAGATGCTTTTGGCATCGGCCGCGATCGCTTTGGCCGCGATGCCCGTTTCCGCCTTTGCCGACACGTCGGCAAAGAAAATCGCCCTTTCCAACAACTATGCAGGCAATTCGTGGCGCCAGGCCATGCTGACCAGTTGGGAAAAAGTGACGGGCGAAGCCGTGAAGGCCGGTGTCGTTGCTGCAGCCGACCCTTTCACGACTGCCGAAAACCAGGCGACGGAACAGGCAGCCCAGATTCAGAACATGATTCTGCAGGGCTATGACGCGATCGTGTTGAACGCTGCATCGCCGACGGCGCTGAATGGCGCGGTCAAGGAAGCCTGCGACGCCGGTATTACCGTCGTTTCCTTCGACGGCATCGTAACGGAGCCTTGCGCCTGGCGTATCGCCGTCGACTTCAAGGAAATGGGGCGCAGTCAGGTCGAGTATCTTTCGAAGAAACTCCCGGAAGGCGGCAATCTGCTCGAGATTCGCGGCCTTGCCGGTGTCTTCGTCGATGATGAGATTTCGGCAGGCATCCATGACGGTGTCAAGCAGTTCCCGCAGTTCAAGGTTGCCGGTTCCGTTCATGGGGACTGGGCGCAGGACGTGGCGCAGAAAGCTGTTGCCGGCATCCTGCCGAGCCTGCCGGATATTGTCGGCGTAGTGACGCAGGGCGGTGATGGTTATGGCGCCGCCCAGGCCATCGCCGCGACCGACCGCGAGTTGCCGATCATCGTCATGGGGAATCGAGAAGACGAACTCAAGTGGTGGAAGGAACAGAAGGATGCGAAAAGTTACGAGACCATGTCCGTCTCGATCGCGCCAGGCGTCTCCACGCTCGCCTTCTGGGTCGCTCAGCAGATTCTGGACGGCAAGCAGGTCAAGAAGGACCTCGTGGTGCCCTTCCTGCGTATCGACCAGGACAATCTCGAAGCGAATCTCGCCAATACCCAGGCCGGCGGCGTTGCCAACGTGGAATACACGCAAGACGACGCTGTGAAGGTCATCGCGGCGTCAAAATAGTTCTCCCGGGGATTGCCGCGCGATCGCAAATGGCGCGCGGCAATTTTTCAAGCAGATGGTGCAGCAGCATGAACGACGTGGCCACGGCTATAATCGCGATCCGGGGCGCCAAGGTGAGTTTCGGCGCAGTCAGGGCTCTCGACGACGTTGACTTGCGCGTTATGCCGGGCGAGTGCGTCGGACTTGTAGGTCACAACGGTGCCGGCAAATCGACCATCGTCAGCGTGATCAATGGCGGCCTCACGCCTCACGAGGGAACCATCGCGAGCGACGGCGAGCAGTTGGAGCGCTACGGCATCAACGCTGCCCGCGCCCGCGGCGTGCGCTGCGTCTTCCAGGAACTGTCCCTCTGCCCCAACCTTTCTATCGTCGAGAACGCCCGCATTATGCACCGTGATCTTGGTGGCTTCAGGTGGCGGACGCGCGCTGCGGACGTCATCGGGAAGAGCCTCGACATCGTTTTTCCCGGTCATGACATCGATGCCAGTCAAGTCGTGGGTGATCTTTCGATTGCCCAGCGTCAGATGGTCGAGATTGCCATGGCCTTTTCCGACGCCGGTATTCCGCCACGGCTGGTAATCCTCGACGAGCCGACATCGTCGCTCGATGCAAGCCTCGCCCGCCAGATGCTCGACCATGTCCGCCGCTTCATTGCAAGCGGTGGATCGGTCATTTTCATCTCGCATATCCTGCACGAGATTCTCGAAACCTGCGACCGTATCGTCGTCATGAAGGACGGCCGCGTGGTTGCTGAACGACCGGCGAATGGTTTCGTTCACCACGGCCTCGTGGAGGCCATGGGGAGCGTCGCGAAGGCGCAAACCGGGCAGCGCTCCGTGTCCGGGCAAACCGCTGCGCCGGTCATCCTGTCCCATCGGATGGCGGATATTCCCTTCGCAGCGCGTAAGGGTGAAATCATCGGCCTTGCAGGCCTTGCAGGCCACGGGCAAACCAAACTCCTTCTAGCCTTGCATGCCGCCCGCTCCAGCAATTGGCTGCCGGAGCGCAACCCGCTCGTCACCTTCGTCGCGGGCGACCGCCGCCTCAACGGCGTCTTCGAGTTGTGGAGCATCCTGCGCAATTTCTCCATCGCCTCACTCGCCGACATGTCTCGCCGTGGCCTTATTCTTGTGGGTGAAGAGGAGACGAAAGGTGCCGACTGGAAGCGGCGGATCGAAATCCGCTCGCCCGATATGAGCAACCACAACATCCTGTCGCTGTCCGGCGGCAACCAGCAGAAAGTGCTGTTCGCCCGCGCCCTAGCCACGCGCGCACCGGTCGTCCTGATGGATGATCCGATGCGCGGTGTCGATGTCGGGACCAAGCAGGAGGTCTACGAGATTATCCGCCAGGAGGCGGCGGGCGGGCGCACCTTCATCTGGTATTCGACGGAAATGGACGAGGTTTGCCTTTGCGACCGTGTCTACGTTTTCCGCGAAAACCGCATCACAGCGGAACTCGCCGGCGATGCCGTCAACGAGACGAACATCATCGCCGCCTCCTTCGAGGCAGCCGCCGCATGAAGTTCCGTTTGTCGTCCGACGCCGTGCGTCTTGCCATTCCTGCCCTGTCGCTGACGCTGCTGCTTGCCGCGATCTTCTGGCTGCAGCCGCGCGCCATGAGCTATGGCGGGCTGAACCTACTATTAAATCTCGCCGTGCCGATCGCGCTTGCTACGATCGCGCAGATGTTTGTAATGGCGGTGAATGATCTCGATCTCTCCATGGGAGCCTTCGTCAGCTTCGTCGCCTGCGTAACCGCGACCTTCCTCAAGGATGCGCCCGTGATCGGCATCCTGATCCTTGCCTGCGCGATCGCGGCCTATGCGGCGCTCGGCGTCGTGATCCACCTGCGCAAACTGCCATCAATCGTCATGACCCTCGGCATGAGCTTCGTCTGGGCCGGCCTTGCGGTGTTGCTGCTGCCAGCACCCGGCGGACAGGCGCCCGACTGGGTGCGCTGGCTGATGACTGTCAAACCGCCTTTTGCGCCAATGGCAATTGTCGCAAGCATTATCATCGCCATGTTTGCGCATCTGATCGTCATGCGATGCTCACTCGGTGTTCTCATCCGTGGCATCGGCGGCAACCAGCGCTCGGTCGAGCGCGCCGGATGGTCGGTCGTTGCGGCGCGTGCGGCCGCCTACGGGCTTTCCGGCTTCTTCGCGGTCCTCGCCGGCATCGCCCTCGTCGGCCTGACCACCTCGGCCGATGCCAACATCGCGCTACGCTATACGCTACTGTCAATTGCCGGCGTCATCCTTGGCGGTGGTGAGTTCATCGGCGGCCGCATCTCTCCCATCGGGGCCGTCATTGGCGCGCTGACGCTGACGCTTGCCGGGTCCTTCCTGTCCTTCCTTCGCATTTCGCCAGACTGGCAGATCGGTGCGCAAGGCGCGATCCTGATCATCGTGCTGGCGCTCCGCCTCATACTGAATCGCATCGAGAATCGGGAGAAACTTCAATGAAGATTCTTGCGCACCTCTCCGGCAAACCTTGGATCTGGTCGTGGCTTGCAGCTTTCATCGTCTGGTTCCTGACAATTGTGGTGACCGGCGGTGCCAGCACGCTCGGCCTGTCGCAGGCTGCCCTCACCTTTGCGGCCTTCTCGATTATCGTCGGCATCGGTCAGATGTTCGTCATCACGCTCGGGCCTGGCAACATTGACCTCTCGGTCCCCGCCACCATGACGCTGGCTGGCACGGTGGCGCTAAAGCTGATGAACGTCGAAAACGACATGATCCTGCCCGGACTTCTGGTTGCCGTCGTCATTGGTCTGGCTGTCGGGCTTGGCAACTATGCGCTCATCAAGGCGCTTCGCATCCCGCCGATCATCGCAACGCTGTCCATGAGCTTCATCGTGCAGTCGGCTGCGATCTGGACGAACCGCGGCCTGCGTATCAAGCCCCCGAGCGCGCTTGCCGAATTCACCACGTCGAACACGCTTGGTGTGCCGAACGTGGCGATCGTCGCGTTAGCGCTCTCCCTTCTCGCATGGTTCATCCTCGAAAGGACCATCTATGGCCGCTGGATCTCGGCGATCGGCCAAAGCATGCCGGCCGCGCGCATGGCAGGTATTCCGGTCGATGGCACGCGCCTCGTCACCTATCTCTTTTGCGCCGTCCTCGCATCGGTCGCCGGCTATCTGCTCGCCTGCTTCTCGGGAGGCGCGGCGCTCAATATGGGCTCGGAGTATCTTTTGATGTCGATCGCGGTCGTGGTAATCGGCGGCACTGCGGTTGCCGGCGGAGATTCCAACGTGCCGGGTATCTGGGGTGCATCGCTCTTCATGTTCCTGGTCGTCTCGATGCTCAACACCTATGGGCTGGGCGCAGGTATCCGTCTCATCATGACCGGCCTCATCATCATCAGCGTCATCATGCTTGCCGGCGGTCGCCGGACAGGCATGCGATAAACGGGAAGACTGCCATGGCCGAGGCCAACATCTACGAAATCCACGATCCGCGTTTCCGGCAGTTGATCGTGACGAGCGCCGCCCTCGATGAGCTCTATTCCGACTGCCGCTGGGCGGAGGGGCCTGTCTGGTTCAACGACGCGAACCAGTTGCTGTGGAGCGACATTCCAAACCAGCGCATACTGCGATGGACGCCGGAGAGCGGTGTCTCCGTGTATCGACAGCCATCCAACTTCGCCAATGGTCATACACGCGACCGTCAAGGACGGCTCATTTCCTGCGAGCACGGCATGCGCCGGGTCACGCGCACGGAGATCGACGGCGCGATCACGGTGCTCGCTGATCGTTTCGAGGGGAAGCGGCTGAATTCACCGAACGATGTGGTGGTGAAATCCGACGGTACGATCTGGTTCACCGATCCCACCTACGGCATCCTGTCGGACTACGAAGGCTATCGCGCCAATCCGGAACAACCGACGCGCAACGTTTACCGCTTCGACCCAGCGACCGGCGTGCTTTCGGTTGTCGTCACGGATTTCATGCAGCCGAACGGCCTCGCCTTTTCGCCCGACGAGACGACCCTCTATGTGGCGGACTCGGCAGCAAGCCATGACGAAAGCCTGCCGCGCCACATCCGCGCTTTCGATGTGGTCGATGGCTCCAGGCTCGCGAACGGCCGCGTCTTCTGCCTCCTCCAAAACGGCGTTCCGGACGGTATCCGCACCGATGTGAACGGGAACCTCTGGTCGAGCGCGGCCGATGGCGTGCATTGCTTCGACCCAACGGGCAAACTGATCGGCAAGATCCGGGTCCCGCAGACCGTCGCGAACCTGACTTTCGGTGGCGCCAAGCGCAATCGGCTGTTCATCGCCGCAACCCGGTCGATTTACTCAGTTTACGTCGCTGTAGCCGGATCTCAGACGCCATAGCGGATGTTCGCCTAGAGACCTCGAAAAATGGCGCGTCTCTACGGACGGGCACCGAAAGGCGAGCGTTGCCGGCCTCCGTTACGCACGGCCACTGGAGACAACCTCCTTCACGGCAGGCTTGCGCATCAACGGGATGGCGACACCTATGTATCTGGACGGACCGATGAACGGCGATGACTTCTCGCCTGTGTGCGCCAGGTACTCGTTCCCGAGCTGTCAGAAAGACGCATCAACGAAATGGCAGCCATTTGTGTCGCTTCGCAACCTTCCCGCCCCGGCGTGGGAAATTCCAGAATTGCCAATCGGCTGAAGCAGCCGACGCAGGAGAGAAGCAATCTGGAAGATGGAATAGCATCTGGGGTGCCTCTGCCACATGGCAAATCGCGGCGGCGGTTCGGCTCTTGATCGGCAGTGGTGGTTTCCCGCCCAAGCACGTTCGCGAAAATGGGCACACATGATACGGTTGTTTTACCATCTCGAGTCCGCACTGTAGACAATTCGATGCATTGCGGTGAAGTTGGATAAATCTGGTCTGGTACCCCGGTGAAACAAAGGGAACAATCATGAAAAAATTTGTAGCTGCGGTAGGCATAGTAATTGCTCTATCGTCCTGCACAGCGACTGAGCGAGGAACCGCAATCGGTGCAGGCTCAGGCGCGATTATTGGCGGCGTCGTAAGCAATAGCTGGGGTGGAGCGGCTATTGGCGCTGTGGCAGGAGGAATTGTCGGCAACCTTATCGGGCGTTCCCACGACCGCCAAGGCTATTGCATATATCGTGATCGCC
>NZ_DATJDJ010000172.1:0-42650 GCF_035497515.1 Pararhizobium sp. | reverse complement strand
GCAAGGCGATGGCCATGTCGCTCGTCGATCGGGCCTTGAGGCCGGAAGAATTCGGCGAGGATATCGTCGCGCCGGCGCAGGACGAGGAATTCGTCATCTCGCATTCCGACAATGTCCAGGCGACCGGTTTCGTCGAACACCTGAAGCTGCCGCATTATGTCGATTTCCAGGCCGAACTCGATCTCGTCCGCCGCATGCGCGCCGAATACGAGGCAAGCCAGGCCGGTACCATTTCCACCGATCTGCCGGAGGCCGCACAATGAGCGCCGCGCTTGCCGCCTATAATTTCGCCTATCTCGACGAACAGACCAAGCGGATGATCCGCCGGGCGATCCTGAAGGCGATCGCCATCCCCGGCTACCAGGTTCCCTTCGCATCTCGCGAAATGCCGATGCCCTACGGCTGGGGCACCGGCGGCGTGCAGGTGACGGCGGCGATCCTCGGGCCGGACGACGTCCTGAAGGTCATCGATCAGGGTGCCGACGACACAACCAACGCCGTGTCGATCCGGGCCTTCTTCCAGAAGGTCGCCAATGTCGCGGTGACGACGAAGACGCGCGAGGCGACGATCATCCAGACGCGCCACCGCATCCCGGAGGAGGCGCTTTCCGCCGGCCAGACGCTGGTCTACCAGGTGCCGATCCCCGAACCCCTGCGCTTCCTCGAACCGCGCGAGACCGAGACCCGCAAGATGCATGCGCTGGAGGAATACGGCCTCATGCATGTGAAACTCTACGAGGACATCGCCCGCAACGGCCATATCGCCACCACCTATGCCTATCCGGTCAAGGTCGAGGGACGCTATGTGATGGACCCCTCGCCGACGCCCAAGTTCGACAATCCGAAAATGCACCGCTCGGAAGCGCTGCAATTGTTCGGCGCCGGCCGTGAGAAGCGCATCTATGCGGTGCCGCCCTATACCGATGTCGTCAGCCTCGATTTCGAGGATCATCCGTTCGAGATCCAGCATTTCGACAAGCCCTGCGCGCTCTGCGGCGCCGAGCATGTCTATCTCGATGAGGTCGTTCTCGATGACAAGGGCGGGCGCATGTTCGTCTGCTCGGATACCGACCATTGCGAGGATCGCCGGGAGCATGGCCACGAGGGCGAGATGCTGGGGCGGGAGGCGGCTGAGTAATGGATCAGTTTCATCGTTTCCCTGTGAGCTCGCCGCAGGACTACCCCCCTCTGTCACTTCGTGACATCTCCCCCACAAGGGGGGAGATCAATCCGCGACCTTATCGCCTGCTTTCTTCCGCTCTTCATTTTCGGCTGAGTGAGACTTTCGGTCTGCGCGGCGCTAACGCCCAGCCGATCTCCCCCCTTGAGGGAGAGATGTCCGACAGGACAGAGGGGGGTGAAGCCGCCGAATGCGAAACTTTCGAGGTGCACTCATGACCCAGACCCCCCTTCTCAAAGTCAACGACGTCTCGAAATTCTATGGCACGCGTGTCGGCTGCCGGAACGTCTCCTTCGAGCTCTGGCCCGGTGAAGTCCTGGCGATCGTCGGTGAATCCGGGTCGGGCAAGACGACGCTGCTCTCCTGCCTCTCCACCCGGCTGATGCCCAGTTCCGGCGTCGTCGAATATCACATGCGCGACGGCCGGTACCGCGATCTTGCCCGCATGGGCGAGGCCGAGCGCCGCTTCCTGATGCGCACCGACTGGGGCTTCGTCCACCAGAATCCGGCCGACGGCCTGCGCATGACGGTGTCTGCCGGGGCCAATGTCGGGGAGCGGCTGATGGCCGTCGGCGACCGCCACTATGGCAATATCCGGGCGACCGCTGCCGACTGGCTGGCCCGCGTCGAGATCGAGGAGGACCGGATCGACGACCAGCCGCGCGCCTTCTCCGGCGGCATGCGCCAGCGCCTGCAGATTGCCCGCAACCTCGTGACCTCCCCCCGCCTCGTCTTCATGGACGAACCGACCGGCGGTCTCGATGTTTCGGTGCAGGCAAGGCTGCTCGATCTGGTGCGCGGCCTTGTCCACGATCTCGGCCTGTCGGCGATCATCGTCACCCATGACCTTGCCGTGGCGCGTCTCCTCTCTCACCGGATGATGGTGATGAAGGACGGTCTGGTGATCGAACAGGGCCTGACCGACCGGGTGCTCGACGATCCGCGCGAGCCCTATACCCAGCTTCTCGTGTCCTCCATTCTGCAGGTCTGAAACGACCCATGCTCCAGCAGGAGAATTGATATGCCGACGCCTCTCGTCGTTTCCGAAGTCGCCAAGAGCTTCACCATGCATCTGCGCGACGGTATCACCCTGCCGGTCGTCTCCGGCGTTTCCTTCTCGGTGAAGAAGGGTGAATGCGTCGTGCTCGGCGGCCCGTCCGGTGTCGGAAAGAGCTCGATCCTGAAGATGCTCTACGGCAATTACGCCGTTGACGGCGGCCAGATCCTGATCGAGCACCGGGGGCATCTGGTCGATCTCGCCCATGCCGCGCCCCGCGCGGTGCTGGACGTGCGGCGCGATACGCTGGGTTATGTCAGCCAGTTCCTGCGCGTCGTTCCCCGCGTCTCCGCCCTCGATGTCGTCGCCGAACCGCTTCTGGCGCGTGGCGTGGCGCAGGCCGAAGCGCGCGAAAGAGCGTCGATGCTGCTGGCCAAGCTCAACCTGCCGCGCGAACTCTGGCAACTGCCGCCCGCCACCTTCTCCGGTGGCGAGCAGCAGCGCGTCAACATCGCCCGTGGCTTCATCACCGATCACGCCATCCTCCTGCTCGACGAGCCGACCGCTTCGCTCGACGCCGTGAACCGCCGCGTCGTGGTGAGCATGATCGCCGCCAAGAAGGCCGAGGGCGTTGCACTGCTCGGCATCTTCCACGACGAGGAGGTGCGTGACGCCGTGGCTGACCGCATTCTCGACGTCTCCGCGTTTTCGCCGCGAAAGGCCGCCGCATGAGCCAGAAACTGACGGAAGAACCGACGATCCACCCGACCGCCGCCGTCAGCGAATCGACGCTTGGCCGCTACACGGAGATCGGCGAGCGCTGCCGCATCGACGAGGTCGAGTTCGGCGATTATTCCTATATCGAGCGCGACGGTTCCATCTGGTGCGAGACGGTCGGCAAGTTCGCCAATCTCGCCGCCTCCGTGCGCATCAACGCCACCAATCATCCGACATGGCGCGCGACGCTGCATCATTTCACTTACCGCGCTTCCAACTACTGGCCGGATGCGGACATGGAGCAGGATTTCTTTGCCTGGCGTCGTCAAAATCGTGTCTTCATCGGCCATGATGTCTGGATCGGCCATGGCGCGACGGTCCTGCCCGGCGTCACGGTCGGCAATGGCGCGGTCATCGGCGCCGGCGCGGTCGTCTCGAAGGATGTCGCACCCTACACGATCGTCGGCGGCGTTCCCGCCAGGCTGATCCGCGAGCGCTTCGGCGCCGATATCGTCGCGCGCTTCGAAAAGCTCGCCTGGTGGGATTGGGATCACATCAAGCTGCGCGATGCGCTCGACGACTTCCGGATGCTTGATGCGGATGCCTTCCTCGCGCGTCACAATGCCTGATTTAAGGCGCTGCAATCCCTGCGTCAGCAGGGATTGTGGAGTGTAACAAAACCGACACCAATCTGACATTCCCCCTTCATCAAGCCGCTTTAAGGCATGTCTCGTACCGATGACCGGTGCGGCTGCCAAAGGACGACTGCCCATGTTTCAGCTGAAGAATGTAACGCGTCGGTTCGGCAAGAAGATTGCCGTTGATTCCGTTGCCTTCGACATACCGCAGGGCCAGATGGTCGGTATTATCGGCCGCTCCGGCGCCGGCAAATCGACGCTTCTGCGGATGATCAACCGGCTGAACGACGTCTCGTCGGGCTCCATTCATTTCGGCGATCTCGAAGTGTCGGCGCTGCGGGGTGCTGCCCTGCGCAACTGGCAGCGCGATTGTGCCATGATCTTCCAGCAGTTCAACCTGGTGCCGCGCCTCGACGTTCTGACCAATGTCCTGCTTGGCCGGCTCAATCATCGCTCCACCGTTCTCAGCATCCTCAACATGTTCACGCGCGAGGAGAGGATCATGGCGATTGGCGCGCTGGAACGGCTTGGCATCGAGCAGACGGCGCTGCAGCCCGCCGGCACGCTTTCGGGCGGCCAACAACAGCGCGTCGCCATCGCCCGCGCCCTCATGCAGCAGCCGAAGATGCTGCTTGCCGACGAGCCGATCGCCTCGCTCGATCCGCTAAACGCCAAGATCGTCATGGATGCGCTGCGCGATATCAACGAGCGCGACGGCATCACCGTCGTCACCAACCTGCACACGCTGGATACGGCGCGCAATTACTGCGAGCGCATCATCGGCATGGCGCATGGTCGCGTCGTTTTCGACGGCCAACCGCAGGATCTGACAGCATCGGCCGTCGCCGAAATCTACGGATCGGGCGCCGATCTCGACGAATCGATGACGTCGACCAGCATCAATATTCCTGCAGCGCAGGACAATACGAAATCCGCCGGCCTCAGGCCGCTGGCACTGGCCGGCCTTTAAAAGGCGTCCGGGATCGAGAGCCCGCGTCAAGGGCAGATGTTTTAACCGAATGTGAGCCGGCTAAATCCGGATAACAGGAGAAGACCCATGTTGAAGACAGCACTCTTGAGCGCCGTTGCGCTTATCGGCCTGATGGGCCAGGTTCAGGCGGAAGACCTCAAGGAATTCCGCGTCGGCATTATCGGCGGCGAGAACGAAGCCGACCGCCTGCGCAACTTTGAGTGCCTCGGCGATCATCTGAAGACCGCGCTCAACGTCGAGAAGGTTTCGTTCTTCCCGGCTGCCGACTATGACGGCGTCATCCAGGGCCTGCTCGGTGGCACGCTCGATTTCGCCGAACTCGGCGCTTCCGGTTATGCCAAGATCTACCTCGCCAAGGCTGACGCCGTCGAGCCGATCCTGACGACCGAGCAGACCGACGGGTCGACCGGCTATTACTCGATCATGGTTGCCCGCAAGGACAAGGGCTTCACCAAGATCGAAGACCTCAAGGGCAAGAAGCTCGGCTTCGCCGATCCGGACTCCACCTCCGGCTACCTGATCCCGAGCGTGACCCTGCCGGAAACGATCGGCATGCCGGTCAAGGAATATTTCGCTGAAACCGGTTTCGGCGGCGGCCATGAAAACCTCGTTCTCGAAGTGCTGAAGGGCACGTTCGACGCCGGCACGACATTCGGTTCGGGCATTGGCGAGTTCAAGGAAGGCTACACGTCCGGCAACCTGCGCAAGATGGTCGACAAGGGCATTCTCGACATGAACGATCTGGTCGAGCTGTGGCGCTCGCCGCTGATCCCGAACGGCCCGACCGTCGTTCGCACCTCGCTCAGCGCCGACGTGAAGGCCAAGTTCAAGCAGTTCATGCTTGACCTGCCGAAGACCGATGCAGCCTGCTTCGCAGCTGTCGAAGGCGGCGACTACAAGGGCTTCGTCGAAGTCAACGCCGACTTCTACAAGCCGATCATCGATGCCCGCAAAGCAACGATCGGCGGCTGATATCGCCTGGATAAAAACGCTGGCCGGTCATCCCGGCCAGCGTTTTCTCGTCTGAAAGGGTCTCGGGACAGAATGTCCGCCGAGGCTGAGTATCGTGCCGGAGACTTCATGGCCATGTCAGTGCTTTCCCCGATCCTGAGCGACAATGGCGCCGTGGTCGAACGCCACTGGCAGGAGCTCAATCTCCGCCGCCGCGCCTATACATTTCTTGGCCTTGCGCTTCTTGCCGTGGCGCTGTCCGGTTCGCTCTGGTTCGCCAACGAAACGAATGCCGGCAAGTTCTTCGATCGGCTGCCCCATTTCTTCGATTTTGTCGGCGATCTCGTGCCTCGCGACGGAGCAGAGATCGGTCGCGCACTGTTCGATCTTCCCTCGCCCTACGACGATGGCAGCCTGAAATATGATTATCCCGAAGGCCGCCTCTACCTGACGGATACGATCTACGTGCCAGAATATGTCTACAAGATGCTGGAAACGCTGAATATCGCGATCTTTTCCACCATCTTCGGCATGTTCTTCGGCTTTATCCTCTGCTTCCTTGCCGCGCGAAACCTGATGCCCAATCCATGGGTGCGCGGCCCTGTTCGACGTCTTATGGAATTGCTCCGCGCGTTCCCCGAAGTGGTGATCGCCGGGTTCTTTCTCGCCATCCTGTCGCTCGGCCCGATCCCGGCGATCATCGCCGTATCGGTGCATACGGTCGGCGCGCTTGGAAAGCTGTTCTTCGAGGTCGTCGAGAATGCCGACATGCGGCCGGACGAGGGCCTGAAGGCCGCAGGCGGCAATTGGTTCGAGCGGGTCTGGTTCGGCATCGTGCCGCAGGTCATGCCGAATTTCATGAGCTACTTCCTGTTGCGTCTCGAAATCAACGTGCGCGCATCGACGATCATCGGCGCCGTCGGGGGCGGCGGTATCGGCGAACCCTTGCGTCTGTCGATCAGCCAAGGGCACGAGGCCAAGACGCTCGCTATCATTCTCCTGCTGTTCATGACGATCATTGCCGTCGATCAGTTTTCCGCATGGCTGCGCCGTCGCCTCGTCGGCGACCAGGCCTTCCAGCTCGCGCAATAAGGGCCCGATCATGACCACGAGCACCCTGATGAGCGCCGCCGAGATGGACGCAGTCGCCGCCCGCCATCCGCACCTCCTGACCGGCTCGAGAGCTAAGCGCATCCGCTCCCTGCTGATCTTCGCCGGTATCGTCCTCTACATGATCTACAGCTGGTGGTTCTTCGCGATCGGCCAGGTCCTTACCAATGCCAACTGGGGCATTGCGGGCACCTATCTCGCCGACTGGGTCTCCTACGAAGTGCGGCCAGACATCAAGATCGCGGCTGACGGTACGATGCAGGTGGTCTATCCGCGTTCTTCGCCGCTTGGCCCCGATGCCAAGCCGGAATGGGTGACGATCGAGACGAAGATGGTCGATCGGATCGTCGATGCGCCGGCTGCCGTGCAGCAGCAACAACCACAGGAAAGGAAATCGGCTTTCAGCTTCATGGCGCCGAATGCCGCAGTTGCAGGTTCTGGTGCTGCGGCGGCAATCGCGCCCGTGACGCGAACCGAAAAGGTTGTCAGCCGCGCCACCGTCCGCTTTGGCACGACCGCCAGCATCGATGTTGTCGATGGCAAGGTGACCGCCGCCTATGGCGGGCAAACCTTCCTGATGCGGCTCGATCCGGCCAAGGGTGTGGAACCTGAAGGTGCGCTACCGTCCTGGGCGACGCAGAAGCGGCCCGGCGAGAAAATCCAGCTTGCTTTCGGCATGACCGGCTGGGCCGATGTCGATGCCGAAAAGATCAGTATTCACAACCGCTTTCCGGGCTGGGCCAATTTCATCTTCGATACCAATTCACCCTTCTTCGACAAGTCTTTCGGCGAGGTCATGGGCCTGATCATAAGCGGCGACCGCATCGATCCGGCCCGGTCCAACCTGGCGCTGGCCTGGGATAACATCCTCTACAACTCCGAATGGCAGCATCTGGATGTCTGGACCAAACTGCTCCAGACCATCGTCATGGCGTTCGTCGGTACGCTGTTTGCCTCGATCATCGCCTTTCCGCTCTGCTTCCTCGCGGCCCGCAACATTACCCGCAACCGCGTGCTCAACCAGGTGACGAAGCGGCTGTTCGACTTCCTGCGCTCCGTCGACATGCTGATCTGGGCCCTGTTCTTCACCCGCGCCTTCGGCCCGGGACCGCTCGCCGGCATGTCGGCGATCTTCTTCACCGATACCGGCACGCTTGGAAAACTCTATTCCGAGGCCTTGGAAAACATTGATGACAAACAGCGCGAAGGCGTGAAATCCGTCGGCGCAGCGCCGCTTGCCGTGCAGCGTTTCGGCGTGCTGCCGCAGGTTCTGCCGGTCTTTGCCAGCCAGGCGCTGTATTTCTGGGAATCCAATACCCGTTCGGCCACCATCATCGGCGCGGTCGGTGCCGGCGGCATCGGATTGAAATTGTGGGAGGCGATGCGGACGAATTCCGACTGGGAAAACGTCGCCTACATGGTTATCCTGATTCTCATCGTCGTCTTCGTCTTCGACAATGTCTCCAATGTTCTGCGCTCGCGTCTCATGGGCCAGAAACTTCATTGAAAATGATGCCGGATCAGCTCCGGACATCACGATAATGTCATGAAATGAGGTTAGCGACGGCGTCACATCGGCACCGTCCGATCACCGTTTCCGTGACATCTCTGCAGGGAATGACCAGTGCGCTATGCATTCTATATTTCGCCCGATCGAGACGCTCCGCTGACCGTTGCGGCAGAGCGCTGGTTGGGCGCAAACCCATTCACGGGTGAAACCCACGCCCTTGAACCAAAGGGAGATTTCAGCGCCGCGGAACTGACGGCGCTGACCGCCGATCCACGCCGCTACGGTTTTCACGGAACGCTGAAGGCACCGTTTGAGCTTGCTCCGGGTATCAGCGAACCGGAATTGCTCGACGCGTTCGAAGCCTTTGCCGAGACCTGTGTTCCCTTCCGTATTCCGGAGATGGTGCTAGGCCAGCTCGGACCGTTCTTCGCGCTGGTACCGGCGACGCATTGTCCGGACCTGCAAGAGTTTGCCGATGCCACGGTGCGGCAATTCTCGCGCTTTCGGGCGCCGCTCTCCGATGCCGATATCGTCCGCCGCAGGCCGGAAACGCTGAGCACGCAGATGCGCAGCAACCTGTTCGACTGGGGTTACCCTTACGTTTTCGAGAGCTTCCGCTTCCACATGACGCTGACGGGCCAGGTTCCCGCAGAGCGGCAGTCCGCGATGCAGGCCTTGCTCATGCAGGAATTCGCGCCGTTCATCGGCCAGCCGATGGAGGTGACCTCGCTCGCCTTGTTCGTCGAGCCCACGCGTGGTGCTCCCTTCACCATTCACTCGCTTTTGCCGCTCGGCAGCACGTCCAAACGAAAGATGGCCCGACATGACCGCTGAAACCGTTCTTTCCAATGCCCGCATCGTGCTCGAGGACCGGATCCTCCATGGTTCGGTGCAGATCCGCGACGGCAAGATTGCCGACATTTCGGAAGGCGCCGGCGTCGTCGGCGAGGATTTCGAAGGCGATTTCCTGATTCCCGGCCTGGTCGAACTGCACACCGACCATCTCGAAGCGCATTACTCGCCGCGTCCCGGCGTGCGCTGGCTGAAGATGGCGGCGATCCAGGCGCATGACGCGCAGGTCGTCACCTCCGGCATCACCACGGTCTTCGACTGCCTGCGCATGGGCTCGGACGAGGACGGCGGCTTCGAGCAGGGCGAGATGCGCGACATGGCGGATACGCTGGCCTTGGCTTCGAAGGAAAACCGCCTGCGGGCAGATCACCGCATTCACCTGCGCTGCGAGGTCTCGACCGACAACGTTCTCGCCCATTTCGTCGAATTCGAGGACGATCCGCTGGTCGGTCTGGTCTCGCTGATGGACCATGCGCCGGGCCAGCGCCAGTTCCAGACGATGGAGCAGTACACGCTCTACTACAAGACCAAACGCGGGCTCTCCGACGAGGCCTTTGCGGCATTCTGCGAACGCCAGCAGGCACTGTCGGCCAAATATGCCGGGCCGCACCGCACCGAAATCGCCAGGGCCTGCGCCGAGCGGGGCATCACCGTTGCCAGCCATGACGATGCGACGATCGCCCATGTCGAGGAATCCGTCGGCTTCGGCATCCGCCTTGCGGAATTTCCGACCAGCTTCGAGGCGGCCGAAGCCTCGCATGCGGCCGGCCTCAGCGTTCTCATGGGCGCGCCGAACATCGTGCGCGGAAAGTCGCATTCCGGCAATATCGCCGCGCGCGATCTCGCCAGGCGCGGCGTGCTCGACGTTCTCTCCTCCGATTACGTGCCGTTCAGCCTGATCCACGCGCCGTTCCTGCTGGCCGACGAGGTTGAGAGCATCAGCCTGCCGCAGGCGCTGGCCATGGTCACGACGACGCCGGCCCGCACCGTTGGCCTCGATGATCGCGGCCGGATCGCCGTCGGCCTGCGCGCCGATCTCGTCCGCGTCCAGCGCGAGGAAGGCATCCCCGTCGTTCGCTCCGTCTGGCGCGAAGGCCGTCGGGTCGCCTGATGCACAGGCCCACACAGAACCGGCAGGGCGCGATCGTCGTCGTCGTCGGCCCGAGCGGCGCCGGCAAGGACAGCGTCATCGGCTTCGTCGCGCGGCATTTCGAAGGGAGCGGCGACATCGATTTCGTTCGCCGGGTCATAACCCGTCCTTCGGATGCGGGCGGCGAGGATCACGAGAGCGTTTCAGGTGAGGATTTCGACACGCGTCTTGCCGCTGAAGATTTCGCCGTCGCCTGGCAGGCGCATGGATTGAAATATGGCATTCCCCGCCAAGCGCTGGATCGGGCCCGCGCCGGGCGCATCCTGATTGCCAATGGCAGCCGCGCGGCGCTCGGCCAGTTCCGGCAGGTCTTTCCGCGCGTCGCGGTCGTCAATATCACCGCCTCACCGCAAGTGCTGGCGAGCCGCCTCGTCGCGCGCGGCCGCGAAAGCGAGCAGGATATCCTCAACCGCCTGCAGCGGCAGGTGCCTGATATTTTCGAGGAGCCGGATGTGACCACGATCGACAATAGCGGACCGCTCGATGTCGCCGGCCTGCGGTTCGCCGCGTTGGTCGCCGGATTGCAGGGCATTTCGCCGGAAGCTGTTCAGGGCTGAAGGAAGCCGCGCTTCAGAGCGCGTTGTCGAGAAAATACCATTGGTCGAGATTGGCGCGGACAATGGGCTCGATGATGGAATTGAGAAGGCCGACATCATCGATGATGCTGGCCGAGGTGTCTTTCGGCGGCAGTGTCAGTGGCGTGAGCGCAAAGGCCTCGAACCGTGCACCTTCGTTGCGCAGGACATAACAGGGGCAGATGGTGGCGCCGGTCAGGCGCGCCAGCCGCACCACGACGGCGAGGTTGCCTTCGAGATGCGGCTTGCGTCCAAAAAAAGGGCCGCGAATTTTGCCGGCGAATCCTTCGTCGCAGAACACCGAAATGACGCCGCCATCCTTCAGGATGTTGATGGCCGGGCGAATCCCGTCCTTGCCGGGCGGCAACAGGCCATAGCCGACCTTCAGTCGCGCCCGGCGTGCAATCCAGGCCTGCGCGCGGCCGGCGGGTGGCGTATAGTTGGCTGAAGGGGCGAGGCCAAGCGATACGAGCTTGGGCGCCAGCAGTTCCCAGTTGCCGAGATGCAGGCAGGCGACGATGACCGGGCCGCGCTTGTGTGCCTCGACGAAATTGTCCATGCCGTGCCAGACGACCCGGCCGGGCGTTTCGGCCAGCCGCCGGACGATGGAGAACTCCGTCATCATCCGGCCCTGATTCTGCCAACTGCGCCTCAGGATCGCCGCGCGTTCGGCCTCCGAAGCGTTCGGCAGGAGACGCTTGAGATTGTTGCGTGCCTTCTTGACGCCCTTGGCGTACCAGCGCGGAATGGCGAAGGTGCCGAGCCAGGCACCGGCGGCCGAGCACCAGTCTGACGGCATGGCCTTCAGGCCGAAATGTACCGCGAGATCGAACAGGTTCTTGAAATTGCCGCTGACATGATAGCGGAGCGCCTTTTGCCGCCGGTCGCCGCCGGCAAACAGATCCGCGAGCGGCGGCGCGGATGGAGCGGTGTAGACCCAGGCCTGCCGCTTGGTCGCTGCCGTGTGCCTCTCGCGTTCCTTCACCGGCTCATCCCCTGTCGCGGCGATGCAGCGTCACCGGCAGTCCGCCACGCGGGCGCAACGTCAGCCGGCATTGCGGCTCGACCTTGGCGCCTTCCGCCACGCGGACGCGAAAACGCTGGGCCAGAATGGCAAGGCAAAGGATCGCCTCGTTCATGCCGAACTGCAGGCCGGGGCAGACGCGGGGACCGCTCGCAAACGGAATGTAGCTATAGGGGATCGCCTTGCCGCCCTTCATGAAGCGCTCCGGGTTGAACAGATGCGGATTCTTGAAGAAGGCTTCCGTCCGGTGCAGCAGCCAGGGCACGATCAGGATCAGCGAGGCGGGCTTGACGTCGATATCGCCGATCCGGTCGGCTTCTTTCGTCTGGCGCGCCAGGATGGGAACCGGCGGGTAGAGCCGAAGCGTCTCCTCGATCACGGCGCGGCACCATTCGAGCTTCGGGATATCGTCGAGCGTCGGCACGCGCTTGCCGCAAACGCGGTCGATCTCCTTGTGGATCGCCTGTTCCACCCATTGTGCCTTTGACAGCAGATACCAGGCCCAGGTCAGGGTTGCCGCCGTCGTCTCGTGGCCGGCCATGAAGATGGTCGCTGCCTCGTTGCGCAGCGCCACGACATCGAGTTTCAGTTCCGGATTGCGCTGCTGCCGGCGAACCAGCAGTTCGACCATCGAATTGTCATCACCGCGTCCAGCCAGATGATCCTCGACCACTTTGTCGATGATGCCGTGAATGCGCGACACCGAGCGGCGCAGTTTGGGCGTGCGCAGCACCGGCAGGCCCTCGTCGAAGCCGAGGAAATAGCCGATATTGATCGAATCGATCAGCGATTGATAGCTTTCGAAACCTTCCGTCACCGCATGTGCGCCGTCTTCGCCGATGTCGTTGCCGAAAACGCTGCGGGCAATGATCTCCGCCGTCAGCCCCGCCATTTCGTAGAGTGCGTTGACCGTGGTGCCTTCCGGCATGGCGCTCCAGCGCTCAGCCAGTTCCGTCGCGGTGTTCTCCATGATCTTGCCGAACATCGGCAGGCGGTTCTTGTGAACGATGTCGTTGACCAGCGGGCGGCGTTGCTTCCAGGTCTCGCCATCGGAGATGAAGAGACCGTCGCCGAGCAGGAACTCCAGCGCGCGCCGCATTTGCGGCGTCTTGCGCTCGAAATTCTCGTGGCGCTTGGCAACCACGTAGCGGATCGCATCCGGCGAATTGACGATGACGATCTGCCGGCCGAGCACCTTCGTGGAGGTGACGCGGTCGGTATAGTCGTTCCTGCGCCAGACGGAAAGGAAGTCGTGCCGTGCCTGCAGCATCAACCGCAGGGTGCCGGGTTTCCCCTTGTAATAGGCGGCATGCGCCGGTTCGAAAGATTTCGTCCTGAGCTTCTCAACGATCCGAGTGGATTGTCGCAGACTGAAAAACATGCCCGGCTGCCTTCGTTCATATCCAGGCGAGGCGCGGTGCGCTGCAGGCCGTTTGTCGGGCTATCGGATAGCAGTAAAATCGCGTGGTGCAAAACGCTTTCGACAAGAAAAGCCCCGCCGTCGAAACGGCAGGGTTGTGGAAAATTGACGGTTCTGGACGATGTGTCGAGGGCGTCCGGTCAGCGCAGATCCGCGCAGGCCCTGGTGATCCGCTCCAGCGCTTCGCGCAGTTCGGTCTCCGAGGTGGCATAGGAAATCCGGAAGAACGGCGACAGGCCGAAAGCGGAACCCGGTACGACAGCGACATGGGCGTCGTCGAGCAGATAGGCGCAGAAGTCGCTGTCCGTCTCGATGCGCTTGCCGCCGGGTGTCGTCTTGCCGAGGACGCCGGCGCAGCCGGAGAAGGTGTAGAAGGCGCCTTCCGGAACGCGGCAATCCAGACCCTCGATGGCGTTGAGGGCTGCTACCACCAGGTCACGGCGGCGCTGGAAGCTGGCCGTGCGTTCCTTCAGGAAATCCTGCGGCCCGTTGAGGGCGGCAACCGAGGCCGCCTGGCTGATCGAAGACGGGCAGGAGGTCGCCTGGCTCTGCACCACCGCCATGGCCTTGATCAGGTCGCGCGGGCCGCCGGCATAACCGATGCGCCAGCCGGTCATGGCATAGGCCTTCGACACGCCGTTGACGGTCAGCGTCCGGTTCTTCAGCGCCGGTTTCAGTGCCGCCGGGGTGACGAACCTGAAATCGTCATAGACGATATGCTCGTACATGTCGTCGACCAGCAGCCAGACATGCGGATGTTTCAGGAGAACATCGAGCAGCGGGCGATAATGGGCTTCGCTGTAAGCGGCACCCGAGGGGTTGGACGGCGAGTTCAGCATGACCCAGCGGGTCCTCGGCGTGATCGCCGCTTCCAGCTGTTCGGCCTTCAGCCGGAAGCCGGCATCCGCGTCGCAGGCGATGAGAACCGGCTTGCCTTCGGCGATCTCGACGATGTCCGAATAGGATGTCCAGTAGGGCGTCGGGATGATCACCTCGTCGCCGCGGTTGAGCGTCGCCATCATCGCATTGAAGAGGATCTGCTTGGCGCCGGTCGCGACGGTGATCTCGTCGAGTTCGTAGGAAACGCCATTTTCACGGGCGAACTTGCTCTGGATTGCCTTCTTCAGTTCCGGCGTGCCGTCGAGCGCGGTATATTTGGTCTGGCCCTGCTGCAAGGCCTCCCAAGCTGCCTGCTTGACATGGTCAGGCGTGTCGAAGTCCGGCTCGCCGGCGCCGAGGATGATCACCGGCTTGCCGTCGCGCTTCATGGCTTGCGCCCGGGCGCCGATTTTGAGGATCTGCGAAACGCCGATCGTGGAAATCCGCGAGGCGGGCGCGAAGCCCGCCTCCTCGACCTTGGTGTTGATGGTCATGACCGATCCCTTTCGATGCAGACTTATTCGATATCGCCAAACTTATTCGATATCGCCAAACTTATTCGATGTCGCCAAACTTATTCGATGTCGAAAGACACGCCCTGTGCCAGCGGCAGGGCCTTCGAATAGTTGATCGTGTTGGTGGCGCGGCGCATGTAGGCCTTCCAGGCATCCGAGCCGGATTCGCGGCCGCCGCCGGTTTCCTTTTCGCCACCGAAGGCGCCGCCGATTTCAGCACCGGACGTGCCGATATTGACGTTGGCGATCCCGCAATCCGAACCATCGGGCGACAGGAAGCGCTCGGCTTCCTGCAGGTCGAGCGTGAAGATCGACGAGGACAAGCCGGCACCAACCGCATTGTGGTCGGCAACGGCGGCGTCGAAGTCGTTATACTTCATGACGTAGAGGATCGGCGCGAAGGTTTCCTCGGTGACAGGACCATCCTGCTTGGGCATTTCGACGAGGGCGGGCTTCACATAGTAGCTGTTGGCGTGGCCGAGATCGACGCGCTCGCCGCCGGTGATCGTGCCGCCATGGGCCTTGGCTTCGGCGAGTGCCTTCTGCATGCCGTCGAAAGCCGGCTTGTCGACAAGCGGGCCGACCAGCGCGGTCGATTCCAGCGGGTTGCCGACGGAAACGCTCTGGTAGGCCTTCTTCAGGCGCGGAACCAGCTGGTCGTAGACGCTGTCATGGACGAACAGGCGGCGCAGCGTCGTGCAACGCTGGCCGGCAGTGCCCATGGCACCGAAGGCAATCGCGCGCAGCGCCATGTCGAGATCGGCGGACGGGCAGACGATGCCGCCATTGTTGCCGCCGAGTTCCAAAATGGCGCGGGCAAAACGCTTGGCAAGACGCGGACCGACGTCACGGCCCATGCGGGTGGAGCCGGTGGCCGAAACCAGCGGCACCTTCGGATGATCGACGAGAACTTCACCGATGGCGCGGTCGCCGATCAAGACTGCGGTCAGGCCTTCCGGCGCATCGCCGAAGCGGGCCAGTGCTTTTTCAAGGATCGCCTGCGATGCAAGGGCGGTGAGCGGGGTCTTTTCCGACGGCTTCCAGACGACGGCATTGCCACAGACGAGCGCCAGCGCCGTATTCCACGACCAGACAGCAACGGGGAAGTTGAAGGCGGAGATGACGCCGATGACGCCGAGCGGATGCCAGGTTTCCATCATGCGGTGGCCGGGGCGCTCGGTGGCGATGGTCAGGCCGTAAAGCTGGCGGGAAAGACCGACGGCGAAATCGCAGATGTCGATCATTTCCTGGACTTCGCCAAGACCTTCAGATGTGATCTTGCCGGCTTCGATCGAGACAAGGCGGCCGAGATCGGCCTTGTGGGCGCGCAGTTCCTCGCCGAGCAGGCGAACCAGTTCGCCGCGCTTGGGCGCCGGAACCAGACGCCAGGCGCGAAACGCCGCGTCGGCCTTTTCGATCTTGGCTGCCGCTTCTGCCGCCGTTACCGTCTTCAGGCTGGCGATCTGTTCGCCGGTAACCGGCGAGAAGGAGGCCATGTCGCCGCCGGTATAGAGGCTTTTGGAGACGCCGAGCTTCTCCAGAAGGGCTGCGGTTTCCTGAACGACATTCACCGTCTTCGTTGCAATGTTCATGTGAGCAAACTCCCGTTTTCTTGGTCGAGGGACTATCCGAAGCACACCGTGCCGAGAGCTCCCGGCGAGGTGATGGCCTTGAGGCCCTGGGCCATGTCCTTGATCTTCTGTTGCGTATAGAGGTCGTAATAGGCCTGGTTCTTGCGGCCGATGGCATGTTCGGCACTGAAGCTGCCGTTGAAATCCCTGACCGCGATGGCAAACATCCAGTCGCGCAGGCGCTGTTCGAAAGTCTTGTCCGATGCCGAGGCGCTGTCCTTCGGCACCACCAGATTGAAATGCACGCCGCCGTCGCCGATATGGCCGAAATCGCAGATGGTCACGTCCGGAAAGGCCTCGGGCATCTCCGCCTTCATCCGGTCGCAGAAGGCCATGATATCACCTCTGCGGAAGGAAAGATCAAACGCGATCAGTTTTCCGGAATGCTTGACGCCCTCCGACAGGGCATGCCGCAAGGCCCACATTTCGTGGGCCGGACCGACGAAGGCGTCGGCAAGCGGCGCATCCTCGGTTTCCCATATTTCGGCGAGCACGGTTTCCAGCACGGCATCCAGCGACTGTTCGCCCTCGCGCGGCGTCCAGGTGCGTGAGATTTCGGCGAGGATCACGTAGTCAGGCACATTGCCACCCTGGAAGGGGTTCTTCAGCGACGGAACATGATCGAGCGCGGCCACGATCGAGTTGCGCGAAATGCCCTCGAATGCGGAGAGATAAGCGCCGAGCCGCTCTTCCATGGCCCGCAGCAGAGGCATGACATGGGCGCTGCTCGAAGGCACCAGATAGGCGGTCGCTGTCTGTTTCGGAAGGGCTTCGAGGTTCAAGACACATTCGGTGATGATGCCGAAGGCGCCCGACGTGCCGATGAAGGCATGCTTCCAGTCGATGCCGGTATTGTTCTTGCGCAGGTCCGAGGTCAGGTCGAGGATCGTGCCCTCGTCGTCGGCCAGGACCACCTCGATGCCCAGCGTGTTGCGCCGAACGTCGCCATATTTCAGGAAGCGCGAGCCGCCGGTATTGGTGGCCAGCATGCCGCCAAGACGCGGATCGGCACCGAGATCGATCGGGAAGAACAGGCCGTGCTTTTCGAGCTTCCGGTTGACGTCCGACAGCCGGAACCCCGCATCGACCCGCAGCGACCGGTTGTCGAGATCGAGTTCGAAGCGCTGCGTCATGCGGTCGAGGCTGAGAACGGCCTGCGCACCGGTCGCATCAGGGGTCGATCCGGAAACGAGGCCGGTATTGCCCGACTGCGGCACGAGGGCGATTCCGTTCTTCACGCAATAGGCAACGGCGGCGGAGACCTCCTGCGTCGTCTGCGGCCGCAGGATGATCGCGGCGCGGCCTTCGTCATAGCGCGCGCCGGTCTGGTAGGCGGCCATGTCCGGGCCTTCGGCGACAAGACCCTTGTCCCCGAGAATAGTCCTCAGCGCTGCGATATGCCCTTGGTCGATCATCGCCCAGCTTTACTCCGCCGCTTGCGCGGATGAAAGCATCTGCCTGACATCGGCGATCGACGCCTGTTCGATCCCGGCATAGTGATCGAATTCGTTCAGCACCCTGGCGCCGAGGTCGAGTTCGAAGCGCTGCTGGTTGGGGCTCGCCACGAAGTCCTGGGCGGCATCGTCGCCGAGATTGGACTGGAAAATGCCGGCGGCGCTGACGGGCAGGAAATCCTCGTAGATGATCGGATCGAACTGCACGAGACCGGCGGCGATCAGGCTGTCGAGGCTCGCCGATGCAGCCGCCCTGGCCTTGCGGCCCTTGACCGTCAGCGAATAGGTGAAATAGCCGAGGCCTTCCGCGCGGATGCCGGCCCAGCTGTCGGGGAAGGGCGCGAAGGCGCCGGACAGCGCCTGTTCGTATTCGGCCGCATTCGAACCGTCGGCCGCAGGGCGAACGATCTTGCGGGATGCGTTCAACAGGTCGTCGTAGAGCGCGCGGCCCTTCGGGGTTAGCGCAATGCCGCGCTGCTCGATCTCGCCGAAGCGGGCGGTGTGCGAGCCTGCCTGCCAGCTACCATCCTCGGTCTGGAAGGAGACCGGCTCATCCAGCGCCTTGAACGACGTCTGGCGCAGGAGGATGGGGCATTTGCGGGTCGGCGGACCCTCGATCGTCGCCTTCGGAGCGATGGCGTAATCCGGCATCCGTGCCTGCACAGCATCGATATCGAGTGTGCGCGGCGTCAGATGATTGATGTGCGGACCCTTGAACGAGACGACGTCGGCGATCAGCCGATGCGCGTCATGCAGGCGGTGATACATGTCCGGGCTGACATTGGCCCTGTCGTGCCAGCGGAAGGTTTCCAGCGCCTCGGCGACGAACCGCTCGGCATCGGCCTTGTCGAGGCCGCCCTGCTTTTCGGCCTTTTCCGTCAGCGCGATGGCGCCATCGGTGAAGATTTGGCGCTTCGACAGGATGTCTTCGGCCTCTGCGCGCAAGGTCTCGTCAGCGATCAGGTCGAGCCGCAACAGCGAGGTGAAGACGCGGAAAGGGTTCTTCTTCAGGGCCGCGTCGCCGACTGGACGAAAGGCTGTCGAGTGAACCGGGACGCCTGCGGTCGAAAGGTCGTAATAGCCGACTGGCAGCATGCCCATGACGGCGAAGACGCGGCGCATCATCGACAGTTCGGCAGGCGTGCCGAGCCGGATGGCGCCGTGTCGCTCTTCGCAGATGCGTTCCAGCGTATCGGTGTCTTCCAGGCGGGCCTGAAGCTCGGGGTTTGCGGCCAGCGTTTCGGCGTTCACCTTGCCGACCAACTCCATCAGCGTGCCGTAGGCCGGCACTTCGGTTCGGTACATGGCCGACATCGCCCCGGAAAAGGCAATCCGGATATCATCGGTGGATACGAAACTATTCTCTTTCACGACGGCACGCCTCGCAGTATGGAATGGATAGGTCGATCATTCTCATTTCGTATCATATAGGGAGCGAATGGGGATTGATTGCGACTGTTGTGACTATGATCATGCGAGGCCGGAATGAAGTTGAGCAGAAGACTGATCCCGGACGTCACCACGCTGCAGGCGTTCGAATGTGCTGCGCGCCATGGCAGCTTTACGCAGGCCGCCGCCGAGCTGAATCTGACCCAGAGCGCGGTGTCCCGGCAGATCAAGGATCTCGAAGGCCAGATCGGCGTTCTCCTGTTCGAGCGCGTCCGCCAGCGGGTCATTCTCTCCGATGCGGGGCAGAAATTCCTGCCGGAGGTGCGCCGGTTGCTCGCCCAGTCGGAGGAACTGATGGTGCGGGCCATGGCCTCTGCACGATCCGAATCAACGCTGTCGATCGCCTCGCTGCCGACCTTCGGCAGCCGCTGGCTGACGCCTCGCCTGCCGGATTTCCTGAAACAACATCCCGGCACCGTCATCAATATCGCCTCGCGCTCGCGGCCGTTCGATTTCGAGGAGCAAAATTTCGATCTCGCAATCCATTACGGCCAGCCGGTCTGGGCACATGCGACCTGCAGCTATCTCTGCAGCGAGATCATCGTGCCGGTGGCGAGCCCGGAGTTTCTGGCCCTCAACCCGATGACCGAGCCGGGCGAACTCGAACACAAGCCGCTCCTGCATCTCGCCACCCGTCCGAAAATGTGGGCGCAATGGTTCGAGAGCAATGGTGGCGAGATGAAGTCGGCCTATCGCGGCAACCGCTTCGACCAGTTTTCCATGGTCATCGAGGCGGCGGTCGCGGGCCTCGGGTTCGCGCTGGTGCCGCGTTACCTGATCGAACAGGAACTGTCGAGCGATCGGCTGCGCGTCGTCTTCGACCGGCCGATGCAGACGGAAAACAGCTATTATCTGGTCGTGCCGGAGGGCAAGCTGGAAAACCCCGTCAGCCAGGCGTTCCAGGCCTGGATCGTCAAACAGGTCGGCTGAGCGGTTCGCCGAAAAATCGGCCACCATCTGGAGTGGAACCTTTCACTGTTCCGCGCGTTCTGGTCTGGATGACCAGCCTTAAAGAAGCAGTTTTGCACATTCTCCCGCCGCCGGCCGTGGAGAGATTGGTTCAACCCGGTGTTTCTTTCGCGCAGCACGCGCGAATTCGCCCACAGAACAGGCCCCGCTTCTTGCAACATGTTGGCTCTACGGCTAAAAAATGCCTATTTCCTGCATCACGCAGCCCTGACGCCGAAGCGACTGCCGCCTTCCTTCTCTCCACCGCCCGTTCGGGCAATGCCGACACCGATGGTTTCCCGCCCGCGCGAAGCCCGATGGTTTTCGGCAAAACAATGACGGGGCTTTAGGACTATGGTGGCGCAGAGCCAGAAATCAGGGCAGCAGCCCATCCGGCCAGATGACGACGGCCGGATCCCTCAACACCGCTTGGATTCAGAACCCGTACCCATGCCTCTTCACAACACGCCGACCACGCCCGCGCGCGAAGCCGAAACCAAGTCGATCGATTCCAACGATTCGATTCGTTCGACCTATTTCACCATCGACGAGCTTCGAGAATGCGGTGCTGCTCTCGCCCGTGATGGTATGTCCAGTCTGCCGGGTTTCTTCCCCTTCGAATTCCGTCCGCGGCATCGTGAAAACGAAAACGAGATTTTTCGCGTCTACAAGGTGACGGCGACCGATGTCGAGGCCGGTGCCTCGATCACGCCCGCCGCCGAATGGCTGCTCGACAACCATTATCTCGTCGAGGAATCGATCCAGGAAGTGCGGCGTGATTTTCCGCGCAAGTTCTATCGCCAACTGCCGACGCTTTCGGTCCAGGGCGCCACGATCCCGACAACCATGGCGCTTGCCTGGCTCTATGTCGCCCATACCCACAGCACGGTTTCGCGCGAAAGCCTGACCGCGATGGTCGAGGGTTTCCAGCGACACGAGACCTTCAAGATCGGCGAACTCTGGGCGCTGCCTTCCATCCTTCGTTTTGTCCTGATCGAAAACCTGCGCCGCATCGCCATCCGCGTCGATGGCTCGCGCAGCATGCGCAACAAGGCCAATGACGTGGCGGACCAGATCGTCCGCCTGGGGGATCCGGAAAAATTCAAGTCGGTGCTCGCCGAGGCCCAGCCACTCTGTGCCGACAACACCTTCGTCGCCCAGCTTCTCTATCGCCTGCGTGACGGCTCGCAGACGTCCGGCTTCGTCATCACCTGGCTGGAAGAGCAGCTGGAGAAGCGTGGCAGCGATGTCGAAGAGGCGCTGGTCGCCGAGCAGAACCGCCTGTCCTCCGGCAATGCGACGATGAGCAATATCATCCGCAGCTTGCGCGAAATCGATGACAATGACTGGGCCGTCTGGTTCGAAAGCGTCAGCAAACTCGACGATGCACTCCGCGAAGGCTCGGATTATTCCGCCCTCGATTTCGGTTCGCGCAACAAGTACCGCAACACGATCGAGCGGCTGGCCCGGCGCTCCGGCTATACGGAACTCGAAGTCACGCATATCGCCCTCGACATGGTCAAGGAGCAGGCAAGCGTCGATGCGGTCGGAAATGCCGTGCCGCACGAGCCGAATGTCGGCAGTTTCCTTGTCGGCAAGCAGCGCCGCCTGCTGGAAGCCAAGATCGACTACCGTCCTTCGCTGCTGCAGAACATCATCCGTATGGGGCGCAAGCTCGACTGGCTGGCCATTGCCGGGCCGAACATCGTGCTGACCATCCTGGCGATGATCGCAGTCTATATCTTCGTCAGCCCGATGGAAATTCCGACGGGCGCCAAGCTGATCATGCTGCTGCTCTTCGCGCTGCCGGCCTCGGAAGGGGCGGCCGGGTTCTTCAACACGCTGGTGACGCTGTTCGTCACGCCGACGCGTCTCGTGGGCTACGAATTCCTCCAAGGCATTCCGAAGGATGCGCGCACGCTCGTCGTCGTGCCCTGTCTGATCTCCAAGCGCGATCATGTCGATGAACTCGTACGCAATCTCGAGGTCCACTATCTCGCCAATCCGAAGGGCGAGATCTATTTTGCACTCTTAAGCGACTGGACGGATTCGAAGGAAGAGGAAACCGCTGCCGATCTCGACGTGCTCGACTATGCCAAGCACGAGATCGAAACGCTGAGCGCGCGCTATGCGCATGACGACCGTACGCGCTTCTATCTCCTGCATCGCCGCCGCCTCTACAACGAGGCAGAAGGCGCCTGGATGGGCTGGGAGCGCAAGCGCGGCAAGCTGCACGAGCTGAACCTGCTCCTGCGCGGCGACAGCGATACAAGCTTCCTCGCCGGCGCCAACACCGTGCCGGAGAACGTCCAGTATGTCATGACGCTGGATTCCGACACGCGCCTGATGCGCGATGCCGTGACCAAGCTGGTCGGCAAGCTCTATCACCCGATCAACCGCCCCGTCGTCGATCCGGTCTCCCAGAAGGTCACCGCCGGCTACGGCATCCTGCAGCCGCGCGTCACGCCGTCGCTGACGACCGGCAGCGATGCCTCGATGTTCCAGCGCATCTTCTCGGTCAATCGCGGTATCGACCCCTATGTCTTCACCGTCTCCGACGTCTATCAGGATATTGCCGGCGAGGGCACGTTCACCGGCAAGGGCCTCTATCACGTCGACGCCTTCGAGGCGGCCCTGAAGGGCAAGATCGAGGAAAATGCCGTCCTCAGCCATGACCTTCTGGAAGGCTCGCTGGCGCATTGCGCACTTGTCAGCGATGTCGAGCTGGTCGAGGATTTTCCGATCCGCTACGAGGTCGAGATGTCGCGCCAGCATCGCTGGGCCCGCGGCGACTGGCAGTTGCTGCCTTACCTGTTCAATCTCTCCAATGGCGTCAGCATGCTTGGCCGCTGGAAGATGTACGACAACCTGCGCCGTTCGCTGATCCCGGTCGCATGGCTGATCGCCTCTGTGATGGGCTGGTACTACATGGAGCCGACCCAGGCGCTGATCTGGCAGTTCGTGCTGATCTTCAGTCTGTTCGTCGCGCCGACCATGTCACTGGTCTCGGGTATCATGCCGCGCCGCAACGATATCGTCGCCCGCGCCCATCTTCATGCCGTGATCTCGGAAATCCAGTCCGCGAACGCGCAGGTGGTGCTTCGCATCGTCTTCATCGCCCATTCCGCCGCCATGATGGCGGATGCCATCTGCCGTTCCATCTACCGGACCTTCGTCTCCGGAAAGCTGATGCTGGAATGGCGCACGGCAGCGCAGGTCCAGAGTTCGGCCGGCGGTACCGTCTGGGATTATTACCGCTCGATGTGGATGGTACCGGTCCTGTCGGCCCTTTCGCTGGCGCTTGCCGCGATCTCGGACACTGGTCTTCCCTTCATCGGCATTCCCTTCGCGCTGCTCTGGGCTCTGTCTCCTGCCATCGCCTGGTTCGTCAGCCAGTCGGCGGAGACCGAGGACCAACTGGTCGTGCCGGACAATGTCGTCGAGGAACTGCGCAAGATCGCGCGCCGGACATGGCTCTATTTCGAGGAATTCGTCACCGCCAAGCAGCACTTCCTGCCGCCGGACAATTTCCAGGAAATCCCGCATCCGATCCTGGCTGAACGCACGTCGCCGACCAATATCGGCGTTTATCTCCTGTCGGTCATGTCGGCGCGTGATTTCGGCTGGATCGGTTTCGAGGAGACGGTTCGCCGTCTCGAGCAAACGATCTCGACGCTCGACCATATGCCGAAATTCCGCGGTCACCTGTTCAACTGGTACAAGACCGACACGCTGGAAACGATGGAGCCTAAATATGTCTCCGCCGTCGACAGCGGCAATCTTGCCGGGCATCTGATCGCCGTCTCGTCCATGTGCCGCGAATGGGCGGAAGCGCCCTCGGCGCATGTTCAGGGCAATCTGGACGGCATTGGCGACGTCGCTTCCATCCTGTCGGAAGTGCTGGGCGACCTGCCGGATGACCGCAAGACCGTTCGGCCGCTGCGCCGCCTGATGGAAGAGCGGATCGTCGGCTTCCAGAATGCGCTTGCCGCCGTCAAGCGCGAGCACGAATTCGCTTCCATCCGGGTGATCAACCTCGCGGTCCTGGCGCGCGACATCCAGAAGCTGACGCTCAATCTCGACCATGAGGTCAAGAGCGCCCAGAGCAGCGAAGTGACGAAATGGGCAACCATGCTCGTCAATACCTGCGAATCCCATATTGCCGACGGCGTCTTCGACCTCGGCGCCATCGAGACGCTGCGCCAGCGCCTGATCGTGTTGCGCGACCGTTCCCGCGATATCGCGTTTTCAATGGACTTCAGCTTCCTCTTCCGTCCCGAGCGCCGTCTGCTGTCGATCGGCTACAGGGTCAATACCAACGAGCTGGACGAGGCCTGTTACGACCTTCTGGCGTCGGAAGCCCGCCTCACCAGCCTGTTCGCCATCGCCAAGGGCGATCTGCCGACCGAGCACTGGTACAAACTCGGCCGTCCGATCGTGCCGATCGGTGCGCGTGGTGCGCTGATCTCCTGGTCCGGCTCGATGTTCGAATATCTGATGCCGCCGCTGGTCATGCAGGAGCGTCAGGGCGGTATTCTCAACCAGACCAACAACCTGATCGTCCAGGAGCAGATGAACCATGGCCGCCGTCTCGGGACGCCGTGGGGTATTTCGGAAGCGGCCTTCAATGCCCGCGACCATGAACTGACCTATCAATACACCAATTTCGGTGTTCCGACGCTGGGTCTCAAGCGTGGCCTCGGCCAGAACGCGGTCATCGCGCCCTATGCCTCGATCCTCGCCTCGATGTACGATCCGAAGGCGGCGATCGCCAACCTGGAGCGCCTGCGGGCGCTGGGTGCGCTCGGTGTCTACGGTTTCCACGATGCCGTCGATTTTACCCCGACCCGCGTGCCGGAAGGCAAGACCTGCGCTGTCGTGCGCAACTATTATGCCCACCATCACGGCATGTCGATCGCGGCCGTCGCCAACGTCGTCTTCAATGGACGCCTGCGCGAGTGGTTCCATGCCGATCCCGTCATCGAGGCGGCCGAACTGCTTTTGCAGGAAAAGGCACCGCGCGACATCCCGATCATCAACACCAAGAAGGAGCCGGAATCGCTCGGCAAGGGCCAGGAAGACCTGCTGCGCCCCGAAGTCCGCGTGTTGACCAATCCGCTCGCCAAAGATCGCGAGACGGTCTTCCTGTCGAACGGCCATTACTCGATCATGCTGACGGCAACCGGTTCCGGCTATTCGCGCTGGAATGGACAGACCGTTGCCCGCTGGAAAGCCGATCCGACCGAGGACCGTTCGGGCACCTTCATCTTCCTGCGCGACACGACGAGCGGCGACTGGTGGTCGGCGACGGCCGAGCCGCGCCGTGCCGCCGGCGAAAAGACCATGACGCGCTTCGGCGACGACAAGGCCGAATTCATCAAGACCGTCGGCGATCTCACCAGCGAAGTGGAATGCATCGTCGCCACCGAGCACGATGCCGAAGGCCGCCGGGTGATCCTGCTCAACACGGGGACCGAGGATCGCTTCATCGAGGTCACGTCCTATGCCGAGCCCGTGCTGACGACGGATGACACCGACACCGCCCATCCGATGTTCGCCAAGATGTTCCTGCGCACCGAAGTCGACCCGAAGGGCGACGTCATTCGCGTCACGCGCAACAAGCGCAGCCCGAGCGAACCCGACATGCAGGTCGCGCACCTCATTGTCGACAATGCCGCCAGCACCCGGCACACCGAGGCAGAGACCGACCGCCGCCGCTTCATCGGTACTGGCCGCACGCTCTCGGAAGCGCAGGCATTCGACAGCGATGCCAAGCTTTCGGGCTCCGACGGCTATACGCTCGACCCGATCGTCTCGCTCCGCCGCGTCGTTCGCGTCCCGGCCGGCAAGAAGGTCAGCGTGATCTTCTGGACCATCGCCGCACCCGACCGCGACGCCATCGACCGGGCAATCGACCGCTACCGTCATCCGGACAGCTTCAACCACGAGATGATCCACGCCTGGACGCGTTCCCAGGTGCAGATGCGCCATGTCGGCGTCACCTCGCAGGAAGCGGCGAACTTCCAGATGCTCGGCCGCTATCTCGTTTATCCCGACATGCAATTGCGCGCCGACACATCAACGGTGCAGGCCGGTCTAGCGCCACAATCGGCGCTCTGGCCGCTGGCGATTTCGGGCGACTTCCCGATATTTACCGTCCGCATCAACGATGACATCGACCTCGGCATCGCGCGCGAGGCTCTGAAGGCGCAGGAATATCTGCGTTCGCGCGGCGTCACGGCCGATCTGGTCATCGTCAACGAACGCGCCGCATCCTACGCACAGGACATGCAGCACACGCTGGATGCCATGGCGGAAAACCTGCGCTTGCGTGGCCAGTCCGATGGTCCGCGCCAGCATATCTTCGCGGTTCGCCGCGATATCATGGAACCGCAGACCTGGACGGCGCTGCTATCGGCCTCGCGCGCGGTCTTCCATGCCCGCAATGGCAAGATCTCCGACCAGATCGCTCGCGCCGAAAATCTGCTGACCAAGCCGGCGAAGGAAGATGATACGCAGGTTGTGCCGCTGCTGGCCGTGATCGGCGACGATGGCGCTGCCGCTGTCGCCGATATTGCCGGCGACGGGCTGGAGTTCTGGAACGGCTATGGCGGTTTCTCGCCGGATGGCCGCGAATATGTGACGCGTCTGCGCGGCGGCGAAGCGACGCCGCAGCCATGGATCAACGTCATTTCCAACGAGACCTTCGGCTTCCACGTGGCGGCGGAAGGCGCGGCCTTCACCTGGGGCAAGAACTCGCGCGACTATCAGCTGACCTCCTGGACCAACGATCCGGTCATCAACCGTCCAGGCGAGGCGATCTTCATTCGCGACACGGACAGCGGAGCGGTGCTGACGCCCTATGCCGCCCTGTCGCGCCGCAAGTCCGTCCTCTTCGAAACCCGCCACGGGCTCGGCTATTCCGTCTTCCACAGCGTGCAGGACAGGATCGAGATCGAGGTCAGCCAGACGGTCCACCGCCAGGCCCCGGTCAAATATCTGCAGCTACGGCTGAAGAATACGTCCGGCGAGGCGCGCAGCCTCAAGGTCTATGGCTATGCGGAATGGCTGCTCGGCAACAACCGGGCGAAGACGGCACCGTTCATCCTCTCCCATCATGACGAGGCGAGCGGTGCCGTGCTGGCAACCAATCCTTACAGCGTCGATTATTCCGGCCGGACCGCTTTCCTGGCGGCGAGCGAAAAGCCTGTTGGTTTCACCACCAGTCGTCGCGAGTTTCTGGGCAAGACCGGCAGCATCTATGCGCCGCAGGCCGTGATCGACGGCGGCGCCCTGTCGGGCTCGGTCGATGCCGATGGTGATCCTTGCGGTGCCATCATGTTCGATGTGAAGCTCAAGGCCGGCGAGAGCCGCGACCTGACCTTCTATATCGGCGATTCCGACAATGCCGCCCAGGCGCTGGAGCATCTGGAAACCGCGCGGCAGACGACGTTCGATGCGGCTCTGGAAGCGTCGCGCAGCTATTGGCAGGACTTCACCGGCATTCTCCAGATCGATACGCCCGACAAGGCGTTCAACAACATGGTCAATGCCTGGCTGCCCTACCAGAGCCTCGGTTGCCGCATCCTGGCGCGTTCGGCCTTCTATCAGGCGAGTGGCGCCTTCGGCTTCCGCGATCAGTTGCAGGACACGCTGGCCTTCATCGTCCACCGTCCGGAACTTGCCAAGGCGCAGATTCTCAACGCTGCGTCGCGTCAGTTCCCCGAAGGCGATGTTCTGCATTGGTGGCTGCCGGGCACCGGCGCCGGGGTCCGTACGCTGATCTCCGACGACGTTGTCTGGCTTGGCCATGCCGTGCAGCATTATTGCTCGGTCACCGGCAGGAAGGACATTCTCGACGAACAGATCGCCTTCATCGAGGGTGCTGCGCTCGAGCCCGGCCAGCATGACAGCTTCTTCCAGCCCACCGTGTCCGAGCGGCGCGTCAGCCTCTATGAGCATTGCGCGATCGCGCTTGATCTTGCCATTGCCCGCAAGGGTGATAACGGCCTGCCGCTGATCCTCGGCGGTGACTGGAACGACGGCATGAACCGCGTCGGCATCGAAGGCCACGGCACGAGCGTCTGGCTCGGCTGGTTCCTTGCCACCACGCTGCGTTCGTTCCTCGCCATTGCGCGCGAACGGGGCGATATGAAGCGGGTCGAGGCATGGGAAGCGCATCTTCCCATCCTCAAGCAGGCGCTTGAAACCGCCGGCTGGGACGGCAGCTATTACCGTCGCGGCTACTATGACAATGGCACGCCGCTCGGCACCACTGAGGCCAACGAGTGCAGGATCGATTCGATCGCCCAGTCGTGGAGTGTCCTGTCCGGCGAGGGTGACCCCGCCCGCTCGATGCAGGCCATGGACGCGGTGCTCTCCGAACTTGCCGACAACGATCACCAGATCATCCGGCTGTTCACGCCGCCCCTGTCGGGCACGGCGCAGGACCCGGGCTATATCAAGGGTTATCCGCCCGGCGTCCGCGAAAATGGCGGGCAATATACCCATGCGGCGACCTGGGTGGTGCTGGCGCTTGCCGCCCAGAACCGCACCGAGGACGCCTGGCGCGCCTTCCAGATGCTCAACCCGGTCAACCATTCGACCGACCGCGACAGCGCCGACCATTACCGGGTCGAGCCCTATGTCGTGGCGGCCGACGTCTATGGCCATGGCGAGCTGACGGGACGTGGCGGCTGGACCTGGTATACGGGCTCCGCCGCATGGCTCTATCGCGCCGCGGTGGAAGGCATTCTCGGCATCCGCAGGCAGGGCGACAAGCTGATCATCCGGCCCGTCCTGCCGAAGAGCTGGAACGGATTTTCGGCGACGCTCACCATCGACGGCAAGGCCTATGCGATTTCCGTGACGAAACACGGGGAAAGCGAGGAGCCGGTGGTGAGCGTCAATAATACTGTCACAAAAAACGCGCATGAAGGCGTTTTGTTGTAGCTGCCGGTGCGTCATGACCATAAAGACCGGCTTTGCTCCAGAAGGCGCAAGGCCGGTTTTGTTTTGACCGCAGGCGGATACATCGCGTCGATGGGGCAGGGGCACTGAACCCGGACGAGACAAGACTGCATGCTGCAACAACTGGACTTTCCCGCATCCGTCTCTGATGGACGCGCGGTCGCCGATTCAACCGTACCACCTCTTCGCGACACACGGCTCGACGTGTGCCGCGCACTTTGCCTCATCACGATCTTCATCAATCATGTACCGGGGCAATATCTCGAATTCCTGACGACGAAGAATTTCGGTTTCTCCGATTCCGCCGAAGCTTTCGTGCTGATCTCCGGGCTCTCGGCCGGAATTGCCTATGGGCGGAAATTCGTCGTGGGGCGCCGCCTGGCCGTCAGCCTCAAAATCTGGCGGCGGGCGTTTACACTCTATGTCGCGCATATCATGACCAGTATCATCACGCTGGCGATCTTTGCCGGCGGCGCGCTCTATTTCGGGCGGCAGGATCTGGTCGGCGAAATCAACATCCGGCCACTGGTCGAGCATACGGAACAGGGCATCGTCGCCATGGTCCTGCTGGGCCACCAACTCGGCTACAACAACATCCTGTCCATGTACGCCGTGGTCTTATTGATCCTTCCAGCCATGCTCTGGCTTTATGGGCGCAGCCCGTTTCTTCTGTTCATGGCGTCCGCGACGCTATGGCTTGCCGCCGGCATTTTCATGATCGTGCCGCTCAATTTCCTCGACGAGGGCTACTGGTTCCTCAATCCCTGGTCCTGGCAATTCCTCTTCGTCATCGGCATGATCTGCATGATGCGCGCCCGTGCCGGCCATTCCCTGCCGCGCCATCCCGCCCTCGTTCTCTTGGCCGCCAGCTATGTGGCGCTGTCGTTCTTCTGGGTCGTGTTGTCCTGGTGGGACATGGATTTTTCCTATGGGCTTCCGGCGGTTCTTACCGGTTTCGACAAGACCTTCCTGTCTTTGACACGGCTGCTGCATGTGCTGGCGCTTGCCTATCTCCTTGCCGTGTTCCCCATCTTTAATCGGCTGACGCGGCTGAAGGTGGATCATCCGCTGGTCATGATCGGACGCCATTCCCTGCCTGTCTTCATCTTCGGAACGATCCTCGCCATGGTCGGCCAGGTGCTGCTGTTCGTCACGGGTCGCGATCCCATCTGGGGATCGCTGTTTGTCGGGCTCGGCATCGCGTTGCATTTCGCCTATGCCCGCTATCTCGACTGGATCGTCGGCCTCGCCCGCCCGGACGTCGCCCGGGCTTGATGAGTGCCGGCGCCCTGTCCTTCACTGCGGATCGCAGGCCACCACGAGCTCGTCCCGTGTCGGCGCCTGCGAAAATTCGTCGAACTTGAAATCGAAGGTACCGGGAATTCGCAGGCGATAGGTTCCGAACTTGAAATATGGGCCGCGCAACTCCAGCGGCAGGTCCGCCCTCAGCTTCGCGCCGATATTGCCACGGACGGAAACGATCTTGTCGCCGTTGGCCCAGATATCGATCTCACCCTTCTGCCGGGGGCCATATTCGTTGTCGAGCCGCCCGGGCTTGATGCGATAAACCATGTCCACCCAGCCTTTACGCGGATCGGGCAGCTTCCGGTTTCCTTCGGGAATGATGTCGATCTCTGCCTCGCCGAGATATTTTTCCGGGTTTGCCACGAAAGAGAAGGCGCTGAACTGCGAAACAAGCTCGCTGTTCTTCAGCCCGAGTGCCTTGGATATTTCCTTCGTGTCCGAAGTCGGCTTTTCCGCTTCCAACCCCTTTAACAGGGTTTGGTCAAAGAGTTCTTTTGATAGCTCCGGCTGGGATTTGATCAGCTGATCAATCGACTGCAACGCCTTGACGGCATCGACCGTCTCTCCGTCATTGGGATCCAATTTACCGAGCAGGTTTTGCGCTGACAGCACTGCCTCGTAATCGCCCTCGGCCTGGGCCACGACGCGGCGTGTTTCGTTATCTTGAACGGTGATGTGAAATACCCCGTTGTCGAAACGCTGTGCCAGCATCGGACTGCTGTCGCCCGGACCCTTCCACTGGCTGATAACGAAGCGTGTGCTGCCGATCGGGGGCACATTCCCTTCCACCCGGAAGCTGAAGGCATACCAGACCTCGTCGCCGAAGATGGGCCATGACGATTTGATCGTACGCAATTCCGCGCGCTGACAATCGTCGTCGCATTCGATGCCGCCATCTTCCTCAGTCGTTCGAATGACCATGGCCGTTGCTTCGCAACGCCCCGCCTTTTCAAACGTCATTTGCCGCGAAAGAATCTGTTGCGTGCTCCATTTGCCGGAACCGAGGCTGCCAGCGTCGAAATCGTCCGAGAGTGTTTGCGCCGCCAATGGAGTGGCCGCAAGTGATAACATGAGGGCACATGAGTGTATTTGCCTGATCGACATGATTCCTCCAACTTCTATCCCCGCGGTCATGCTAGCAATGTCGCGGTAAAGTTGAAACAGGAATCTCTACATCGCCTTCTGCGGATGGATTGCGGCACCCTTTCCCCAATAAAAAAATCCCCGCAGCGCCGCTGCGGGGATTGGAAGGTCTGGGTCGATGCGGTCGCCGGTCAGGCGGCGGCGTGGCTCTTGCGGACATCGTCGTCCGTCAGGATGCCGCTGGCGCGGAGCAGGGCGGCGAAGCGGCCGTTGCTGTGGCTCAGTTCACTGAAGCCGCCCATCTCGACGATCCGGCCCTGATCCATGAAGATTACCAGATCAGCCTCGCGCACCGTCGACAGGCGGTGGGCGATGATGAAGGTCGTGCGATCCTTGCGCAGGTTGTCGATCGCGACCTTCACCCGGTTTTCGGTCTCGACGTCGAGCGCGCTGGTCGCCTCGTCGAGAACAAGAATCGGCGCGTTTTTCAGGATGGCACGGGCAATCGCGATACGCTGGCGTTCGCCGCCGGACAGGCGGTTGCCCCTTTCACCGACGCGGGTGTCGTAGCCGCTCTGGCGACCTTCGATGAAGTCGGCGGCAGCAGCAGCTTCGGCGGCGGCCATGACTTCGCCGAGCGAGGCATCCTCGCGACCGAGGCGAATGTTGTCGCAGATCGAACGGTTGAGCAGGCCCGCATCCTGGAACACGGTGGCGATCGAGCGGCGCAGCGACTTGCGGGTCACGGTCGAGATATCGACGCCATCAACCAGGATCTTGCCGCCGGCCGGTTCATGGACGCGCTGCAGGAGGTTGACCAGCGTCGTCTTGCCAGCGCCGGTCGGCCCGACGATGGCAATCGTCTGGCCCGCTTTGGCGGTGAAGGATACGTCGCGAAGACCCTCGCTGGAATTGGCGAAGTTGAAGGAGACGTCGCGGAATTCGACCTCGCCGCGCACCTGATCGAGTTCGCCGGCATCTGCAGGCTCCTCACGTTCACGCACCGAATCTTCCAGCACGAAGAAGTCTTCCAGCTTGGCGCGGGCTTCGAAGATCTGCGTGGCAAAGGCCTTCATCTGGTCGAGGCGGCCGATCAAAAGGTTGGCAAAGCCGATGAAGGCAATGACGTCGCCGACGCCCAGTTCGCCCTTCTGCACCAGGAAGGTGCCGATGACGAGGATGGCCATCATCGAGATCGTCGATGCCATGCGGTTCAGCGCGCTGGCCAGCGCCCACCAGTCGAGGACCGGCAACTGTGCCGAGATCAGCTTCTGGGTGAAGTTCTTCAGTTCGCGGGTTTCGGCCTCGATGCGGTTGTAGCTATGCACGACCGAAACGTTGCTGATCGAGTCCGACACGTGGGAAAAGACCGTGTGGTAGTGATCCTCGACAGAAGCCTGACCTTCCTTGGTGCGTGTCATGACGAACTTGCCGACGATGACATAGAGCACGCCGAGAACCACGAGGACCAGCGACAGGCGCACGTCCATGGCAAAGGCGGTCGGAATGAGCAGCGTCAGCGCAACGGCCGTGGCCAGATGCTGACGCATGAATTCGAGCCAGAGGCCGAACAGCGTCTCGCAGGCGCGCAGCAGCGTATGAAGCGCGTTCGAGGTGCCGCGCTGGGTATGCCAGGAAAGCGGCATGGAAATGATGCGGCCGAAAGCTTCGGTGATCAGGGTCGAGCGGCGGGTATGCGCCAGCCTGTCAGCCTCGCGGGCGACAAGCACGAAGGCAACGGTATTGAACACGCCAAGGCCTGCCCACATCAGAAGCATCGGCGTGACGCCCTGCTTGGAAGAGATCGCGTCGATGATGCGGCCGAACAGGATTGGCTCGGCAATCGTGATCACAGCCAAAACGACATTGGCGATGACGATCGCGGAGACGCGAAGCTTGTGAACGGCAAGATACTGAAGCGCTCTTGCATAGATCTGGAACAATGACACTGTCTTATCCCTCTTGGGCAGCTGGTTTGCGGTGCAATGAAAAGCAACAGGAATTCGCATCGCGCTATAAGTTCAGAAAGGAAAAGGAGGGGCGGCTGGCTTGTCTTTACGGGCTGATCTGGATTGACCCAGAAAAAACCCTTGCCGTTTCCTGTTCTTCTCTCGTCTTCATGATCCACGCCCGCACGATCTCGAATAAACTTTGAGGTCGAGCGTGCAAGCCAGTCTGTGATACGTTGCCCGGCGCAGCGAAATGCCGCTCCGGCAAATATCCATAGTCTGCTATTTTTTACATCTTGCGGTTCAGTGCCGATGCAGTGATAGGTAGTCTCATGATTGACGATGGGATTATCGCGGCCGCAACATGAATGGGCGCTGAACAAGCCATTCATGTTGCGCCGCAGCGTGTTTATTTGAGCGTCGGACATTGATTTTTCAGAGGGGATTTTATGAACATCACGCTGCTGGTGCAGTTTCTGGCGCTGATCGACGAGATGAGAAGCAGGGACGAGATCGTTCAGGAGTTCGAGCGGCTATTGGATCGCTACGGCTTCGACTTTTACGGCATCGTTCGCCAACCCAAGCCGGATGAAAATCCGCTGAGTCTGCTGCTTGCCGGCCGCTGGCCCGATGGCTGGCCGCAAATCTACATTCGCAAGAAATACGTCATCATCGACCCGACGATCCGTTTCCTCGGCCACGCGCAGCGCGGTTTCCGCTGGCGCGATACGGCGGTTGCCTTCCGCTCCGATCCGCACCGCAAGCGCATGGAACGCATGATGGTGGAGGCCCGCAATCACGGTCTTCATGACGGCTACATCTTCCCGGTTCACGGGCGTCGCGGCCTGCTCGGCAACATGACCTTGGGCGGTCGGGTGGTCGATCTCTCGCCGGTCGAGATGAGCCTGTTCGACGGCGTCGCCAAGAAGCTGTTCTGGCGTCTGCTCGAACTGACCGACCCTGCTGTTCTCGCCGAAATGGTATCGACCGTCGACGTGCAGATGACGCGGCGTGAAATGGAGGCGCTCAACTATCTCGCCGATGGCATGACCTCGAACGAGATCAGCAAGGTCCTTGATATTTCCAATCACACGGTCGATTGGTACATGAACGGCATCCAGGAAAAATTGAAAGCCAAGAACCGGCATCACGCGGTTGCTCTGTCGTTCCGGCTGGGCCTGATCAACTGACGCAACAAGGTCGCGTTATGACTTAAACTGAAATTGAACTTCTTGTGACGACGCGCTAATAGTGCTTTTCGCGGTGCAGCATTTCCGCGTTTCAAGTCATGAGGAGTTCGACTTGCCCATTTCCAAAATCCTTGTCGCCAACCGTTCAGAGATTGCCATTCGCGTGTTTCGCGCGGCCAATGAACTGGGAATAAAAACGGTTGCGATCTGGGCGGAGGAGGACAAACTCGCGCTGCATCGGTTCAAGGCGGACGAGAGCTACCAGATCGGCCGCGGCCCGCATCTGGACCGTGATCTCGGCCCGATCGAAAGCTACCTGTCGATCGAGGAAATCATCCGTGTCGCCAGACTTTCCGGAGCGGATGCGATCCATCCCGGTTACGGCTTGCTGTCGGAAAGCCCGGAATTCGTCGATGCCTGTCACGCTGCCGGCATCATTTTCATCGGTCCGACCGGCGACACGATGCGCCGTCTCGGCAACAAGGTAGCCGCCCGCAATCTGGCGATCGAGATCGGCGTCCCGGTTGTACCGGCAACCGAACCATTGCCCGACGACATGTCGGTCGTGGCAAGGATGGCCGAGGAGATTGGCTACCCCGTCATGCTGAAGGCATCCTGGGGCGGCGGTGGGCGCGGCATGCGCGCCATTCGTGACCCGAAGGACCTGTCGCGCGAAGTGACGGAAGCCAAGCGCGAGGCGATGGCCGCCTTCGGCAAGGATGAAGTCTACCTTGAAAAGCTGGTCGAGCGCGCCCGCCATGTCGAAAGCCAGGTTCTCGGCGATACGCATGGCAATGTCGTGCATCTGTTCGAGCGCGATTGCTCGGTGCAGCGCCGCAACCAGAAGGTCGTCGAGCGCGCGCCGGCGCCTTACCTGACGCAAGAACAGCGCGAGGAACTGGCCAACTATTCCACGCGCATCGCCAAGGCGACCAACTACATTGGCGCGGGCACGGTCGAATATCTGATGGATATGGACTCGGGCAAGTTCTACTTCATTGAAGTCAACCCGCGTATCCAGGTCGAGCATACGGTCACCGAAGTCGTCACCGGCATCGATATCGTCAAGGCGCAGATTCACATCCTCGAGGGCTTTGCCATCGGCACGCCGGAATCCGGTGTGCCGAAACAGGAAGATATCCGTCTCAACGGCCACGCCCTGCAGTGCCGCATCACCACGGAAGATCCGGAACAGAACTTCATTCCCGACTATGGCCGTATCACCGGCTATCGTTCGGCCTCGGGCTTCGGCATCCGTCTCGACGGCGGCACGGCCTATCCGGGCGCGGTCATCACCCGCTACTACGATCCACTGCTGGTCAAGGTCACGGCCTGGTCGCCAAACCCGCAGGAAACGATCGCCCGCATGGACCGCGCGCTGCGCGAGTTCCGTATCCGCGGCGTCGCCACCAATCTCACCTTTCTCGAAGCGATCATCTCGCATCCGAAGTTCAAGGATAACAGCTACACGACGCGCTTCATCGACACGACGCCGGAACTGTTCCAGCAGGTCAAGCGCCAGGACCGCGCCACCAAGCTGCTGACCTATCTCGCCGATGTCACCGTCAACGGCCACCCGGAAGCCAAGGGCCGTCCGAAGCCGAATGCCGATGCGGCAAAGCCGGTCGTTCCCCATATCGACGCACCGATCAAGCCGGGCACCAAGCAGAAGCTCGACGAACTCGGCCCGAAGAAGTTCGCCGAATGGGTGCGCGCCCAAAGCCAGGTGCTGATGACGGACACGACCATGCGCGATGGTCACCAGTCGCTTCTGGCAACGCGCGTGCGCACTTATGACATCGCTCGCATCGCTTCCACCTATGCCAAGGCGCTGCCGAACCTCTTTTCGCTCGAATGCTGGGGTGGCGCGACTTTCGACGTCTCCATGCGCTTCCTGACGGAGGATCCGTGGGAGCGTCTCGCCAAGGTCCGCGAGGATGCGCCGAACCTGCTCCTGCAGATGCTGCTGCGTGGCGCAAACGGTGTCGGCTACAAGAACTATCCCGATAATGTCGTGAAGTATTTCGTGCGTCAGGCAGCGAAAGGCGGCATCGACGTCTTCCGCGTGTTCGACTGCCTGAACTGGGTCGACAACATGCGCGTGTCGATGGATGCGGTCGCCGAAGAGAACAAGATCTGCGAAGCGGCGATCTGCTACACCGGCGACATCCTCAATTCCGCCCGTCCGAAATACGACCTGAAATACTATACGGCGCTTGCCGCCGAGCTAGAAAAAGCCGGCGCGCACATGATCGCGGTCAAGGATATGGCGGGCCTGTTGAAGCCTGCTGCCGCCAAGGTGCTGTTCAAGGCGCTGCGCGAGGCGACCGACCTGCCGATCCACTTCCACACGCACGACACGTCGGGCATTGCGGCGGCGACCGTGCTGGCGGCCGTCGATGCCGGCGTCGACGTGGTCGATGCGGCCATGGATGCCTTTTCTGGCAACACGTCGCAGCCGTGCCTGGGCTCGATCGTCGAGGCGCTGAAGGGTTCCGAGCGGGATCCGGGCCTCGATCCCGAATGGATCCGCCGCATCTCCTTCTATTGGGAAGCGGTGCGCAACCAGTATGCCGCCTTCGAAAGCGATCTCAAGGGACCGGCATCCGAAGTCTACCTGCACGAAATGCCGGGCGGCCAGTTCACCAACCTCAAGGAACAGGCCCGTTCGCTGGGTCTCGAGACCCGCTGGCACCAGGTGGCGCAGGCCTATGCCGATGCCAACCAGATGTTCGGCGATATCGTCAAGGTGACGCCGTCCTCCAAGGTCGTCGGCGACATGGCGCTGATGATGGTCTCCCAGGATCTGACGGTGGCGGATGTCGAAAATCCGGCCAAGGATGTTTCCTTCCCGGAATCGGTCGTGTCGATGCTGAAGGGCGATCTCGGCCAGCCTCCGGGTGGATGGCCGAAGGCGCTGCAGGACAAGGCGCTGAAGGGCGAGAAGGCCTACACCGCCGTTCCCGGCTCGCTTTTGCCGCCGGCCGATCTCGGTGCAGAGCGTAAAGCGATCGAGACCAAGCTGGAGCGCGAGGTCTCCGACTTCGAATTCGCCTCCTACCTGATGTATCCGAAGGTCTTCACGGATTACGCGCTGGCGGCGGACACCTATGGTCCGGTCTCCGTCCTGCCGACTCCCGCCTATTTCTACGGTCTTTCGGCTGGTGAAGAGCTGTCGCCGGCGCTCGAAAAGGGCGTCTCTCTGGTCATCCTGCACCAGGCGGCGAGCGAGCCGGACGAGCAGGCCATGGTCAAGGTGTTCTTCGAGCTCAACGGCCAGCCACGCCTGATCAAGGTTCCGGATCGCAACCGGGCCGCCTCCAGCGCCGCGCGCAGCAAGGCCGACCTCGCCAACGCCGCTCATCTCGGCGCGCCGATGCCGGGCGTCATCTCCACGGTCTCCGTGACCGCCGGACAGACGGTCAAGTCGGGCGATGTTTTGCTCTCCATCGAAGCGATGAAGATGGAAACGGCGCTGCATGCGGAAAAGGACGGCACGATCGCCGAAGTCCTCGTACGTACCGGCGACCAGATCGACACCAAGGATCTGCTCATCGTCTACGGAGCTTGAGGCTTCCTCTCCAAAAGAAAATGGCTGGCGTAGAACCCGGCCATTTCTATTTTCAGATATCGTAGTTGTTGCCCGCGCTCAGCGACGAGATGAATTTCTTCGTGCGCTCCCGCTCCGGCGTCTGGAAGATCGACCTCGGCGCGCCGCTCTCGACGATCAGGCCGCCATCGAGGAACAGGACCTGGTCGGCGACCTTTGACGCCAGCCGCAGGTCGTGCGTCGCCATGATCATCGTCGTGCCTTCGCGCGCCAGTCGGCTCAGGACCTCCACGACCTCTTCCGAGAGTTCCGGATCGAGCGCCGAGGTGGGCTCGTCGCAGAGAAGCACCCGCGGCGACGGCGCAAGCGCCCGGGCAATCGCGACGCGCTGCTGCTGGCCGCCGGACAGGGTGGCGGGCCAAGCATCGGCCTTATGCGCCATGCCGACCTTTTCCAGCAGTTCGAGCGCGCGGGCCCTTGCCTTGTCCTTTTGCCATTTCAGAACCGTGATCAGTCCTTCCATGACGTTTTCAATTGCCGTCTGGTGCGGGAAGAGTTGAAAATTCTGGAAGACCATGCCGGTCTGGCGGCGCAGGCGCTGGATGGCATCCCAACCCGTTTTCTTGCCGGAAGAAAAGACGATCTGTTCGTCGCCGAGCTTGATCGTGCCGGATGTCGGCGTTTCCAAGAGGTTGACGCAGCGCAGCAGCGTGCTCTTGCCGCCGCCGGAAGGGCCGACCAGCGCCGTCACGGTGCCTTCGGCGATCGTGACGCTGATATCCTTCAGGACGACATTGTCGCCGAACTGCTTGACGATATGGGTAAGCTCGATCATGTGCGCGCCTCCAGGAAGCCGCCATAGCGGGCGAAACGTTTTTCCAGCCGCACCTGAAGCGAGGAGAGCACCGAACTCAGCGCGAGATAGAGAAGCGCTGCCTCGATATAGAGGATCAGCGGCTCATAGGTGGTGGCGACGATGCGCTGCGCCGTCTGGAACAGTTCCGGCACGGTGATGGCGGCGGCAAGCGATGTATCCTTCACCAGCGAAATAAAGGTGTTGGACAGGGGTGGCACGGCCACGCGCGCCGCCTGCGGCAGGATGGTGCGACGCATCGCCTGGCTCCAGCTCATGCCGATCGAATAGGCCGCCTCCCACTGGCCGCGCGGCACCGAGGAGATGACGGCGCGGATGATTTCGGACGTATAGGCGCCGATATTCAGCGTGAAGCCGATGAGAGCGGCGGGGAAAGCATCGAGCAGGATGCCGACCGCCGGCAGGCCGTAGAAGATGACGAACAACTGCACGAGCAGCGGCGTGCCGCGAATGACCCAGACATAGAACCGCGCCACCGCCACCAGCGGTCTCGGCCCGAACAATCGGGTGACGGCGGTCAGGAGCCCGAGCATCAGTCCCAGCGTGAACGAGAGCAGCGTCAGCGGGATGGTGAAGATCAGCCCGGCCCAAAGAAGTGGCTGGAGCGAATCGAGCATGAGTTGAAGCCAGGGAGGCACGGGCTTTCTTTCTTTTGGGGTAGGATCGGTCTCTCCATAGGAGATACCCCTCCCCAGCCCCTCCCCACAAGGGGGAGGGGTCGATTCGCGGCGGCCTTGCGCATATTATGCGGGTCTGCGGACGCGGCGCCGTTTCATGGCTTCGAATGGAGAGGAGAGTCGTTCTTACTTCGAAACGTCTGCGCCAAAATACTTCTGCGAGATCTTGTCGTAGGTGCCGTCGGCCTTGATGTCCGCCAGCGCCTTGTTGACGGCTTCCAGCAGCTCCGGCTCGCCCTTGCGGATGATGATGCCGGAATAGTCGGCATTGGCCTGTTCTGCGGCGATCTTCACCGGAGCGTCGGCCTTCTTCTTCTTGAAGTCGAGGAAGGACAGGCTGTCATTGATCGTCGCGTCGGCGCGGCCGGTCAGCACGAGCTGGATCGACTGGTCGAAGCCGTCGGTGCCGACAAGCTCGGCGCCGGAGGCTTCCGCCAGCTTGCCGAAATTACTCGTCAGCGACTGGGCGGCCTTCTTGCCCTTAAGGTCAGGAAAATCCTTGATATCGGTATTGTCGGTCTTGACGATCAGGACGGCCTTCGAGGCGATATAGGGGTCCGAGAAATCGTACTTCTGCTTGCGCGCGTCGGTAATGCCGACCTGGTTGATCACCGTGTCGTAGCGGTTGGCGTCGAGGCCGGCGATCAGGCCGTCCCACTTTCCTTCGAGGAACTCGGCCTTGACGCCCAGCTTGTTGGCCACGGCTTCGCCGATTTCGACGTCGAAACCGACGAGCTTGCCGCTTTCGTCATGATAGGTGAACGGGGCATAGGTGCCTTCCGTGCCGATCTTCAGCGCACCGGCGGCCTTGATGGCTTCGAGGTTTTCACCCGCGAAGGCCGGACCGAACGTGAGCAACTGGGCAAGGGCGGCAGCGGCGAGGAGTGTGGGAACCAATTTCATTGTCTTTTTCCATTCTTCTTTTCATCCGGCCCGTCTGCCGGGGATGGCTGGACCATCGCATGCCATCGCGGTCCATGGGAGCGCAAAAAACTTCAAATGTGGCGCGAAACGGCGAAGGTTTTGTCAAATTTCGTCACATCGAACGGAATTTCGACCCGCTGATCAAAAAATCAAGCATTGCGCAGGCGAAATCCGGAAGGATAGCGCTTGAAGTCGCCAGAAATGCTGGTATGCGTTATTTTGCACTTTTATGCCGATTCATGCACGATTGAGCGATGCCATGCAAAACGACCTGCTTCTTCGCCAGCGCCAGACGCTGATCAAGGATCGCCTCGATGCGTCAGGCCGCGTGCTGGCCGTCGATCTTGCACGCGAATTCGGTGTTTCGGAGGACACGATCCGCCGGGACCTGCGCGAAATGGCCGGGGCCGGACTCTGCGAGCGGGTCTATGGCGGGGCACTGCCGCTGGCGCCAGGCGGCGCGTCCCTGATCCGGCGGGTTGGCGAATCGTCGGACCGCAAGCGGGCTCTGGCCTTGGCAGCGGCTTCCTTCGTCCGAAATGGGATGACCGTCTTTTTTGATGCCAGCTCCACCAACCTGGCGATCGCCAAGGCTATTCCAGCCGGGATGCGCCTGACGGCGGTCACCAATACGCCTCTGATCGCCGCCGCCCTGATGGACAATCCGGAGATCGGGATCATCCTGATCGGCGGGCGGATCGACCGGCAGGTGGGCGGCTCCGTGGGCTCCGGCGCCCAGCGGGAGATGGCGGCGTTGCGGCCGGACCTGTGCATTCTCGGCGCCTGCGGCATCGATGCCGACGCAGGTATTACCGCCTTCGATTATGAGGATGCGGCCTTCAAGCGCCTCGCCGTGCAGCAGAGCGCTGCCGTCCTGGTCGCGGCCACGGCCGACAAGATCGGGACATCGGCGCCACACGCCGTCGTTCCGGCCAAGGCCTGCACAACCTTGGTCGTTGAAGACGAAATCTCCGCCATCGCCCTGTCCGTCTTCCGCGAAATGGGGATTGATGTCGTAACTGCCAAGGAAAAGACATGACGCGCATCGGGCATGTGGCACTCTGGACGACCGATATCGATCGTCTTTCCGCCTTCTGGGCCGAAACGTTCGGCGCCGAGATCGGCGAACGCTATGACAGTGCCCGGCGTCCGGGCTTTGCCTCGCGGTTCCTGTCGCTTGCCGACGGACCGACCATCGAGATCATGCAGGGCCCCTGGATCGGCGCGCCGGAAGGCATGGAGGAGCGTGCGGGTTACGCCCATCTGGCACTGTCGCTCGGTAGCCGCGAGGCGGTGGACGCCATGGCTGACAATGCCGCGCGCTGCGGCATTCTGGTTTCGCCGCCGCGCATGACCGGCGACGGCTTTTACGAGGCGGTCCTCAGGGACCCCGACGGCAACATTATCGAAATCATGATCTGAACCCGGTTTCCCACCGGGAGGAGAAAACTATGGATCAACTCACGTCACCGGCACTCCGATCGGGTTACATGCCAAGAACCCGCCTGGCGGTTTCCCTCATGTTCCTGATGAACGGCTTCGTCACCGGAAGCTGGGCGCCCAAGATTCCCGAATTCAAGGAAAAGCTCGGGATCGGCGAAAGCGTGCTCGGCCTGCTGATCCTGTGCTTCGGCATCGGCTCGCTGGTGCTGATGCCGATTGCCGGCGGCTTTATCGCGAAGCTCGGATCGCAGAAGGTCGTCAAGGTCACGGCCGTCGCCCTGTCGCCACTGTTGCTGCTTCTGACGCTGGTGCCCAATGTCTGGGTGGCTACCGTCGCCATGTTTATTCTCGGCGGCTTCGTCGGGGCGATGGACGTGGCGATGAATGCCAACGCCGTCGAGGTCGAAAAATCCATGCGGCGGGCGATCATGTCCTCCTGTCATGCCTATTGGAGCCTGGGTGGACTGCTCGGCTCGGCGGCGGGCGGCCTGCTCATGGCGAATTTCGGCGTATTGCCGCATGCGATCTTCGCCACCATCGTCTGCTTCTCGCTGGTTGCCATCGCCTGGCCGATGATGCTGCACGATCAGCCACACCCAGATACGGCAAAGCAGAAGCTGCGCCTGCCGCTGACGCCGCTGCCGTGGCTGATCGGTCTCGTCGCCCTGTTCTCGATGGTGCCGGAAGGCTCAGT
>NZ_DATJDJ010000171.1:0-5236 GCF_035497515.1 Pararhizobium sp. | reverse complement strand
ACCGAGATCACCGGCGCCTTCTCGCTCTATCCGCACGATCCGACCTTGGCCAATTACGCGGTGATCTTCACCGATCCGTCCTGGTACAAGGGCTATATCAACTCGATCATCTATGTGGTGATGAACACGGTCATTTCGGTTTCGGTGGCGTTGCCGGCGGCCTATGCCTTTTCGCGCTACCGGTTCCTCGGCGACAAGCATCTGTTCTTCTGGCTGCTCACCAACCGGATGGCGCCGCCGGCGGTTTTCGCGCTGCCGTTCTTCCAGCTCTATTCGGCCTTTGGCCTGATCGACACGCATATTGCCGTGGCGCTTGCGCACTGCCTGTTCAACGTGCCTTTGGCGGTCTGGATCCTTGAGGGCTTCATGTCGGGCGTGCCGAAGGAAATCGACGAGACCGCCTATATCGACGGCTATTCCTTCCCGCGCTTCTTCGTGCGTATCTATATTCCGCTGATTGCCAGCGGCATCGGGGTCGCGGCCTTCTTCTGCTTCATGTTTTCCTGGGTCGAGCTTCTGATCGCCCGGACGCTGACCACCACCGACGCCAAGCCGATCGCGGCCATCATGACGCGCACGGTCTCGGCCTCGGGCATGGACTGGGGCGTGCTGGCGGCGGCCGGCGTGCTCACCATCATCCCGGGCGCGATCGTCATCTATTTCGTCCGCAACTACATTGCCAAGGGCTTTGCCCTGGGGAGGGTCTGATGGCTGCCTTGCCGAACCGCAACAATCGCTGGCCGGTGGCGCTGGCAGCTGTTCTCATAGTCTATCTCGTCGTGGCCTGGGTGCTCTTCATGATGCTTCCGGTCAAGGACGGCGTGCGCGACTGGTTCTCGACGCTGGTTGACGGGGGGTGGATGGCCTGGTCCTTCCCGACCGCCATGTTCTTCCTGACGATCTTCGCGCTTCTCTCGCTGATGGCGGTCTGGGAATATGCCTCGCCCGGCGGCAATCCGCGTGTCGGCATCCTGCGCTTCGAGACGACGCGCGGCGACCGCCTGTTCATTTCGCTGCTCGGCAGCGCCTTCATTCATCTCGCATGGTTGGGGCTCGTCGGCCCCAATGTGTGGTGGGCTCTTGCGCTTTCCATCCTGTACGCCATCGGCGTTTTCAAGCTGGTTTGAGGCAAGATTACTGAAACGGACTGCCGGGGAGGCAATCCGCCATTGCAATCGCAAACCTTTAAGGGAGGACTATAATGCGACGGCATCTTCTAACATCGACGGCAGTCATGCTGCTGGCCTTTACCGGCTCCGCATTCGCGGGCATGGACGAGGCCAAGCAGTTCCTCGACAAGGAAATCGGGGACATGTCGACGCTTGACCGCGCCGGCCAGGAAGCGGAAATGCAGTGGTTCATCGATGCGGCGAAGCCTTTCGCCGGCATGGATATCAAGGTGGTCTCCGAAACCATCACCACGCATGAATACGAGTCCAAGGTGCTGGCGCCCGCCTTCACGGCGATCACCGGCATCAAGATCACCCATGACCTGATCGGCGAAGGCGACGTCGTCGAGAAGCTGCAGACGCAGATGCAGTCGGGCGAGAACGTCTACGACGCCTATGTCAACGACTCGGACCTGATCGGCACCCATTGGCGCTACCAGCAGGCCCGTTCGCTGACCAAATGGATGGAAAACGAAGGCAAGGACGTGACCAATCCCGGTCTCGATCTCGCCGACTTCATCGGCACCAAGTTCACCACTGCTCCGGACGGCGATCTCTACCAGTTGCCCGACCAGCAGTTCGCGAACCTTTACTGGTTCCGGTATGACTGGTTCAACGACGAGAAGAACAAGGCGGACTTCAAGGCGAAGTACGGCTACGATCTCGGCGTTCCGGTCAACTGGTCGGCCTACGAGGACATTGCCGAATTCTTCACCGGTCGCGAAATCGACGGCAAGAAGGTCTATGGTCACATGGACTACGGCAAGAAGGACCCGTCGCTCGGCTGGCGCTTCACCGATGCCTGGCTTTCGATGGCCGGCAACGGCGACAAGGGCCTGCCGAACGGCCTTCCGGTCGACGAATGGGGCATCAAGGTCAACGAGAAGTCCCAGCCGGTCGGTTCCTGCGTTGCCCGCGGCGGCGACACCAACGGCCCGGCATCGGTCTATGCCATCCAGAAATATCTCGATTGGCTGAAGGCCTATGCACCGGCGTCCGCCCAGGGCATGACCTTCTCGGAATCCGGTCCGGTTCCCTCGCAGGGCGAAATCGCCCAGCAGATGTTCACCTATACGGCCTTCACCGCCGACTTCGTGAAAGAGGGCCTGCCGGTCGTGAACGAGGACGGTACTCCGAAATGGCGTTTCGCTCCGAGCCCGCACGGCGTTTACTGGAAGGAAGGCATGAAGCTCGGCTATCAGGACGTGGGTTCCTGGACGCTGCTCAAGTCCACGCCGGACGACCGCGCCAAGGCCGCCTGGCTCTATGCGCAGTTCGTCACCTCGAAGACCGTGGATGTGAAGAAGAGCCATGTCGGCCTGACGCTGATCCGCGAATCGACGGTCCAGCACAAGAGCTTCACGGACCGCGCGCCGAAGCTCGGTGGCCTGATCGAGTTCTACCGTTCGCCGGCCCGCGTTCAGTGGTCGCCGACCGGCACCAACATCCCCGACTATCCGAAGCTGGCCCAGCTTTGGTGGCAGGCGATCGGTGATGCTTCCTCAGGCGCGAAAACCGCCCAGGAAGCCATGGACTCGCTCTGCGCCGAGCAGGAAAAGGTTCTGGAGCGTCTGGAACGTGCTGGTGTCCAGGGCGAAATGGGTCCGAAGCTCGCCGAGGAACACGATCTCGAATACTGGAACGCGGACGCCGTCAAGGCCGGCAATCTCGCACCCCAGTTGAAGATCGAGAATGAAAAAGAAAAGCCCCAGACCGTCAATTACGACGAACTGGTCAAGAGCTGGCAATAAAAGCAACCCGGCGCGCCGCATAACCGCGTGGCGCGCCGGGTTTCAACGACGGTGCAGCGCCGGCGTTCCAAAACGAAAACCGCCCGTGGAGAGATCCGCGGGCGGTTCTTTTTTGTCAGTCATCGCTGCAAAAGCGGGATGTTTGTGATGCGCTGCCGGCATCGTCCCCTCAGAGGCCGGTGCCGCCCTTCAATTCGTTGATGACGGTGCGCAGGATGATCTTCATGTCGAGAAGCAGCGAGAAATTGCGGACATATTCGACATCGCAGACGATGCGGCGGATCGCCATCCAGCGATGGCCGGTCGGGCCACGCAGCCCGCGCGCCTGGGCAAGGCCGGTGAGGCCCGGCCGCATCAGGTGGCGGTATTCGTAGCCCTGCACGAGCTCGCAATAGCTACGGCCCGCGGCCAGCATGTCGGGCACGTGCGGACGCGGCCCGACGAGCGACATATCGCCGACCAGCACGTTCCACAATTGCGGCAGTTCGTCGAGATTGGTCCGGCGCAGGATGCGTCCCAGGGGTGTGATGCGGGGATCCTTGTCGGTCGTCTGGCACAGGCCGCTATTGTCGCAGAGATCGGTGTACATCGAGCGGAATTTCAAAATCTCGAAGGGCGCCTCGTTGAGACCGGTGCGGACCTGGCGGAAGAAGACGGGCCCCCTGCTTTCGAACTTGATCAGAAAGGCAATGAACAGCAGGACAGGCGACAGGACGAGAAGGCCGAAGAAGGCGCCGGACATATCCACGCCGCGCTTGAGCTTCAACTGGATGGGAAGGGCGGGGGCTTCTGCCGGATTGATGTAGAAATTCGTTTCGTCGGCCCGACGGTCCCTGCCTGGCGGGGAAAGGTTATCGTTGAGGGTTCTGATCGGCCCGTTCTTGCCGCTTCCGGCAACCGTCGGCCGGTGCCAAATCACTTTCTCGGTCATTCTTCAAATACTCCCGACACTATAACAAAATGCAGGCCTGCCCATCCAAACCATGGCAAGCATCATTATTATCTGGAGAATTCGGCCACAGGCCTCTTCCCGGAAAATCATATTTTTCCGCCGCCGGACAATTTTATTGTTCTGGTCGCTGCCCGTGGGCGGGTGTCTTTAAAAATTTCTTTGGTTCAAAAGCATTTTTTAGTGATTAATGATTTATTAAAGATAATCGACTTTGGCAAGCTGCATCAGCGCCCAGTTTTTTCTTGTGGTTAATCCGGCCGTGTCCCGAATGGTTCATTTTTGGGCAGGTTGCCGAAGGGCTACCCCAGCAGGCGCCGTCAGGGCGCGGAACCGGGTGGGGGCGCCAGGGACCAGCCGTCCGGATTCTCGCCGGCCATCATGCCGTCCACCATCGGCACGCCGTCGCTATCGGTCAGTGGAAACCATCTGGTCCGGTCGAAGAACCAGTCGGCCGGGGTCTTGCCGCGGGGCTTTTCGATCTGGTTGGCCAGGAAATTATAGCGCGGCGTGTCGCCGAATTCCCTCTTGAACTGGATGCGGCTACCGAAACTGCTGATGTCGAAAGCCTTGAGCGCGTGGATTTTTCCGATGATGTCGCTCGAATTTTCCCAGCGCACCTGCTGCAGAAAGATATTGGCGGCTTTTCCGGCGAGGTCGACGACCTTGATCGTATCGGCCGTGTTTTCGATATTGAGCTTGACGCGAAATGAAGTGACGCGATCCTCTTCGTCGCCCTTGATGAAGATAAACACAGAGGATTGGGTGTCCGGCTCTTCACCGATGTCGATGAAGGACGAACATTCCCATTTCTCCCTGTCGGCCCGGCTGACCGTCCAATCCAGTTCGCCGAAGCCGCCATCGGCCAGCCGCTCGCACAGTTTCTCCGGGTCGCTGCGGATTCGCCGGATGAAATTCTGCTCGGGGGCCTTGAGGTCGGCAAAGAGATGAGTGGGAAAGACAAAGTGCGCCGGCGGCAGGCGGACCCCTCTGCTGCGGGTGATCTTCACCTCGTCCGCCGGCGGCCGGCTTTTCGCCGGAACGATGGAATAGCCGAGCGAGGCAAGCAGGCGGTCGAGGTTTCGTTGATCCCGGGCAAGCAGGACCGTGGCGAGGATCGCGGCGAAGACCAGTCCGACGGCGGCCAGAAAAAATACCTTTCCGGACCGATGCCTCCGCTCATCCTTCATGCCAAAACCCAAATTGCGCGGCTCCCCATCGGACTTTTCCCCTGCCTGGGACTGCTTGCGCCGTGGCCCTTTTCATTTCGCGTCGATCGCGCTGCGGCTTCCGGCCTCTTCCGGAAGACCCGTGCGCCGGTCTCGCCAGGCCGCAAAGACGATATAGCCGACAAGTGCCGGCCAAAA
>NZ_DATJDJ010000170.1:0-3817 GCF_035497515.1 Pararhizobium sp. | reverse complement strand
TCGAGATTCCCTCCCTTGCCCAGGCACATCCACGCCACCCTGCGGTAAAGAAGATGCGGACTTCGGTCGATGCGGCGCACAAGTGCCGGGATGCCGATGACTGGCTCGGGGTCGGCAGCGCCGATATCGGTTTCCATGCTGCAATCGTGGAACTCGCCGACAGTCCGCGACTGGCCGGCTTCTACGCGCAGGTTTCGCTGGAACTCAGGCTTGTCTTCGGGTTGCTACAGGATCCGGAGTTTCTCCACGCACCCTTCATCGACCAGAATACGTTGATCGTGACCCAGGTCGAGAACGGCAATTCCGCGGCCGCCGCCCAGATACTGGAAGCCTACCTCGCCCAGGCGGAGAGGTTCATCCTTGGCGCCTATGCGCGAGTGGCATCGACGAGTTTTCGAGGATTTGAATAAGCTTCCGACATTGCAGATGTGTGCGTCATCGACCAGGCACGGAGCACGCGGTATCGGGTGGCACGGCGCGGCTCGACGATGGTTGATCGTCACACGGCCGCGACGATCGACCTGCCGCGGATGCGGGCTGCCATGCGATAGGCGCGAGGCGTAAGCCCGGTTTCCATCCTGAAGTAGCGGTTGAAATTGGACAGGTTGTTGAAACCGGCTTCGAAGCACACCTCGGTAATGGGGATTTCCGATTCCGCGAGCAATGTGCGTGCGCGCCATACCCGTACGGAGCGACTATAGTTCGAGAAATTCATGCCGGTCATGCGCCGAAAGGCGCGCGAAAACGCCGAGGGCGCAAGCCCCACGGCATCGGCCACCTCATGCATCTGGCTGCTGGGATCGGACTGCAGGATCTGTATCGCCTGGTCGATGCGGCGATGACGCTTGTCGGACAGTTCGTTGTAGAACGATATGAAGTGCTCGCTGGCCAGAAGGCGCGTACGTGGCGCAGCTTCGATCTCGGTGAGAATCTGAAGGAACAGGCTCAATCCCCCGTGTCCCTTGAGTTCGTGCAGGTCGATGATCTTCTGGCCGATCCGGCCTGCCTCGGGACCGAGGATCTCGATACCGCGTTGAGCCAGAGCACTCAGCCTGTGCAGGACGTCGAATTCGGGACAAACGGTGCGAATGCCCATCAGGGCCTCGGCATCGAATTGCAGCACGAGGTCGCGGCCGGGAAGGGACGGCGCGCCGGGCGTGATCCAGTTGTGCGGCAGATTGGTGCCGGTCAGCATCAGGTGGCCGGGTTTGAAGGGGCCGACATAATCGCCGACATAGGCGAAGCCTTGCGCGTCCGGAATGTAATGGATCTCCCATTCCGGATGATAGTTCCAGATACAGATCGGGTTCGGATAGTCGTCGCGCCGGATGAGATAGGACATCCCGCCCGGCAGGACGATCTGTTCACGGGTCGCCACATGCGAGGCAGACTGCGGAAAATCTGATGTAATTCTCATTCAGTTGGAGCCTTTGGCGCGAGCTGATGTCAAAATAGTATCATCGAATAGCAAAAAGCCAACTAGTTCCATTCGACCGCACAAGCACAATGGGGATGTTGGCGGCGTGGGAGTTCTGCCGCCCGAGGGAGGAAATCATGTTTCAGAAAATGCTCCGCGCCAGTTGCGCGGCGATGGCCCTGTTTGCGGCTTCCAACACCATGGCTGCGCAGTGCACCGAAGACCTGCGTATCTTGGCGCAGCCTCGCGACGGTCTGACCCTGCTGGAAGACTATGTCGACGAGTTCGAGAAATTGTCGGGCGCGGGCTTCGAATTCAGCTATCTCAACGAAAATGACCGCCGCGCCAAATCGCAGGCGGACGCATCGACGGTCGGCAGCTTCAACGTCTATTACGTCGATGAAGCCAATCTGGCGCTGTTCGCGTCCTCGGGCTGGATCGTACCGCTCGAAGGCTACTATCCGGCCGATTATGACTATAATGATTTCGACGCAGGCATGCGCGCCGCCGCCACCTATGAGGGCAAGCAGTGGTTTGCGCCGATCCAGGGCGGCGGCGACCTGATGGTCTACCGCACCGACCTTCTCGAAAAGGCCGGCATCGCCGTTCCCACAAATTGGGAGGAATATCTGGCCGCGGTCAAGAAGCTGCACGATCCGGACAATGGCGTCTATGGCACGGCATTGCGCGGACAGCGTGGTTCTGGCGCCAATGTCTGGCGTTGGATGCCGCTGTTCAAGGCCAATGGCGGCGAGTGGTTCAAGGATGGCCAGCCGGCCTTCAACTCGGAAGCCGCCGTCAAGGCCACGCAGGCCTATCTCGATCTCTTCAAATATTCGGCACCGGGCACGCAGACGGGCTCCTGGGACGAATCCACCGGCGCCTTCCGTGCCGGCAAGGTAGCGATCATCGTGGAATCGGCACCGCTGGGCGGCATGTCGGTCGACAAGGCACAGAGCCAGGTGGCCGACAAGGTTGCCTTCGCGGTTCCGCCGACGCCTCTGCCGGGCGCCGGTTACGCGCATGGCTTTGCGATCGCCGCCAAGGCCAATGCCACCGAAGAGGAAAAGGCCTGCGCCGGCCTGTTCGTGGCCTGGGCCACGTCCAAGGAGCAGGAGGCCCGCCGTCTCGCCGCCGGCCAGCCGGGTGAACTGACCCGCACCAGCACCTACCAGAGCCCGGAATATGCCAAGACCTTCGGCCAGAACCTATCCGATGCCATGGCCGCAACGGGCGAACGCACCCAGGTCACGTTCTGGCAGGATGCGCGCTGGCAGGAACTGGGCAACCAGTGGGGCATCATGCTCGAAGAGCTGATCACCGGCAGCCGCACCGACATCAAGGCGACGCTGGACGAGCTCGAGGCCTTCGCCCGCAAGCTCTGATACACGCAAGCAGGGCGCGCTCTCGGGCGCGCCCATCCCTTATCTGAGGATTTGTCCTGATGCGCCGCGGACGCTCGCTACCTTACGTCTTCCTGGGCCCGACCCTCGCCATCCTGATCGTCCTGGCCCTGGTGCCGACGCTCTATGCCGTCAACATTTCGTTGCAGAACCGGACGCTGGCCCAGCCGGGGGCCGATTATGTGTGGTTCGCCAATTATGCGGCGCTGCTCTCCGATGCGCGTTTCCTCAACGCGCTCTGGGTTTCGCTCAAATGGGAAATCATCAGCGTTTCCGCCACGATGCTGGTCGGAATCGGTCTCGGCATAGCCATGTTCGAGGCTGCAAGCCCTAGGGCCCGCAACCTCCTGTGCCTGCTGTTCATCATTCCGGTGCTTTTGCCGCGCGTCTGCGCCGCCTTCGTGTGGAAATTCGCCTTCCATCCGCTCTATGGCGCCTTGACCTGGCCGATGCGCGAACTCACGGGAAGCACCCCCGACATCCTCTCCACGCCGCTCGGCGCGCTGCTCGCCGTGGCGTTCGTCGATGTCTGGCAATGGGGCCTGTTCTTCGCGGTGATCGTGCTGAAATTGCTGGAATCGCTTCCGCCCCAGCCGCTCGAGGCGGCACGGATCGACCGGGCGAAGCGTTGGGAGATCCACCGCTACGTCACGCTCCCGATGCTGAAGGCGCCGCTGATCAGCCTTTTGCTGGTCAAGGCGATCGAGAGCCTGCGGTCGTTCGACCTCGTCTATGTGATGACCCGCGGCGGCCCGGGGATCTCGACGGAAACCCTCGACATGTATGCCTATTCGCAGGGCTTCATCGAGTCCGGCAAGATCTCCTACGCATCCTCGATGGCGGTCATCATGATGGTGCTGACGGTCGTCGCCTTTACCGTCACCTGGAAAAGGCTGAACCGATGAAGGTCTCGACGCTGTTTCTCAAGGCGATCCTGTTTCTGGCGGCAGCCCTGGTGGTCCTGCCGCTCCTGTGGACGCTGCTCAACGCTTTCAAG
>NZ_DATJDJ010000169.1:0-150619 GCF_035497515.1 Pararhizobium sp. | reverse complement strand
GCTGCCAGCGCACCAGTGATTCCGCGGCGAATATCCGGTTGGTCTTCAGGTTCATCTGCGGCTGGTAATGCAGCACGAATTCGTCGCGGGCGACGGCGTCGCGCAACTCCTCGTGGCGCTGAAGCTTCTCATGCGCCTTGGCCGCCATCTCGGCGTCGAACACCTGCAGATTGTTGCGGCCGGCTTCCTTGGCGCGATACATGGCGGAATCGGCATTGGCGAGCAGTTCGGTGGCGGTCTGGCCATGATCGGGATAACAGACGACACCCATGCTGCAGCTGACCTGCAGGGTACGCCCGTCGATGGTCATCGGGGCGCCGATGGCCGTGCGGATCTCTTCCAGCCGCGACAGGACAACCGGGCTCTCGGTCGGCAGGCCATTGAGCAAAATGATGAATTCGTCACCGCCGACACGCACGATCATATCCGACTTGCGCACGCAGCCAAGCATGCGCACTGCAACAACACGCAACAGTTCGTCGCCGGCCTTGTGACCCAGCGTATCGTTGATCAGCTTGAAATTGTCGAGATCGAGGAAGGCGAGCGCCACCCACTGGCCACTGGCGCGCGCCTGCTGCAAGGCGCTGGCGACGCGTTCGTCGAACAGGACGCGGTTCGGCAGCCCGGTCAGCGCATCGTGATGCGCCATGAAATGGATACGCTCTTCCGACTGGCGGCGCTCGATGGCGATGCCGGCCAGATGCGCGGCCATGGAGATCAACTCGCATTGTTCGGTCGTCGGAACGCCGGGACTGCAGGAATAGAGCGCGAAGGTGCCCAGCACATCCCCCTGATAGGACCGGATCGGCGTCGACCAGCAGGAGCGATATCCGAACGGTCGCACGAGCTCGGCATAATCTTCCCAAAGCGGGTCGGTCATGATGTCTTCCACGAAGACCGGCTCCCCGCGCCAGGCGGCGGTCCCGCAGGAACCGACCTTGGGGCCGATCGGCACGCCGTGGATTGCCGCGCAATAAGCTGCATCAAGCCCAGGCGCTGCACCCGTCAACAGATGTTTCTTGTCCGGCGACAGCATGAGGATCGAGCCGATGATCCCCGGCAGATGCGCCTCGATCATCAGGATGAGTTCGTTGAAGAACGTGGCGAGCGGTGTGCTCGCGGCGATCAGTTCCAGCAACCGGGCCTGGCCGAGAAGCAGCCGCTCCGCCCGTTTCCGGTCGGTAATGTCGCGCGAGACGCCGACGATCCCGATCGTGGCACCCTGCTTGTTGCGCAGCGGCACCTTGGAAGTCATCAGCCAGCGTTCGTCCTTGCTGACGACATTCAACTCCTCGATGCCAAAGAGCGGCTCACCAGTTTCGATCACCCGGCGCTCGGCCTCGGCAAAGACGCGGGCATTTTCCGGCGTATGAATGTCGTGATCGGTCTTGCCGATGATCTCGTGAATCTCGTGAAACCCGTTTTCCGTCACTGTCGCCTGGTTGGCGATGAGGAAGCGGCCTTCGAGGTCCTTGGCATAAATATAATCGGGGATGTGGTTCATCATCGTCTCAAGCCAATAATGGCGATCGGCGATGTCGGGTTCGGGACCGAACATGCGAGAGACTTCCGCAGCCAGGCGCTGGCTTGCGGCGATCAGGCGATGCGTGTCGTCGTTGCTGGCAATCCTGGTCGCGTCATCCCTGCGAAAACGCTCAAAGTTCCTCGTCAAGCAAGCCTCCAGAAGACGTATGCGTCGATTAAACCGTCAATTTCCCTTGATCCCTTCCCTGTCCTAGCAGCGAGAAGTTATTCTTCCCTAAAGACAGTATTCGCAAAGGGCCGAATAATGCTTTTCTCTTGCGTCATTTTTTGTTTGTTCCATCGCCACATTCTTAAATTCCGTATCATTTCGGTACAGAAAGCAATGGCATGATCTATGCTTGGCAGGCATAAAGGATTTCTCATGTACACCCGCCGCCTGCTCCTCTCCTCGATCGCTTCGCTTGGCCTGTGCGTCTCCACAGGCAGGCTGGCCATGGCCGCGAAGCTGCAACCGCAGACGGGGGCCCTGCGCGGCACGATCGACATATCGGGCTATGACGTCATCCCCAACGGCGTGGCGGACCAGAGCCAGGCGATGAACCGGTTGCTCAACGATGCCGCCCAACAGGGACTGCCGGTCTTCCTGCCCGCCGGCGACTATCTGCTCTCCGGCATCGTTCTTCCGGACAACCTTTTGCTGAGCGGCGTTCCCGGACGCACCCGGCTGCTCCATGCCGGCAACGGCCGCTTCCTGGCGGGGGAAGGACTCGGCAGGCTGACCCTCTTTAACCTCGTCCTCGACGGCGGCGGCAAGTCGCTCGGCGACGAGGTCGAGGGGCTTCTCAACCTGCGCGCCGTCAAGGACCTGACGATCAGCAACTGCACGATCACCGGCTCGGCGAAACACGGCATCCATGCCGAACTTTGTGGCGGCCGGATCGACGAGAACAGCATTTCCGGTGCTGCCTTTTCCGGCATTTACGCGGTGGCAAGCGAAAAGCTGGCGGTCACCTGCAACACCGTCTTCGACTGCGGCAATGGCGGCATCCTCGTTCATCGCTGGGAGGCGGGCGAGGACGGAACGCTGGTCAGCGGCAACCGCGTCTACCGCATCGCCGCGAACGATGGCGGCACCGGCGAGAACGGCAATGGCATCAATGTCTTCCGGGCCGGCGGCGTGATGGTCACCGGCAACCACATTTCCGACTGCGCCTTCTCTGCCATTCGCGCCAACAGCGCCACCAATGTGCAGATCGCCGACAACCAGTGCCTGCGCTCCGGCGAGACGGCCATATATTCCGAATTCGGCTTCCAGGGCGCGATCGTCTCCGGCAACCTGATCGACGGCGCGGCGAACGGCATCATCATCTGCAATTTCAACGAGGGCGGCCGGCTGGCGACCGTCAACGACAACCTCGTCCGCAACCTGCATGTCGACGGCCCCTACATCCATGACGGCGCCGGCTTCGGTTTCGGCATTGCCGTCGAGGCCGATACGGTCGTCACCGGCAATGTCATCGAGAACGCGCCAAAATGGGGGCTGATGCTTGGCTGGGGACCTTATATGCGTGATGTCGTGGCCACCGGAAACCTGGTTCGCGGCGCCGGCGGCGGCTGTTATGTCACGGTGGTCGAAGGTGCCGGCACAGCGCTCATTGCCAACAACCTGTTCCAGGACGTCAAGGACGGCGGCATTCTCGGTTATCGTTGGAACGAAAAGACGACCGGCGACCTGATGACATCCGGAAGCGAGGCATTCGCGCATCTGACCCTCTCGGGCAATCGCGTGGCCTGAGCCGGAAACATCACAAGATTTCATGTCTGGTATCAACGACTTCCGCTTCAAGCGCTGGCAGCCTTGCCCTAACCTGCGCCGATATCCGGCACAGGGGAAACAATCATGCTGACGATCTACGGTGTCTATCGCTCGCGCGCCTCGCGCAATTACTGGATGGCGGAGGAACTGGGCATTCCCTTCCAGTCCGTGCCGGTGATCCAGGCGCGCAGGCTCGCCGATCCCCTGGCGGCCGATGCGCCCCTCAATACGAAATCGGCCGCCTTCCTCGCCGTCAACCCGATGGGCCTCATCCCGGCGATCGAGGATGACGGGCTGGTTCTGTCGGAATCGCTCGCCAACAACCTCTACCTTGCCCGCAAGCATGGCGGCCCGCTTTCCGGCGCCAATGTCCGTGAGGAAGGCGAGATGACCGTCTGGACGCTCTGGGCGGCGACCGAGGTCGAGCCGCACTCCGTCAGGATCGTGCTGACCTATGACAATGGCCGGGAAACCACGCCGGAAGGACAGGCGGTGCTCACCGCTGCCGTGCAGGGGCTGGAAAAACCCCTGGCGCGGCTCAACACCCACCTGCAGGCCGCCAATTATGTGGTCGGCAATCGCTTCACCGTCGCCGACCTGAACCTCGCGGAAGTCATCCGCTATGCGATGAGCGAGACCTATCTGTTTGAAAAATATTCGTTTGTGAACAGCTGGCTTGCCCGCTGCCACGCACGGCCGGCCTTCGAGAGGATGATGGCAGGACGAAGCAGGGAAGCGGCGGCGGTATAGGGCTGCCGCGCAAGCCACTGCAAAATTAAAATATTACACAGCGCCAGGCGTCCTATTTGACGCCTGGCGCTGTAAGCGAAGCCGAGGCCCTGCATGTCGGAGGGCAGTTGACGACTGCGCTTGCGCGCCCGGATAAGCTGCGTTTCCTTGTCCGCAACGCTTCCTATCATGAAGAACCCTACGCTTGGCGTCATGGCTTTCAAGCCTTCCGCATCAGGCGAAGGCCTGCGTCACGCGGATATCGCCGACATGGATGCCGTTCCAGTTTTTCATCGAATGGTTGGCCTGCGCCATCAGGGCGGCGTGAAGGTCCGGCTCATCGGCGAAGAAGCGGGCGAGTGTGGCGGCGACCATGGCTTCGGCGGCGCGGGTGGTGCCATCCTCGCATTTCAACGCGATCGCGATGCCCTTTTCCGGGATGGCGGCGCAGAAGACGCCCTCCGCGCCGGTCTTGGCGAAGATGCGGCCGGGCGCCGTCTGCATCAGCCGGGTGCAGGCCCGCTTCGAGCCGGCGACATAAAAGGGCTCGGCCATGCAGGCTTCGATCAGGCGCCTGGAACCGCGCGCGCGCAGGGGCTCGAGACCATTGCCCGTCGCCATCTTCGCAAAGCCGTGGGCGAGGCCCTTGAGCGGCACGGCATAGGTCGGGATCGAGCAGCCGTCGGTGCCGCAATTGTCATGCGCGAGGACGGCGCCCGTCAGGCTTTCCATGACGCCGCGGATTTCGCGCTGGAGGGGATGATCATAGGTGACATAACCCGCCGTCTCCTCGCCGCTGTGGCAGCAGGCACAGACGAAACCGGCATGCTTGCCGGAGCAATTGTTGTGAAGCGCCGTCGGTCGCGACAGCGTGCGGGCCTGGTCGATGATCGTATCCTGGTTGAACGACCAGTGATCGCCGCATTCCAGCGTCGTGACATCCCGGCCGGCTGCGGCGAGCATCGCGGCTGCAAGCTCGACATGCTCGCGCTCGCCATTGTGGGAGGAACAGGCAAGCGCCAGCGCCCGGTTGCCGAAACCATAGGCATCGGCAGCGCCCGTTTCCATCAGCGGCAGCGCCTGCATCGCCTTGCAGGCCGAACGCGGAAACACGCCGGCATCGGTATCGCCGAGCGAAAACACGGTTTTTCCGTCACCATCGACGGCGATCACCATGCCACGATGGCGGCTTTCGACGAGATTACCGCGCGTGACTTCAACAAGTACCGGGTTCGACATTTTTACGCCCTCAAAAATCCAAGTTCCGGCAGTGTCTTATCCCAAGACGAACCCTTTCAAAACCCGGACCCGCCCATGAAATTTCTGCAACGGTTGTTTCTCGCCATCCTGTTCGTCTACCTGCTGCCGGCGCTCGCATCGGCCGGATGGTGGTATGTCAAGGACAGGCCCGGAAACTGGCGGGAGGCGGATTGGTCGTCGGCCAATATCCTGCCGAAACCTGAAGACAGCGACGAGGCTGCCGTCTACATCTTTTCCGCCACGACCGGCGGCCTGAAGGGCGCGGTGGCCAGCCATTCCTGGATCGTTACCAAGCAGGAAGGCGGCAAGACCTATGACCGCTATGACAAGGTCGGCTGGGGATCGCCGATCCGGCGCAATGCCTATGCCGCCGATGCACGGTGGTATTCCAATCTGCCGCATCTGGTGACCGCCATCCGAGGCGATGAAGCCACCCGGCTGATCCCGAAGATCGAAGCGGCGATCCAGTCCTATCCCTATTCAAAGCCGGGTGCCTACCGCATCTGGCCGGGACCGAACTCCAACACCTTCGTCGCTCATGTGTTGCGCTCCGTGCCGGAGATCGGCGCGGTGCTGCCGCCAGATGCCGTGGGCCGCGACTACCTGCCGGAGGGCAAGCTGTTTGCGCTCGATGCCGACGGGATGGACGCGCATGCGACACTCTATGGCTTGCTCGGCATCTCCGTCGGCGCGCGCAGCGGCCTGGAACTGCATTTCATGGGACTTGTGGCGGGTTTCGACGTCATGCGTCCGGGTGTCAAGATTCCGGCGCTGGGGCGGTTCGGGGTTTAAAGACGACGAAGATCGGTCATCCGTGCTCGGATCTATCGAAAATAGCTGTAATTCGTGCAATACTATGCCGGCACTTATGCGGGGAAATCCAGTGAACCTATCTATTCGTCTTTCCGAGGTCGCGGAGAAACAATTGGAGCGCCTTGCCCAGGAAACCGGGCAAAGCAAGGAATTTCATATTCATCAATTCATAGAACAGGGTTTGGAAAACCGGGAAGATTACAATCTTGCCGCAGAGACTGCTGCACGCGTGAAGAGCGGTGAAGAGCCGGTCCATTCGCTTGCCGAGGTAAGGAAAGACCTTGGCTTGGACAATTGAAATCACGGCAAAAGCACGAAAACATATCAACATCGACTTATGACAGACAACAAAAAGGGCCGCTTCGCAGCGACCCTCCATGAGTTTTGGCCAGGTAACAGGCCCGGACCATGTCCTGCTGGAACATGACCCGCAGGAAGGCTGGTTCAGATCGAGGTCTGCCTCGTCATTGCCACCACAATTCCCATGCCTGCTACGAGGTTCGAAATCTCATTAGACACTGGATCACCTTCCTTTCGTTCCGTTGACGTTACATGAAAGGTAGTCCGATTTCGCCGGATTGCAAGGCCGACGGACATAGACTTTAGAATGTCATGACGATCTTGCCGATGTGATCGCCCGCCTCCATCAGGCGATGCGCCTCGGCCACTTCGGTGAACGGGACAATGGCGTGCATGACCGGCGCGATGTCGCCATCTTCCAGAAGCGGCCAGACATTGTCTTCCAGATCGTCGCGGATCGATTCCTTTTCGGATGCCGTGCGCGGCCGCATGGCCGAGCCCATGATGTGCAGGCGCTTGCCGAGAATTGCCGCGATGTTGGCTTTTTCGACAACGGCACCGCCGAGGAAAGCGATGATTGACAGGCGGCCATCCTTGGCGAGCGAACCGATATTGCGATCGAAATAGGGTGCGCCGACCATGTCGAGGATGACATCGACGCCGCGGCCGCCGGTCTCCTCCAGGATGACCGCCTTGAAATCTTCCTCGCGATAGTTGATCGCCCGCTTGGCGCCGAGCGAGACGCAGGCATCGCATTTGTCCTTGCTCCCGGCCGTGACGAAAACCTCCGCGCCAAACGCCCGGGCAAGCTGGATGGCGGTGGTGCCGATGCCGCTCGATCCGCCATGGATGAGGATCTTTTCGCCCTCCACCAGATCGGCCATCTGGAAGACGTTGGCCCAGACGGTGAAGAAGGTTTCCGGCAGGGCGGCGGCGCGGGCGGCGTCAAAGCCCTTCGGCCAGGGCATGGCCTGTGTTGCCGGCAGCGCGCAGAATTCGGCATAACCGCCGCCGTTTGCCAAACCGCAAACCTTGTCTCCGACGATAAAACCTTCCGCCCCCTCGCCCATCGCCACGACTTCGCCGGCAACCTCCAATCCGAGGATCGGGCTCGCGCCCGGCGGCGGCGGATAGTTTCCGAGACGCTGCAGCACGTCGGGACGGTTGACGCCGGAGGCTTCGACGCGAATGAGGATATCGCCGGGCTTCAGGTCCGGCAGCGGTCCACGCGCCAGAACCATCTTCTCCGGTCCGCCCGGAGACGGAAGATCGACATAGGTCATTTCGGTCGGCAGGCTCACGGCATTCTCCTTGGATTTTCTCGTTGCCGAATATCTAACGCGCCCGGCCAAAAGGGCAAAGCCATGTTTGCCCCCGGCCCCTTTTAAACTTTGCGGCGAAATCCCAGCGAAGCAGCCGATGCTGCGCCGCATCATGGCAAAATTGCGCTCGCCAGGACCTTCCGAAAATTAAACTTCTTTAATTTGAAACGGCGGAAAGCCGGGCCTAGCTTCATCCTCGAAACCGGGAGACGCCGGCAGTTTCCCCAGGCTGCGACGCGACGACCTCCGGACGGTTTCACGACGATCGGTCCCGAACTGTGGACCATATCAAGGACGACACCCATGCGTGCTCTTCTGACCTCCCTTACCCTCATTTCCGCGATCTCCCTTTCGTCTGCCGCCTTTGCGGCCAGCACCACGACCGGCACCGTCCGCGCCTTCGACGCCAAGGCCCTGACGCTGACCCTGAAGGATGGCACCCGCTACATGCTGCCCGCCAGCTTCAAGGACCCCGGCATCAAGGTCGGCGAAAAGGTCAAGGTCGCCTATGACATGATCGGCAAGAAACATCAGGCAACGGCGGTAACGCTGGCGCAGTGACGCGCAGAACGTCCGCATGAGCGTACGCGAACGCGGTTAGACGCTTCGGGATCATGCAAAGACGGGCTGGATCCCATGATGGGATCCAGCCCGTCGCTTTTTGGGCAAGGCGATCGGCTCAGTGCGCTTCGCCGCCGAAGGTTTCGAAAACGAGACCGTCATCGCTTTTCTTGGCCCGGCTCTTGATCTCCGCAATGCGGGCGCTGACGGCCTGGGCATCGGAGAAGACGAAGCCTTCCGGCAGGATGAGCACGGCAATCGAGCAGCGCATCAGCGGAAAGATCGTCGCCTCGCCGCTGCGGCCGTGGCCGGTCATGTAGCCGGCCTCGCGATGCTCCGGCGAATAGAGCTGGCGGACATCGCTGCGGAATTCGGAAAGAACCCGAGACAACACCATGCCGACCTCGTCGCGGGTCCAACCGCTGACGCCGATGAAGAAATCGTCGCCGCCGACATGGCCGAGGAATTTCTCCTCGCCGATGAAATGCCGGCGCATCAGCGCGGCAAACAGCGAGATCGCCAGATCCCCTTTCTGGAAGCCATAGTGATCGTTGAATGGCTTGAAACTGTCGAAATCGCAGTAGCAGAAATAGCGCGCCTCGTCGGCATCGAGCACCGTGCCCTGGACGTAATCACGGATGGCGCGGTTGCCCGGCAGGCCGGTCAGCGGGTTCTGCTCCTGCGCCGTCTTCAGCTGCTTCTCGCCGATGATCTTCAGGAGCGACGAGGCGGACAGGATACCGGCATAACGCATGTTTTCCGTCAGGATGACGCAATCGCTGCCATCCATGCCGGCAAAGATCTTCAGCATTTCATCGGCAGGCGTCTCGAGGTCGGCGATTGGCGCCGGGCTGACGAAATGCGAGATATGCCGCTGATATAGATGATTTTTCAGGAGATCTCGGCCGAACGGGTGATAGATCATTTCCTTGACATGATATTCGTGCAGCACGCCACGCGGTTCGCCATTGGCGTTGATGACCGGGAAGAAACTGCGCTGCGGCGAGCGGCGGAACAGTTCGAACACCGAGTCAAGATCGTCGTTCTCGCGCAGCGCCGGCACCTGCTCGATCTGCTTGCGGATCAGGATGCTGTCGAGCGAGGTCGATTGCCGGCGGGCGCAGGTCGATTGCTCCAGATGCGGATAGGCGGGCTGCAGCTCGGCGAAATGCACGGTCGGCCGGGCGACGAAATAACCCTGGACGAGATCGCAGCCAAGATCGCGGCAGGTGGAGAATTCGGCCTCTGTCTCAACGCCTTCGGCGATGACCCGCGTGCCCAGCACATGCGCCGTGTTGACCGTATGGCGGACGATATGCCGCTTGCGCGGGCAGGATTCGATGTCGGAAATGAAATGTCGGTCGATCTTGACGTAATCCACCGGTTGGTCGCACAGCAGCTTTAGCCCGTTGAAGCCGACGCCGAAATCATCGATCGCCAGCTTGAAGCCGGCCTGCCGCAGCTTTTTCACCAGCCCGGCGAAATCCGGCATCTTGCCGCTGTCGAAGCGTTCCGACAGTTCGAAGCAGATCGACGAGGGCGGAATGTTGGCGCGCTTCAAATGGTTGCCGAGCCGCTCGACCACATCGCCCTCAAGCCCGATCAGGCGGCTGTCGAAATTGACGAACAGCGTGCGCGAGGCGAAATCCGGCAGGCCGGCGAAGCCAGCAAAGGCGCGCGTGTTGATCATGTGCTCCATCGCCAGCAACTGACCCGCCTCCTCCGCCTTGTCGAGAAGCTCGACCGGCGACTTGAAGCCCAGCCGCTCGAAGCCGCGCATCAGCGTCTCGTACCCGAAGACGGCGCCGGTGGCGATTTCGGCGATCGGCTGGAAGGCGTTTTCGAGCGCGAGCTTGGCCAAGGTCACGATCTGGTCATCGCCGAAGCGGCGTAGCGACAGCATTTCGACGGCGGCGGCATTCGGGGCGGCGGACATGCGGGAACTCCGGGAACGGACTTGAGATCGCGCGGAAGATCGCTTTACAGACCTGAATTTTCCGTTGACCGGGCATGACAGTTTGATGAAAGTTCAATGACTGCCGGGAGTTAGCGGCCACGACGCAACCGCCGAAGGCGACACCGATCGCCCGCTTCGTATCTCTTGGCTGTGTGCAAGCAAGGGTCCTCCACTGACCCGATTTTCAAGAAAACCGTGGCGCTTCCCGGGTGGTCGTCAGGCCGGGAAGTGCCGGCAAAAAATCCCGAAAATCCATCCCATTTTTTTATTGATTGATGGATCAATCAAAAATAAACTCCTCTTCAACAAGGGGATTTTGAATGCCGAAGATCGGGATGGAACCGGTGCGTCGCAAGGCGCTGGTGGATGCGACGTTGCGGGCCGTGGGTGATCACGGGTCGCTGACCGTGACCATGTCGGAAATCGCCCGCCATGCCGGCGTTTCGGCGGCACTTGCCCATCACTATTTCGGCTCCAAGGAACAGCTGGTTATCGAGACCATCCGCACCCTGCTGCGACAGTTGCGGGCCGATGCGGTCGCGGCTCTTCGCGAGGCGACGACGCCGCGTGAAAAATTGTCGGCGGTCATCCGGGTGAATTTCCAGGCGCATCAGTTCGCCCCGGAAACAGTTGCCGCCTGGCTCGCGTTTTATTCCGAAGCCCAGCGCTCCGAGGAAACCCGGCGGCTGCTGGTCGTCTATGCGCGGCGGCTGCGCTCGAATTTCCTCGCGAGCCTGAGAAATCTCTGCCCGCTTACCGACGCAGCCCGAATCGCCGAGGGCGCATCCGCCATGATCGACGGGCTCTACCTCCGGCAGGGACTGAAATCCGCGCCCGTCAGCATCGACGCTTCGATCGCGCTGGTAGAGGATTATGTGACGGCACATCTGCAGCTCGTTTCAAACCAGATCATTTCCATGCCGAAAACCGAAGGACCGAAGCCGTGAGCGCGCAGAAGCCCAATATCCTCATCATCATGGTCGATCAGCTGAACGGGAAATTCTTCCCCGACGGTCCGGCGGATTTCCTGCATGCGCCGCACATGAAGACGCTGGCCAAGCGCTCGGCCCGGTTCCGCAACAACTATACGTCCTCGCCGCTCTGCGCCCCGGCCCGCGCCTCGTTCATGGCCGGACAACTGCCGAGCCGCACGCAGGTCTATGACAATGCCGCCGAATATATCTCCTCGATCCCGACCTATGCGCATCACCTGCGCCGCGCCGGCTATTACACGGCGCTGTCAGGCAAGATGCATTTCGTCGGGCCGGACCAGTTGCACGGCTTCGAGGAGCGGCTGACGACGGATATCTATCCGGCCGATTTCGGCTGGACACCGGACTATCGCAAGCCGGGCGAACGCATCGACTGGTGGTACCACAATCTCGGCTCCGTCACCGGCGCCGGCGTTGCCGAGATCACCAACCAGATGGAATATGACGACGAAGTCGCCTTCCTCGCCAACCAGAAGCTCTATCATCTCAGCCGCGAACACGGCGACGCCGCCCGCCGCCCCTGGGCGCTGACGGTCTCGTTTACCCATCCGCATGACCCATACGTGGCACGCCGCAAGTTCTGGGATCTCTACAACGACTGCGAACACCTCCTGCCCGAGGTCGGCGATATCGCGCTTGCCGAACAGGACCCGCATTCGCAGCGCCTGATCCATGCCTGCGACTACCAGAACTTCAGCGTCACGGAAGACAACATCCGCCGGTCTCGCCAGGCCTATTTCGCCAATATTTCCTATCTCGATGAAAAGGTCGGCGAGCTCGTCGATACGCTGACACGCACCCGGATGCTCGACGACACGCTGATCCTGTTCTGCTCGGATCATGGCGACATGCTCGGCGAGCGCGGCCTGTGGTTCAAGATGAACTTCTTCGAAGGTTCGGCCCGCGTGCCGCTGATGGTCGCCGGTCCCGGCGTGACACCCGGCCTGCATCTGGCGCCGACATCCAATCTCGATGTCGCGCCGACGCTCTGCGACCTCGCCGGAATTTCCATGGACGAAATCATGCCCTGGACCGATGGCGAAAGCCTCGTACCGCTGATCAACGGCGTTGAGCGTACCACCCCGGTGGTGATGGAATATGCCGCCGAGGGCTCCTACGCGCCACTGATCGGCATTCGCGAGGGCAAATGGAAATACATTCATTGCGCGCTCGATCCGGACCAGCTCTACGATCTCGACGCCGACCCGCTGGAGCTGACCAACCTTGCCGGCGTGCCGGCCCATGCCCCGACGCTGCGCGCCTTCCAGGCGATGCGCGACAGCCGCTGGGACATGGAAGCCTTCGATGCGAGCGTCCGCGAAAGCCAGGCGCGGCGCTGGGTGGTCTACGAGGCGCTGCGCAACGGTGCCTATTACCCCTGGGATCACCAGCCGCTGCAGAAGGCGTCCGAACGCTATATGCGCAACCACATGAATCTCGACAATCTCGAAGAATCCAAACGCTTTCCGCGGGGAGAATAAGATGCGCGCCCAACCCACAGCCTCCCACTTCATCGACGGGGAATACGTTGAGGACACCGCCGGCACGCCGTTCGATAGCATCTATCCGGCCACCGGCGAGGTGATCGCGAAGCTTCATGCCGCAACGCCCGCCATTGTCGACAAGGCGATCGCGGCGGCCAAGCGGGCCCAGAAGGAATGGGCCGCCATGAGCCCGACGGCGCGCGGCCGTATCCTCAAGCGCGCCGCCGACATCATGCGTGAGCGCAACCGTGAGCTGTCCGAGCTCGAAACGCTCGATACCGGCAAGCCGATCCAGGAAACCATCGTCGCCGACCCGACCTCCGGCGCCGATGCGTTCGAATTCTTCGGCGGTGTCGCGGCGGCAGCGCTGAATGGCGACTATATCCCGCTCGGCGGCGATTTCGCCTATACCAAGCGCGTGCCGCTCGGCGTCTGCGTCGGCATCGGTGCGTGGAACTACCCACAGCAGATCGCCTGCTGGAAGGGTGCGCCGGCGCTGATCGCCGGCAATGCCATGGTCTTCAAGCCATCGGAAAACACGCCGCTCGGCGCGCTGAAGATCGCCGAGATCCTGGTCGAGGCCGGCCTGCCGAAGGGCCTCTACAATGTCATCCAGGGCGACCGCACGACCGGGCCGCTGCTGGTCAACCACAAGGACGTGTCCAAGGTGTCGCTGACCGGCTCGGTCGAGACCGGCCGCAAGGTGGCGGGTGCCGCCGCCTCCAGCCTCAAGCACGTCACCATGGAACTCGGCGGCAAGTCGCCCCTGATCGTCTTCGACGACGCCGATCTCGAAAGCGCCATCGGCGGCGCCATGCTCGGCAATTTCTATTCGACCGGACAGGTCTGCTCCAACGGCACCCGCGTCTTCGTCCAGAAGGGCATCAAGGACAGGTTCCTGTCGCGACTGAAGGAACGCACCGAGAAGATGATCATCGGCGATCCGATGGACGAGGAAACCCAGCTCGGCCCGATGGTGTCGCGCGCCCAACTCGACAAGGTCTTCTCCTATATCGAAAAGGGCAAGGCGGAAGGCGCGACGCTCGTTACCGGCGGCGGTATTCCGAACGATGTCCCGGCCGAGGGCACCTATATCCAGCCGACCGTCTTCGCCGATGTCACCGACGGCATGACCATCGCGCGCGAGGAAATCTTCGGGCCTGTCATGTGTGTTCTCGATTTCGACAATGAGCACGAAGTGATCGCGCGCGCCAACGGCACCGAATTCGGGCTTTCGGCCGGCGTCTTCACGTCCGACCTCACCCGCGCGCACCGCGTCGTCGACCAGCTCGAGGCCGGCACGCTGTGGATCAACACCTACAACCTCGCCCCGGTGGAAGTGCCCTTCGGCGGCTCGAAGCAATCCGGTTTCGGCCGGGAGAATTCGCTGGCGGCGCTCAACCACTATACCGAGCTCAAGAGCGTCTATGTCGCGATGGGGAAGGTCGAGGCACCTTACTAAATGCATTGAGGGATGAACCCCTCACCAAGTTCGTCCAGCCAATCGCCTTCGGCTCTTGGGGACTTCCTATCCTCTCCCGCAAGGGAGGTACTGCAATCATCGTCCCTCAAATGAGGCAAAGACGGCGCCGCGAGTTTACCTCTCCCCTTGTGGGAGAGGATACGAAGGCCGGGTGAGCGTCAGCGAGCCCTTGGCCGAAGTTGGTGAGGGGTTCGACGCCAATCACCGAAGTTCATTTAGCGGTTCCGTAAAGAACCCAAGGGGAATTTCATGCAGGCAGACTTCATCATCATCGGTTCCGGCTCCGCTGGCTCGGCGCTTGCCTATCGCCTGTCGGAGGACGGGAAGAATACCGTGCTGGTGCTGGAATATGGCGGCAGCGATTTCGGGCCGTTCATCCAGATGCCGGCGGCGCTGGCCTGGCCGATGAGCATGAGCCGCTACAACTGGGGTTATCTCTCCGAGCCCGAGCCGAACCTCAACAACCGGCGGATCACGGCCCCCCGGGGGAAAGTGATCGGCGGATCGTCGTCGATCAACGGCATGGTCTATGTGCGCGGCTCAGCCGAGGATTACGGCAAGTGGGAGGCCTCGGGCGCGCAAGGGTGGGGTTATGCGGATGTGCTGCCCTATTTCAAGCGCATGGAAAGTTCCACGGGCGGCGAAGAGGGATGGCGCGGCACGGAGGGGCCGATGCATGTGCGGCGCGGCTCGTTCAAGAACCCGCTGTTTCGCGCCTTCGTCGAGGCCGGCCAGCAGGCCGGCTTCGAAATGACCGACGACTATAACGGCTCCAAGCAGGAAGGTTTCGGCCTGATGGAGCAGACGGTCCACAACGGCCGGCGCTGGTCGACGGCTTCAGCCTATCTCAGGCCCGCCCTGAAGCGCCCGAATGTCCAACTGCTGCGCTGCTTTGCGCGAAAGATCGTCATCGAGAACGGTCGGGCCGTCGGCGTCGAGATCGAACGGGCTGGCCGGATCGAGGTGGTCAGGGCAACCCGAGAGGTGATCGTCTCGGCCTCGTCGTTCAATTCGCCCAAGCTTTTGATGCTGTCGGGTATCGGCCCGGGCGCGCATCTGCAAGACATGGGGATCGAGGTGAAGGTCGACCGGCCGGGCGTCGGCGCCAACCTGCAGGACCATATGGAGTTCTATTTCCAGCAGGTCTCGACTAAGCCCGTCTCGCTCTATTCCTGGCTGCCCTGGTTCTGGCAGGGGGTCGCGGGTGCACAGTGGCTGTTCACCAAGTCGGGGCTCGGCATTTCCAACCAGTTCGAATCCTGCGCCTTCCTGCGCTCTGCGCCCGGCGTGCGCCAGCCGGATATCCAGTATCACTTCCTGCCGGTCGCCATTTCCTATGACGGCAAGGCGGCGGCGAAGAGCCACGGCTTCCAGGTCCATGTCGGCTACAACCACTCGAAATCGCGCGGCAACGTCACGCTCCGCTCGCCGGACGTGAAGGCCGATCCGGTGATCCAGTTCAACTATATGAGCCATCCGGAAGACTGGGAAAAATTCCGCCACTGCGTGCGCCTCACCCGCGAGATTTTCGGGCAGAAGGCCTTCGACCCGTATCGCGGTCCGGAAATCCAGCCGGGCGAAGCCGTCCAGACCGACGACCAGATCGATGCCTTCCTGCGCGAGCATCTGGAAAGCGCCTATCACCCCTGCGGCACCTGCCGGATGGGCGATGCGCGCGACCCGATGGCGGTCGTCGATCCGGAAACCCGCGTCATCGGCGTCGACGGCCTGCGCGTCGCCGATAGTTCGATCTTCCCGCATGTGACCTACGGCAATCTCAACGGCCCCTCGATCATGACCGGCGAAAAGGCAGCCGACCACATCCTCGGCAAGGGCATGCTGGCCCGCAGCAACCAGGAGCCGTGGATCAACCCGCGCTGGGAGACGAGCGACCGGTAAGGCTCAGTGGTAATCGTCTTCGCGCTGATGGCGAACGGCCAGAATAGTGATCGTTTCGGCGTCTTCGATTTCGAAGAGCGCGACATAGCCCGACGATCCGAAGGGGATGACCAACTCGCGCAAGAAGGGATTGTCCGCATCTGCCTTGCGGGCGGAAAAAGGAAAGTCCAGGAGGGCGGCCAAGGCTTTGCGAATGGCTGTCGTCGCGCGATCGGCAATTTCATTATCGAAAGCCAAAAGATAATCGTAATGCCTATCAAGATCATCCAGCGCCTGCTTGGAGAACCGAAGACTGTAACTCATTTGCCCTGCTTAAGTTTTGCGGCCGCAACTTTGTTTTCCAAGTGAGCCAGCACTTCTTCGGCGCTATAGTAAATTCCAGTGCGCTTGGCCTCTTCGCGCGAAGCAAGTCCGCGAGCGATGAATTCGGCCTGTGTTTTTCTATAATGTACCTGCGCCTTGACCGCATTTTCCACGAAGGCGGACAGCGTCTCGCCCTTTTGCAGCACGCCTTCGGCGGCGGCTCGCAATTCCGGATCAACCCGGAGCGATGGAAGTGTCGCAGTTTTCATAGTCAGACCTTGTGCGTTGCAATTGCAACGCACAATATCATCAGCAGTCTCTGATTTCAACGGAGCAGCGACATCCGCCCGCCGCGCGAATGGCGGATGACGACCAGACGCGAAGGGGAGCTCTCCACCTAAATAAACTACAAAAATTATAGATTTTAGGCATAAAACGTGGCTTTCCACCCACTATTCTGCGTTTTTTGTCGTTCGGAGAGATATTTGCTCTGATCCGCTGACATTAGAAATCCGTTTTTCTGTCTTTTGTCGCACTTGGCTGCGATATTTCGGCATACGAAAATCAGGATATCCTCCCCATGACATCCGCATCGCTTGAAAACCGCGCCCAAGCGCTCAACAGCCAACTCGAAAGCCTCGACCTTTCCGGTCGGCTCGCGCTGGTTGCGTCGCTCGAGGGCAAGTCGGTTTTCACCACCAGCCTCGGCATCGAGGATCAGGTCATCACCGCTGCGATCGGTACCGGTAAATTCAGCGTCGAAGTGTCGACGCTGGAGACCGGCCGCCTGTTCAACGAGACCGTGGCGCTGATCGACAAGACCGAGGAAACCTACGGCATTCTCGTCAAGCGCTTCTACCCCGAGCAGGACGATATCGACGCCTTTGCCGCCAAGTACGGCATGAACGGCTTTTACGACAGCGTCGAAGCCAGGCATGCCTGTTGTGGCGCGCGCAAGGTGAAGCCTCTTGCGCGCGCACTCGAAGGGGCATCCTTCTGGATCACCGGCCTTCGTCGCGGCCAGTCGGGCAATCGCGCCGACACGCCGTTTGCCGAGGCCGATCTCGACCGTGGCCTGATCAAGATCAATCCGCTTGCGGACTGGGACATCGAGACGATCCGCGCCCATGTCGCGGCGGAAGAAATCCCGGTCAACCCGCTGCATGCGCGCGGTTATCCCTCGATCGGCTGCGAGCCCTGTACCCGCGCCATCAAGCCGGGCGAGCCCGAACGGGCCGGCCGCTGGTGGTGGGAAAACGACGAGACGCGCGAATGCGGCCTGCATGTGCCGGAAACCGCTGCCTCGCCTCTTCCGCAATCTTCCATTCCGGCAAGCAGCATTGCGCGTTGATCCGCGCGGGCTGTCCGCCAACCAGACCTTCTCCCGGAGACTTGAAATGCCCAGTACCCTTCCGGAAACGGAACTGCACAATCCCCAGTCGGCCAAGGCGCCGCTCGATCCGCATCTGAAGGCGCTCGAAAACGAAGCGATCCACATCTTCCGCGAAGTGGCCGCCGAATTCGACAAGCCGGTCATGCTCTATTCGATCGGCAAGGATAGTTCCGTCCTGCTGCATCTGGCGCGCAAGGCGTTCTATCCCGGCCGCGTGCCCTTCCCCCTCCTGCACGTCAATACGGGCTGGAAGTTCCCGGAAATGATCACGTTTCGCGACGAGATCGCCAAGCGTTACGACCTCGACCTGATCGAGCACAAGAACCCGCGCGGCGCGGCCGAGAACGTCACGCCCTTTACCCATGGCTCGGCGCTCTACACCGATATCATGAAGACGGAAGCACTGCGCCAGGCGCTCGACGCCGGCGGCTATGACGCAGCCTTCGGCGGCGCTCGGCGCGACGAGGAGGCCAGCCGCGCCAAGGAACGCATCTATTCGTTCCGCACGCCGGACCACAAATGGGATCCGCGCAACCAGCGCCCGGAACTCTGGAACGTCTATAACGGCATGATCCGCCGTGGCGAAAGCGTTCGCGCCTTCCCGCTGTCGAACTGGACCGAAGTCGACATCTGGCGCTACATCCAGGCGGAAGACATTCCGCTCGTGCCGCTCTACTACGCCGCCAAGCGCAAATTCGTCGAACGCGACGGCATGCTGGTCTGGGCGGAGGATCCGCGCTTCGAACCGTTGCCGGGCGAACAGGTCCAGGAAGACGATATCCGCTTCCGTACGCTGGGCTGCTGGCCGCTGACCGGCGCCATCCGTTCGCAGGCAAGGAGCCTCGACGAAGTCATCGCCGAACTCGAAATTGCAACCGTGTCCGAGCGTCAGGGCCGGGCCATCGACCGCGACCAGTCCGGTTCGATGGAAAAGAAAAAACGCGAAGGATATTTCTGAGATGACCGCAAGCGTAACAGCACTCGCCGCCTCCGTGGCAACCGCCCTGCCGGACACCCGGACCGCCGTCGTTTCCCGCGATACACGCCCCTTGCGCCTCATCACCTGCGGCTCCGTCGATGATGGCAAGTCGACCCTGATCGGCCGCTTGCTCTGGGATACCAAGGCGGTCAAGGAAGACCAGGCCGCGACCCTGCGGCGTGACTCTGGCAAGCAGAACGATCTCGGCCTGCCGGATTTCGCGCTGCTGCTCGACGGCCTGCAGGCCGAGCGCGAACAGGGCATCACCATCGATGTCGCCTATCGCTATTTCGCCACCGACAAGCGCTCCTTCATCGTTGCCGACACGCCCGGCCATGAACAGTATACCCGCAACATGGCAACCGGCGCCTCGACCGCCGATCTCGCCGTGCTGCTCGTCGATGCCCGCACCGGCCTGCTCGAACAGACCCGCCGCCATGCGACCATCGCCTCGCTGATGGGCATCAAGCAGTTCGTTCTGGCCGTCAACAAGTTCGACCTCGTCGGCTATGACCGCGCCCGTTTCGAACAGATCACCCATGATTTCCGCGAACTGGCGCTGTCGCTCGGCGTTCGGCAGATCACCGCCATCCCGATGTCGGCGCTGAAGGGCGAAAACGTCGTCTATGACGGCAAGGCCTCGATGCCCTGGTATGACGGCCAGACGCTGGTCGAAGCACTGGAACTGGCGACCGTTCGCTCGACCCAGACCGTCGGCTTCCGCCTGCCGGTCCAGCGCGTCTCGCGTCCCGGCGAAAGCTTCCGTGGCTATCAGGGCACGGTTGCCGGCGGCTCGGTCAAGCCGGGCGACAGCGTCGTCATCCTGCCTTCGGGCATGGTCGCCAATGTCGCCAAGATCATCACCTTCGACCTGGTGCGTAACGCCGCCGTTTCGGGCGACGCGATCACGTTGGTTCTCGACCGTCAGGTCGATGTCGCGCGCGGCGACATGATCGTCTCGATCGACAGCCAGCCGCAGGTTGGCCTCGATTTCGACGCCCATCTCGTCTCGCTGCAGCCGGACGGCATCCAGCCCGGCCGCCGCTACTGGCTGAAGAGCGGCGCGCGGCGCCAGCGCGTCAGCGTCAACCCGGTGAGCCAGCTCGACCTGAAGACCGGCAGCTGGAATCCGCAGGATAGCGTTCTGGCGATGAACGCGATCGGCAAGGTCCATCTGTCCTTCGACGAGCAGGCCGTGTTCGACGCCTACGACCAGAACCGCACCACCGGCGCCTTCATCCTGATCGATGCCGACACCCACAACACGGTGGCCGGCGGCATGATCACCGCCAAGCGTTCGACGCTGACCGGCATCCGCTCCGAAGAAGCCCGCGTCCTCCTCTCGCTGCCGGCGGATCTCGCCGACCAGCTGATGGCGACCGAACTCTTCTCCCGCCGCCGCGACGAAACCGACGTGCGCCGCATGACGGCAACCGAAGCCGCCGATATCTTCAAGGACGCCGCCATCGACATCTGAGCGAATGCGCGACGGCTATCGACAGGGGAAAGGGGCCGATTGGCCCCTTTTAATGTTGGCAAAGGGCATCTCCAGACGATTTTGCAAATCACCTGAGAGTGGGGATGCCACTTCTTCATAGTAAGCTTCGGGGTTTGTCTGCAGCCTGAGGGGCCAATCGGCTCCTGTTCTTTCTGGCGAAGGGTTTCTCCTGGACGGACGCCCGCCTACGTACGACCGCCCTCGATGATCGCCTTCAATCTTGCCAGGTCCTCCACCTTCAGCGTGTCCGGCTCAATCTTGTGGATCGGCCGGAACCAGGCGGCCGCCTCTTGCAGCGGCGCGGCATAGGGGGCCGGATAGCCGCCGAGGCCGAGGACCCATTCGCGCACCGTTTCCCGCTCCATGCGGCCCGCCTTGTAGCGATCGTGAATGCTGGTGACGGAGGCGATGAGGTCGTCGATCTTCTTCAAGGAGCAGTCCTTCAGGGCGGTCGTGCGTCGGCTTTAGCGGATCAGCAGTGCCGTCCAGTACATGCCGACGGCGAAGACCGTGTGGGCGACGAGATTGAGGAGGCGGACCTTGTTGGGGTTCGGTGTTTTCGACGCTGCCCAGCCGATGCCGAGCCCCGGCTGCAACAGGAACCACCCTGCCCCGACGGTGACGATGCCGACGATCCATGCAGGCAGGAATGTCGGCGTGGCCAGCCAGCCGGTACCGGCAATGACGAGCGGCAGGAAACCGTAGATTATGCCGACGGCATAATGGCCGATCCAGCCGAGCGCCAGTTCATGTTCATAGGGCTCGGCCTTGCCGATATCGTCGTGGAACACCTTGCCGTTGCGCAGATGCCAGAACCAGCGGCCGACCGGCGCCCAATTCGGCTTGCCCTGCCCCGGCAGGAAGGACAGCAGGATGGCCCAGAGATCCATCAGCACCGTGCCGCCTACGCCAATGGCCACGCAGCGCCAGAAGATATCGAACATGGCAAGGTTCCTGTCGGCTCGGGAAACGTGATCGCCAGACATGCGAACACGCAAGAAACGGAAGCCCGCGGGAATGCAGGCGCCAGCCGTTGTAGTGCATCTTCGGTTTTTCGGTCAAGGAAGGCGATGGCGCGATACAGGGAGTTTCAGCGCAAGGTTCGAAGGCAAAGGCTTCGTGGGAAAAGTGCGATTTTCGGGAATTCCGCGTCCTGACCGGCATGGTATGGGCGGTTTTTGAGCTGGTCGGAGTGAGAGGATTCGAACCTCCGACCCCGTCGTCCCGAACGACGTGCGCTACCAGGCTGCGCTACACTCCGTGACCAGCGGGGCCTCTATAGAACAGCATTTTCCTTTCCACAAGCCGCAAAAGGCAAAAATCGCGGGGCGCGGTGGAAAAATTGAAAGGAGTTTGAAACACAGCGACCTCAACCGCATCCGGGCGTTGCAGATGGGAATGAAGCATTTGATTTTGCTGGACAACGTTTGACGGGCGCGCGCGTCCCCTTGTTCAGTGGGCCGGGGAAAATGATCCGGGACGGGACACGATTGTTTCGCACGGCCTGCCCTCCGAGGGACGATGATGAAATTCCGTTTGGCGATGCTGGCGGCGGCGCTGGCGATGCTTGCCGGCTGCACCCCCACCGAGGAGGCCAACACCGCCATCCAATCGCGCTGGATCGGCGAGCCGGCCGACGCCTTCTTCACGCGTTACGGACCGCCGGCCTCCGGTTTCCCGGCGAGGTGCAGATCAGCGCCGGCACGGACGATCGGATCACCAGCATCCGCGCCAGCAACGACACGACCGGCGAAGGCTGAGCCTGTCACGCTGCGCCGAGGTCCTCGAGGTCACCAAATAGGCGGACAGCCTGCCCGTGGGGCCTTTCGGCAACGCTTGCGAATTTAAGCGCGCAAGCGTGCATATAAGTGCTTGACCCGATTTTCTTTCAAACGGTTTAGCGCTAGAGGCAAGGTTGAAAAGCCTTGGCGCACAAGCGATTGCGCCGCCTTGGCAGACCGATGTTTCAGAACGAACGCCAAAGGGACTTGGACAGATGAATTTCCGCTTGATGACCGTAGCCGGCCTTGCGCTGGCACTTGCCGGCTGCACCACCGTGGGACCGGCGCGCAACGCCGTCGAAGCCCGCTGGAACGGCCAGCCGGCCGGCACCTTCTTCGCCGCCTTCGGCCCGCCGCAGTCCGACGTCTCGAGCGGCGACAACACGGTCTACGCCTGGAAGGGCGGCTACAAGAAGCGCACCATCCCGGCGCAGTATGCCGAAGGCGAAAACGGCAAGAAGGGCAAGAAGATCGCCTCCGCCCGCACCGAATTCCTTTCCTGCTCGGTTCAGCTGACCGTCTCCTCCGACTACGTCATCCGCTCCATCCACGTGCTCGGCGACGTCAAGAAATCCTCCGGCCCGAGCTGGTGCGACGAGTTTCTGGGTGGCGAAAAGGCCGAGAAGGCGAAGTAAGTCGTTTGACGATCTGATTGGAGTTGAGGGACCCGCCGGTGCAGATCGGCGGGTTTTTTTGGGCAAAATGAAACGGATTCGCCCGTCATACGATGCACTTTCAGGGCATTCCTACGTCGCGAACCGTGGATCATTCAGGACGAGGATCATGCGAAAAACGTTGAACGACGACTTTGTTCGCTTCCATTACGGCAGCATCTGCACGTAAGGCCGGCTTTCCTCCTGAAGCCATTTGATCAGCGATTTGATGACGGGAAGGTTCTTCCGCTCGTTCTTCACGACCAGGTAGTGGCCGTCCGTGCTCGGCATGGTGTGAGGCAGGAAGCGCACGAGCTGTCCGGCGGCGATCTTGTCACTGACATGCGACTGCCAACCCATCAGAATGCCATGGCCGGCAATCGCGGCGACCAGCGCGTCCGTGTAATAGGTATAATGATGCGCGATGTTCAGCCGCTCGCCATGGACATCGTGATACGCCATGAACTGCGACCAGTCCGGCCATTCACCGTGGTTGTCGCAATCAATGATCTTGTGGCGCCAGAGATCCTCCAGCCGGATTTCGCCTCCGCACCTGGCCAGATAATCGGGGCTGCAGACCGGGAACAGCCGATCGTGAAACAGGTAATACACCTCGCCATCGGTCCACCCGCCCCGGCCGTATCGCAGCGCGACATCCACGGAGCCCATCTGCAACTCCGCGCCACGATGCTGGCTCACCGTATGGAACCTGACATCGGGATGATCTTCCCCGAACCTCATGATCCGCGGCACGAGCCAGAGGCTGGAGAACGAAACATAGGACGTGATCTTGAGCTCGACGGTTGTCCGGTTAACGCGCAGGCGCTCGACCGAGCCCGCGATCTCCTCAAGGCTGCGTGTCAACGTCCGTGCGAGTTCCCTGCCCCGCTCGGTGAGTTCGACAGAGCGGTGGAGCCGATCGAAAAGCGGCGCGCCGATCATATTCTCGAAGTCGCGGATCTGCCGCGTGACGGCCGGCTGACTGACGCCCAGTTCGTTGGCGGCGCCGGTGAAGCTCTTCAACCTGGCCGCCGCTTCAAAAGCGATGAGAGCGGCGAACGGGGGCAGGCGCGTGCGGAACTTTGTCATGGAAAACTCCTCGCCGTGTATGTTTCCGATAATCCACGGTTATGTCAAGGTGAGGCGAATTCGCGTTGACGCCTTGCATCATGGGCGCTGTAATGAAGTCACAAGCACGGCAAACAACTGCCGGCAAAGGGGATATGATGTCTGAACTGATGCAGCCGGCGTCGGGCGATCGCCCTGCGCAAGAAATTTTCCACGTCGTGTCGAGCGCAGCTCTGCCTTGGGGTGATGGCGGCGGTGAGGGGTTTCTCGCAAAGGAACTGCTCAACGCCGAGGACGGGCGCCAAGCCTACATCATCAAGGTCGAGCCGGGCGCCTACGCCGGAAGCCATTCGCATGATCGCATGGAGCACCTCCTCGTGCTGGAGGGCGATTTCTACGACCAGAACCAGAGTTATGGAAAAGGCGACTTCGTCGTTCGCGAGCCGAAGGCGAACCACATTGCCGGGAGCCGCAACGGCGCGCTCATCTTCCTCATGTTCACGTAGTGCCTGCGCCGCAGGGTCACATGCTCAATTCGCTCCTCCGCCAGGAGGCATGTCAGCCAAGCCTCGTCGCACCTGCGCGGGCAATAGCCAAGGACAAGCCATGAAGGCGTCCCCCGTCGTCCAACTGCAAGGTATCTGCAAGAGCTACGGCAGTCATGCCGTGCTGAAAAACGTCGATCTGACGGTCCAGGCCGGCGAGGTTCTGGCGATCATCGGCCCCAGCGGGTCCGGCAAATCCACGCTGCTGCGTTGCATCAACTACCTGGAAAAGCCGGACTCGGGCGTCGTCGCTGTGAACGGGCTTTCCATGCACGGCGGCACCGAGCCCAAGCGGCACGAGCTGTTCCAGCTGCGCCGGAGCTTGGGCATGGTCTTCCAGTCCTTCAACCTCTTCCCGCACATGAGCGTGCTGCAGAATGTCAGCCTGCCGCAGCAGCGGGTGCTCCGCCGGTCACGCGCCGAGGCTGACAAGGTCTCGATGCAGCTTCTGGATCGCGTCGGGCTGGCTGACAAGGCGCAGCAATATCCGGGCCGGTGCTCGGGAGGCCAGCAGCAGCGCATCGCCATCGCCCGAGCGCTCGCGCTGGATCCGAAGGTCATGCTCTTTGACGAGCCGACATCGGCGCTCGATCCGGAACTTGGCCTGGAAGTGCTCGCAGTCATGCGCCAGCTTGCCGAAAGCGGCATGACGATGATTGTCGTGACGCACGAGATGGGCTTTGCCGAGAACGTGTCGGACCACGCGATGATCATGGCCGACGGCCGGGTCATCGAATATGGACCGAGCCGCGACGTCATCCGGTCACCGAAATCGGAGCGCGCCATCCGCTTCCTGCGCGCGGTCAACGAACGATGACCTTCGATACCGCGCTCTATATCCTGGCCGGACTGCCGACCACGATTGCGTTGACCGGCCTGGCGCTGCTCTTCGGGGCGATTGTCGGCTTTCCGCTGATGCTGGCCGCGCAATCGACCTTCGCGCCGGTTCGTCTCCTGACGGTCGGCATCATCAGCTTCGTGCGGTCGGTCCCGCCGATCCTCTGGCTCTTCCTGATCTTCTTCGGCCTCGGTTCCGGACTCATCACGCTCAGCGCTTTCTGGGCCGCGGTCGTGGCATTCGGCCTGATCGCTGCCGTCAACATGGCCGAGATCTACCGTGGCGGCATGGTCGCGATCCATCACGGACAGTACGAGGCGGCGACCGCGCTCAATTTCAGCACGTACCGCCTCTACCGCGATATCCTGATCCCGCAGATGCTGCGCGTTTCGATCCCTTCCGCCGCGACATATGCGATCGGCCTGATGAAGGACTCCGCGATCGCCTCGACGATCGGCGTGGCCGAGCTTGCCTTTCGCGGCAACCAGATCTCGCTGCAAACCTATCGCGGCCTCGAAGTCTACGCGGTCGTAGGCCTCCTCTACATCCTCCTGAGCCTGCCGATCGCCGCCCTGTCGCGTGAGGCCGAGCGCCATCTTCGTGCAAAGGTATCTCGCTAATGGACGCATTGCTCATGGGCGTAACCTGGGAAGATGTCCGCGGCTGGCTTCCCTCCTTCTGGAACGGCTTCCAGATCAGCGTACAGATCACGCTGGTTTCGCTCGCGATCGGGATCCCGCTGGGCTTCCTGTTCGCCCTGGGCGTCCAGGTGAAAAGCCGTGCGGTTCGCTATCTGTGTCTGGCGCTGGTCGAGGTCGGCCGTGGCGCGCCTGCGCTGGTGCTGTTGCAGTTCGTCTATTTCGGCTTGCCCAATGCCGGCCTGTCGGTCGGCGCCTTCGTCGCAGCCTGCATTGCCATCAGCTTCAACACCGGCGCCTATACGAGCGAGATCATCCGTTCGGGCCTGGAAGCCGTGCCGGCAGGCCAGAAAGAGGCGGCGATGGCGCTCGGCATGACCCGCTGGGACGGCTTGCGCTTCGTTATCATCCCGCAGGGTGTTCGCGTCGCGATCCCGGCCCTGCTCGGCTTTGCCATCCTGGTCTTCCAGGGCACGTCGCTTTGCTTCGCGATCGCCGTGCCCGAGCTCATCAGCCGCGCCTACGATATCGGCTCGATGCAGTTCTTTTACTTTCCCGCGCTCGGCGTGGCCGGGATCTTCTACCTGGCCGTCTGTATTCCCGCCTCTTTCATCGTTTCATGGGCGGAACGCAGGGCAGGCGCATATTCGCAACGATAACTTCTGGAGGAACACCACATGGACATGACCAGACTGCTCGCTTCCGTCGTCGCCACGACTGCCATCATGACCGTCTCGGCCTATGCGCAGGACTGTAAACCCAAGCACGAGATCACCACGGCCGAGGCGGGCTTCATCACGGTCGGCGCCGTGACTTTTGCACCGTTCTCATACATCGACAGCTCGGGCAACGTGCAGGGCGTGGACGCCGACATCCTGGCGGAGATCGCCAAGATGGAATGTCTTGAACTGAAGACGCTGCCGACCGATGCCGCAGCCGGCATCCAGACGGTCGTCTCGGGCCGCGCCGATGTCAGCACCGGCGCCTGGTACCGCACCAAGGAGCGCACGCGCGTCGTGAACCTGTCGGCGCCGCTCTACCTCGACCAGATGGCGCTCTTCTCGAAGGAAGGCATCACCAATATGAGCACGCTGGAAGGCAAGACTGTCGGCTCCGTGCAAGGCAACCTCTGGGTCGGCGACCTGCAGAAGGTGTTCGGCGAAAACCTCAAGCTCTATCCGACCTCGGTCGCCATGCATCAGGATCTCGTTGCGGGTCGCCTCGCCGCTGCCTTCGACGGTTACTCGACCGGCATGAGCGCAATCAAGCAAGGCACGCTGAGCGGCATCGAGGTGAAGGTCATGGAGTCCGACGAGCGCATCGGCGCCTCGCGTGAGGCCGGCCAGGGCACCTTTCCGATGAGCAAGAAGAATGAGGCTTTCTCGGCCGCGATCGACGCCGACATCGCCGAATTGCACAAGGACGGCAAGATCGCCGAGATCCTGGTGAAGCATGGCCTCGAGGCCTCCGCCGCCGACACCGGCGCGCCGCGCCTCATCGAATAAAGCCCGCTTTCGGCGGATCAAAGCTCGCAAACAGAGCCAGCAGGCGGGAGGCCATCCCGCCTGCCACATGGAACTCGTTCATTTTCTGGAAAAGTCACGTGCCCGAACCCACGACAGCCATGCTCGGTATCCTTGCCTTCGGCACCCTGATCGCCGTCGTCAGGATTGCCATGCTTGCGATGCGCTGGCGGGTGGGTGCTGGCGCCCGGGTTCCTGTTCTCGCCGGACTTGTCGGGATGCCGCGGCGATACCTGCATGACGTGCATGAAGTGGTGGCGCGCAAGCCGGAAAATGCGCGCATGCACGCCATGCTCGCCGGCGGCCTGCTATCGGCGCTGGTTCTTGTCGCTGCTCTCGTCTTCCACGGAGGGACGCGTGCCCTGTCCTGGATGATCCTGGCCGCCTGCGCCGTCACGCTCTGCGGCCTGGTTCTGCAGGGACGTCGCCGGTTGCCTCGTCGGCCGACGCATCTTTCCGGCGGCAAGTGGTCTCTGCTGACGCCGGCTTTCGCGCTGGTCATCGCATCCTTCGCAACTCTTTCCATCACCACGCTCGCCGGGCCGTCCGCTGCCTCGACCATATCCAGCGGCGTCGCTTTCGCATGTGGCCTGGCCGGTCTCGGCTGGCTGGCCTGGACCGTGACCAACGGCCCGATGCGGCATGCCGTCGCCGGCGCCCTTCATCTCGCCTTCCATCCCCGCCCCGCTCGCTTCGGAGCGAACAAGCCGGACGCGGCCTTGCGCGCACTCGATCTCGATGCGCCCGTTCTGGGCGCCGAGACCGTGGGAAGCTTTGAGTGGAACCGGCTGATCGGCTTCGATTCCTGCGTCCAATGCGGCCGCTGCGAAAGCGCGTGCCCGGCCTTCGCCGCCGGCATGCCGCTCAATCCCAAGCGCTTCGTCCAGGATATCGCCGCCAATCTTTCCGCACCCGGAACCCCTCTGAGCTATTCCGGAAGCCCGCATCCCCATATCGACCTGGCGCTGCGTGCCGCCGGGCCCATCGCGCCGCTGGTTTCGGATCGAGCGGGCGCGATGCTTGGCATTTCACCTGAAACGCTCTGGGCCTGCACAACCTGCCGCGCCTGTGTCCAGGAATGTCCGATGATGATCGAACATGTTGACGCGGTCATCGACATTCGCCGCTTCCAGACTCTCGAAGAGGCCGCGGCTCCCGGCAAGGCGGCCGAGGTGCTCGACAATCTCGACAAGACCGACACGGCCTGCGGCCGGGCGCTGTCAGAACGTCTCGACTGGGCCGCCGATCTCGCTTTGCCGGTGGCGAAGCCGGACCGCGAGGTCGATGTCCTGCTCTGGCTCGGTGAAACGGCCTATGACCGTCGCAACCAGCGCACGCTGCGCGCGTTTGTCACGCTGCTGCGTCAGGCCGGTGTCGATTTCGCCGTCCTGGAAGAGGAGCGCGACTGCGGCGATCTCGCGCGGCGTCTGGGCGATGAGGCGAGCTTCGTCCGGCTTGCGTCGGAAAACACCCGCATTCTTTCCGGACTGAGGTTCGGGCGCATCGTCACGATCGATCCGCACGTCCTCCATTCGCTGCGCAACGAGTATCGCCAGTTCGGCACTGCGCTTCGCGTCGAGCATCATACCGAAGTGCTGATGCGTCTCGTGGAGGAAGGAAGGCTCAAGCCCGATCGCCTGGAAGAGCGGCGCGTGACCTACCATGACCCTTGTTATCTCGGCCGCTACAACGGCGAGACGACTGCGCCGCGCGCGCTGCTGTCCGCCATCTCGACCGATTTTGTCGAGATGGAGCGCTCGGGCATGGGCTCCCGCTGCTGCGGCGGCGGGGGCGGCGCACCGATCACCGATATTGCGGGCGACAGGCGCATTCCCGACATGCGCATGGAGGACGCGAGGGAAACCGACGCGCAACTCCTGATCACGGCCTGCCCCTACTGCACGCAGATGCTGGAAGGTGTCGCGCCGCCCCGGCTTGAAATCATTGACATCGCGGAGCTTTTGCTCGCAACGACAGCCGAGGCCCGGCCATGATGCGCATTCGCAGGCAAAGGCGCGCACCTTCGGCACCCGCCACTGTGCCACGCATCGATCCGCGCCGGCATGAAGCGGATCAGGAGGCTGAGGCCGTCGAGAAATTCGGTGCCAGCGGTCTTCCGCGCCGCGACCCTCACAAGAGCAACGGCCACCGGCTTCGCGGCGAGTTGCGCACCGCCCGCTCAACGACCCGCATCGAGCCAATCGAACCGCTGCCTGCGGCACCGCAATGGATCGCGCTGGCGGATGACGTTTCCTGGATCGTCGTCGTCAGCCTCTCGGAAGAACCGTGGCCCGATGCCGAACGCGAACTGCTGGGCGCGGCGCGCAAGGTGGCCGATGAAATCGGCGGCGGTGTCGTTATGGTGCGCGTAGGCGTTCAGGACCCGGCGGCAGACTTCGGGCAGATCGGCGCCGATCGGGCCATCCTGCTGCCGCTGACGACAGATCCGGATGTTCTCGCCAGGCATGTCGTGGCCGTGATGGAGCGCTTCAAGGGACGTCACGTGTTCTTTGGCGAAGGCGGAGCCGATGCCGATGTCGCACGGCGTACGGCCATCCTGCTTGGAGAGCGGCCGGCCACGTCCCTGCATCTGCTTTCGGCCGAGAGAGCCACCCTCCAGGAGGCTGGAGGCCGGACCGAGGTTTCCCGACCGCTGCCCAGGGTCGCGACGCTTGCGCAGGGTCGGTTCGAAGCCCATGAGGGTAGCATCGCGCGGGAAGGCAGGCGGATAGACCTGAAATTCGACGAGACGACGCCCGGCGTTCGCGACCTCGGCATTGTCACCAGTTCCCAGTTCGATGCGCCGCTCGGCGAGGCGCGTTTCATCGTCAGTGCCGGCGACGGCGTCACCAATTGGGACGCGTTTCGCGGCGTCACGGAAGCGCTTGGCGGCACTATCGCCGGAAGTCGCCAGGTCGTCGACGCCGGGCATCTGCCGCGACATCGCCAGGTCGGCGCCTCCGGTACGCTGGTGGAGGCGCGTTGTTATCTGGCTTTCGGCATTTCCGGCGCGCCCCAACATCTGCAGGGCGTGCAGCGTTGCCGCTATGTCATCGCCATCAATACCGACCTGCACGCGGCGATGGTCAAGCGCGCCGATCTTGCCATCATCGCCGATGCGCAGCAGGTCATGCCGGCTTTGGCCCGGCTTGCAGGAGGGCCGGCCAATGTCTGATCCGAAGGTCGTCGTCCTGCTTTCGGCGGGCATCCACCCGGTTTCGGGCAGGGCACGCATGGCGCCCGGCGATGCGCGCGCGCTGGAAATGGCGTTGCGCCTCAGCCCCCATCCCATCGCCCTCCATGTCGGCGATTCATCGAACACAGGCCTGCGAGACTATCTCGGCATGGGCCTTGACACGATCGAGGTCATCGGGACCTGGACCGACGGCGACGACATCGTGCCCACGCTTGGCGAGCGCCTCTCCCAACTCAATCCCGATCTGGTGCTGACCGGCATGGCCGCCGATGCCGGCGAGGCGAGCGGGATGGTGCCTTATCTCCTCGCGCACGGTCTCGGCATCAGGCACGTTTCCAGCATAGCCTCGATCGATGCGATCGAGGCTGGCGAGGCGATCGTGGTCCAGGCCTATCGCGGCGCACCACGCCGACGCCTGGCAGTCTCGCTTCCGGCGGTCATTTCCGCAAGCGAACTGGCACCGGCGCCACGCGCCCGCGCCTTTGCCCGTTCGAGGCGTGGCACGTTGCACGCAACCATCGGAATTGTTGCGAAGGATCATGAGGCAGCGAGCTGGACACGAACGCCAGCGCGCCGGAGGCCGAAGAAGATAACGGCCGGGCAGGTTTCCGGCGACAGTGCGCCCCTGGTCGGCCTGACACCCAATGAGGCGGCGCACCGCATCCTCGACTTCCTCAGAGACAAGAACATCATTCAGGAAAGCGGACAATGACAGTTAGCGTTTACGACGTCGTCGTCATCGGAGGCGGCATCATCGGGGCTGGCGCCGGCCAGCACCTCGCAGCCGCCGGCTACAAGACCGCATTGCTGGAACGTGGCGACTACGGGGCAGCCACGAGCAGTCGCACGTCGCGCCTGCAGCACTGCGGCCTGACCTATTTTTCGGCGGCGAACCACTCGATGTGGAGCTTCATCAGCCGCCCGGGTTATGCGCTGGAATGCCTGGAACTCGCCAGGCGCGCCATGCGCGAGCGCGGCGACTTCGTGAAGACCTCGCCCCAGCGCGTTCGAAAGCTCGAATTCGTGGTTCCTTTCAATGCCCGCAGCGCGATATCGGGCCCGCGCGCACGACTTGCCTTCGGCATTCTGTCTCTCTTCGACAAGGGCGTGCCGCTTGACCTCAAGGTCATGTCGGCCAGGCAAGCCCGGCAACATCCCGGCCTGCAGGGCATGGCTGATCTGGACGACGTGCGTGGCGCACTTGTCTTCACCGAATATCAGTATGTCTGGCCCGAGCGCATCGTCATGGACACGGTGATGAAGGCCCGCGATATCGGGCTGGAAGCCTTCAACTATGCCGAGGTCGTGGCGATCCGGCGCTCCGAAAACCAGGGTTGGCAGGTCGACGCGCGCTTTGGCGACGGAACGAGCCGGACCTTCGAGGCAAAGGCGATCGTCAATGCCGCCGGAGCCTGGGTGGACGACATCACCGGTCTCTGCTCGAACGGGGCACCGCGCCTCAACTCAGGCGCCAAGGGAACGAATGCCGTGGTGCGGCTCCCGGCCTCGATGCGTGGCATTGGCATGGAGACGATCACACCCGAGGGCGCTCCGTTCTATCTGATCCCCTGGGGCGATCTGCATTATGCCGGTCCGTGGGACATGCCATCGGAAGCCGATCACGCGGGCTACAGGGCCGAGGAGCCGGAAGTCGAAGGCATCCTGAAGATCATGAACCAGGTCTATCCGGGCCTTCCGCTGCGCCGCGACGACGTCCTCTATACCTGGGCGGGCGTGCGGCCACGTACGGCCCGCAATGGCGAGCCGATGGGTTCCATGGAGGTCATGGAACATGACCTGACCGACCAGGGCATGACGAACTTCTTCGTCTTCACGGGTGGCCTGCTGATGACCCACCGCGATGCCGGACGCAGGCTGACTTCCGCCGTGGGGCGCCGACTTCAGCCCTCGGGTCCGAAGCAGCCGCTGGATTATTCCGCCCGGCTGGTCCCGGAGGGCAACCGGGCGACAGAAGCCAGCGTGCGATATGCCGTCGAAAAGGAACAGGCCCGTTCGCTCGAGGACATACTGCGTCGCCGGCTTTCCCTGGGTTGGGACGAGGATCTCGGCCTTGCCCATGTCGAGGCGGTCTCCGTCATTGCCGCACCATTGCTCGGCTGGTCCGAGGACGAGCGCCGGATCAATGTCGCGGCATATATCCAGGCAACAATTTCCGACTTCAACCCGCGCGACCCGAGCCGCTGGAGCAGACCCGAATGACCGACACCCAAGCCCTTCTCAAGCCCTTCAAGCTGAAGCACCTGACGCTTCGCAACCGCATCATGTCGACGTCGCATGCGCCAGGCTATGCCGAAGACGGCATGCCCAAGGACAAATACCAGCTTTACCACGCTGAAAAGGCGAAGGGCGGCATCGCCCTCACCAGCTTCGGCGGCTCCTCCTCCGTCTCGAAGGACTCCCCGCTACCGTTCAATCAGATCGATGTCAGTGATGATCGCGTCATTCCGTATTTCGAGCAGTTCGCTGACCGCGTCCATGCGCATGGCGCCGCCGTCATGTGCCAGATCACGCATCTGGGCCGCCGCGGCTCGTGGGACTCGCGTGACTGGCTGCCCCTGATCGGCCCGAGCACCAATCGCGAGGAGATGCATGGCTCCTATGCCAAGGAGATGGAGGATTTCGATTTCCGCCGTGTGCGCCGCCATTTCGCGGAGGCAGCCGGACGCATTCAGCGCGGCGGCATAGACGGCTGCGAACTGATCGCGACCGCGCATCACCTGCTCGACGCCTTTCTCTCGCCCGTCGTCAACAAGCGAACCGACAAATACGGCGGCTCGCGCGAAAACCGCATGCGGTTCGTGATCGAGGTCATGGAGGAGATCCGCAACGTCGTCGGCAAGGACTTCATCCTCGGCATGAAGTTCGTGGCCAATGAATTGCAGGAAGGCGGGATGGACGCCATCGAGTGCCTGCGCATCACCCAGGCACTTGCCGCCACCGGCCTGCTCGACTACATCAACGTCCACCAGGGACATGGCGACACGGTGCGTGGCCTGCAGAGCATGTTGCCCGACATGTCCTACGATTCCGGCGCGTTCCTCTACCTCGCCTCCGCGGTGAAGACGGAAGTGGACATCCCGGTCTTTCACTCTTCCGCGATCCGCGACCTCGCCACCGCCGCGCGTGCGGTGTCCGAGGGCCATGTCGACATGATTGCGATGACCCGCGCCCACATCGCCGACCCGCATCTCGTTCGCAAGATGATGGAAGGTCGCGATGAGGACATCCGCCAGTGCGTCGGCGCCAACTACTGTATCGATCGCGTTTCCGCAGGCCACCCGGCAAGTTGCATCCAGAACGTCTCGACGGGGCGCGAGGGTCAACTGCCGCATGAGGTGAAGAGTACTCCCGCCCGCAAGAAGGTCGTGATCGTGGGTGGCGGACCGGGCGGCATGGAAGCGGCGCGCGTCGCGGCTCTGCGCGGCCACGACGTGGTCCTGTTCGAGAAGGAAGCGCAGCTCGGCGGTCAGTTGCGGCTCGCCCGCATGCTGGGTTGGCGCGAAAACATGGGCGGCATCAGCCGGTGGCTCGACATGCAGGTCCGCAAGCTGCGCGTCGACGTGCGGACATCGACCGCGGCCACCGCCCAGGCCGTGATGGCCGAGGAGCCGGACGTGGTGATCGTCGCCACCGGCGGGCGTCCAATGGTGCCGGAGATTCCGGGCCGCGAACACATCACGTCCAGCTGGGACATTCTGTCCGGCGCCGTGAAACCCGGCGATAATGTGCTCCTCTACGATGTGACCGGCGACACGCAGGGCCTCACCGTCGCGGACTTCATGTCCGAGCGCGGCGCGCTGGTGGAGATCGCCGCACCCGACCAGATGATCGGTGCCCACACGGGCGGTACGGGACGTATCAACTTCATGAAGCGTCTGCATGAGCGCAATGTGATCATGACCCCCGGCTACTACCTGCGGTCCGTGTATATCGAGGGCAACGCACTGATCGCCGTGCTGCGCGAAGCCTACAGTGATCGCGACCAGGAGCGTGAGGTGACGCAGGTCGTCTGCGAGGCGGGCGTGATGCCGATCGACGATCTCTACCACGAACTGCGGCCTGCCTCGACGAACCTTGGCGAACTCGATCACCAGGCCTTCGTCGATCTGGCCCCGCAGACCCTGGTGAACAACGAGGCGGGAAGCTACCTGCTTTTCCGCATCGGCGATGCCATCTACAGCCGCAACATCCATGCCGCCATGTTCGATGCCGCGCGGCTGCTGCGAGGCCTCTGAGGAGCGTATCATGATCCATCTCGACGCCGAACGGATCCGCGAGCTGCTGGATTACACCTATCTCATCGAGGCGCTGAGGGGCGCCCATGCCGGACAAGGCATGCCGCTGCTCGACCGGCGCATTACCGATGCGGGCGGGAACATGTTCGTCAATCTCACGGCCTGGTCTCCGGGGCGAGCCATCGCGGTCAAGCTGGTCGGCGTTTTCCCCGAAAATGGCGGGCGTTCGCCGCCCGAACCGTCGATCCAGGGCATCGTCGTGCTCTTCGACGGCGAGACGGGCAAGGCGCTGATGACCTGCGACGGCGCCGAGATGACCTATCGCAAGACCGCTGCGGATTCCGCGCTGGGCGCAAGCTTGCTCGCGCGTCGGGATGCACGCACCCTCCTGGTGATCGGCGCCGGCGGTCTTGCCCCGCACATGGTGCGCGCCCACCGCGCCGCGCGGCCGGAACTCGACAGGTTTCTGATCTGGAACCGAAGCCTTGAAAAGGCGACGGCAGTTGCAGACGAACTTTCGAACGAAGGCATCACGGTCGAGGTCCAGGGTTCCCTCGACGACGCACTCGCCATGGCCGATATCATCTCGTCCGTCACGATGGCGACCGCACCGCTGATCAAGGGCGCGCTCCTGAAGCCGGGCACGCATGTCGATTTGGTCGGCTCCTACCTTCCCGACATGCGCGAGGCGGATGACGACGTGATGAGCCGCGCGGCCCTGATCTGCATGGATATCCGCGAGGGTCATGATTCCACCGGCGACATAATCCAGCCGATGGCGAACGGTGTGATTCGCTTCGAGGATATCCGCGCCGATCTCTTCGAGCTGGCAACGGGTGCCCATCCAGGCCGCGTATCTGAAAGCGACATCACCGTGTTCAAGAATATCGGCGGCGGCCATCTCGATCTCTTTGCCGCCATGGCGCTGCACCAGCGCGCCGCGAAGGACCAAATTCGTGGCCAGACCATGTCGCGATGAACTCAGGCTTCCATGGACTGGGTCCGTGAATGCCGCCCCAAAGCCGAACCGATCGGCAAGACCCCTGGAGGAGATAGACGATGTTAGCGAACAACCCGGCCCGGACAGTGTCCGAGCGCTTCTCGACCGAACCGAAAAGCTACCGCAACTATATAGGCGGCCGCTTCGTCGAGCCATCCGCCTCGCAGATCGACGTTCTCAATCCCAGCACCGGTGCCATCGTCGGTCGCGTGCCCGAGAGCACCGCACAGGAGGTTGACGCGGCCGTGCGGGCCGCCAGGGCCGCGCAGTCCGCGTGGGAACAACTGCCGGCGATCGAGCGCGCTGGCCATCTGCGTGCAATCAGCGCCAAATTGCGCCAGCACCGCACCGAGCTCGCCGACGTCATCGTGCGCGAGCAGGGCAAGATCCGCGGCCTCGCGGAGGTCGAAGTCGACTTCACGGCAGACTATATCGACTACATGGCCGAATGGGCGCGCCGCATCGAAGGCGAGGTGCTGACAAGCGACCGGCCGAAGGAGACGATGCTTCTCCTGCGCAAGCCGATCGGTGTCGTCGCGGGCATCCTGCCCTGGAACTTTCCATTCTTCCTGATCGCGCGGAAAATGGCGCCGGCGCTTGTGACCGGCAACACGATCGTCATCAAACCAAGCGACGAGACGCCGATCAATGCCTTCATCTTCGCCGAGCTCGTCGCCGAAACGGATTTGCCGGCCGGCGTCTTCAATCTTGTCGGCGGCAAAGGCACCAGTGTCGGCGCGGCGCTGGTCAAACATCCGCAGGTCGATCTGGTAACCTTCACCGGAAGCGTCGATACGGGTATTCGCATCATGCAGATGGCCGCGGAGAACCTGACGCGCGTGAACCTCGAACTCGGCGGCAAGGCACCCGCGATCGTGCTTGCCGACGCAGACCTCGACCTTGCGGCCAAGGCCATCCATGCTTCCCGCGTGATCAATACCGGTCAGGTCTGCAATTGCGCCGAGCGGCTTTACGTCGAAGAATCGGTGCATGACCTTTTCGTCGAAAAGCTGAAGGTTCTTTTCGAACAGACGCGCTGGGGCGATCCATCCGAAACGGACGATCTCGACATGGGGCCGCTCATCAACCGCGCCGCCCTCGACAAGGTCGAGGCAGCCGTGCGCAAGGCGACCGAAGAGGGCGCCCACATCGTGACGGGTGGCAATGTGATCGGTCAGGACAAGGGCCATCATTTCGAGCCGACACTGATCACCGGCGCAACCGCTGCCATGGACATCATGCGCCGCGAGACCTTCGGCCCGGTCCTGCCGGTTCAGTCCGTGAAGAATCTCGACGAGGCAATCGCGCTTGCCAACGATACCGAATACGGCCTGACCTCTTCCATCTATACAAGCAACATCAACTCGGCGCTGCGTGCCTGCCGTGAGCTGAAGTTTGGCGAGACCTACATCAATCGCGAGAATTTCGAGGCAATGCAGGGTTTCCATGCAGGCCGCAAGAAGTCGGGCATCGGCGGCGCGGACGGCAAGCACGGTCTCTACGAATTTACCGAGACCCACGTGATCTACATCCAGGGTCAGTAACGCTCATGACTACAGGCCGGGGCTTCGCGCTTCGGCCTGCTGCATAATTAAAGTGTTACAGCGACCTTTGCGCTCGATTCGCCCAGGTTGGGCCGGAAAATTGTTCAAGCAGCGCGAAACCAAGTTAAGTCATCAATATATAAAGAAAATGTGGCTGGGGCGCCAGGATTCGAACCTGGGGATGCCGGTACCAAAAACCAGTGCCTTACCACTTGGCTACGCCCCACCGCTTGGTCTCCGGCAAATCGCCGAGCCAAATCGAGAGCCGGTTTAGCAAAGGTGGGCGGATGCGACAACGCTTAAGTTCAGGTTTGCGCGGATTTTTGTCAGGATGATGGTTGGGGGTTCGTGGCTGGTATATCCCCCTCTGTCCCTCCGGGACATCTCCCCACAAGAGGGGAGATTGGCCGCGACCGAACTGCGTCCCTAACAATGGCTATCGAGACAATCCGGAAAAAGGAATGATCTTCACCCTTGTGGGGGAGATGTCCCGGAGGGACAGAGGGGGTGAGGCGACAGATTCGGGGTGGCCGGAATGCCATTCCCCTTCCCATCTCCCTCCCCCCGCTTTAGTCTCCCTTCAAAATCCGGAGACCCGAATGAGCATTTTTCACGCCCGCCCGCCTGCCAGGCCGACCGTTCTTCTCGATGATGACGTGGTCAGGATCACGCGATGGGATTTCGAGCCGGGGGCGGATACGGGGCATCATGTGCATGGCATGGGTTATGTCGTCGTGCCGATGACGGATTGCCGGTTCCTGCTGGAGGAGCCGGGCGGCGAGCGGCGGGTGGATATCGCCAAGGGGCAGGCCTACCGGCGCGAATCCGGCGTCGAGCACAATGTCGTCAATGCCGGCAAGGAATTCATGTCCTTCATCGAGATCGAGTACAAGTGAAGAGACGACGCATGAGCGATGCGGACGTGGAATTCGATATCGATTTCAAGCCGGCCCATGGCGAGGCGGTTGATGTGGCCGATGGCGTGCAGCGGCTGACGGTCAACAATCCCGGCCCGTTCACCTTTCACGGCACCAACAGCTATATCGTCGGCGAGCGTTCGGTGGCGGTGATCGATCCGGGGCCGCAGGACGAGGCGCATTTCCAGGCGCTGATGGCGGCGCTCAAAGGCCGCGAGGTCACCCATATCGCCGTCAGCCACACGCATCGCGACCACTCGCCGCTGGCCAGACGGCTGAAGGCGGAGACCGGGGCGCTCATCGTCGCCGAAGGTCCGCACCGGGCGGCACGGCTCTTGCACGCGGGCGAGGTCAATCCCTTCGCCGAAAGCTCCGACATGGACTTCGCCCCCGATATCGCCCTTGCCGATGGCGACACGGTTTTTGGCGACGGCTGGTCGCTGACGGCGCTCCTGACGCCCGGGCATACGGCCAACCATGCATCCTTTGCGCTCGGAAACGCGGGCGGCGACACCGGCACCGTGTTTTCCGCCGATCACGTCATGGCCTGGGCGACGACGATCGTGGCGCCGCCGGATGGCTCGATGACCGATTACATGGCGTCGCTGGAAAAGATGCTTGGCCGTGACGACCGGCTCTACCTGCCTGGACATGGCGGCCCGGTCAGGGAACCGGCCGCCTTCCTCCGGGGTCTGAGGGCGCATCGGCGGATGCGCGAGCGGGCCGTGCTGGAGCGCGTGCGGGCCGGCGATATCCTGATCCCCGACATGGTCAAGGTGATCTACGCCACCACCGATCCGCGCCTGCATGGGGCCGCAGCGCTGTCGGTCCTTGCCCATCTCGAAGACCTGCTCGAGCGCGGCCAGGTGGAGACGGACGGCGCGCCGTCGCTGACCGGCGCCTTTCACCTGGCGCCCGGCGGAGCGAGCTGATGCGACCGCTGCCGGCCTATAGCTACCATAACGATCCCACCGTCCCCGCCTTTGCCGACGATCATCCGATCATCGTTTTCGACGGCGAATGTATCTTCTGCTCCGGCTGGGTGAACGTCGTGCTGCGCCATGACCGGCAGGGCCGCTATCGCTTCATCCCAGCACAATCGCCGCTCGGCGAAGCACTCTACCGGCATTACGGCCTGAACAACCGCGACTACGAGACCAATATCCTGATCGAGGACGGCACCGCCTTCTTCAAATCGGGGGGATCGCTGCGCATGGCGGCGGGCCTCGGCTTTCCGTGGACACTGGTCAATATCCTGCGGGTGATTCCGAGGGCGCTGCGCGATCCGCTCTATGAACTGGTGGCGCGCAACCGCTACCGGATCGCCGGACGGCGCAAGTCCTGTTTCGTACCGACACCGGACCATCGCGGCCGGTTTCTCGCGTCAGCGAGCCGCATCCGCGCGTGCTGATCGCCGGGCGCTGGCTCGAAAGGGCCAAGACCTTTGCCGCGACGATCAAAGCGAGAGCGGAGCAGGATCACGTTCCATCCGGAGCCTGAAGATCGCAGCCAAGGTCAATCCCCGGCGATCCCCAACAATTCAGCGTCCAGCGCATGCAGGAATTGATCGGCGAAAGCCGCGCCAAGGCCCAGATCGTGCGGGCCGTAGCGGGAGGCGACGCGCATGTCGACGAAGGTGGTTTCGGCCTCTTCCCGCAACCGGATGAGCACATCGAAACGGAAGCCGACGATCAGCGTGCGCCACTCGCCCTGCACCAGGATATCGGAGGAACGCTGGCCGGGACGCGCATCGTCAGGGAGCGCTTCCGGGCGTGAAAGCGGGATCGGCACGTCATCTGGATCGCTGTCGGCGGGCGCCGTCTCCTCGGGCTTGGCCGGCATGTCCTCGAGATCGGCCTCGGCATTTTCAACGCCGTCCTGGGCAACGATGGTGATGCCGGTCTTTTGCGTGACGATCTTCACGCCCTGGAAGACGCGGTCGAGAGCGCCGTCATAGCGCCGGCCGGTCAGACCGGGATAGGCGACGATCTGCGCCTCACGGTCTTCCGGTGTCACCTCCCGCGGCCGCTCCAGCCAACCCTGATCGACCTCCGGCACCTTGATCCATGGCGGCGACGACACGGTGTCCGTGCTGACATCGTAGATCGCCGGCTTGGAGAAATATTCGCCGAGCGCATAACCGACAACGCCGATCGGCACGATGGCATAGACCAGCGCGACGAACGAGGCGATGCCGCCGATAGCCGCGATCTGCCAGAGACGCACGAAGCCGACGACGGCCAGCACCACGGCAAGCAGCGCCAAGGCCGCCGACAATGCCGCAAGCGCCGTGAAATGTGGCGTGACCAGCGGCCCGAAACGATGCGCGAAGAGAGCGGCGGCGAAGAGACCGAAGGCGAAGCGGGCGATCCTGCGGGCCCAGCGGGCGGCAAGGGACGTGGGGCGCTCATACTTGATCATCATCTGGCAGAATCAATCCCCTGGTCGGACGCAGCAACCTCTCGCTCCTGTTTAGAGCATCCTGGGGAAGACTGTGAAGCGTTTTCGAAGCACCAACGGGCCTCCATTGGACGCGGCAAAGCCTGCAGCCCCTGTCCGCCAAGGGCTGCGCCGCAAATTCGCCATTCTCGTTGAGCATGTCTTGGTAACGGGGATCAGGCGTGTTTCCCGGTCCTTGCGGCTTTGGACCGGTTTGCACACACATCGACATTTGCAGGCAGCGGCAAAACACCAGTTTTCCGGCGGCTTGAAAGGAGAGTGACATGCTATCATCCGAACCGAACACCGCCGTATCCGGCACGCAGGCCGCCGTTGCACCGGCCGATCCAGGCCTGACGATGGAACTGCTCGAACTGGAGCTTTCGCTCGATGGCTTCGAGCCTGATGCCGGCACATTCGCCGACCATGTGCGCGCCGCGGCCGCCGCCATCGATGGTGCCCTCCTGTTCGAGTTGCCAGCTTCCGGCCTGATCGCCGGTTGCGAGCGGATCGCCGTCATGCGCATTCCGCAGGACGGCAGCCCGGTGATGACCACGGTCTTTGCCTGCCTCGAAAGCGACGGCACGACGATCCGCATCGAGAAGCCGGACGAACGCACGGCGGACCTGCGCAATTTCGCCGAAGCTTTTGTGGATGTGCTGCAGCGCATCTGATAGGGATCCGGCCTGCGCAACTTCACAAGGCCAGAGCATGCATATCCGCAAGACCCTGTCATTGGCGATCCTCGGCACGCTCCTTCTCTCGTCCTGCGCCACCATAACGCCTGAAGAGCGCCGCGCGGCAGACGAGAAGACATGCCTCTCCTATGGCTTCCGCCGCAACACGGATGCACTGGCGACCTGCCTGCAGCGGATCGAACTTGACCGGCGCGCCGAGAGCCGGGCCTTCCGCTACGGCGACGACCCGATGATGTGGGGCTGGAACCGACCGGTCATCTATCGCTGAGCATGCCCGCTATCACGGCGCGCTGATCTTCGCGAAAGCGGAACGGATTTTTCTCCGGCCTGCCGCTGATTCCGGTTTCTTTTGCTTTGAGGGCGGCAATTCGCGGCTATGATGCTCCCGCAACCAACGGGAGATCATGTCATGAAAATCATTGCCATGCTCGGTGCGCTTTGCGCGCTGCTTGTTCTTTCGACCACCCCTGCCCTGTCCGCCGAACGCTGGCAGGAACTGCCCGAACCCGCTGCCCTGCCGCAGGCCGCCAAATCCGGCACGGCGCCGGTGAACGGCATCGACATGTACTACGCCGTCTATGGCTCCGGCCCCACCGTCCTGTTGATCCACGGCGGCCTCGGTTACGCCGATGTCTGGGGCGCGCAGGTGGCGGACCTGTCGAAGGACCATACCGTCATCGTCGCCGAAAGCCGTGGCCACGGGCGCTCGACCCGCAATGCCGATCCTTACAGCTATGACCTGATGTCATCCGATTATCTGGCCCTGCTCGATTACCTGAAGATCGACAAGACGGCGATCGTCGGCTGGAGCGATGGCGGCATCATCGGCCTCGACATCGCTATCCATCATCCCGAACGGCTGACGAAACTGTTTGCCCAGGCCGCCAATTCCAGGATCGACGGCGTCATCTCGACCGTGATGGAGAACAAGACCTTCGCGGCCTATATCGAACATGCCGGCGAGGTCTACGAGAAAATCTCACCGACGCCGACCGAATACGACGCCTTCGTCACCCAGATCAGCAATATGTGGGCGACCCAGCCGAACTGGAGCGACGAGGATCTCAAAAAGATTACCACTCCAACGGCCATCGTGCTCGGGGACCACGACGAGGCGGTCAGCCGCGAACATACGGATTACCTGGCAAAGACCATTCCCGGCGCAAAGCTGATCATCCTCAAGGACGCCAGCCATTTCGCCATGCTCCAGGATCCGGACGGGTACAACAAGGCGGTGCGGGATTTCATTGATGAGTGAGGTTTCCGCCGCTGCAACATTTTACCTGGGAGCGGATGGCCCCCTCTGTCACTTCGTGACATCTCCCCCTCAAGAGGGAGATCATTCTTTTCCACAAGTCCTCAAATAGAGTAGAGAACGCAGAAGCTTCTGGCCAATTTCCCCCTTGAGGGGGAGATGTCGGCGTAGCCGACAGAGGGGGGTAAGCCTGCCCAGACTTCGGAGGTGGCGTCGGTTTCTAGGAAAGCTGGCTAGGAGTTAGCTAATTCCAGCAGACCTTTGCCTCATCATCCCATTTGGCATAAACGACGATCAAGCCGCAGATCAAGAAAGTCTCCTTTGAGGAATTAGCCATCGCTATACTCATGATCTGCTCTTGAACCTCACCCCTTGCCGTTGATCGCCGCCTGTGCTGCCGCAAGCCGTGCGATCGGGACGCGGAACGGTGAACACGAGACGTAATCCAGCCCGGTCTCCTCGCAGAAGCGGATGGAAGCCGGGTCGCCGCCGTGTTCGCCGCAGATGCCGAGCTTCAGGCCGTTCTTGGTGCGGCGGCCGCGTTCGGCGGCGATCTGGATGAGTTCGCCGACGCCGTCGAAATCGAGCGAGACGAAGGGATCCTTTTCGACGATGCCCTTCTGGATATAGGTGTTCAAGAACTGCGAGGCATCGTCGCGGGAAATGCCGAAGGTCGTCTGCGTCAGGTCGTTGGTGCCGAAGGAGAAGAAATCGGCGCTCTCGGCGATGACATGGGCGCGAAGTGCGGCGCGTGGCAGCTCGATCATCGTACCGACGAGATATTCGATCTCGATGCCGGATTCGCCGATGACCTCTTTCGCAACGGCGTCGATGCAGGCCTTGACGTAATCGAGCTCCGATTTCAGGCCGACGAGCGGCACCATGATTTCCGGCACCACCGGGGCGCCGGTTTCGCGGGCGGCCTCGACGGCAGCCTCGAAGATGGCGCGGGCCTGCATCTCGCAGATTTCCGGATAGGAAATCGCCAGACGGCAGCCGCGATGACCGAGCATCGGGTTGAACTCGTGCAGGGCATCGACGCGCTGGCGCAGTTCCGCCGGCTTCATGCCGAGAACGGTGGCGACATCGGCGATCTCCTCGTCCGTCTTCGGCAGGAATTCGTGCAGCGGTGGGTCGAGCAGGCGGATCGTCACCGGCAGGCCGTGCATGATCGAGAACAGCTCGGTGAAGTCGGAGCGCTGCATCGGCAACAGCTTGGCGAGCGACACGCGACGCCCCGCCTCGTCGGCGGCAAGGATCATTTCGCGCATCACATTGATGCGCTCGCCCTCGAAGAACATATGCTCGGTGCGGCAAAGGCCGATGCCTTCGGCGCCGAAGGAGCGCGCCGCGCGTGCATCCGCCGGGGTTTCCGCATTGGTGCGCACGGTCATGCGGCGGCTGGCATCCGCCCAGGCCATGATCTTGCCGAAGTCGCCGGACAGTTCCGGCTGCAGCATCGGGATTTCGCCCTTCAGCACCTGCCCGGAGGAGCCGTCGATGGTGATGACGTCGCCCTTCTTCAGTGTCATGCCGGCGGCGATCAGAAGCTCGTTGCGGGCATCGACGCGCAGGTTGCCGGCGCCGGAGACGCAAGGAATGCCCATGCCGCGGGCAACGACCGCCGCGTGACTGGTCATGCCGCCGCGCGAGGTGAGGATGCCTTCCGCAGCATGCATGCCGTGAATGTCTTCCGGGCTTGTCTCGACACGCACAAGGATGACCTTGCGTCCTTCCTTTTCGGCCAATACCGCCTCGTCCGAGGTGAAGACAATCTCGCCCGTCGCCGCACCCGGGGATGCCGGCAGGCCGGAACCGATGATATCGCGGCGCGCGCGCGGATCTATGGTCGGATGCAGCAACTGGTCGAGCGAGGCGGGATCGATGCGGGCGACGGCCTGTTCCCTGCTGATCATGCGGGCCTCGGCCATGTCGACGGCGATGCGCAGAGCCGCCTTGGCGGTGCGCTTGCCCGACCGCGTCTGCAGCATCCAGAGCTTGCCGCGCTCGATGGTGAATTCCAGATCCTGCATGTCGCGGTAATGGCCTTCCAGCCGGTCGCAGATCGCCTGGAATTCCTCGAAGGCTTCGGGCATCAGCTTTTCCAGCGACGGCCTGTCTGAGCCTGACGCAATGCGGGCGGCCTCGGTGATGTTCTGCGGTGTGCGGATGCCGGCGACGACATCTTCGCCTTGCGCATTGACGAGGAACTCGCCGTAAAGTTCGTTTTCACCGGTCGACGGGTTGCGGGTGAAGGCAACGCCGGTTGCGGACGTGTTGCCGAGATTGCCGAACACCATGGCCTGGACGTTGACGGCGGTGCCCCAGGTGGCGGGGATATTGTGCAGGTGGCGATAGGTGATGGCGCGCGGGTTCATCCAGCTGGCAAAGACGGCGCCGACAGCCCCCCAGAGCTGGACTTCCGGATCCTGCGGAAAGGCTTCGCCGAGTTCCTCCTCGATCGTCCGCTTGTAGAGCGAGATGACATGCTGCCATTCGACGGCGGAAAGCTCTGTGTCCTGCTCATGGCCGAGCCGGCCCTTCTCGTCCTCCAGGATTTCCTCGAAGACATCGTGGTCGAGCCCCATGACGACGTCGGCATACATCTGGATGAAGCGGCGATAACTGTCCCAGGCGAAGCGTGCGTCGCCGGCATCATGACCGAGCGCCTGGACCGTGCGGTCATTCAGGCCGAGATTGAGCACCGTGTCCATCATGCCGGGCATTGATGCCCGGGCGCCGGAACGGACCGACAGGAGGAGCGGCTTGCTGGTATCGCCGAAGGCACGGCCGGTGATCGCCTCCATCTTCTCGATGCCTGCGGAGACCTGAGCCTTCAAGTCGTCGGGAATGCTGCGGCCATCGGTGTAATAACGACCGCAGGCCTCGGTGATGATCGTCAGTCCCGGAGGCACCGGCAGGCCGAGATTGCACATCTCCGCCAGGTTGGCGCCCTTGCCGCCCAGCAACTGACTGTCCCTCGCCGTTCCCTCAGCGTCTCCCCCGCCGAAGGTATAAACCCACTTCGTCATCGCATGTCTCCACCCATTCGGCTCCCACCGAAGGCTACAGTATCCTTTTCGCGTTTAAAATGCATCGGATACAGAATTTTGCTGCGATGCAGCAAAATTCTGCCCTTTTCGGCGCCATGCCTGTCTTTGCAGCGACAGGCGTCTCTCTCCGCCGTCCCCGCTCCGATCTGCCTTATCCTCTTTCCGCCGAGGAGAGTTGCAGCCACGAAGCAACCACGTCGTGCAAGGGGTCCGACGCGGCCGGGAAGACGAGGCGCCTGCCAAAGGCGGCACAAATCACCCTCGACGAATCTTTGCTATTACACAGCTTCCCGCAACTGCTCGGCCGTCTGCAGATCGACGGAAACCAGTTGGCTGACGCCCTGTTCGGCCATGGTGACGCCGAAGAGGCGATTCATGCGGGCCATGGTGATGGGGTTGTGGGTGATGATGACGAAACGGGTCTCGGTCGAGGCCGCCATCTCGTCCATCAGGTTGCAGTAGCGCTCGACATTGTGGTCGTCGAGCGGCGCATCGACTTCGTCGAGCACGCAGATCGGCGCCGGATTGGTGAGGAACACGGCGAAGATCAGCGCCATAGCCGTCAGCGCCTGCTCGCCGCCGGAGAGCAGCGTCATTGTCTGCGGCTTCTTGCCGGGTGGACGGGCGAGGATTTCGAGGCCGGCATCGAGCGGATCGTCGCTTTCGATCAGTTGCAGTTCGGCCGTGCCGCCGCCGAACAGATGGGTGAACAGCCGCTGGAACTGGACATTGACGATGTCGAAGGCGGCGAGCAGTCGCTCGCGACCTTCGCGGTTGAGGTTCTGGATCGCCGAACGCAGCTTGCGGATCGCATCGATGACGTCCTCCCGCTCCTTCATCAGCGCGTCAAGCCTGTCGGACAGTTCCTTCTGCTCTTCCTCGGCGCGCAGGTTGACCGCGCCCAGCCGCTCGCGCTCGATCTTCAGGCGCTCCAGTTCGCGCTCGATCTGACGGATATCCGGCAGGGCGCTATCGACAGCCAGGCCGGTCAGGCGCAGCACCTCGTGCGGCGCGCAGGCCAAAGCCTCGCGGATGCGCGCCTCCACCTCGACCCGCTTTTCACGGGCGGAGACCAGCCGCTCCTCGGCACGGCCGCGCTTTTCGCGTGTTTCCGCGAGCTCGGAAAGTGCCGTCGCGGCCACACGGTCGGCGTCGCGCTGGCGGTTTTCGGCCGTCGCCAACACATCGGCCGCCTGACGCCGCGCCTCCTCGGCTTTTGCGAGTTCATTCATCAGCGCCCGGCGCTTTTCGTCGAATTCGTCGGGCGCCTCGAGCAGTTCCTCGGCCTCCTCGCGGGCCTCGCTTTCACGATCGCGCAAGGTCTCGATATGCTCCTGCGCACTTCTGGCCCTCGTGTTCCATGTCTGCCGCTCGGCCTCGATCGCGTGCAGCCGGCGGTCGCGGGCCTCGTTTTCGCGCGCCAGTCCATCGTTGATAGCGCGTGCCTCCGCCACCAGCGCCCGGTCGGTCGCAACAGCGGTCATCTGGCTGGTGAGTTTCTGCTCCAGCGCCGTCAGGTCGGGCGCATCCTCCAGCGCCTCACGACCGGCCTCCATCTGCTCGCCGATCTCCTCGACCTGCAGGGAAAGCTGGGCGCTCGTCTCCGCAAGCACGGCGCGACGACGGACGAGATCGCCCGATGCGCGCTCGGCAGCGGCCAGCGCATCGCGAGCCTCGGCCAGCTTGCGCGCGACCATCCGCTGGGATTCGCGCGCCAGCCGCAACCGTTCATCCTCGGCCCGGATACCCGCCGCCGCCGCCGCAAGTGCCGCCTCGCGGGTTTGGAGCTCTTCACGGGCTTCCAACGTTTCGTTTTCCAACTCGGCCAGCCGGTTCTTTTGCGCCAGCCTGAGCGCTGCCGCACTCGGCGCATCCGCACCCGTGACATGCCCGTCCCAGCGCCAGACAGCGCCGGCGTGCGTCACCAGCCGCTGGCCGGCCTTCAAGAGCGGCAGCAGCCTTTCCGCCGTCGCATCATCCTCGACAATGCCGATCTGGCTGAGACCGCGATCGAGCGCCTGCGGCGCGCGCACATGCTGTGTCAACGGCACCGCGTCGGACGGCAACTGCGGATCGCCGGTCGCATCGCCGGGCATGCGCCAATGGGCAGGGGCTGCGGAATCGAGCGGCGATTCGAGGTCCTCGCCAAGGGCGGCACCAAGCGCCGTCTCGAAGCCGCGATCAACCTTCATGTCATCGACCACCGGCGGCGCGGCGCCCTGCACCAGCGAGGCTTCCAGCATGCGCCGGATGGTGCGCGCTTCGGTCTCGATGCCGTTCAGCCGGGCGCGGGCGGCATCGACCGGCGGACGCGCCGCCGTTTCGGCGAGCCGGGCAGCATTCAGCGCATCCTCATTATCGGCAATGGCACCTTCGGCATTTTCCAGCGCGATTTCGACGGCCTCGACTTCCTCGCGTTTTTCCTGCGGATCAGGCAGCGCCGAAATCTGCCGGTCGAGTTCACCGAGATCGCGGCTCTGGTCGGATAGCTGGCGAGCGAGACGCGCCTGCCGGTCTGCCAGATCGCGGATAGTCTTTTCAAGCTGGTTTCGCGACGCCTGTGCCTCGGCCTTCTCGGCCGTCAGCAAGCCAAGCTGCCGTTCGCTCGACGCCAGGGTCTCGCTTGCATCGGCCAGCCGTTCGCGCGCCTCCTCCGCCCGCTCGCCGGCTTCGGAAAGAAGATCGCGCAGTTCGCGCTCCTCCTCCTCCAGCCGCGACAGAATGCCGGCATTGTCGGCGATCAAGCGCTCCTCGCGCAAAATGTCTTCGGCAAGCTGCGACAGCCGGCGGCTCAATTCGTCGCGGCGGCGCAGGATGCGGCCGGCATCCTCTTCCAACTGAGACTTGGCGATCTGCAGTCGCTGCAGGGCGGCGGCCGCACGCGCCTCGCCTTCGCGCAGTTCCGGCAATTTCAGGCTGGCAATTCCTTGCGCCTTGGCTGCCTCCATCTGCGCCTGCGCCTTCTCCGCCACCAGGGAGGTCGCCTGGTTCAGCTGGCTGCTGGCCTCGCCCTCGGCCTCCTTGGCCTGCACCCAGCGGATATGCAGGAGTATCGCCTCATGCTTTCGGATATCAGCGGACAGCATCTTGAAACGGTTGGCCTGGCGCGACTGGCGCTTCAGGCTCTCGATCTGGCTTTCGAGTTGGGAGGTGACATCCTCCAGTCGCTCCAGATTGGTCTCGGCGCCGCGAAGGCGCAGTTCGGCCTCGTGGCGGCGCGAATGCAGGCCGGAAATGCCGGCCGCCTCTTCGAGCAGTTGCCGCCGCGCCTGCGGCTTGGCCGAAATCAGTTCGCCGATCCGTCCCTGCCCCACCATCGACGGCGAGCGCGCGCCGGTCGAGGCATCGGCAAACAGCAGTTGCACATCCTTGGCGCGCGCCTCCTTGCCGTTGATACGATAGACGGAGCCGTTCTCCCGCTCGATGCGGCGGGTGACCTGGATTTCGTCGCTGTCGTTGAAGGCGGCAGGCGCCGTGCGATCCGAATTGTCGAGATAGAGCCCGACCTCGGCGGTGTTGCGGGCCGGACGGTTTCCGGAGCCTGAAAAGATCACGTCATCCATGCCGGACGCACGCATGTTTTTGTAGGAATTCTCCCCCATCACCCAGCGCAGCGCCTCGACCAGGTTCGACTTGCCGCACCCGTTCGGCCCGACGACGCCGGTCAGGCCACGCTCGATGACGAATTCGGAGGGTTCGACGAAGGACTTGAAGCCGAGGAGGCGGAGTTTTGTGAATTTCATGTGGCCCGCCCGGAGGCAAGATACCCCCCTCTGTCACTCCGCTTCATCACCCGGACGTCAAAAAAAACGGGCGCACAAAGGCGCCCGTCGGTCGTTTCCAGGAAACGGTCGGGATCAGAGCATCGAGTCGATGAGGCCCGACATGGTGGCAACCGACATTTCTCCGGAATATTTCTTGCCGTTGATGAAGAAGGTCGGGGTGGCTGCGACGCCGTAGTCCTTGCCGCCCTTCTGCATCGTGGCATTCACATCATCCAGAAGTTTCTGGTTCGTCAAGCAGGCCTCGAAGCTCTCCTGTGTAAAACCGGCCAGTTTCGACATCTGCAGCAGAGCATCGCGGCCGTTCTGGGCGGCGGCCCAGGTTTCCTGCTGCTTGAACAGCATGGAGACCATCGGGAAATACTGGCCTTCCGGGGCGCAGCGCGCCAGCATGAAGGCGGCAGCAGCGCGCGGGTCGAACGGGAATTCGCGCACCACGAAACGGACCTGGCCGCCGTCGACATATTTCGCCTTGATGGCGTCGAAGGTCTCGTTGTGGAAGCGGGCGCAATGTGGGCAGGTCATCGACATATATTCGACGATCGTCACCTTGGCGTCGGCCTTGCCGATCGACATTTCCGGCAGCGGGCCGGGTTCCATCAGCTTGGCGATCTCGATTTCGCCTTCCGGCTGGGGAAGCTCGACCTTGGTGGGGGCCGCGGCCTGTGCAACCTGGGTCTGGCCGGCATCGGCAGCCGGCTTGGCTTCGGTCGACGCGGCTTCCGTCTTCGTCGCCGCCATCATCGAGCCGCCGTCGGCAGGCTTGACCTCGGTCTTCGTCGCGGTGTCGGTGGTCTCGGTCTTGCCGGTTTCAGCCGCGTCCTTCTTCTCGTCGCTGCAGGCGGCGAGCGTCAAGGCGACAGTTGCCACGGCAACGCCGCTCAGAAGGCGCTTGAATGGGCTCATTTCAGAAAGGAACATGGATTGTCACCTGTGTAGGGGGATGAACGAAAACGGTCGAAAATTCGATAACTTGCCTGCGGCGGGGCGACAAGGGCCTGATGCTCACCAAAATTCAAACAATTGTGACCGGCTGATGTTCCCGATCACTTTTTTCGAGGCGACAGCACGGCGGTGCCGAGCCGGGTCAGCGCCGCCTTCAGCGCATCGCTCTCGATGCCATCGACCAGCGTCTCCAGATGCCGGGCGCGTTCACCGGTCAGGGGCCGCGGTTTCCAGTTGCGTTTCAGCGGCGGCGACACCGGCTTCTGGACGATCCGCATCTGACTGATGGCCGGAAAACCGAAGAACCCGTTGATCCGCTGGATGAGTTCGCCTTGCGCATGGGTGAGAAACAGAGCCCGCGCGCCTTCGCAGGCGATGGTGAGAACACCGGGCTGATAGCCACCCTCGCCACTCATCTCGGCCGCGCGGCGGGGCCATGCGATCTTTTCCGGCCGGGTGCAGTCGGCGAACTCCTCGCCGGCGATCTCGTCCCAGGAACCGAGCAGCAACGTATTGATGCCGGCGCGCTTGGCAAGCACCGGATCGATCAGCCGATTGGCGATTTCACTGATCTGAACGACGCCCTTGCGGGTATAAGGTTGCTTCAACGGATAAGCTTTCGATTCCCGATTGCGCCTTGAAGGATGGCGAACACTTCGCCAAGTATAGGCCGCAACCAACCCTCCGGCAAATGATGCAGCAGACTTTGACAGCAGCCGACGCGACCAAACGGCTTCTTAGCTGGTACGACCGGCACCATCGCGACCTGCCCTGGCGGATTTCTCCGTCGATGGCGGCGAGCGGCGTGCTGGCTGATCCCTATCATATCTGGCTTTCCGAGGTGATGCTGCAGCAGACCACCGTGCAGGCGGTCAAACCCTATTTCCACAAGTTCCTGTCGCTCTGGCCGCGTGTTACCGACCTTGCCGCCGCTGACACCGAAGAGGTGATGAAGGCCTGGGCGGGGCTCGGCTATTACGCCCGGGCGCGAAACCTGAAGAAATGCGCCGAAAGTGTCGAGCGGGATCATGGGGGAATCTTTCCGGATACGGAAGAAGGCCTGAAGTCGCTGCCGGGCATCGGCGACTACACGGCGGCGGCCGTTGCCGCCATTGCCTTCAACCGCAGGAGCGCCGTGCTCGACGGCAATGTCGAGCGGGTGATTTCCCGCCTGCATGCGATCGAAACGCCGCTGCCATCAGCCAAGCCGCAGATGCGGGGGCTGGTGGCGGAGATGACGCCCAGTGAGCGTCCCGGCGATTTCGCGCAAGCGATGATGGACCTCGGCGCGACCATCTGCACGCCGAAACGGCCGGCCTGCGCCCTCTGTCCGATCAACGAGCGCTGCCTGGCGCTCCGGACGGCCGATCCGGAAACCTTTCCGCGCAAGGCGGCAAGGAAGGAAAAGCCCATACGCGTCGGCGCCGCCTTCGTCGCGGTGAAACCTGATGGTGCCGTCTATCTGCAGAAGCGGGCCGAAACCGGTCTGCTCGGCGGCATGACGGAAGTTCCGGGCACCGCATGGACGGCGCGGATCGACGGCGACACCAGCATTTCGGCCCAGCCGTTTGCCGCTGCCTGGGAGGCATGCGGAACAATTACGCATGTCTTTACGCATTTTGAATTGCGCTTGTCGATCTATCGGGCCAATGTGGCAAATGAGAACAAAACGGGAAATGGCTGGTGGGAACCACTCGCCTCCCTGGAGGCGCAGGCCCTGCCGACCGTCATGAAAAAAGCGATCGCCCAGGCACTGCCGCATGCCTTCAAGGGCGGCCGGCCAGCGCAATGAGGAACATCTGAATGAGCAGCGAAATCCGCCACATCGTCTTCGACATCGGCCGGGTGCTGATCCATTACGATCCGCATATTCCGTTTTCCCGAATCATTCCGGACGACAAGGAGCGCAACTGGTTCTTCGCCAATGTCTGCAGCCATGACTGGAACATCGAGCAGGACCGCGGCCGCGACTGGCGCGAGGCAGAGGACCTGCTGATCGCCAACCACCCCACGCATGAGGAGAACATCCGCGCCTTCCGCAAGCACTGGCACGAAATGGTGCCGCATGCCTATGTCGAATGCGTCTCGATCATGGAAAGCCTGATCGCCAAGGGCTATGACGTCACCATGCTGACCAATTTCGCCTCCGACACCTTCAGGGAGGCGCAGAAACGCTTTCCCTTCCTGACGCTGCCGCGCGGCGTCACGGTGTCGGGCGATATCCGCCTGATCAAGCCGGATGTGGCAATCTACCGGGCGCATGCGGAAACCTTCGGGCTGGAGCCGTCGGCGACCTTGTTCATCGATGACAGCGTCGCCAATGTCGAGGGCGCCCGGGCCGCCGGATGGCATGCCGTGCACTTCACCGATCCGCAAACACTCCAGGCCGATCTTTCCGCCTACGGTCTGACAGTTTGAAACGGGAAACCGCGCACGCCATGCCGATCGATCCTGTTGCTCTGGTCGAGCGATTCCATGCCGCGATCAACGCGCTCGACTTCGATGCGATCGATGCCTTCTTCGCTGATGAGGCAAGCTACACGTCCGGCAAGGTCGGCGGTCTCAACGGGCGGGACGCGATCATGGCGGGCTTCCGCCGCTACTTTGCCGAATATTCGGATCAGGTCGCCGAAGACAGCCTGATCGAGGTCCTCTCCCCGGTCTCGGCGCGTGCCGTCTGGCACCTTTCCGCCACCAGCAGCCTCACCGGGTTGCCTCTTCAGCGGCAGGGCGAGGAGACGATCACCTTTAATGGACAGGGCCGGATCACCCGTGTCGATGTCACCGATTACTGACACCAAAAACCCCATTTGAAACCACCAAACCGCCGCATTTGGTTCAGGTATCATTCACCTTCCTGCCCTCATGATCCCCTCCAGAATTCAGCAGGTTAACAGAAGGGTACATGCATATGGCAACGACTATTCGCGGTACGAACGGCTACGACAAGATCGTACAGGGAAGCCGCAGCTTCGCTGAAATCTACGCCTATGACGGCGATGACGACATCTACCTCAATCGTACCGACAGCAAGGGCGGCGGCAACTATGTCAGCGCCGGCGACGGTGACGATTACGTGCTGAACTATTTCGAGGGCAGCAACGAGATCTACATGGGCAACGGCAACGACCTCTATGTCGCCGATATCCGGGCAGGCGTTTCGACCGAGCTCGATATCGTATCTGGCGGTGCTGGTAACGACCGTTTCGAACTCGATACCGAAGCCAGCAAGTATTACGGCGATTCCGGCAACGACAGCTTCCTGACGGTGGGTGTCGACAATTACTACAATGGCGGAACCGGCACCGACACGATCAGCTACGCCCTACAGGATAAGTACGATTCCCAGAAGGGCAAGGGCGTGACAATCGACCTTGGCGCGGGGAAGGCGACGACGACCAAGGGCCATGCGGAAAAGCTGGTCAGCATTGAAAATGCCACCGGCACGAATCTCGGCCACGATGACATCACCGGCAGTTCCGTCCGCAATATCCTGAAGGGCCTCGGCGGCAACGATGTCCTCGACGGCCTTGGCGGAAACGACGACCTCTATGGCGGCGCGGGCAATGACGACCTCTATGGCGGTAGCGGTGACGACGATCTCTACGGCGATTCCGGCGCCGACCGTCTCTATGGCGGCTCTGGCAGCGACGTCCTCGTTGGCGGCAGCGGTAACGACGACCTTTACGGCAGTTCCGGCGCTGATGACCTTGACGGCGGCACCGGAGCAGACCTCCTGGTCGGCGGTACCGGCTTCGATTACCTGACGGGTGGCACGGGTGCTGATACGTTCGATTTCAATTCGATCAGCGAATCCGTCGTCGGTGCGAACCGCGACGTCATCACCGATTTCCACCGCTCCGAACTCGATGTCGTCGACCTGTCGAGCATCGATGCCAACGCGTCGAGCAGCGGCAACCAGAAATTCACCTTCATCGGCAGCGCATCGTTCCACGACAGGGCGGGTGAACTGCGCTTCAGCAGCGGCGTGATTTCCGGCGATACGGACGGCGACGGCGTGTCCGACTTCCAGATCAAGATGAGCGGCGTCACCAAAATGTACGCCGACGACTTCTTCCTTTGAGTCATTCATCTCGGATTTAACACGGAGCCTCGCCTGCCCGGCGGGGCTCTTTTCGTTGCCCTGATGCCTGAAAACAGAAACGCCCAGGATCATTGCCGATCCTGGGCGTTTAAGTCTTCTTCCGGGACTGAAGGTACGAAACCGGAAGAAAACTATCTCTGTGCCGCGCGGTCCTTCGACCGCGCCGTCGGGCAATTTGCGGGTCTCCCCGCGCGTCTCGTGTGGTTGATCACCCGGTCGTCTTGCCTGAATTCAGAATATGCGCGGGATGGTTAAATTGTTCTAAAAGCCGCCGCCGATTTCCGCCGCCCCGACACGATCGGCTTGCGCCAACCGGAATATATACGACGAACCTAAAATGCTGAAGAAACTGTATTTTTAACGTTGGATTAGGTTTGATTCCACGAACAGATCCCAGAAACACGCCCAAAAGTTGAAGGCATGATGCTGTGTTGATATGTGCCTTTCGGGGGCACTCAGGGAGCGAACATGGCGAAAGTAAATTTGAGCGGTTTCAAGAAAACCGCCGGTCTCGATCTGCAGGATATTGCCGGAACCAAGCTGAACACCATCCTCGATTACAACACCGAAAAATTCACCGCGACGGGCATTTATCTGTCGGACAATTCCAAGAACTACATGAAGTTTTCCGGCACCGGCCTGAAGTACAAGGTCGTCGGCGGCGAGGTTTTCGGCATCACGGCGGGCACGCTGACATCATTCTCGATCGTCAAGAACGGCGTGACCATCATCAGCGAAAGCGGCCTCTCGCTTTCGGGCAAGGCGCTGGCGGCTGCATGGGATAGCGGCAGTACGACCAAGTTTCTCGATGCTTTGCTCGCCGGAAGCGACACGATCAACGGCACCGCCTATGCCGACAAATTCTGGGGCGGCGCGGGCAACGACACGCTGAACGGCCTGTCGGGCAACGACAATCTCAGCGGCAATGCCGGCAACGACAAGCTCTATGGCGGGTCCGGCAACGACAAGCTCTTTGGCAATGATGGCAATGACACGCTGTCCGGCGACAGCGGCAACGACAGCCTGTCCGGTGGCAATGGCGACGACAAGCTTTCGGGCGGCACGGGCAAGGACATTCTCAACGGCGGCGCCGGCAAGGATATCCTGACGGGCGGCAGCGGCGTCGATACATTCGTGTTCAAGACCAAGTACGGCGCCGACACGATCAAGGATTTCGACGCCATCGGCAGCGATCACGACATCGTCGACCTGTCTGGCCTTGCATCCGTCACCAGCTTCGCCGACCTGAAGGCGCATCACCTGACGGTCGTCGGCACCTCCATCGTCATCGACGGCGGCAATGGCGACAAGCTGGTGCTGGAACATGTCAAGCTCTCCAGCCTCGACGCCGGCGACTTCCTGTTCTGACACGGACACCATCTTAAAAAAGCGGCGGGAGCACCCATCTCCGGCCGCTTTTTGCGTTCGCGAGATGACGTTTAAAACCCTTTGACGTGTTATGCTGACGACATCAGCACAATCGAATCGGCCGGCTGTTTCATTTCGCGGCACTCATATGAAGATGCTTTTTTGAAACTTCTGTTTTCCCCGTTTCGTTCCTGCCATTGCAGACAGGAAAGGCAGCGAAGATGAATGGCAATACCGACACGTCGAACAAGAGCGCGCGCCCGCAGCCGTCGCAGGACCTGAATTCGGAAAGCCCTGCCCGCTGGGTCATCCATTGCATCTGTTGCGAGACACCGGTTGAGCCCTGGCAGACCTCCGGCTACGAATTCGGCTATTGCGGCGATTGCTACGACCTGCTGATGGCGCCGACCGGCAGTTCCTGATCCACGACAACGACGTCCCGACGATCCGAAACGCAAACGCCGCGCATCTGGAGATGGCGCGGCGTTTTGACGTTTAACTGCAGTTCTGCTGCATATTTGAAGTGCTACAGCGCCGCGCGTTATATTTGACGCGCGGCGCTGTAGCCGCCGATCAGTTGATCTTGGCCATGTCGCTGCGGATGACGGCGCGCAGGTCGTCGATCGGCCGCAGGATACCGGCGTCCTCGTAGTGCCAGAAGGTCCAGCCGTTGCAGGCATCAAGACCCTGAACCTTGGCGCCGAGACGGTGGATTGAGCCGGCGTCACCGCCGCTTGCGACCGTTCCGTCGGCACGCACGATGGCGCTGTAGCGGCGGCGTGCATCCGTCAGCACCGTGCCAGGCTTGATCATGCCGCTTTCGATCAGCGTGTTGAAGGCGACGCGCGGTTCGGCCTTCTTACCGGTCATGACCGACAGGGTGGCCTTGCCGAGCGGTTCGACGGCGGCAATGCGTTCGGAGGCGGCATCGATATAGGCCTGCTCACGCTCGATGCCGACGAAATTGCGGCCGAGGCGCTTGGCGACGGCGCCGGTGGTGCCGGAACCGAAGAACGGATCGAGCACGACATCACCCGGTTTGGTCGAGGCCATCAGGATGCGGGCAAGCAGGGCTTCCGGCTTCTGGGTCGGATGCGCCTTCTTGCCGTCCTCGCCCTTCAGACGCTCGCCGCCCGAGCAGATCGGGAACAGCCAGTCGGAGCGCATCTGGACGTCGTCGTTCGATGCCTTGAGCGCATCGTAGTTGAACGTGTAGCCCTTGCCCTTGGCGCTGGGGCTCGCCCAGATCAGCGTTTCATGGGCGTTCTGGAACCGGCGGCCCTTGAAGTTCGGCATCGGGTTGGTCTTGCGCCAGATGATGTCGTTGAGGATCCAGAAGTTGAGATCCTGCAGCGTCGCGCCAACGCGGAAGATGTTGTGGTAGGAGCCAATGACCCAGAGCGTGCCGGTGGGCTTCAGCACGCGGCGGCAGGCGAGCAGCCAGGCGCGGGTGAAGGCATCGTAAGCCTCGAAGGAAACAAACTGGTCCCATTCGTCATCGACCGCATCGACCAGCGACTGGTCGGGGCGATGCAGCGAGCCACCGAGTTGCAGGTTGTACGGCGGATCGGCGAAGACGACATCGACGGAGTTGTCGGGCAGCGCTTCAAGGGCGGCAACGCAGTCACCCTTGATGATGGAATTGAGCCAGCCGGCAGGGCTGGCGCCGCGGGAGATTTCGGCCATTGAGACGACTGGGGACATGGACAACTCGCAAATACGCTTACTCGGGACGATTTCAGCCCTTATGGTTACCGAACTTGGTTACCAAATCCTGAAGGTCCGTCGGAAATTCGCGAAATCATACAAGAGGATGGAGACAGGCGGTCTTTTTGAACCGGGCGGTTGGTCTGCTCGTGAGGTGAAAACGATATTCGGGAAACCGAAAGTAACCCCAACACCCGTCATCCCCGCCACGAGGGCGAGCATGACGGAGGCTGGGGAGCCCCCTCCATCCCAAAGGAGGCCACGCACACTCAAATCAGATCTCGCTCCTTCCCGGCATGAAAGACCCGGCTGTCGTCCGGCGCCTGTTCCCGATCCGTCATGCCATAGTCACGGATGACGCCGGCGATCCTCAGGCGGTAGTCGGCGAAGGTGCCGTTGCGGCCTGCATGCTGGGCGGCACGATGGTCAGGACCGTTGCGCCATTTGGCGATGGCCGCCTCGTCGCGCCAGAACGACAGGGAGAGAATCTTGCCCGGCAGTTTCAGGCTCTCGAACCGCTCGATCGACAGGAAGCCGTCGATCCTGTCGAGACGCCTGTGCAATTGTGCGGCGAGATCGAGATAGGCGGCGCGGCATCCATAGGCCGGCGTCACCTCGAAAATAACGGCGATCATGACTGCCTCCCCGCGATTGGCAGAACCTCGGCATGCGGCAGCGACACATTCTTCAGGAAAATCCGGTCTTCCCTGAGGATGAACCGTTCCTGCCTGGCGAAGCGATAATTCTCGGCGCCAAGCGAATCGGCCTGCAGCCGGGCGCGATATGCCTCGTAGGCCGCGAGGTTTTCGATGGCGTAGACGCCGTAGGCGGTGGTGGCCGAGCCTTCATGGGGGCCGAAATAGCCGATCAGATCGGCGCCGCAACGCGGGATCGCCTGCCCCCAGTTGCGGGCATAGGTGGCGAACTCCTCGCGCTTGAACGGGTCGATCTCGTAGCGGATGAAGCAGGTGAGCATCGTTGTCTCCTTGGTTTCGATGCCCCCTTTTGCCAGCTTGAATGCGCTCTATGCTTCGGTTAACATCGAAGTATGAAAGAAGGACCAGACATTGCCCAGATCGGATCGCTGATCGGCGATCCCGCCCGCGCCAACATGCTGACCGCGCTGATGGGCGGCAAGGCGCTGACGGCAACGGAGCTTGCCGGAACGGCAGGCATCACCCTGCAGACCGCCAGCTCACATTTGTCGAAGCTCGAAGCAGGCGGATTGATCGGCCAGCGCAAGCAGGGCCGCCACCGTTATTTCGCGCTGGCCGACGACGATGTCGGGCTGCTGCTCGAAAGCCTGATGGGGTTCGCCGCCGATCGCGGTTTTACCCGTCACCGCACCGGCCCCAAGGATCCGGCGCTGCGCAAGGCGCGTGTCTGCTACAATCATCTGGCGGGAGACTACGGCGTGCGTCTGCTGGACAGCCTCGTCGCCGAGGAAGTGATCTCCGGCGCGGGCGATCAACTGGCGCTGACCAAGGAAGGCGAGAGCCGGATGACGGCGCTCGGCATCGACCTGTCAGCCCTGACGCGATCGCGCCGGCCGGTCTGCCGCACCTGCCTCGACTGGAGCGAACGCCGCTCGCATCTGGCAGGCTCGCTCGGCCAGGCGCTGCTCAGCCTGTTTCTCGACAAGGGATGGGCCAGGCGCGAGGCGGAAAGCCGGGCGGTGCACTTCACCGCGACCGGCGAGAAGGAATTCGCGAGACTGTTTCCCATCGCCGTCTGATCAGACGGGCGCTGCCGCCACCAGCACGGCGTCGTAGCCGCTGGTGGCAACGTCCGTACAGAGCGCCGACCACGCGCATCTGTGGCAGGCCTTGCGGATCGTTCCCGCTGCAAACGCATCGCGCATCCTTGCAAGGAATTCCGCATTCGGACAGATGACCGCGCCGGGGCCGGCAGGCGTTCCAAGCAAAGCCTCGACGGCTTTGCGCGCACGCTCGTCCCGGTCGGTGACGCTCTTGCGCCAGCAATGCGGATCGGGCTCATCCAGCAGCGGCGCGCAGATATCGTCCGGTCCTTCGACCATCAGGATGTCCTCACCCTCGGAAAGACGGGCGGCGATGCGAACATAGTTTTCGGTGAAGGCCTCGGTATAGCCCTTGCCGATGAAGGTCAGCATGCAAAGCAGGTGATGCGGGCGCAGGCGAACGGTCATGAAATCCCTGACGTGACGGAACGGGAACCCGTAAAGGCGTGTTCCTATACCGGACGATTGGCGCGCCGTCTCTTGCTATCCTATATTTGCCTCTGACAAGGGTGACCGCATCGGCCCCGACCGCCTGGACCGCGCCACACCGAAACGGAGTTCTGCAATTGAGTGTTGCCTTTACCAAGGAAGAAAGTTCCGAAACCGCTGCGGAAACCCTTCTGCCCGACCGCCCGATCTCCCCTCACCCGAACCTGGTGACGGAAGCGGGATTGAAGGCGCTCGAGCAGCAGTTGCAGCAGGCGCGCGATGCTTATGAGGCGGCGGCGGGGATCGAGGACATCAACGAGAAGCGGCGCCAGCAGGCAGGCCCCTTGAGGGATACGCGCTATCTCGTCGCCCGCCTCCGCACCGCCGAATTGATCGCCATGCCGACCTCGACCGACATGGTCGCATTCGGCAGCACGGTGACCTTCAGCCGCGACGACGGGCGCGTGCAGACCTATCGCATTGTCGGCGAGGACGAGGCCGATCCCAAGGCCGGTTCGATCTCCTTCGTCTCGCCGGTGGCGCGCCTGTTGATGGGCAAGAGCGTCGGCGATGCCGTCGAGGTCAGCGGCCAGGAGCTCGAGATTATCGCGATCAGGTGACGCCTATCAACTCGCCGCATACCAGCCTCCAGCTTCAAGCTGGTTGAGCTTTCGGCCGGCATCGTGTAAACGGCCGGCATCTCCCCCCAAGGATTCCCTAGATGTCCAGCATTGATCTCATCCTGTTCGACTGCGACGGCGTTCTCGTCGATTCCGAAATCATCGCCAGCGAGGTCGAAGCCGAGCTTCTGACCGAGGCCGGCTATCCGATCAGCACCGAGGAAATGGCCGAGCGCTTTGCCGGCATGACCTGGCACAACACGCTGCTCGCCATCGAGAAGGAAGCCGACATTCCGTTTTCGGCGACGCTGATCACCAGGAACGAGGCCATTCTCGACAAGCGGCTGGCCAGCGACGTTGAGATCATCAATGGTGTCCAGCCGATGCTGGCGCAGATCAAATTACCGCACGGCATCTGCTCCAACTCGACCTCGGCACGTCTCGCCATGATGCTCGGCAAGGTTGGCATCAAGGAGCATTTCGGCAAGCATATCTATTCGGCGCGCGATCTCGGCGAAGACCGGGTGAAGCCGAAGCCGGACATCTTCCTGCACGGCGCCAAGCAGTTCGGCGTCGATCCGTCCCGCGTTCTGGTGATCGAGGATTCCGTTCACGGCGTCCACGCGGCGATTGCCGCCGGCATGCGCGTCGTCGGCTTCACCGGCGCCTCGCACAGCTATCCCTCGCACGCCGACAAGCTGACCGAAGCCGGAGCCGAAACCGTCATCTCCCGCATGAGCGCCCTGCCCGCCGTCATTGCGGCACTGTCGGAATGGTCGGAAACGGCGATGGCGTGAGGTCGCGGCTTACCTCTCCCCTTGCGGGAGAGGACACAAAATCAACATCTTAGCCAAAGGCCAAGTGTTAGATTTTGTTGGTGAGGGATCGCCCGTTTTCCCGGGACCTACCCCTCTCTTGCAATTTCCAACACTTAGCTGAAGCTAAGATGTTGAAATTGCTTTCTCCCCCAAAGAGGGGGAGATAATTCCAGCAAGCCTTATTTCTTCTTCTTGCCCTTCACCGGGCCTTCGTCGAAGCCTACATAGACCTTGGCGAAATCGCCGGCACCGCCGGGGATCACGACGTCGGCCTTGGTGAAGATGAACTGGGTGGCGCCGGCGCCGGCAGCCACTTCGACCGGGTACTGCGTCAGTTCGGAATAGAGCGTGTTCTTGCCATCGGTGGCGGCAACGCGGATCGGCAGGTTGACGGTGCCGGCACCACCGGCCGGGCCGGAGACGACGCGGCCCTGAACGACAATGGTCATCACCATCTGGCTTTCGTTCTGCACGCACTGGCGGGTCGTGTCGGCAAGCGATGCCTGGTAAACGATCTTGGTTGGATCATCCTTGGCGCCCTTGGCATAGGTGCGGAAATTGGCCGTTCCATCGAGCAGGTAGACCTGCGGGCAGGTTCCCTGGATCACAGCCGGTGTCGGTGCGACAGCACTGCCGCCGGCATCGATCGCACCGCCCGTATCGGTCTTGTTGCAGCCCGCTGCGAGCAAAAGAAGTGAAACGCCGAGAAGACGGCTGGAAATTTTACCAAACACTTGCGATGACCCTCTGCCTTGCACGATTGATGTCGCCTGGGCGTGACTGACCGGAAAATGAGGTATTTTTCGGATTCCCGCCCCTGCAACTTGAGCCTTTCAAGACCCTTGGCGATGGTCTATAGCAGCGACGCATTGAAAAATCGATTGGAGTCTGAGACCGGAACGCCAATTTTTCAGGACGCACTGAATTGGCCGATCACGGGCGACAAGCCGATGTTTCCGTCAGCTTTGCCAAGGCTTGACGCAAAGGGAACCGCGAAACAATCCCGGTTTCCCTATGATGCCTCTCAATTCCCGCCGCGCGCGCCCGCGGCTTCGAACGCATGACGAAGGATGGTCACGGTGAAGTATGTGTCGACGCGGGGCGAAGCCCCTTCGCTGGTTTTTTGCGATGCGCTGCTGGCGGGTCTTGGCCGCGACGGCGGCCTTTATGTGCCCAGCGAGTGGCCGAGCTTCACCAAGAAGGAAATCCGGGCGCTGCGCGGAAAATCCTACCAGGACATTGCCTTCGCCGTCCTCTCCCCTTTCGTCGATGGCGAAATCGCGGATGACACGTTCCGCGGCATGATCGACGAGGCCTATGCCACGTTCCGCCATCCCGCCATCGCGCCCCTCGTCCAGACCGGGCCGAACAGCTTCATCGTGGAACTGTTCCACGGCTCCACGCTTGCCTTCAAGGACGTGGCGATGCAATTGCTCGGCCGGCTGATGGATCACGTGCTGACCGAACGCAACCAGCGCGCCACCATCGTCGGCGCCACCTCGGGCGATACCGGGGGCGCTGCCATCGACGCCTTTGCCGGACGCGACCGCACCGATATCTTCATCCTCTTCCCGCATGGCAAGGTGTCGCCGGTGCAGCAGCACCAGATGACGACCTCGACGGCGTCCAACGTCCATGCCATCGCGATCGAGGGCAATTTCGACGACTGCCAGGGTCTCGTGAAGGAAATGTTCAACGACGTCGCCTTCCGCGACGGCGTGGCGCTTTCCGGCGTCAACTCCATCAACTGGGCCCGAATCATGGCCCAGATCGTCTATTATTTCACCACGGCGCTGGCGCTCGGCGGCCCGGACAGGATGGTGTCGTTTACCGTTCCGACCGGCAATTTCGGCGACATCTTCGCCGGCTATGTCGCCCGCCAGATGGGCCTGCCGATCGACAAGCTGATCATCGCCACCAACGAAAACGACATTCTCGCCCGCACGCTGCAGACCGGTCGCTACGAGATGCGCGACGTCAGGGCGACCACCTCGCCATCGATGGACATCCAGATTTCCTCCAATTTCGAACGCCTGCTGTTCGAGGCCTATGAGCGCGACGCCTCCAAGGTCCGCGGCCTGATGGCGAGCCTGAAGCAGTCCGGCTCCTTCGAGATCGAGGCGGACGCGCTGAAGCGTATCCGCAAGCTGTTTCGTGCCGGCCGCGCCTCCGAGAAGGACGTCGCAAGGACCATCGCGAAAACCCTGGAAGAAACCGGCTATCTGCTCGACCCGCATACGGCGATCGGCGTCTTCGTCGCGGCCAAGCACGAGACACCGAGCGTACCCATGGTGACGCTTGCAACCGCCCATCCGGCAAAATTCCCGGCGGCAGTAAAATCAGCCTGTGGTATTGACCCGGCGCTTCCAACGTGGCTTGCTGATCTGATGGTCAGGGAGGAGCGTTTCGACGTTCTGGACGCCGAGCTTAAATCCGTTGAAAGCTTTATCAACGAGCGTGCCCGCATCCGGAAATAGGACGCAGAAAGACGTATGATGAAAGTTGAGTGCACCCGGCTCCAATCCGGGTTGACGGTCGTCACCGAGCACATGCCGCATCTCGAAAGCGTCGCACTTGGTGTCTGGATCAAATCCGGTTCGCGTGACGAAACAACAGACGAGCATGGTATTGCCCATCTGCTGGAGCATATGGCGTTCAAGGGCACGGCCCGGCGAACCGCCCGCGAAATCGCCGAGCAGATCGAAAATGTCGGAGGCGAGGTCAACGCCGCAACATCGACGGAAACGACGTCCTACTACGCCCGTATCCTGCAGGACGATGTCCCCCTCGCCGTCGATATCCTTGCCGATATCCTGACGGAATCCTCTTTCGACGACGACGAGTTGCAGCGCGAAAAGCAGGTCATCCTGCAGGAAATCGGCGCCGCCAACGATACGCCGGACGACGTGGTGTTCGACAAGTTCGCCGAGACCGCCTTCGCCAACCAGACAATTGGCCGCCCGATCCTCGGCACGCCGGAAACGGTCCTCTCGTTTTCGCCCGACCAGATCCGCGCCTATCTCGACCGCAACTATACCACCGACCGGATGTTCGTCGTCGGTGCCGGTGCGCTCGATCATGACAGCTTCGTGCGACAGGTTGAAGACCGGTTCGCCAGCCTGCCGCAAAAGCCGGCTGCCTCCCCCATTGCCGACGTTGCCCGCTACACCGGCGGCGACGTGCGCGAGGATCGCGACCTGATGGATGCGCAGGTCCTGCTCGGCTTCGAGGGCAAGGCCTATCATGCCCGCGACTTCTACTGTTCGCAGATCCTCGCCAACATCCTCGGCGGCGGCATGTCGTCCCGGCTGTTCCAGGAAGTGCGCGAGCATCGCGGCCTTTGCTATTCGGTCTATGCCTTCCACTGGGGCTTTTCCGATACCGGCATCTTCGGCGTGCATGCGGCGACCGGCGGCGAGAACCTGCCGGAATTGATGCCTGTCATCATCGAGGAACTGCGCAAAGCTTCGATGAACATCGAGCAACAGGAAATCGACCGCGCCCGCGCGCAAATTCGTGCGCAGTTGCTGATGGGCCAGGAAAGTCCGGCCGCCCGCGCCGGCCAGATCGCCCGCCAGATGATGCTCTACGGCCGCCCGATCCCGAACGAGGAACTGATGGAGCGCCTGTCCGGCATCACCGTCGAGCGCCTGACCGATCTCGCCGGCCGCCTGTTCTTCGACACCGCGCCGACGCTGTCGGCGATCGGCCCGGTCGAAAAGCTGGCACCGATGGACGACATTCTCGGCGCACTCTCCAGCAAGGCTTCCCGCCCGCGCGCCGCCAACGGTTGATCCATTCTCGAAATTTGGCTGCGCGTTCTTCATAGGGCGCGCGGTTTTCCGTCATAACGGCAACACCCCACCGGCGCGGAGGCTTTCATGACACGATCGGTTTTTCGGTTTCTGTCACGGCAGCCGGACCCGGTCGAAATTGCCAGCGCCACGCTTCTCCTGCGCCTGCCGAAGACATCCGATTATCGCCAATGGTACCAGTTGCGCAGCGAAAGCCGCGCCTTCCTCGAGCCGTGGGAACCGACCTGGCGTGCCGACGAGATGACGGAAAGCGCCTTTCGAACCCGGGTGATCCGCAACGAGCAGGAATTCTCGTCCGGCCAGGCCGTGCCGCTCTTTATCCTGTCGCGCGAGGAGAACACCCTGATCGGAGGCCTGACGATCGGCTATATCCGTCGCGGGGCCGCGCAATGCTGCATGATCGGCTACTGGATGGGCGAACGTTTTGCCGGCAAGGGGCACATGGCTCAGGCGGTGAAACTGGCTATTCCCTACATCTTTTCGAGCCTTCAGTTGCACCGTATCGAAGCAGCCTGTATTCCCGAGAACCATAGAAGTATCCGGCTCCTTGAAAAGGCCGGGTTTCAGCGTGAAGGCTATTTGCGGGAATACCTGAAAATCAACGGACAATGGCGCGATCACCTGATGTTTGCCCTCCTTTCGCAAGACCGCATGCCAACGAAGAATTTGAGTGATTGATGCTTTTGAACCGCCTGCCATCGCTTCCGTCAGTCCAAAGGCTCATGGCTCTAGTCATGATCGTGACTGCGGTCCTGTGCTGGTTCAGCGTAGCCCCCGCCCTTGCGACGGAACCGGTCAAGATCTCCCGCGAGGACACAGCCCTTGACCTGACGGCGACGACCGAGATCTATACCGGCCGCGGCGAAGCCTTCCAGGTTTCGACGGCGCCGGGCACCGACGGCATCGTGCGTCGCATCGAGGTTCGCTCCAGCGCCGAGAACCACCAGGGCGACTGGGCGGTGTTCGCGCTTGCCAACGTCTCGGAAGAACAATTGGAGCGCGTCATCGTCGCCCCGCATTTCCGGCTGGTGAACTCGAAACTGTTCTGGCCGGATCTCGGCTCGCAGCGCATCCTGTCGATCACGCCGTCGGAAGGCTTCGCGCTGGACCGACAGCCAAGCGACGAGGCCGATGTCTTCCGCATCACGCTCAACCCGGGCTCGGTCATCACCTTCGTCGCCGAACTCGCCGGCCCCGACCTGCCGCAAATCTATCTGTGGCAGCCGGACGCCTACAAGGACACGGTCAACGCCTTCACGCTCTATCGCGGCATCGTGCTCGGCATTGCCGGCCTGCTCGCGGTCTTCCTGACCATCCTGTTTGTCGTCAAGGGCACCTCCATGCTGCCGGCGACGGCGGCGCTTGCCTGGGCGGTTCTCGCCTATATCTGCGTCGATTTCGGCTTCCTGTCGAAACTGATCAACATCACCGCCGGTGACGAGCGAATATGGCGGGCGGGAAGCGAAGTGTTCCTGGCTGCCGGCCTGGTGATTTTCCTGTTCACTTATTTGAACCTCAACCGCTGGCATCAGCATCTGAGCTATGCGACGCTGGCCTGGATCCTCGGTCTCGGCCTGCTGTTCGGCGTCGCCATCTACGATCCGGCCATCGCCGCCGGCATTGCTCGCCTCTCCTTCGCGCTGACGGGAACCGCCGGCATCATCCTGATCGCCTATCTCGGCTTCAACCGCTATGACCGCGCCATCCTCTTGGTGCCGGCCTGGTTGCTGATCCTCGTCTGGCTGTTTGGCGCCTGGCTGACGGTGACCGGCCAGCTTGCCAACGACATCGTCCAGCCGGCGCTCGGCGGCGGTCTCGTTCTGATCGTGCTCCTGATCGGCTTCACGGTGATGCAGCACGCCTTTGCCGGTGGCGCCTATAGCCAGGGCCTGTTTTCCGATCTCGAGCGACAGTCGCTGGCGCTGACCGGCTCGGGAGACACCGTCTGGGACTGGGACGTGGCGCGCGACCGCGTCGTCACCATTCCCGATATTTCCGGCCTGCTCGGTCTTGCACCGGGCACGATGCACGGGCCGGCGCGCAACTGGCTGCCGCGCCTGCACCCCGACGACCGCGACCGTTTTCGCGCCACGCTGGACGTACTGCTTGAGCATCGCCGCGGTCGCTTGAACCATGAATTCCGCGTCCGCGCCGAGGACGGCCATTATCACTGGCTGTCGATCCGCGCCCGGCCGGTGCTTGGCGCCAATGGCGAAATCATCCGCTGTGTCGGCACGATCATCGATATCACCGAGCAGAAGAATTCCATCGACCGGCTGCTGCACAACGCACTGAACGATAACCTGACGGGCCTGCCCAACCGGCAGATCTTCCTCGACAGGCTGCAGTCCATCCTGTCGCTGGCGCCGGGCTCGAGCGCGGTGCGCCCGACCGTCATCACCATCGACGTCGATCGCTACAGGCAGGTCAACGACAAGCTAGGCATTGCCGCCGGCGACAATATCCTGATCGCGCTGACCCGCCGCCTGCGCCGCCTGTTGAAGCCGCAGGACACGCTGGCGCGTCTCGGGGGCGACGAATTCGGTCTGATCCTGATGTCGGAGCGCGACCCGGCCAAGGTCGCCGATTTCGCCGATGCCGTTTCCAAGGCCATCATGGTGCCGCTCAATTTCGGCAACCGGGAAATCAACCTCACCGCTTCGATCGGGCTGGTCTCCTGGGTAGACCAGCAGGAAAACGCGACAGGTCTGCTCGACGATGCGGAACTGGCGATGTTCCGCGCGAAGAAGGCCGGCGGCAACCGCGTCGAGCCTTTCCGCCCGGCTTTCCGGGCGTCCGGCACCGACCGCCTGCAGTTGGAGCAGGATCTGCGCCGGGCGATCGAGCGCAAGGAACTGAGCCTGGTCTACCAGCCGATCGTACGGCTGGCCGATGCCGAGATCGCCGGCTTCGAGGCGCTGATGCGCTGGGAGCACCCCAAGCGCGGCAGCATTTCACCGACGGAGTTCATCCCGATCGCCGAAAGCTCGGACCTCATCAACCAGCTCGGCATGTTCGCCTTCGACAAGGCGACCAGCGACCTCACCGAATGGCAGATCCAGACCGGCGACCTGCCGATCTTCGTGTCGGTCAACCTGTCGAGCGCGCAACTGCTCAACAACGATCTCTATGACGACATCCGCGCAGTCCTCAACAAGAACCGCTGCGATGCGCAGAAGGTGAAGGTGGAACTGACCGAGTCCCTCGTCATGGAAAATCCGGAACAGGCGCGGCTGGTGCTGCAGAAGCTGAAAGATGCCGGCCTTCGGCTGGCACTCGACGATTTCGGTACCGGTCACTCCTCGCTTGCCTATCTCACCCGTTTCCCCTTCGACACGATCAAGATCGACAAGGCGCTGGTGAAGGACCCGAGCGACAAGCGCACGATCCTGCTCCGCTCGGTCATCACCATGGCGCGCGAACTCGACATGCAGGTCGTCGCCGAAGGCATCGAGTCGGAAGAGGACGCCGTCGAACTGGCGCAGATGGGCTGCGATTTCGGCCAAAGCTTCCTCTTCGGCCCGCCGATCGGCTCGGACTCGATACAGCGGTTGCTGAAGGAACGCTTTCCGCTGATGAAGCGGGCTTGAGGCGGATCTCCGAATAATCAGCTACCGGCCGATATTCATCGAACCGACGTTTGAAAGCGTTAGTTCCGACATGGCGGAGTTGATCTGGAAGGGCAACCGTCTGCAAGCCGAGTTCTTCATTCCGGATGGTCGCCTCAGGGTTAGCTTCGAGCGTGCCGAACTGTTTCGCGTTCGCGACGAAATGCCTCTCAGCACCGAAGAGACATGGGACGATGACAGCGGTCTGATCTCAAACCATTTTGCCTATGTCGTTGAAAACTCGGCCTTCTGGAACATGCAGTCAGAGGCACTCAAGGCATGCAATCCGAAGATGAAACATTTTCGCTTCATAACTGGGTGGACCTGCCTGGATGTACTGGCAAATTGCGATCCGAATTTTGACGTGATCGTCGCGAGCATTTCCTAGACGCAAAGCATCAAGCCTGTAACCTCGCTACCTGCGGGCCGACAATTGTCCGGAAGAGTTCGGGGTCGCCGAACGCCCGCGCCGACAGCATGGCGCCATAGATGCAGGCCATCAGGGTTTGAGCTTCATTCTCCGGCGGATTGGTCATCCGGAAATGGCCCTGATCCAGCCCCGCCTGCAGAACCGATGTCAGCCATCCCGCGAGATTCTGGAAATGGCCGCGCACACGCAATGCGACCGCTCCGGCAACATTTGTATCTCGGCCGCCAGCATGGCGCAGACGCAGAACGGCTGGCTGGCGTCGAGAATGCAGGCCTGCCAGTAGTTCAGATAGGTCTGTAGTTGCTCGGCGGGGTCCGAGGCCCGCTCCGACAAGGCTTTCAGGCCAGCTTCCGCTTGCCTGGTGTAACGCTCCACCAGCATCAGGACGAGTTCGGCCTTGGTCGGAAAGTGATGGTGGATGCTCGCCTTGCGGATGCCCACGGCTTCTGAAATATCGGCATAGCTGAACCCGTTATAGCCGCCCGCAACGATCAGGGACTGCGCTACATCGAGGATTTTTTCTGATGTCGTTGGTTCCATGTCGCTGCCTATCTCCTGGTAGGGAGGGTGTCAATTCAATCGACATTCGCCGCCCACGATATCGTGAACAGGGGCCATGCCATCCGGAATTGACTCCGGAATTTTATCTACCTATCAATAGGTAGATAAATAAGGAGACTGTCTTGCCTCTTCAATCCTCCCCTCAATCCAACTGGTTGAGATCCTACTATTTCACCCGCGCCCTCTTTTCGATTAGCTGGATCGTGGCCGCCATCCTTTCCGGCGGGCATACGGCGCTCGTCTCGACCCTTCTGGTCGTCTATCCGGCTTGGGACGCCGTCGCGAACCTCATCGATGCCCGCGCCAATGGCGGCCTGAAAGCGAATCCGTCACAAACATTCAACGTCGCCGTCAGCACGATCACCACGGTAGCCGTCGTCCTGGCGGTCATGCGGGACACCTATGCCGTGCTCGCTGTGTTCGGTGTCTGGGCAGTCTTTTCAGGCGCCCTGCAACTCTCTACCGGCGTGCGCCGGTGGCGCACCTACGGCGCGCAATGGGTCATGATCCTCAGCGGGGCGCAATCGGCGCTGGCCGGTGGCTTCATGATCAGCCAGTCGTTTGGTGCACCCCTGCCCGGCATCCTCGACATCGTTCCCTATGTCGGGTTCGGCGCATTCTACTTTCTGCTCTCCGCCATCTGGCTGACGGTTGCGGCCTATCGCCAGGCAAAAGTTGTCGGATAAAGGACGCGGCAAGAACTTGGGGGAGGCACAGCCTCCCCCAATGAAGATTCAATATGTCGTCTTGGAGCCGCGCTTAGTGCTGTGCACCCGCGTTCAGGATGAGCCGGTTGATGAAATCGAGCTTCTGCACCACCGGTGGCGACAGGACGAAGGGATAGCTGTCCGCCTGCCCCATGCTGCGCTGCAGGCTATTGAGCGCCACGCTGAGCGGGATCCAGGCATCGACGAGGTCCCGTGCGCTGGCGGCCCTGTAAGGGTTGAAATCGACCTCCGCGGCCATGTCCTCATGGCGGCGCGGATCGGTGGAGAGGCCGAAGGAGCGGGCGGTTTCCAGCGTGTCGACGATATGGAAGAAATGCGCCCAGCATTCGGCGAAATCTTCGGCCGGATGGCAGCTCGCATAGGTACTGATGAAGCTCGCCTGCCAGTCCGGCGGCGGCCCCTGCTCGTAGTTGCGCTTCAATGCCTCGGCATAATCGGCGCTCTCGTCGCCGAACAGGGCTCGTGCTTCGGCAAGCGTCTGGTCGTCGCGTATCAGTTGCGCCCAGTAGAAGTGACCGATCTCGTGGCGGAAGTGGCCGAGCAGCGTCCGGTAAGGCTCGCCCATCGAGACACGCACGCTTTCGCGCGTCGCGTCGTTAGCCTCGGCCGCCCGCAGGCTGATCAGGCCGTCCTCGTGGCCGGTCATGGCCGGCACGACGTTGCCGTTTGCATCGACTTCGTCGGCAAGGAAATCGAAGACCAGTCCCCCTTCGGGATCGATATCGCGGCCGGGGCGCGGCAGGTTCCAGCGCAAAAGCGAATAGAAAAGGTGCCGTTGCGCCTGGCCGATCTTCTGCCAGCGGGCGAGCCCTTCCGGGTTGTCGGTGATGGGCACGATGCGGTTGTAGCGGCAGGCCTGGCAATAGATATTACTGTCCTCTGCGGGAACCAGCCAGTTGCAGATATCATGCGCGGCGTTGGCGCAAAAGCGGACGTCAGCCGGGGTTCGGGACATGATCTGCCACAGGTTGTCGCCCGCGGGCGCGACCGCCTGCATGGTCATGGTGTCGGGAAGGAAGCCAAGTTGCGCTCCGCAATTGATGCAAACCCGGTTGTCGAAATGGACCGGGTTTCCGCAATTGCCGCATTCGTAAAGTCTCATGGAATTCGTCCGCCTAGGATCACGTCGATTTCAATGTGATGTAATGACAGTCATCATGACGGAGAAATGCCCGCCGGCGCGAAGCACAGCGGGCATCGGCGCAAAAATCTTCCATCCAGTTGAACCCGTCAGGACAGTCGATATGCGCACCTTGGAGCTGCAGCCGCACCATCAGGCGCGACGGCAGCAAACGGGATTACATGCGATCAACGGCGCCCTTCACCGAATCCTTGGCCTTGCCGGTAGCGGTCTGCACCTTGCCCTTGACTTCCTGGCCCTTGCCCTCGGCCTTCAGCTTGGCGCTGCCTGTGGCCTTGCCGGCCGCCTGCTTGGCCTTGCCCGCAACCTGGTTGGCCGCGCCGGAAATCTTGTCGGAAGTGCTACCCATGTCAGTCTCCTTTAAGAGGGTGAGGACAGGATCGGATGTCTTGTCCTTGCGACTGAAAAACGGGGGGGGGGTGCAAATTGTTCCGGCAGATTTGCAGAAAGCGATAAAAATGCCGGTTCAGGCGTGGCCGGCATCCATGGAGAGCATGGCGGGCGCGACGCCCATCAGAGCCAGTGCGCGATCGTATTTGTCGCCGAGATCGCGGTCGAAGATCAATTCTTCGCTCGCCGGGCAATTGAGCCAGCCATTGTTGGCGATCTCGCTTTCCAGCTGCCCGGCACCCCAGCCGGCATAGCCGAGCATCATCATCGCCTTGGACGGGCCCTCGCCGCGCGAAATGGCGCGCACGATATCGAGCGTCGCCGTCAGGCAGATATCGTCGCTGACCGGGATGCTGGATTCGCTGAGATAATCATCGGAATGCAGAACGAAGCCGCGGCCGGTTTCGACGGGACCGCCTGTCTGGATCTGGAAATCGCGGGTGACGCCCGGCAGCCGGATGGCCTGCGCCTGATCGATGATCCGCAGGTGGAGGAGCACATCCGGAAAGCTCAGTTGCTGGGGACGGTTGAGCACGAAACCCATCGCGCCATCGCTGGAATGGGCGCAGACAAAGATCACTGTACGGGCGAAATTGCTGTCGAACATGCCCGGCATGGCGATCAGGAACTGACCATCGAGCAAACCGCGTTCACGTTTCTTCTGGAACGTCGCAATCATGGCTGTAGCCCTTATCGTTTCGGGGTCAAATAAGGAGCGTTTCCACTCTTGTTACCTTGGTTCTCGAGGCTCATTGTTGGTCTCTTTCCTCGTGCCCGATCAAGATAAAATGATCCCCGGACAAAAGCGGGCATCTTTCAACCAAGCCCGGAAACCGATAAGCCTCACTGCCATGAAACACCATCGCTACCTACAGAATGTGATGCAATTGCCTGTTCTGGCAACCCTCACTGCGTATTTTTTTGTAGCCTCGATCGCCCATGCAGCGACGAGTGAATGGATAAGCTCCGAAGGTGGTGAAATCAGGATCGTCGCTGCCAAGCCGCAGCCTGACGGCACGATCCCGGCCATCCTCGATATCCGCCTGAAACCGGGCTGGAAGACCTATTGGCTGGAGCCGGGCGCCAGCGGCATACCGCCACAGGTCAGCATCGATCCGTCGAGCGGCATCACTTTCTCCGGCCTCAGCTTTCCCGCACCGAAGACCTTCGACGACGGCGTGGTGCGCTATACCGGCTACGATCAGTCCGTTGCCTTTCCACTCTCGTTGAAGAGCGAAACCTCAGGCGACCTGACGCTCGAGGGGTCGGTCTTCCTTGGTATCTGCAAGGACATCTGCATTCCCGTCCAGGGCAGTTTCAGCATTCCCCTTCCAGCCGCGCAGGTGGAAAATCCGCTGGAACGGGCGCGGATCGACAAGGCCGTTTCGGCCCTGCCGGAGGTGCCGTCCGATGCCTTCAAGGTGACGGCAACCACCTTCGATCCATCGGCCAAGCGCTTGCGGCTTTCCGTCACCGCGCCCGGCGCGACGGCGAAAGCACCGGCGGAACTCTTCCTCTCCGGCCCGTCCGGCTTCGGTTTCGGCAAACCGGACAACATCGTCACGGAAAACGGTGTGACAAGCGCTGAAATACCGGTCCGAATCCCGGAAAAGGGCGGTGTGCTGACGGATGGGTCGGTCCTGCTGGTCGTGCGCGCCGGCGAGCGCAGCATGCAGACCACGCTTGCCTTTGACTGAGCCGAATCTATATTCCACATCGATCATCCGGAGCCGATGCGCTCCAGCCTTCCCGAAGACATTCAAGGAGCGAAAGCGTGACCATTTCTGTCGGAGACAAGCTGCCTGCCGCCACTTTCAAGGAAAAGACCGCCGACGGCCCGGTCGAAATCACCACCGACCAGCTGTTTTCCGGCAAGAAGGTCGTTCTCTTCGCTGTGCCGGGTGCCTTCACGCCGACCTGCTCGCTCAATCACCTGCCCGGCTATCTGGAAAACCGCGATGCGATCCTGGCGCGCGGCATCGATGACATCGCCGTCGTCGCCGTCAACGACATCCACGTCATGGGCGCATGGGCGACATCATCGGGCGGCATGGGCAAGATCCACTTCCTTTCCGACTGGAACGCCGCCTTCACCAGGGCGCTCGGCATGGACATCGACCTCTCCGCCGGAACACTGGGCCTGCGCTCGAAACGCTATTCGATGCTGGTCGAAGATGGCGTGGTCAAGACGCTCAACGTCGAGGACAGCCCCGGCCAGGCCACCGTTTCGGGCGCTGCCGCCATGCTCGAGCAGATCTGAACCGATGACTGCACAGGCTCAAGCGAGATGAAGCAGAACCTGGCACTGATCGCGCTCGTCGTTCGCGACTATGACGAAGCCATCGCCTTCTATGTCGGAAAGCTGGGCTTCGTCCTTGTCGAGGACAGTTACCAGCCGGAACAGGACAAGCGCTGGGTTGTCGTCAGGCCTCCGGGCGACGGGCCGTCGGGTTCAGGCATTCTCCTAGCGCGCGCATCGTCGCCGCTGCAGGAGGGTTTCATCGGCAACCAGGCCGGTGGCCGGGTCTTCCTGTTCCTGCAGACCGATGATTTCTGGCGGGACCATGCGGCGATGGTAGACGCCGACATCCATTTCGTCCGCGAACCGAAGCAGGCGGATTATGGCACCGTCGCGGTTTTCGAGGATCTTTACGGCAATCTCTGGGATCTCGTTCAGTTCAGCGATAACCGCTGAGAACAAGGCCGGTGGCAGCGGCGCGGCTTACAGCTTCTTCTTGAACGGCTCCATGCCCTTTCGCGCCAGTTCGTCGGCGCGTTCGTTTTCCGGGTGGCCGGCATGGCCCTTGACCCAGTGCCAGGTGACCTTGTGGCTTCGGTTGGCAGCATCAAGCGCCTGCCACAGTTCGCCGTTCTTCACCGGCTTCTTGTCGGCGGTTTTCCAGCCGTTCTTCTTCCAGCCGTGGATCCACTTGCCGATGCCGTCCATGACATATTTCGAGTCGGTATAGAGATCGACCTCGCACGGGGTTTTCAAGCTGGTCAGCGCCGTGATCGCCGCCAGGAGTTCCATGCGATTGTTGGTGGTCGCGGCTTCGCCGCCGCAGAGTTCCTTCTCCACTTCACCATAGCGCAGCACCGCGCCCCAGCCGCCGGGTCCGGGATTGCCGGAGCAGGCCCCGTCCGTGAAAATATCGATATGCTTCATCAGGTTCAGACTTTCGGCAATGGACGTCAGGCGGTTACGGGCACGAGGCCATATTCGGCGGCGGAACCGACCGAGCGGTGGAACTGCAGCTTCTTCAGGTATTCCAGCGGATCCTTCTTCACCACCAGCGCGCCGGGCGGGGTCATCAGCCAGTCGTAGAGGCGGGTCAGGAAGAAGCGCAGCGCCGAGCCCCGCGCAAGCAGCGGCAGGGCATCGATCTCGGCCTCGGTCAGCGGCCGCACGCTCTGATAGCCGGACAAGAGCGCCATGCCCTTGGTCATGTTGAAAGCGCCGTCCTTTTCAAAGCACCAAGCGTTGAGGCAGACGGAGACGTCATAGGCGAGGAAATCGTTGCAGGCGAAGTAAAAGTCGATCAGGCCGGACAGGTCATCGCCGAGGAAGAAGACGTTGTCCGGGAAAAGATCGGCGTGAATGACGCCCTCCGGCAAGCTGGCCGGCCAGTTGGCCTCGAGGACATCGAGTTCCGCGGTGATTTCTGTCTTCAGCCCGGTCTGCACCTCGTCGGCGCGGTCGCGTGAATTGTTCCACAGCGGCCGCCAGCCACTGACCGACAGCGCGTTGGGCCGGCGGATGGCAAATCCCTCGCCCGCCACATGCATGGCCGCCAGTGCCTTGCCGACCTCACGGCAATGATTGGCATCGGGCTTGCGCAACCACATACCCTCCAAGAACGAGATGACGGCGGCCGGGCGGCCGGACAAATGGCCGAGCAGTTCGCCATCGGCGCGCGGCAGCGGCAGCGGACAAGACAGGCCGCGATCGGCCAGGTGATGCATCAGACCGAGGAAGAACGGCAGGTCGTTCTGGTCCACACGCTTTTCATACAGCGTCAGGATGTAGGAGCCCTTGGTCGTGTGCAGCAGGAAATTGGTGTTCTCGACGCCCTCGGCAATGCCCTTGTAGGAGGTCAGCGTGCCGACGTCATAGGCCTCCAGAAAACGGGAGAGATCGTCTTCGGTGATGTCGGTGTAAACTGCCAAGGAAAGTCCCCAAAGTTAGTAGAAGGTTTTTCGGATAGGCCTGTCAGGCTTTTCCAAGCAGAGAAAAAACAAAGACTACTGCCAGGCAGGAGAGGAATCCTGCAGCACCGATGCCCAGTCGTTTCCAATCTTTCGCGAACTCCGGCGATGTCAGAGCCAGGCCGAACCCCACTCCCGCTCTGTTTTGACGCCGGGCCATCCGTTGCGGCCAGCTCAACTTTTCATCAGCCGGTTCCTCATACGGAAATCCACTCTTTCCTATGATTCGCATCAAAGAGGTAAAGGCTAGAAAAAATGAACCGATAAGAATGATGAAGAAAATAACCTGCATGAGGCCGATGAGAACGAAAAGAATAATCTGCCACCAGGCGAACTCTGAAATCAGTCTCTGCCATTCACCCACACCATGTCCTCCACCGTCAGCGGCACGTGGCGAAGCTCGCGGTTGACGAGGAAATTCTCGGTTTCCTCCACCGTGTCGGCAAGCTCGACCACGGCACTGTATCGCTCGCGAAACGCCTCGATGATCTCGTTGACGATGACCTCCGGCGCGGAAGCGCCCGCCGACAGGCCGACCGTGGCGGCATCAGTGAAATCATCCCAGTCGATTTCCGACGCGCGCTGGACAAGCACTGATTTTTTCGCCCCGGCCCTGAGCGCGACTTCGACCAGTCGCTTCGAGTTCGACGAGTTCGGGGCGCCGACGATGATGAAGTGATCACATCCGGGCGCCGCCTGCTTCACGGCTTCCTGGCGGTTGGTGGTCGCATAACAGATCGAATCGGCGGCCGGTGCCGTCAGGTTCGGAAAGCGCTCGTGCAGCCGCTTGATGACGCCGGCGGTGTCGTCGACGGAGAGCGTGGTCTGGGTGACGAAACCGAGATTGTCCGGGTCCGGTGGCATGTAGACATCGGCATCCTCGACGGTCTCGACCAGCGATACCGCGCCCTCCGGCAATTGCCCCATCGTGCCGATCACTTCCGGATGTCCGGCATGGCCGATCAGCACGACATGGCGGCCGAGTTTCTGGTGGCGCATCGCCTGCTTGTGGACCTTGGAAACCAGCGGGCATGTGGCATCGAGATAGAACAGGTTGCGAACGGTGGCATCGGCCGGGACCGATTTCGGCACGCCATGGGCGGAAAAGACCACCGGTTGCTTGCGGTGTTCCGGTGGAATCTCGTCGAGTTCCTCGACAAAAATGGCGCCCTTGGCTTCCAGTCCCTCGACGACATAGCGGTTGTGGACGATCTCGTGGCGGACATAGACCGGCGCACCATATTCCTTCAGCGCCAGGACAACGATCTGGATGGCCCGGTCGACGCCGGCGCAAAAGCCGCGCGGCCCGCAAAGGCGAAGGGTGATCGGGGTCTTTTCCGAGGTAGAAGAAGCCATGAGTCAGGAAGCCAGCACAGTCAAAACGAGAGCGAGGATTGCCGGCCCGCCCTGCACCAGAAGGATGCGCGGCTTGACCGACCATGCGCCATATATAGCGGCAACGATCACGCACACAAGGAAGAACACCTTCAGCTGAAGGGCAAAATCCGGTTGTGAGGCAACAAGCGACCAGACGAGGCCGGCGGCCAGAAAACCGTTGTAAAGCCCCTGATTGGCCGCCAGGACCTTCGTCGCCTCGGCCTGCTCCTCCGACATGCGAAATATCTTGCGCCCCTGCGGTCCGGTCCAGAGAAACATTTCCAGCACCAGAAAGCCGATATGCAGGAGCGCCGTCAGGGCGATGAAGATGTTTGCGGTGATAGTCATCATCGCACTTCCTCCGTTAGCTAATCACCGTTAGGGTTCTCACGATTGTCTGCTTTTGTACTTTTTCGAAACTCGTCTCTTAATTCTGAGCTGTCTAACAATTGCGCGGAAGAAGTTTGTTTTCCGGTCATCTTTGCAATGTGCTTTTCAATCTTCTTAAGGCTATCAGATATTTCATGTGCAGCCGGCTTACTCAGTATCCCAGCAAGACCCATGAATTGCGTGATGTCTATTTGCTGCGACGACGATTTTTTTCTACCGTTAATATCTTTGTAGGAAATCTTAACTTGAAACGGTTTGAGAGGTGCGCCACGCTCTTTCCCGAAATTGCCAAAAAGCGCGTAACCCACACCGAATAGTGATCCAATTTTTTCACCTTGAGGCAACACGCTCAGGCTTGTTCTGCCAGGCTGGTTACGCAGCATAACTTGATGTTGAGTAAAATCGTCCTCGTCGCAGTCGAATTTGAAAGATACCGAAAACGCGGGGCCTTGACCGACGTTAGCAACTACAAAATTCACTCCACCATTTCCATCAGGATGCGGGACTAAATAACCGACCACCTCGGGATCGCTACCGGCTTTTCTCAGTTTTCGACTATCCGCCGCAAGGAACCAAGTTAGGAAGGTAATAACAACAGTCGCTATTGCTGTTATAGCTGCACTGTTTTTATTTAAAAAATCTATCGATTGGTTCAATATTTCCATAAAATCCCCGCTACGACTTCCCTACGTCTTCCGCCGAAAGATGAACAGTCCGCTGACGACGACCAGGGCGGCGGCCAGGCCATACCATGTCACCGCATATTGCAGATGGCTGTTGGGCAGGTCGAACTGGGTGACGCCGCCGATCGGCATGCCGCCCTCATGCGGGGTGGCGTCCGCATCCATGAAGAAGGGGACGACGCTTGCCGGGTCGAGACCGGTGCTGGAGGCCATGACGTCGAGGTCCTTCCAGTAGAAGATGTTCTTGACGATATCGTTATCCGGCACGACCCAGGACGGCTTGGCTGCAAGCTTGGCGCGGGCGAGGCCAGTGACGGTCTGTTCCCCCGTCAGTTGGCCCAGCTTGCGCATTTCCGGCTCCTTGTTCTCGAAGGGAACGAAGCCGCGATTGACGAACAGGATACGTCCATCGGCGCGCTGCAGCGGCGTATAGATGTAATAGCCGGTGCGCCCCTCATAGGTCGCGAAGAAATGGCGCTCCTTGTTGTTGATATAGGCGCCGGTGACGCGCATCGTGCGGTAATCGACATCCCCGCCCTGTTTCGCCAAGGCCTCGATCGTCGCGAGATCGGCGGGCGGCGCGTGCCGGCGCTGATCGATCTCGGCAAGCAGCGCTTCCTTCCAGTGCAGCCGCTGAACCTGCCAGGTTCCGAGCGACAACAGGATGGCGAGCACGGTGAAAAGCAGCACGATACCTGCGATGCCGCCAAGCAGGCCGCCACGTTTCCTTGCTACGTCCTCAGCCACGGTCGATCTCGCCCTGTCGCGCGCTGTTGCGATATTGCAGGTTGATCAGCACGCCCTTGAGCATGCGCATCAGCACGAGGCTGAAGACGCTGGCAAGCGGGATCCAGAGAAGAAAGTGAACCCAGAGCGGCGGATTGATGTTGACCTCCATCCACAGCGCTGAGCCGACTACGATGAAGCCGACAATCAGGATAACGAAGACGACGGGGCCGTCGCCCGAATCGGCGAAGGCCAGATCGAGATCGCAATTGGCACAGACGGGCTTCACCTTCAGGAAACCGTCGAACAGCTTTCCCTGGCCGCAGCGCGGGCAACATCCCCGCAGCCCGGCCTTCACCGGATCCACAGGTGGAAAATGGGCACTGTCTTCGGTCATGGATTTCCCCTTAAACGATAAAGCGGCCCCCGCAACTGGAGACCGCCTTAAAATTCAGCGAAGTGTAGCGTCGATCAACCGTGCGCGACCGGTGCGCCCCAGCCGCCCCAGATGTAGATCGAGAAGAACAGGAACAGCCAGACCACGTCGACGAAGTGCCAGTACCAGGCGGCGGCTTCGAAACCGAAGTGCTGCTTTGGGGTAAAATCGCCCTTCAGCGCACGCAGCAGGCAGACGATCAGGAAGATCGTGCCGACGAGAACGTGGAAACCATGGAAGCCGGTCGCCATGAAGAACGTCGCGCCATAGATCGAATCCTTGAAGGCGAACGGAGCGTGGATGTATTCGTAGACCTGCACAAAGGAGAACAGGGCGCCGAGCAAAACCGTCAGTGTCAGGCCGTTAATCAGGCCCTTGCGATCACCGTGCAGCAGCGCGTGGTGCGCCCAGGTGACCGTCGTGCCCGAAAGCAGCAGGATGACAGTGTTGTAGAGGGGCAAGTGCCAGGGATCGAGAACCTCGATACCCTTCGGCGGCCAGACACCACCTGTGAACGCCGAGCGGGTCGCCTGGATCGCTTCGCCCGGGAACAGGCTGGCGTCGAAATAGGCCCAGAACCAGGCAACGAAGAACATCACTTCCGAAGCGATGAACATGATCATGCCGTAGCGCAGGTGCAGCGACACGACGCGGGTGTGATGGCCCTCATGCGCTTCCTTGATCGTATCCGACCACCAGCCGAACATCGTGTAGAGCACTACGGCGAGGCCGATGAAGAACATCCACGGGTGAGCCCAGTCAAGACCGAACAGGTGGAACGAACCACCCGACAGGTAACGCATGTAGCCGACGCCGCCGAAGGCCATGACGAAGGCGCCGATCGAGGCGATCAGCGGCCAAGGGCTGGGGTCGATGATATGGTAGTCGTGGTTCTTCTGGTGCGCATCGGCCATGTGGATATCCCCGATAAGTCTTTCTGTTCGTCGCTTCCGGCTTAGCCGAAAACGGTGATCTGTCAAAGTCTGTTGTCAGTTCCGACCGGTTTCGCCTTCAAGGCCGCTACCGGCTTGGAAGGTTCGCGGGCGTAAAAGGTGTAGGAAAGCGTCAACGTCCGAATGTCCCGGGTCTCGACCGACTTGACGATCTCCGGATCGACGAAGAAGACCACCGGCATCTCCAGTTCCTCTCCGGGCTGAAGCGTCGTTTCGGTGAAGCAGAAACACTGGACCTTGTTGAAATAGGCAGCGCCCGCCATTGGCGTGACGTTGAAAACAGCCTGTCCCGTCGTCGGTTTCTTCGACAGGTTTTTCGCCATGAAGCTGACCTGTACCGTCTCGCCGATCTTGAGCTCGATCTCGCGCTGGACAGGCGTGAAATCCCAAGGCAGGTCAGAGGCGATATTCGCGTCGAATGTCACCTTGATTGTCTGGTCGAGGATGACCTCAGACGCCTGCTCGACGCGTTTCGTCGTACCGTTATAGCCGGTCACCTTGCAGAACATGTCGTAGAGCGGCACGGCCGCATAGGCCATGCCGGTCATGCCGACGACAAAGGCGAGACAGGACGCGACGATGACGCCGTTCGCTCGTTCCTTTCTCGATGCTGGCTTGCCTGCGGTCATTGCCCTCTCCGCCTTACTGAACCATGCCGTTGCTGAACTTGATCAGCGTCACGACGTAGAAGATGGCGACGAGGCCGAAGAGGACGACGCCGAGTGCGATGTTGCGACTGCGGCGCGACTTCTTCTGTGCGGGGGTGAGGGTCAGGAGTTCCATCAGGCAACCTTTCCAGCGGTCAGCCACAGCGTGGTGACGAGATGATCGAGCATCAGCGCCGAGAAGATCGCGAAGAGATACAGGATCGAGAAGGCGAACAGTTTCTTGGCCGGCAACATGCGCTCGTCGCCTTCCGGCATGCGATAGACACCGATCGAATACCAGATGAAGCCAAGACCGAGGACCGCGGCGAACGCGCCGTAGACCATGCTGGAGAAACCTGCGATCGCCGGCACCACGCCGATGATCGCGGTGAGACAGGCGTAGATGAAGATCTGCGTCTTGGTGACCGCCTCGCCGCTGACATTCGGCAGCATCGGCACGCCGACGGCGCCATAATCCCGCATCTTGAACAGCGCCAGCGCCCAGAAATGCGCCGGCGTCCAGAGGAAGGTGATCAGGAAGAGGACAATGCTTTCGATAGCAACGCCATTGGTGACGCAGGCCCAGCCGATCATCGGCGGGAAAGCGCCGGCGGCGCCGCCGATGACGATGTTCTGCGGCGTCGAGCGCTTCAGCCACATCGTGTAGATCACCGCGTAGAAGAAGATGGTGAAGGCGAGCAGCCCGGCCGACAGCCAGTTGATCACGATCCCCAGAATACAGACCGAGAAAGCCGAGAGCACGAGGCCGAAGGCGAGCGCTTCCCGCGGCAGGATCTTGCCGGCGGGGATGGGCCGCTTTGCCGTGCGCGTCATCACCGCGTCGATGTCGGCATCGTACCACATGTTGAGGGCACCGGAGGCTCCGGCGCCCACGGCGATACAGAGGATCGCAATGAAGCCGAGGAACGGATTGATGTGCCCCGGCGCCATGACCATGCCGGCCAGCGCCGTGAAGACGACGAGCGACATGACGCGCGGCTTCAGGAGTTCAAAGAAATCGCGCGCAGACGCCTCCGAAAGGCGGACCGCGCCTTCCTGGCCGATTGCTTCGTGATTGTCGATGACCGTCATATTGTTTCCGCACTTCTTTCGAGGCCTTCGTTCAAAGCCTCATGTTCCGTCATCCCCGGGCTTATCCCGAGGATCTGATTCATTCCCGCGTTTGCGGTTAGCCCACAGATCCTCGGGACAGGCCCGAGGATGACGACGCAATTTATCCGCGCCTCGCAGGGCTGGCCAAGCTGCCTTGAGGGCGGCTTGGCCATTCGCACCTTACTTGATGCGCGGCAGCTGTTCCCACTGGTGGAACGGCGGCGGCGAAGGCAGCTGCCATTCCAGCGTGTTGGCGCCCTCGCCCCACGGATTGTCGCCGGCGACGCGCTTCTTTGCGAAGGCTTCGAAGACGCCGTAGAGGAAGATCAGCACGCCGAAGGCCGAGATGTAGGAACCGTAGGACGATACCAGGTTCCAGCCGGCATAGGCATCGGGATAGTCGATGTAGCGGCGCGGCATGCCGGCGAGGCCGAGGAAATGCTGCGGGAAGAACACCAGGTTGACGCCGATGAACATGACCCAGAAGTGCAGCTTACCGAGGAACTCGGAGTACATGTAGCCGGTCATTTTCGGGAACCAGTAGTACCATGCCGCGAAGATCGCGAAGACGGCGCCGAGCGACAGAACGTAGTGGAAGTGGGCAACCACATAGTAGGTGTCGTGCAGCGAACGGTCGAGACCGGCATTGGCGAGCTGGACCCCGGTGACGCCACCGACGGTAAACAGGAAGATGAAGCCGATCGCCCAGACCATCGGGGTCGCGAAGCGGATCGAGCCGCCCCACATCGTCGCGATCCAGGAGAAGATCTTCACGCCCGTCGGGACCGCGATGACCATCGTCGCGAAGACGAAGTAGCGCTGCGTGTCGAGCGACATGCCGACCGTGTACATGTGGTGCGCCCAGACGATGAAACCGACGGCGCCGATGGCGACCATAGCGTATGCCATGCCGAGATAACCGAAGATCGGCTTCTTCGAGAAGGTCGAGACGATGTGGCTGACAATACCGAAACCGGGCAGGATCAGGATGTAGACTTCCGGATGACCGAAGAACCAGAACAGGTGCTGGAACAGGATCGGGTCGCCGCCGCCCTCGGGCGCGAAGAAGGCCGTACCGAAGTTGCGGTCGGTGAGCAGCATGGTGATACCGCCTGCCAGAACCGGCAGCGAGAGCAGCAACAGGAAGGCGGTGATCAGCACCGACCAGGCAAACAGCGGCATCTTGTGCATGGTCATGCCGGGAGCGCGCATGTTGAGAATGGTGGTAATGAAGTTGATCGCGCCGAGGATCGACGAGGCGCCGGCAATGTGCAGGCCGAGAATGACCATGTCCATCGCAGGCCCGGGCTGTCCGGATGTCGAGAATGGCGGATAGATCGTCCATCCACCGCCCGAGCCGTAACCGCCAGCTGGACCTTCGACGAACATCGAGAGCAGCACCAGCAGGAAGGCCGGGATGATGAGCCAGAAGGAGATGTTGTTCATGCGCGGGAATGCCATGTCCGGCGCACCGATCATGATCGGCACCATCCAGTTGGCGAAGCCGCCGATCAGCGCCGGCATGACCATGAAGAAGATCATGATCAGGGCGTGCGCGGTGGTGAACACGTTGAACATGTGCTTGCCGCCGTCGATGGCGGCATCGCCTTCGAAGCCGTAGACCATGGCAGCGAGGCCATGGAAAATCTGGATGCCCGGCTCCTGCAGTTCGGCGCGCATGACGACCGACAGCGTGCCGCCGATGATACCCGCGAAGATCGCGAAGATCAGGTAGAGCGTGCCGATGTCCTTGTGGTTGGTCGAGAGAAACCAGCGCTGAAAGAAGGTCAGCGGCTTGTGGGCGTGATCATGGTCGTGCCCATGGTCCTGGGCATGATCATGAAGGTGATCGTGATGAGCGGATGTTCCGGCCATTGGGTTGAGCTCCCCTTCGAATTATTGTGCAGCGCTTGCAGCGACGTCGACGGTCTTAGCCGCGCCGTCGGTTGCAGCCATGAGGGCCTTGTTCGCGTCACCAAGGTTGGTGGCGGCGGCAGCAAGCCAGGTCGCATACGCATCTTCACTGACAACGCGGATGGCGATCGGCATATAGGCATGGTCCTTGCCGCAGAGCTCGGAACACTGGCCATAATAGAGACCTTCGCGGTCGGCCTTGAACCAGGTCTCGTTGAGGCGACCCGGAACGGCGTCGATCTTCACGCCGAAGGCCGGCATGGCGAAGGCGTGGATGACGTCGGCTGCCGTGACGAGAAGACGGACGGTCTTGCCGACGGGAACGACGATCTCGTTGTCGACTGCGAGAAGACGCGGATAGGCTTCCCTGTCGGCCTTGCCGGCGGCATCGCGATCTTCGTCCTTCAGGAGAAGGCTGTCGAAGGAGAGCGGGCTTTCGCCGACCTCATATTCATAGGACCAGTACCACTGGTTGCCCGTTGCCTTCAGCGTCAGGTCCGGATTCTGCGGCGGCGTCAGCTGCGCGGTCAGGAGCTGGAAGGACGGGATGGCCAGGAAGAGAAGAACGATGACCGGCCCGAGCGTCCAGACGATCTCGATCGCCGTGTTGTGGCTGGTCTTGGAAGCCACCGGGTTCTTGCTTTCGCGGAACCGGTAGACGATCCACAGCAGCAGAGCCAGGACGAACAGCGTGATCGGGATGATGAACCAGAGCGTGTAATGCTCGAACCAGGTAATTTCTTCCATGATTCCGGTTGCTGCCGTCTGAAAATTGGTCTGCCACGCGACCGGCTTGTCAGCAAAGGCGTTCGAAGCAAAAAGCAGACAGGCAGTGGATGCCAGAACTGCATAAGCCTTGTTTTTCACAATAGTGTCTCCCTGGGCGCTTGATCAGGATCAAAGCGAAACGCAGAATCCTCGTCATACTGAAGCGCTTCAAACCACAGTTTGATCAGCGCCGCAACATCTGTCCCGTCAAGCCCCTGCGTCATTTTTGCGCAAACCCTGCTTTTCGCACAGGCTCTTAGCGGGTGCATGCCTCGGGACACGGCACGATGGCGGAAAGGCGCCAATGCGAGATCCCATTTCCTCATCCGTGACCGACCCTATACCATATTCAAGACAGGCGGCACCATGCAGTTCGGCCCGATTGCGAGGTATGGGCAGCAGGTTGCGCGTCAAACCGGCCGCCAGGAGCCCCATTTCCGCCACACCGGGCTGGAATGTAGCCGCCGGGGCTTTTCATTTGCGTGCACGCACTTCAAGAATAGCCGCTACTGATTCTTAAGTTTGAGGTTTACATGGGCCTGTCCCTCCTTTCCCGGCTGCCGATCGCGGCGTTCGGACTTGCCGCCACACTCCTTTCCTTCACGGCGGCGGCCCAGCAGCCCGGAACGCAGCAGCCAGGCACGCAGCAGCCAGGCACGCCGGGCACGGTGAAATCCAATCACGGTGCGTGGTCGATCGTCTGCGACCAGCCGGCCGGCGCATCCGCCGAACAATGCGCGCTGATGCAGAACGTCATCGCCGAGGATCGCCCGGAAGTCGGCCTGTCGGTCGTCGTCCTGAAGACCGCCGACCGCAAGGCAAAGATTCTGCGCGTGCTGGCACCCCTTGGCGTGCTACTGCCCAACGGCCTTGGACTGAACGTCGACGGCAAGGATATCGGCCGCGCCTATTTCGTCCGCTGCTTCTCCGACGGCTGCTATGCCGAAGTGGTTCTGGAAGAGGAACTGCTGAAAACCTTCCGCAGCGGCGCCACCGCCACCTTCATCGTCTTCCAGTCGCCGGAGGAAGGCATCGGCATCCCCGTCGACCTGAAGGGATTTGGCGAGGGTTATGACGCGCTGCCTTGAGTGGCGGCCCTCGTCTTTGCACATAACAATCACGAGCGGCTGACCGAATACCGGCAGCCGCTTTTTCTTTGCGCTTGCCCCTCCCCACACCTGTCCCTACATAAGCACCTTATATCCCAGCACCTGGAGCCTGCGCATGAACACCGATCTCATCAAACTGTTCGACAGCGACGAGGCCGCCGTGCGCGAGGTTCTGGCGCAGACACTGTCTGGCGCCGATGACGGCGAGCTGTTCATCGAACACAGCCAGTCGGAATCGCTGTCCTTCGACAATGGCCGCCTGAAGGGCGGCAGCTTCAACACCGACCAGGGTTTTGGCCTGCGCGCGGTGGCGGGCGAAGCGGTCGGTTATGCGCATGCGGGCGATCTCTCGCTGTCGGCTCTGAAGCGCGCGGCCGATGCCGTCGGCGCGGTGACGCGCGGTTATTCCGGCACCTACGCGGCCGCTCCCCAGCGCACCAACAAGAAGCTTTACGGTGACGAGAACCCGATCGGCGAACCGAGCTTCGAGGCCAAGGTTGCCCTGCTCCAGGAGATCGACGGCTATCTGCGCGCCAAGGATCCGAAAGTGCGGCAGGTCTCGGCCTCCATCGCCGCCAGCTGGCAGGTGGTCGATATCCTGCGCGCCGACGGGCAACGCATGCAGGACATCCGGCCGATGACGCGCCTCAACATTTCCGTCATCGTCGGCGAAGGCGACCGGCAGGAGTCCGGCTCCTATGGCGTCGGCGGCCGTCGCGGCTTCGGCGATTTCATCGCAACCGACAGCTGGCAGCGGGGCGCCGACGATGCGCTGCGCCAGGCGCTGGTCAATCTCGAGGCGATCGACGCGCCGGCGGGCACGATGGACGTGGTGCTCTCTTCCGGCTGGCCGGGCGTCATGCTGCACGAAGCCGTCGGCCATGGACTGGAAGGCGATTTCAACCGCAAGAAGACATCGGCCTTTGCCGGCCTGCTCGGCCAGACGATCGCCGCCAAGGGCGTTACCGTCGTCGACGACGGCACGATCGAGAGCCGGCGCGGCTCGCTCACCATCGACGACGAGGGCACGCCGTCCGCCTATAACGTGCTGATCGAGGACGGCAAGCTGGTCGGCTACATGCAGGACCGGCAGAATGCCCGGCTGATGGGCATGAACCCGACGGGCAACGGTCGCCGCGAAGGCTATGCCCATGTGCCGATGCCGCGCATGACCAATACCTACATGCTCGGCGGCGACAAGACGCCGGACGAGATCATCGCCTCGGTCAAGAAGGGCATCTATGCCGTCTCCTTCGGCGGCGGCCAGGTGGACATCACCTCCGGCAAGTTCGTCTTCGGCTGCACGGAAGCCTACCTGATCGACAACGGCAAGATCGGCGCGCCGGTCAAGGGCGCCATGCTGATCGGCAACGGCCCGGAAGCGATGCAGCGCATCACCATGATCGGCAATGACATGAAGCTCGACAGCGGCATGGGCAATTGCGGCAAGGCCGGCCAATGGGTCCCCGTCGGCGTCGGCCAGCCGCACCTGCGCATGAACGACATGACCGTGGGCGGCACGCGGGCGTAAACGGCACGCCACTGCCCGGCCCGGCAATGCGCCGTGGCAGCACATCCTCAAATGTCGCCCGCGACATGTGCTTGCGGGCTCACATTACGCGCGAGCAGGCTGCGATGCTGCATGCAAACTCGCTTTCATCCCCACGGAACCAAATCCCCTTGCCGTAGTTATGAGCTCGCAACCGCATAACTGTTTGAAAATGCGGCCGGTTCACAGCAAGGGAGACACATCATGGGACGCGGTATTTTGCTTTGGTTGTTGGGGGTTCCGATTCCGATCATCATCCTTCTCGCCCTCTTCTTCCGATAGGTGATGCGATGACAATACCGGTTTCAACGGTGCCCGCGGGCACGACGACCGAATCCTCGCACTCGGCGGTCAGCTGGGAAGCCATTATTGCCGGCGCGGTCGCCGCCGCAGCCATCACCCTGCTTCTCACCCTGCTCGGCTCGGGCCTTGGTCTCACGATGGTGTCGCCATGGTCGTCCGAAGGCGTATCACTGACGACCTTCGCCGTCTCGACGGCAATCTGGCTGGTGATCGTGCAGTGGATCTCGTCCGGACTTGGCGGCTACATGACCGGTCGCCTTCGGACCAAATGGACCGGCGTCCATACCGACGAAGTGTTCTTCCGTGACACCGCGCACGGTTTGCTGTCCTGGGCGCTTGCAACGCTCATCGTGGCGGGTGCCCTCGGTTCCGCCGTCTCGTCGACGATCGGAGCCGGCGTTCAGGCAACCGCGACGGTGGCTTCCGGCGCGGCAACGGCCGGGGCGGCGGCAGCGGGCGCGAATGCCGATGAGGTCGATACGGATGCCGCGACGTCCTATTTCGTTGACAGCCTGCTGCGCCCGGCAAATCCCGCGGCGGTGCCGACCGGTGCGGCTGCGACGACCGATGACACACCGGCGCAGCTGTCTCGCATCCTGATCAGGAGCGCTGCGTCCGGCGAAATGTCGGCCGAGGACCGTACCTATGTCGATCAACTGGTTGCGGCGAGAACCGGCCTTTCGGAAGCCGATGCCAAGGCCCGCGTCGACAGCGTGCTGAAGAGCATCGAGGACGCCAAGGTAGCCGCGAAGGAGGCCGCCGACACCGCCCGCAAGACCAGCGCCACGATCGCCCTTCTCGGCGCCCTGTCGCTGCTGATCGGCGCTTTCGTCGCCGGCGTCGGGGCGGCACTCGGCGGCAGGCAGCGTGACGATATCGACGGGGTCTACGTCGTTCGATAGCGCTTTAGCCGACAGCTAGCGCTTGAGACGATTGGGAGGCGGATCGCGACAGTGGTCCGCCTTTTCCGTTTTTGTTCATCGAAACATGCAACTCCCGGATTCAGCCGGTGTTAACGCCACCGCCGGTACAGTCCCGCATCATCGACCTGCGACCGCTTGCCGGGCCAGATTTGGAACAACCGCCGTGAAAACCATGCTGCGAAAGATCGTCAAACGCGCTGCCATCACCGGTGGCCTCCAGGCCGCACGCGTGTTGACGGCCGGCGGTATCATGCGGCAGGCGCGCGGACGCGGCGCGATCTTTACGCTTCATCACGTCCGGCCGAAGCAGGCGCGCGCCTTCGACCCGAATGCACATCTGGAAATCACGCCCGAATTCCTCGACACCGCCATCACCCGGCTGAAGCGGGACGGCTACCGGTTCATCGCGCTCGACACCCTGCCCGGGCATCTGGCATCCGGAGACCGCCAACCGGTCGCCGTCTTCACGCTGGACGATGGCTATCGCAACAATCTGGAACATGCGGCCCCGGTCTTTGCCCGCCATGAGGTGCCGTTCACGGTCTTCATCGCCGGCGGGTTCGTGGACCGCAAGGACATCCTCTGGTGGGAAACGCTGGCGGATCTTCTGGGGCAGGAGAAAAGCCTGCGCTTCCAGTTCGAGGACGATGTCGAGTTGCTGCAGGTGGAAACCCTGCAACAGAAGCAGGCGGCCTTCGACCGCATCGCCGCCTTCATTCACCGGATCGACGAGACAAAAGCCGTCGAGCGCCTGAAGGCCATGGCCGGGCTCTATGATATCGACGCCCTGAAGCAGACCTCACGGCTGACGCTCGATGAAAACGGCCTGCAGGAACTGATCCGGAACCCGCTCGCCAGCCTCGGGGCCCACACGATCACGCACCGGGCGCTGGCACGCCTCGCCGACGACGTCGCGCGCCAGGAAATGGACCGTTCCGCCACAAGGGTCGAGAAGATCACCGGACAGCGCCCGAAATCGCTTGCCTATCCCTATGGCGACACGGCCGCGGTCTCTCCCCGCGACCACAAGCTCGCACGCGAACTCGGCTTCACCACGGCGGTGACGACACAGCCGGGCACGCTGTCGGGAACGGACAACCTGACGGCCCTGCCCCGCATCTCGCTCAACGGCCATTTCCAGAAGGCGGGCTCTGTCAGCGCGCTCGCCTCGGGCATTCCCTTCAGGCTGATGGGGCGCGGCTGACAGGGCGCCTTAACAAGCGCAGGAGTCAAGGATACATCCGCACCTTGTTCCAGTCGCCATCCGGCGTGTCACGACGGAACTCGATGCGATCATGCAGGCGGAAGGCCCCATCCTTCCAGAATTCGATCGATGTCGGCCTGATGCGGAAACCCGACCAGTGCGCCGGGCGCGGGATATCGCCGAGCGGATATTTGAGCGTGTATTCGGCAACCGCCTTTTCCAGCGCGAAGCGGCTTTCCAGCGGACGCGACTGCTTGGACGCCCAGGCGCCAATGCGGCTGCCGCGGGCGCGGGTCTTGTAATATTCGTCGGCCTCGGCATCCGAGACGATCTCGACCGGGCCGCGCACCCGCACCTGCCGGCGCAGCGTCTTCCAGTGGAAGCACATGGCGGCCTTCATGGTACCCAGGATCTCCTGCCCTTTCTTGCTTTCGAAATTGGTATAGAACACGAAGCCGCGCGGATCGAACTCCTTGAGCAGGACCATGCGCACGTCCGGCAACCCATCGGCATCCACCGTGGCGAGTGCCAAGGCATTGGGATCATTGATCTCGCTGCCTTGGGCTTCCTTCAGCCACGCGCCAAAAAGGGAAAAGGGTTCGTTCTCATCCGTGAAGTCACCAGTTGTTAACCCAGATTCGGTCATATTGCCTTCCAATGCCGTGATGTGTGGCGCGGATAGAGCCCGAAGGTCCGCCGCTCAAGAATAAGTGTCAGAGCCTGCCGATGGTCCGGTGACCACGAACTGCTCTATCGAGTCTGACAGGTATGCCGTTGCAAGACATAGCAAAGTGGAACGACGACACAAAGGCCTTATCCCGACTGACGGGTCTTGCCGCCTTGTGCCTTTCCGCCAGCCTGCTGTCGGGCTGCATGAGCGCGGGGCTCGATCTCGCCGGCGGGCAGGATGTCGATCGCAACGTTTCCACGGGTTCGGTCCCTCCAGTCACCACCGAGGAGAACAATTCCGACGCGATCACCGTGCGCAATGCGGTCTCCTCCGCCGATATGTCGAGAATCGGCACGAACCCGATCCCGTGGGCCAATTCCACATCCGGCAGCGCCGGCGTCATCAGCAGCATCGCCGAGGAACAGGTCAACGGCACGACCTGCCGCCGCTTCACGACGACCCGACATTCCTATCAGGGCATCGCCAAGTTCGACGGCAATACCTGTCTGCTTGGCGATGGCCAGTGGTATCTGACCAGTTTCGGCCCGCGTAGCTGATTGGACTGCTCAGCAGTTTTCGCTACCTGCCGTTAACCACGCTTTCACAAACAACCTTGAAGTGCCCCGGATCGGGCCGTTTCGGCACCGGTTATGGCTCTGCGGCTAACCGTTATTTAAGCCTCCCCTTCTCATCATCGCCCCATGGGTAACGGCTGCCTCCAGCGCGTTTTTCCAACAGTTTGCAACAGGGCCGAACCGACCGCCGGATGCGGTGCACGGTCCCTCAAGGCGGTGGCATGCATGCGTGATCCCTATTCAGTGCTCGGCGTCAGACGCAATGCCGGACAGGACGAAATCAAGATCGCCTGGCGCAATGTCGCCAAGGCCGTGCATCCGGACCAGAACCGCGACGACCCGCTCGCCACCCAGCGCTTCGCGGAGGCCGGTCGCGCCTACGAACTGCTGAAGGACCCGAAGCAGCGCAACCGCTACGACCAGGCTCGCCGCGAGGCTGAACTGCGCCGCATGGAGGAAATGAAACGCAAGTTGCAGGGCTCCGAGGAGCCGACCATCGATCCGGAAACGGCCGAGGAGATGATTTCCCGCATCTTCGGTTCGGATGCCCCGACGTCGAAGCCGCAGGAGGCCCGCAAACCGCAGCCGCAGCAGGCGAAGGCTGAACCGAGGCCCGCACCAAAACCCGAGCCGAAGGCGGAACCTGCCTTCGAGCCGGAAACCAAGGCGGACACAACGGAAAGATCCCCGGTCTTCGGGGGATTCCCGCGCGCGGCGGCTCCCGCCGCCGAGTTGATCTCGTCGATCGTGCAGCGCATTCGCGGTTCGGCCGGCAGCAAGCCCGCACAGGAAAAGGTGCCGGACATCTTCTGCGATGTGACCGTTTCCGTCGAAGATATCTCCCGGCGCGAAAAGGCGACGGCCACGTTGCCCGACGGCCAGACGCTGAAGGTCGCGCTCCCCGCCGGCACCACCGATGGCAGTGTCATCCGCCTGAAGGAAATGGGCTACCGGCTGAACGGCATGTTGCGCGGCGATGTCGTCGTTGCCGTGCGCGTCCAGCAGGATGGCGACTTCCGCACCGACGGCACCGACCTGCGCACGACACTTGCCGTCAATATCCAGGACGCTGTCCTGGGCTGTGAAGCGAAAGTCAAAACCCTGACTGGCACGGTCGCGGTGACTGTTCCCCCGTGGTCCGGTTCAGATCACGTGATCCGGCTTGCGGGCCACGGACTACCGACAGCCGACGGCAAACGTGGCGATCTTCTCATCGAACTGCGGCTGATGCTGTGGGATAAACCGGATGAAAAGGTCACCGACCTCATGCGCAGCCTACGCAACGGCTTGTTTCTTTAAACTTTTGCAACAGCGCCAGTGGACGCTGACCCTTTGTTACGGGAACTAACAGTTCCTGATGTCACACGCGCTTGAACCACCGGGGCGGCTATGTCATAGCCAGTGCTCAAAAATTCAGAACCGACGCGACCAGGCGAGCGCGAAGGTTCCGGCGGTTTCAACACATGTGGATTTCCGGTCGGCCAATGCCTGACGGACGCATGGGCAGCATTGGGGGCATCATATGTCGCAAGCATCCGGTTTGATGACAGGGAAACGCGGCCTTATCATGGGCGTCGCGAACAACCGTTCGATCGCCTGGGGTATTGCCAAGGCAATTCACGCACAGGGCGGCGAACTCGCGTTCACCTATCAAGGCGACGCACTGAAGAAGCGGGTCGAGCCGCTGGCTCAGGAACTCGGCGCGGTCATGGCCGGTCATTGCGATGTCAGCGATGAATCGACCATCGACGCCGTCTTCGAAAATCTCGAAAAACTCTGGGGCAAGATCGATTTCATCGTGCATGCCATCGGTTTCTCCGACAAGGACGAACTGACCGGCCGATACGTCGATACCTCGGCTGCGAACTTCGCGCTCACGATGAACATCTCGGTCTATTCCTTCACGGCCGTCGCGCGGCGCGCCGAGAAGCTGATGACCGATGGCGGCTCGATGCTGACCATGACCTATTACGGCGCCGAGAAGGTCATGCCGAACTACAACGTCATGGGCGTTGCCAAGGCTGCGCTGGAAGCCAGCGTCAAGTATCTCGCCGTCGACCTCGGCCCGAAGAACATCCGCGTCAACGCGATCTCCGCCGGCCCGATCAAGACGCTTGCAGCATCGGGCATCGGCGATTTCCGCTACATCCTGAAGTGGAACGAATACAACGCGCCGCTGCGCCGCACCGTCACCATCGAGGAAGTCGGCGATGTCGGCCTCTACATGCTGTCGGACCTGTCGCGCTCTGTGACCGGCGAAGTCCATCACGCCGACAGCGGCTATCATGTCGTCGGCATGAAGGCCGTCGACGCGCCGGATATCGCCGTCGTCAAGGACTGACACTTCACGACCGTATTCCGGGGCTCCCCTCAGCGGGTGCCCCGGCTCCCTTGCGCCGGGTCGTCATGACCCCTGCCCCGGAGTTTCTCCGTGACCATCTACATGATCCGCCACGGCCAGACCGACTGGAATGCGCAGATCCGCATGCAGGGCCAGAAGGATATTCCGCTCAACGATACCGGGCGGCGGCAGGCAAGCGGCAACGGCCGCGCCCTGGCGGCACTGCTCGGCCCCGATGCCGAGGCGCGGTTCGATTTCGTCTCCAGCCCCCTCCACAGAACCCGTGAAACCATGGAACTCATCCGCGAGGCCATGGGCCTGACGCCCTCCGGCTACCGGATGGATGGGCGGTTGAAGGAAGTCTCGTTCGGGGATTGGGAAGGCTATACGATGGCCGAACTCGAGCGCGAAATGCCCGAGCGCGTGGCGGAGCGCGAACTTTCGAAATGGGATTTCATTCCGCCGGGCGCGGATGCGGAAAGCTATGAGATCCTCTCCTGGCGCGTCGGCGCATGGTTATCGTGCGTGACCGGCCCGACCGTCTGCGTCAGCCATGGCGGCGTCATTCGCACGCTGTTCAAGCTGTGCGGCGCGATGGACGCGGAAGAGGCCGCGCTCGGCGCCATTCCGCAGGACAGGATCTTGAAGATTGAAAATGGCACGATCGGCTGGCTGTAGACGCCTGGATCATGCCAATGCCAGATCGCGAATGGCGGCGAAGGCAGGCCCCTGCCGCGCCCACGAGACAATTACTGAACGATTTCCAGGTCGTTGATGACGCGCTTGCCGTCAACCTCGGTGTAGAACACCAGAACCTTCACGCCCGTGGTCAGTCCGTCGAAATTGAATTCTTCCGGCGCCTGATAGCTCTTGCCATCATCGAGCGACAGGCTGAGCTTGTCCGTATCGACGCCAGTGATCACCGCCTCGACGTCGGCGCTCTCGGCAAAAGCGGCGAGTGGCGAAAGAAATCCGGCAGTAGCCATCAACGCAGCAACGATGAAACGCATCGGTTTCGCTCTCTTCAGTGATTCAGTCAATTTTCTTGTGCCCATTGTTTGACCCCTGATTGTGGCAAAAATCGCCCATTGCTGTGACTTTTAAAATTTTACCCGATTTGGAAATTTAGGGTTAACCAAATCTTGATCGACGTACACCATTCCACAGTTGAAGCACGGATTCCATAACGGGAACAGTCTCTAAAGCCAATCTTAAGACTCCATCGATAGCTTTGGCTTCGGGGAATATGGGGTGCATGAGAGTGACTAGAAGCGCTATGATCCGCCATCGCGTCCGGACGCTCGCGAGGCTTGCAAAACCGTCGCTCGTTCCTGCGTTCATCGCGGCCGCGGTCGTCTTCACCGGCGGATATCTCTTCCAGGAACAGAACGGCGCCAACTTCCGCAACGAGCTGAAGAGCAACGTCCAGAGCGAGCTCAACGTCGTTTCGACGCGTCTGCAAAGCGAGATCAACAACAACATCACCGCGCTTCGCAGCTTTGCCAACAATCTTTCCGTCGCGCCCGACATGCCGAAGGCGTTGTTCGACCAGTTCGCCACGAAGCTGCTGATCCAGAATCCCCAGATGGTACGCGTCAGCGCGGCGCCCGATGCCGTCATCAAGATGACCTTTCCGCTTGCCGGAAACGAGCGGTTGATCGGCACCGATTTCAAGAAATTCCACTCCTCCCGCATCGCCGTCGATCGCTCCCAGTCGAAGGCAAGGCCGGTTATCGCCGGCCCCGTACGGCTGCCGAGCGGCCGCACCGGCTTCAACCTCTTTTCCCCTGTCTTCACCAAGGCGGGCGAGAAGGTTACGTTCTGGGGTTTCGTCGAAGCCATCATCGACGAGAAGGAAATCTACGGCAACGCCCGTCTCGTGAACGACAAGACCGACGAAAACGAAGCGAAGGACGGTGCTCGCCAGATCGATATCCAGCTGGCGATCCGCGATGTGTCCGTTCCGAACAACATTCAGGACGCGTTTTTCGGCGATACCGAGATCTTCGAGAAATCACCGGTCATCCGCCAACTCCATCTGCCGGGCGGCGTCTGGGAACTGGCGGCCATTCCGGCAGCCGGGTGGGCGCAGGTGCCGGCCAACAGCACCTGGCTCAAAGCCACGATCCTGATTGCCGCCGCCGTCATCATCATCCCCATCTTCCTGACTGGCGGACTGGTGAACGAACGCCAGCGCAACATGGCCAAGCTGCGCTCGCGTGAACGCGAACTCTTAACCCTGTCGCACCGGCTGAACCTTGCGCTCGAATCCTCCAGGATCGGCATCTGGGAAATCGATCTCGACACGCAGGAGCGCTCATGGGACGAGCGGATGTATCATCTGCACGGTCTGCCGCCGGCCAAGGGCGATCCGACCTATGCCGAATGGCGCAAGACCGTGCATCCGGATGATGTCTCCGCGGCCTCGCTCACCCTGTTCAAGGCGCTCGACGAGAATCTGGAATATCGCTCGAACTACCGCGTCGTCATGGTCGACGACAGCGTCCGCCACGTCCGCAATATCGGCTCCACCCATGTCGGTGCCGATGGCAAGGCGAAAATCACCGGCATCAGTTGGGACGTCACCGACGACGTGATGATGACCGAGCAGTTGCGGAGCGCCAAGGCCACGGCGGAAGAGAAGAACACGGAGCTTGAAACCGCGCTTGCCGGTCTTTCCGAGCGCGAACAGCAGCTTGAAGCCATCACCCGGCGGCTCGATCTGGCGCTCGCCTCCTACCAATGCGGTATGTGGGACGCCGACCTCACCTCCGGCACCACCTATTGGGACGAGCGCATGCACCAGTTGTACGGGCTGGTCTACGACGGCGGCGAGACGACGCGCGAAAAATGGATCGGCACACTGCATCCCGACGATCACGAAGAGACGCTCGCCAACGTCAACCGCACGATCGAACATGGCGTGCCCTATGTGCAATCCAGCCGCGTGATCCTGCCCGACGGGGCGATCCGCCATGTGCGTTCGGTCGGCAAGATTCACACCCTGCCGGACAGCAGCAGGAAACTGGTCGGCATCGCCTTCGATATCACCGACGATGTGTTGCTGACGGAACAGCTGCGATCGGCCAAGGCCATGGCGGAAGCGAAGAACGACGAGCTTGCCGAAGCCAAGGACCGGATCGAGCACAATGCGCTGCACGATCCGCTGACGGGTCTTGGCAATCGCCGCATGCTCGACATGGAACTGGAGAGACTGGCCCACGCGCGCAAGGACGGCCTGCAGAACATCGCCATCCTGCATATCGACCTCGATCGCTTCAAGCAGATCAACGACACGCTCGGCCATGCAGCAGGCGACGCCATGCTGGTGCATGCTTCGAAAATTCTCCGCAACAGCGTGCGCGCCAGCGACATGGTCGCCCGCATCGGCGGCGACGAATTCGTCGTTCTGGTCGCCGATCCGCCAAGCAAGGTGTTCCTGACCGGCCTGTCGGAGCGCATCATCGTCCAGATGCGCCAGCCCGTCGATTATAACGGATTTCCCTGCCGCTTCGGCGTCTCGATCGGCATCGCCATTGCCAATGACCTGGCCATCGACGAGCGACAGCTGCTGGTCAACGCCGACATCGCGCTTTATCGGGCCAAGGAAAACGGCCGCAACCGCCACGAATTCTTCACCGAAGCGCTGCAGGCGGAAATCATCACCACCAAGCGTATCGCCGACGAAATTCTCGAAGGCATCGAGAAAAACCAGTTCGTCGCCTGGTACCAGCCGCAATTCGAGGCAGTCTCCCTGCGCCTTGTCGGCGTCGAAGCGCTGATCCGCTGGAATCATCCGCGCGAGGGCGTGCTTACCCCCGACAAGTTCCTGCACATCGCCGAAGAACTGAACGTCGTCGCGACGCTCGACCGCATCGTGCTCGATCGCTCGCTGATCGACGCGGTGCGCTGGGCCGCCGCTGGCATCGAGGTGCCGAAAATCTCCGTCAACGTATCGGCCAAGCGGCTGAGCGACGAGAACCTGCTCGCCTCCCTGCCGGACCTGAGCTTCGCGCCCGGTCAACTGTCTTTCGAACTGGTGGAATCGATCTTCCTCGACGAGAGCGACGACATCGTCACCGCCAATATCGAGGGCATCAAGAAGCTCGGCATCGACATCGAGATCGACGATTTCGGCACCGGCCATACCTCCATCGTCAGCTTGCTGAAGATCAAGCCGAAACGGCTGAAGATCGACCGGCAGTTGGTCGCGCCAATCCTGAAGTCCCGCAGCGAACAGGCGTTGGTGCGCTCGATCATCGAGATCGGCCGCTCACTTGGCATCGAGACGGTCGCCGAGGGCGTGGAAACCATGGACCATGCCGAAATGCTCGGCCTGCTCGGCTGCGACATGCTGCAGGGCTACGCCTTCGCCAAGCCGCTGAGCTATGAAAAATTCGTCACCTTTGCCGGTCAGGAGGCGCTGCAGCTCGCCTCCTGATCCCCTCCCCGGTGGTGAAACGCAGCGTTCATGCGGCAATTGCCGGATTGTGCCAGAAAGCTTTTCCCTTTCCGGCGTTTTCCCACTAATAGTCACGGCCGAATGAATGTCGCAGGCGGGCCTCTCGGGCGTCCGCCGTTTACACATCCGGTTGCAGATCATGTCGCATAACACCTTCGGTCACCTTTTCCGCGTCACCACCTGGGGCGAAAGCCACGGAGTGGCGCTCGGCTGCGTCATCGACGGCTGCCCCCCCGGCATCCGCTTCACGCTTTCCGAGCTGCAGGCCTGGCTCGACAAGCGCAAGCCCGGCCAGTCGCGTTTCGTCACCCAGCGCCGCGAGGACGATCTGGTCAAGGTGCTCTCCGGCGTGATGATGGACGCCGACGGCGAGACGATGATCACCACCGGCACGCCGGTCTCGATGATGATCGAGAACACCGACCAGCGCTCGAAGGATTATTCCGAGATCGCCAAGAGCTACCGGCCGGGCCATGCCGATTACACCTATGACGTCAAATACGGCATCCGCGATTATCGCGGCGGCGGACGCTCCTCGGCCCGCGAGACGGCAGCGCGCGTGGCCGCCGGCGGCCTTGCCCGCAGGGTCGTGCCGGGCCTTCTCGTGCGCGGAGCGCTGGTGCAGATCGGCAAGCACAGGATCGACCGCGCCAACTGGGACTGGAACGAGGTCGGCAACAATCCGTTCTTCTGCCCCGATCCCAAAATGGTTCCGGTCTGGGAAGAATATCTCGACGGTATCCGCAAGGCCGGCTCGTCGATCGGTGCCGTCGTCGAGGTCATCGCCGAGGGCGTGCCGGCCGGGATCGGCGCGCCGATCTACGCCAAGCTCGACCAGGACATCGCCTCCAACCTGATGTCGATCAATGCCGTCAAGGGCGTCGAGATCGGCAACGGTTTCGGCGCCGCTGAAATCACCGGCGAGGAAAATGCCGACGAGATGCGCATGGGCAATGACGGCCACCCGATCTTCCTGTCGAACCATGCGGGCGGCATCCTCGGTGGTATTGCGACCGGTCAGCCGGTCATCGCGCGCTTTGCCATCAAGCCCACCTCCTCCATCCTCACTGAACGCCAGTCGATCGACTCGGACGGCAACAATGTCGATATCCGCACCAAGGGCCGCCACGACCCCTGCGTCGGCATCCGCGCCGTGCCGATCGGGGAAGCCATGCTTGCCTGCACCATTGCCGACCACTATCTGCGCGACCGCGGCCAGACCGGCCGATTGAAATAACCGAGCGCCATAAATATTCAAGGAAGACCCATGTCCTTTGACCAGAAGCGTGTTGCCGATGCCATCCGGGCCTTCGAGGCCGGCGAGATCGTCGTCGTCACCGACGATGACGGCCGCGAGAACGAAGGCGACCTGATCGTCGCCGCCGTGCATTGCACGCCTGAGAAGATGGCCTTCATCGTGCGTCATACGTCCGGCATCGTCTGCACCCCCATGCCGAAGGAAGAGGCCAAGCGCCTCAATCTCAACGCCATGGTGGCGGAAAACGATTCGGCCCATACGACGGCCTTCACCGTTACCGTCGATTTCAAGCACGGGACGACGACCGGGATTTCCGCCGAGGACCGGACGCTGACCGTGCGCAATCTCGCCAACCCGAATGTCGGCGCCTCCGACTTCACCCGCCCGGGCCACATCTTCCCGCTGGTATCCCGCGAGGGTGGCGTGTTGATGCGGTCCGGCCATACGGAAGCCGCCGTCGATCTTTGCCGCCTTGCCAGCCTGCCGCCGATCGGCGTGATCTGCGAACTGGTCAATGACGACGGCACGGTGATGCGCGGCCCGCAGGTGGCGGGCTTTGCCGAGACCCACGGCCTGAAGCAGGTCTCGGTCGCCGACCTCATCGCCTACCGCCAGCGCAAGGACAAGCTGATCGAGCTGGAAAACAGCTTCGACATCGACACGCCCTACGGCAAGGCCAGGGGCCATGCCTATTCCCTGCCCTGGGATCCGATGCAGCATCTCGCCGTCGTCTTCGGCGACATCCGCGACGGTGTCGATATCCCGGTGCGGCTGCATCTGGAAAATGTCGGCGCCGACGTCTTCGGCAAGGACTGCCAGCTCGACAGGATCATGAAGCGCATCGCCGACCAGGGCCGCGGCGTCATCGTCTATCTGCGCGAGGGCTCGGTCGGCGTCGGCATTTCAAAGACCGCGCGCACGGCGAAACACGGGCACGAGGGCCATGACGAGGCGCAGGCGCGCGAAAGCGAATGGCTCGAAATCGGGCTGGGCGCCCAGATCCTCAAGGACCTCGGCATCACGTCCATCCGCCTGCTGTCAACACGCGAGCGCCACTATGTCGGGCTCGAGGGTTTTGGGATCGAGATTACGTCGACGGATATTTTGTAACATCAGACTGTGAGCCAATGCGCCTCGTGTGAAGTCCGCGCTTTCACGAGGCGCTGCTGTTTTTGCGATGCCGTGACAGGGCGGTTTTACGACAGCGTCACGTCGCATCCCACCCATCCAGAAACACAACCCTCTCCACGCCCGCGAACTTCGCCAGCCGTGCCAGTTCCGCCTCCAGCTTCTCCATGCGGCCGGATGAGGTGCGGACACCCTGTTCCCACCACAACCGCTTGACGTCGAGCGTTCCGGATTTACGGTCGGCTTTCATGTCGATGCGGCCGACGATGCGGTCGCCCTCGAGGAGGGGAAAGACGTAATAGCCGTATTCGCGCTTCGGCTCGGGCACGAAGATCTCGATGCGGTAATAGAAGCCGAACAGCCGCTCCGTGCGGTTTCGGTCGCGGATCAGCGGATCGAAGGGGCTCAGCACCCGCAGGCGGGCCGGTGGCTCGGAGAGATCGCCGAGATTGTCGGGAAAACCGCTGAAGGCATAGGACAGGCGCGGCTTTTCGCCGTCGGCCGGCTCGATCAGCACTTCGGTCAGTTCGTCGCGATGCGCCGTCACCCAGGCTTTCGCCTCCTCGGGACTGATCAGGGCGAAGAAGGCGGCGATTTCGCCGTGGGTGGCAAAGCCCAACCGTTGAAGGGCGCTGCGGCAGGCCCAATCGACGAACTCCGCCTCGCTCACCTCCGGCTCGTAATGGTGGGCGGGCAAGACGCGCTCGGCGAGATCGTAGATTTTCTGGAAATTCTGCCGGCCGGCGATGGCGAGCTTTCCCGTGTGCCAGTAATATTCGAGCGCCGTCTTGTTCGGATGCCAGTTCCACCAGCCGCCCGACTTATGCTCGGCGACCTTCAGGTCGCGTGACATCACAGCCCCACTCTCGGCGATGCGCTGATACGTTTCCTCGAACGTGCTGTCGAACCCCTCGCCCTGCCACTTGAGCCAGCGCTCCCGTAGGATCGGTTCGCGCCGGGCAAAGCGGTGTTTCCAGTAACGAAAGAAGACCGACGGCAGGATCGAGGCGTCGTGCGTCCAGTGCTCGAACAGCGCGCCGTCTTTTTCCAGAAGCTCGGTCAGGTGTTCGCGCCGATAGGTCTGATTGCGCGAAAACAGGATCTGGTGATGGGCGCGCTCGACCGTCGCGATGCTGTCGACCTGCACGAAGCCGATATCATGGATGAGATCGAGCAGACCCTGCTTGCCGAGCGCCTTGTGGGGGGCACCGGCCAGACCCTGCTTGTTGAGGAAGATACGCCGCGCATCGCGGTTGGAAACGAGAATCGCCATAGGCTGATCACATCAAATGTTCACACTTTGTTCAAGAGCCAATCGACAGGCCTCTTTTCATCAGCGTGAAAACTGTCCTATAGAGCGCCGGCATCATATGCGGGGGACAGTGTTTGGACATTCGTTTTGCCGATTGCTCGGTCCGTTTCGGCGACCGTGTCGCGCTTCATCCACTGACCCTGTCGCTTGACCAGAGGCGCATCGGCATTATCGGCCTCAACGGCTCCGGCAAGACCACCTTTGCCCGGCTGATCAACGGTCTCGTCAAGCCGACCACCGGCTCCGTCACCGTCAACGGGCTCGATACGGTGAAAGATGACAAGGCGGTGCTCGGCCAGGCCGGCTATATCTTCCAGAACCCGCAGAACCAGCTGATCATGCCCATCGTCGCCGACGACATCGCTTTCGGGCTGAAGAATCGCGGATTGCCGAAGGACGAGATCGAGGCGCGGACGCAGGCCGTTCTCCTGCGATTCGGCATCACCCATTTGGCGCGGCGGCGCGTGCACGAACTGTCCGGCGGCGAAACGCAGCTGGCGGCGATGGCAAGCGTCGTCGTCACCGGCCCGCAAATCCTCATTCTCGACGAACCGACCAACCAGCTCGACCTGAAGAACCGCCAGATGGTCGCCTCCACCATTGGCGGGCTGGAGCAGAATGCCGTGGTGATCAGCCACGACCTGCCGCTGATTGCCGATTTCGAGCGTGTTCTGCTGTTCCACGAAGGCCACCTGATCGCCGATGGAGACCCTGCCGAGACGATCCACCGCTATCATGAGGTGGCGCTGTGCTGACCAGTCTCCATGTCGAGGGCGAGACCTGGTTTCACCGGCTTGCGGTCCGGCCGAAGCTCATCCTCCTTCTCGTTGCCAGCCTGCTGCTGTTCGTAGTCTCGTCCTTGTGGATCCTTGTCCCCGCGCTGCTGCTTGCGACAGCGCTCTATCTCTCGCTCGGCATGACACTGCGCGATGCCTGGTCGCGGGTCGGCTTCGTGTTCTTCACCATCGTCTTTCTGGCGCTGGTCAATCTCCTGCTCATTCCGCCCAGCGAAGTGGCGATGATGGTCGCGCGACTGATGACACTGGTGCTGCTCGCCGCCGCCATCACCGCCACCACGACGATCGATGCCTTCATGGACGAGATCACACTGCTGCTTGCGCCCTTCGAACGGATGGGGCTGGTGAGGGCCGCCGATGTCAGTCTGGCGCTGGGGCTGGTGCTTCGCTTTGTGCCTGACATTTTCAGCCGCTACCAGGCGATCCGTGAGGCGCATATGGCACGCGGTCTACCTGTTCGGATCTTGACCATCCTCGGCCCGCTGATCATCCTGACGCTGAAAGATGCGGATATGATCGCCACGGCCATTGACGCCCGTGGCTTTCGCCGCCATTAAATGCGCGCATTCTAATAAATGCACCATCTGCCAACATGGCCCTGCGAACATGGCCCTGCTAACTTGGGAAGACACATGACAACCAGAGACATCGTGCTAACAGCGCTTTTTGCCGCCATCATCGTGGTCCTCGGCCTTATTCCGCCGGTTACGCTCGGCTTCATCCCGGTTCCGATTACCGCCCAGTCCATGGGCGTGATGCTGGCCGGCTGCATCATCGGCGCCAAGCGCGGCGCGCTTGCCTATCTGCTCGTCATCCTGATGGTCGCGATCGGTCTGCCGGTCCTTGCCGGTGGTCACGGCGGCATGGCGGTTCTGGTCGGCCCGACCGGCGGCTTCATCTTCGGCTGGGTCGTTGCAACCTATGTCACCGGCCTGATCGCCGAACGGTTCGTTCGTGGCGGCCAGAGCGAACTGCGCCAGTTCGCCGGCTTCTTCCTGGCCTCGGTCCTCGGCGGCATCGTCGTTCTCTACCTGATCGGCATGCCCTGGGTGTCCGTCGTCACCGGTTCGCCCTTCCTGGCGGTCGTCACCGGCTCGCTCGCCTTCATCCCCGGCGATATCCTGAAGGCCGCAATCGCGACGCTGGCCGCCCGCGCCGTGCTTGCCGGCTATCCGCTCCTGCCGCAACGCGCCTGATCGCTGCTCAATTGAGCTTTTTGGCCCTTCCGTGGCAACACGGGAGGGTTTTCTCGTTTTTCACGCCTGTTGAAAACGGCCGGATTGTCCTACCTATGGCATGGACCTTGAAACCCTGACCCCATAGGTTTCCGCGCATGACCACCATCCTCTTCGAAAATCCGATCTTCCTCGAACACAAGGTTCCGGAAGGCCATCCCGAGCGGCCGGCCCGCCTGCAGGCGCTGACACAAGCGCTGGAGGACGAGCGGTTTTCGCCGCTGAAGCGGCTAAAGGCGCCGCAGGGCAACGAGGACCTGGTGCTGCTCGCCCATCCGGAAGAGCATTTGCGCACAGTGATGTCGGTGATCCCCGAGGAAGGCATCAACTCGTTCGAGGCGGACACGCATGCGAGCCCGGCGAGCCTGCAGGCGGCGCTGACCGGGATCGGCGGCGCCATCGCCGCAGTCGATGCTGTGTTTGCCGGCAAGGCCGACAATGCCTTCGTCGCGTCCCGTCCGCCCGGTCATCACGCCGAGAAGAACAAGGCGATGGGGTTCTGCTTCTTCAACAATATCGCCATCGCCGCCCGCCATGCGCAGCAGCGTCACGGCGCCGAGCGCGTCGCCATCGTCGATTGGGACGTGCATCACGGCAACGGCACGCAGGATATCTTCTGGGACGATCCGTCGGTGCTGTTCTGCTCGACGCACCAGATGCCGCTCTATCCCGGCAGCGGCGCCAAGACCGAAACCGGCGCCGGCAATATCGTCAATGCCCCGCTGTCGCCTGACACCGGCAGCGACCATTTTCGCGAGGCCTTCAAATCGCGCGTGTTGACGGCCCTTGACGAATTTCGCCCGGACTTCATCCTGATCTCCGCCGGTTTCGATGCCCATCACCGCGATCCGCTGGCCCAGATCAATCTCGTCGCCGAGGATTTCGACTGGGCGACGGGCCGGCTGCTCGACATCGCCGGCAAGACCGCCAACAACCGAATCGTCAGCCTGCTCGAAGGCGGCTACGATCTCCAAGCGCTGGCCGAATCGGCCGGAACGCATATCTATCGCCTGATGAGAGGATGACGCCTATGACCACCCCGCAGACCGACGTATCCGCCCTCTCCTTTGAAAAAGCCGTCGAGGAACTGGAAGCCATCGTCTCGGCGCTGGAACGCGGCGATGTCGCGCTCGACAAGTCGATCGAAATCTACGAGCGCGGCGAAGCGCTGAAGAAACACTGCGAAGCCCTGCTCGGCGCTGCTGAAAACCGCATCGAAAAGATCAGGCTGGACCGCGCCGGCAAGCCGCAGGGCGTGGAACCGCTCGACGGGGAATGAGATCGGGGTATCGGATTGCTCTTTGAGGAGAAAGGGACAAAAAGGGTCATATATGACCTTTTTACGAGATCCATATGCCGACGATCAGCCTGAAAGACGCCAAAGCTTCGTTTTCCCATGTTGTCGACAAGGCAGCCTCCGGTGAATTCGTGACGATCACCCGTCACGGCCGTGCCGCTGCGGTGATCGTCAGCGTTGGAGCCGCGGAAGCAGCGCGCAAGGCGCTCGGAACCGATAGGCCAGGCCTCGTTCGCTATCTCAGGACATTTCCCGCCGACGTCGATTTTGCCGACGATATTTTCGACCGCAATACCGCTCCCGCAAGAGACTTGGATTTGTGAGCGGCTTCCTGCTGGATACGAATGCAATCTCGGCATTTGCTCCCGCGCGCGCCGAACCTTCTCCTGCGTTTGCCGCCTGGCTGGATGAGCAGGAACGCGCGAACAACATTTTTTTGTCCGCCGTCACCGTGCACGAGCTTGAAAAAGGTATCCGGATGCTGATGCACCGTGGAGCGACGGCAAAAGCCGAGGGTCTGAGGATCTGGTTGCTTGGATTGACAACTGTGTATGCCGACAACATCCTGCCTCTGGATGCCGTCGTCACGAAGATTTCAGGGGAACTGGAAGCTACGGCCGTATCGGCGGGGTATAATCCCGGCGCGACGAATGCGATGATTGCCGGAACGGCAAAAGCCAATGGCCTGACCGTCATCACCAACAATTTGAAAGATTTCGTGCCCTTTTCAGTCGCTGCAAAATCGCCTGCCCAACTCGTTGGTTGATTCTACAAGCGAAAATTCGACCAGCGCCTTTCCAGACTGCCATCAAGCAATACAGAGGATCAGCTCATGTCCTTTTTCCCCGGAAACGACCCCGAAGCCGGCGATGCGCCGGCCTGTGATGCGATCGAGCATCTGATCATCCCGCGCACCAGCGATATCGGCAATCTGCAGGTGCGCCGGGCGCTGCCGACGGCAAAGCGGCGGCTGGTCGGGCCATTCATCTTCTTCGATCGCATGGGGCCGGCGCTCCTGAAGGCGGGCCAGGCACTCGACGTGCGGCCGCATCCGCATATCGGCCTGTCGACCGTGACCTACCTGTTCGATGGCGAGATCAAGCATCGCGACAGCCTGGGCACCGAGATGGTGATCGCGCCGGGAGACGTCAACCTGATGACGGCCGGGCGCGGCATCGTGCATTCGGAACGGTCGCCGGAAAACCTGCGTGGGCTACCGCAGTCGATTTCCGGCCTGCAGACCTGGCTTGCTTTGCCCGACAATCAAGAGGAAATCGCCCCGGTATTCACCCATACGGAAAAGCGCAACCTGCCTTCGTTTCGCGACAATGGCATGGAAGGGCGCGTCGTCATCGGCACGTTCGAGGGCATGACCTCTCCGGTCTCGGTGTTTTCCGACACGATCTATGTCGACCTGAACATCGAGGCCGGCAAGAGCGCCCCGTTCGCCGCCGCCTGGGAGGAGCGCGCGCTCTATATCCTCGAAGGCGAGGCGATCATTGCCGGCGACCGTTTTGCCGACAACCAGCTCCTGGTATTCCGCGCCGGCGACCCGATCACCGTCACCGCCGGACCGGCTGGCTGTCATGTCATGCTGTTCGGTGGTGCTGCCCTCGGCTCGGCCCGCCACATCTGGTGGAACTTCGTTTCCTCCTCCAAGGAGCGGATCGATCAGGCCAAGGAAGAGTGGCGCACCGGCCGGTTCGACATCGTGCCGGGTGACAGCGAAGAGTTTATCCCTTTGCCGGAACGGTAATATTCGTTAAACTCCCGGTTTGCGCCGCAAGAAAACCCGCTTTTGCAATCCCGATCGATTCTGTTAAGACGCGGCTTCTTGACGACATACATCACTTGAAATCGCGCCTCCCTTCCCGGCGCGAGAACGAAGGCCTTTCAGCGTGACACAATTGCCAGTCAATCCGATGCCGGCGACTCCTCTTCTCGATCAGGTCCACTATCCCGACGATTTGAAGCGGATCGACGACAAGGACCTCCCGCAACTGGCAACCGAACTGCGCGCTGAAATGGTCGATGCCGTCTCGCGCACCGGTGGGCATCTGGGCGCCGGGCTCGGCGTGGTCGAACTGACGGTCGCCATCCACAAGGTCTTCAACACACCGCATGACCGGCTGATCTTCGACGTCGGCCACCAGTGTTATCCGCACAAGATCCTGACCGGACGGCGCGACCGCATTCGCACGCTGCGCCAGGAAAACGGCCTGTCCGGCTTCACCCGTCGCGCCGAGAGCGAATACGATCCCTTCGGCGCGGCCCATTCCTCGACCTCGATTTCCGCCGGCCTCGGCATGGCTGTCGCCGCCGACCTGTCGGGCGAGCACCGCAATGTGATCGCCGTCATCGGCGACGGCGCCCTGTCGGCCGGCATGGCCTATGAAGCGCTGAACAATGCCGGCGCGCTCGATGCGCGGCTGATCGTCATCCTCAACGACAACGACATGTCGATCGCGCCGCCGACCGGCGCGATGAGCGCCTATCTGGCGCGCCTTGCCTCCGGTCGCACCTATATGGGTTTCCGCGATCTCGGCAAGAAGCTCACAGCCTATCTCGGCAAGACTGTCGATCGGGCGATCACCCGCGCCGTCGAACATGCGCGTGGCTACGTCACCGGCGGCACGCTGTTCGAGGAAATGGGTTTCTATCATATCGGCCCGATCGACGGGCATTCCTTCGATCATCTCCTGCCGGTGCTGCGCAATGTGCGCGACAATTCCAAGGGGCCGGTGCTGATCCATGTGGTGACGCAGAAGGGCAAGGGCTATCCGCCGGCCGAAGCCGCCGCCGACAAGTATCACGGCGTCAACACGTTCGACGTGATCACCGGCGCGCAGGCAAAGGCCAAGCCGAATGCACCCGCCTATACGTCGGTCTTTGCCGAGGCGCTGACGCAGGAAGCCGGATATGACGACAAGATCGTCGCGGTTACCGCCGCCATGCCGTCCGGCACAGGTCTCGACAAGTTCGCCCTTGCCCATCCGTCGCGCTGCTTCGACGTGGGCATTGCCGAACAGCATGCCGTGACCTTCGCGGCCGGCCTTGCTTCCGAAGGCTACAAGCCGTTCGCTGCCTTGTACTCGACCTTCCTGCAGCGCGGTTATGACCAGGTCGTCCATGACGTGGCGATCCAGGGTCTACCGGTGCGCTTCCCGATCGACCGCGCCGGCTTCGTCGGCGCCGACGGGCCGACCCATGCGGGTTCGTTCGACACGACCTATCTCGCTACCCTGCCCGGCTTCGTCGTCATGGCGGCGGCCGACGAGGCGGAACTGAAGCATATGGTGCGCACCGCTGCCGCCTATGACCAGGGGCCGATCTCGTTCCGCTATCCGCGCGGCGAAGGCGTCGGCGTCGAGATGCCGGAGCGGGGCCAGATTCTGGAGATCGGCAAGGGCCGGGTGATGAAGCAGGGTTCCAAAGTGGCGCTCTTGTCGTTCGGCACGCGGCTCGCCGACTGCCTGCTGGCGGCTGAAGACCTCGATGCGGCGGGCCTCTCCACCACGGTGGTGGATGCCCGCTTCGCCAAGCCGCTGGATCACGATCTGATCCGGCAGCTGGTACGGCATCACGAGGTCCTGATCACTATCGAGGAAGGCGCCGTCGGCGGCTTCGGCAGCCATGTGCTGCAGTTTCTCGCCCAGGAAGGCCTGCTCGACCACGGCTTGAAGGTCCGCTCGCTGGTCCTGCCGGATGTCTGGATGGAGCAGGCAAAGCCCGAGGTCATGTATGCCAAGGCCGGTCTCGACCGCGCCGGCATCGTCTCCACCGTATTCCGCACGCTTGGCCAGAAGCAGCAGGTCGGATCGAGCGTGGCCGGTTGAGGCCACCTCTTTTAGCCGCTTTTCGCACCGATCGCCCCGGCATCACTGATCCGTGTGGCCGATAACCGTTGGGACGATACCGCCTGCTTGCGGGTTTCCAGCCACTGGCCGATCGCCAGCTGGATCGCGCAGCAGCCAACCAGCAGCAGCAATTGCGCTGCAAGCGACATGCCGGGAGCGACCTTCATCAGCACCATGACGCAGAAGGCCAGCAGAAGCCCGCTTGCGAAGATCGCCAGGCTGTGACGCCCGGCAATGCACAGCAGCCGCATGGACGGATGATTTGCCGCCTTCTGCACCCAAGCGATGTTCCAGGCGAGATAGAGGATTGCCAGCACGTTGATGATCCGCAGGGGACCTTCATTGGTCTTGGAAACCATCTGGTGCAGCAGGTTGCCCATCCGGCCTTCCGGGAGCGCGAAATGAACAGCCAGATTGGCCGGGATGGCCGCCACGGCAAAGACGGCGGCGGCGATGAACAGAGGCCTGCTGTAGGGCAAGACTGTCTCGCCGCGTTTCAGGCGGATCCCGAGACAGATGCCGATCACGAAGATCAATTGCCAGGAGAACGGATCGAAATACCACGTCCCGCCTGCCAGTGCGACATTCGGAAAATTGACGTGACCAAGTCCCGCCAGCAGCCAGACAGCGCCGCAAACGGCCAAAAGAGCTGGTCTCGACCTGTCGTGAAGGACGAAGGCGAAAGGCGCGAACAGCAGAAGCACGACATACATCGGCAGGATATCGAGATTGCCGGGCATGAAAAACAGCGACATGGCCTGTATGCCGCGCAGCAGCGGATTCCGCCAGAACTCGCTCATGGCGCCATCCCACACGGCTTCGTGGAAGACCGCGAGCACGAGAGACGAGACCACCGCCATGACGGCAAACAGCATCAGATGGGTGAAATAGAGCCGCAGCGCCCGTCGCCAGGGGCGCTTCATCTGTAGGCCCATATCCGGGCGATAATAGGCCAGCGCCGACGACATGCCGGCCAGCAGCACGAAGATTTCGGACGCATCGGAAAAGCCGCGCGATTGCTGGAACGTTTGCGAAAAGGTGAATTCCGCGTGGCCTATGAAAATCAGGAGAAGCGACAGTCCCCTGAGAAGGTCGATCCTGTTTTCACGCTGCCCGCTCATTGCCGGTTCCCAAGCCTGTCGAGATCGCGCAATCCGCGATCGAGAGATGCATTAGGCACAAATCGTTACGCACCCAGTCGATACGACCAGCGCAATTTTAACGATCTGTCTTTTCTTTAAGTTTGGGAACGGGTTACGCATCATTCATCCGGCCTGTGTTGCAGGATGAGAATTTCCAGGTCCTTTTGCGGAGAGAAATCCTCGGCCATCATCCGGAACGTCGTCGGACCGGTCTTCTTCACACCGGTGCTGCAGAAGCTGATGAGGTTTCTCGGATCGCCCTTGTCGACGGTGAGCGTGAAGGACTTGATCGGGCCACCCCAGTTGTTTCCAGTGGTCAGGATGTAGGAGATCCAGGCTTCGGTGTAGAGCGTTTGGCCGTCATCGCTCGGCGGCGGCAGTTTCTGCGTCGCCTTGACGAAGGCGTCGTCGATGCAATAGCGCGCCTTGTAGTCCTCGAACCGCTCGCCCTGCGGCTTGCCCTCGTCCAGGAAGGTCACGGCGACGGTGCCGCCGACGCTCGGCTTGTAGCGATGCGAGACGTGGATATCCCTGCCCGGCGGAAAGGTCGCCTTCCACCAATAGGCCGAGCGCAGCGTCCAGATCGGCGTGCGATGTTCCTTCATGCCGTCGCCGTCGTCATAGACGTCGTTGAAGAGCATGCCACGCTCCTTGAAGTCGGTGGCGACATCGTCATCGAGATCCGCCAGGGCCTCGGCCGTCGCATCGGCGAAAGGCAGGAGCGGCACGTCCTGTTCCTGGAGCGCATCCGTCACGTCGAGACTGTTGGCGATCGCCCGCTGCTCAAGCTCGACATTGACCGGCTCGCCATCCTGGGTGACGGAAAAGCCGAGGAAGTTGTCAGCCTGCATATCGTCCATGGCGATATTTTCGTTCATGCCGCCGGTAATGTCCGGCATCGGGAAAGCAACGATCCCGGACACCGGCTTATCGGTCGTGTTGCGGAAGACGTAGTCGACGCGGACTTCGTCGCGCGAAATGAACAGGTCTTCCTTGACCATCTCGACATCCAGCGTCTGCACGTAGGTCAGCCCACCGGTCTTCAGATCCGCCATCGTGTCATTGGCAAGAGCTGCGCTCGGCAACAGGGCGATGGCAAGAAGGCAGTATGGGACGCGCATCGGTTTCTCCTCCGGAACAGGATGAACATCTGGCACGCCGAACATGCGGCCGCCAAGCCTTGGCCGCGCATTGAACCGAAAATGGGCGATGCAAAGCAGGGATCTTTCTCGGGCTTTGAGTGATCGTTTTCGTGATCCCTGTTCAGGTTCAGCAAACGACGAGCGAACAATGGACGTTGCTCCGACGGCTTGCGGCATCCAGGAGCCCGCGGCGGCGCATTATTTGGCGGGAAATCGGCAAAGTGCTTGCAAGCCGGGCTTCGACGCGCCATGAGAACCCATGTCAAACGAACCGAAAACCACCGTCCGCCTCGACCAGTTGCTTCTGAACCTGGGGCTTGTCGCCAGCCGTTCGCGCGCCCGCGACGCGATCCAGCGCGGTACCGTCACCGTCAACGGCCGTGTCGTCACCAAGGCAAGCTCGACCTTTCCCGAGGACGTGACGATCGCGATCGACGATCCGGTCCAGCCCTATGTGTCGCGCGCGGCGCTGAAGCTGAAGGCGGGCCTCGAACATTTCGGATTGTCGCCTGCTGGCCTCGACTGCCTCGATATCGGCGCCTCGACCGGCGGCTTCACCGAAGTGCTGCTGCACAACGATGCTGAACATGTCATTTCGATCGATGTCGGCCACGGCCAGTTCCACCCCCGGCTGGAGGCCGATCCCCGCGTTACCAATATCGAGGGCCTGAATGCGCGCGTGCTGGACGAGGACCATCTGGACGGCCGGGAAATCGGCTTCGTCGTCTCCGACGTCTCGTTCATCTCGCTGAAGCTGGCTCTGCCGCCGGCACTCGATCTCGCCGAGCCCGGTGCCCATTGCATCCTGCTCGTCAAGCCACAGTTCGAAGCGGGCCGCGAGGCGATCAGCAAGGCTGGATTGCTCAAGGAGCCGGAAACAGCACCGGCGGTGGCGGCCGAGCTGGAGCGCTGGCTGGTCGAGGATATGGGCTGGGTCAGCCTCGGCCTCATCCCCTCGCCCATTGCCGGCGGTGATGGCAACCAGGAATATCTGCTCGCCGGACGCAAGCCGATCGACGAGGACGCGACCGGGGACGACGGCGAATGAGCATGGAAACCCTGACCATCGAGCGGCTCGGCCAGTCCGGTGACGGCATCGCGCGCGGCCCGTTCGGGCCTGTCTACGTGTCCTTCACCCTGCCCGGCGAGACCGCGGCGCTGGCGGTCAACCGGGACCGGGGCACCGTCATGTCCATGTCGGAACTCTCGCCCGAGCGCGTCGAGCCGAAATGCCGGCATTTCGGACCGGATGGGGAAAACGGCACCTGCGGCGGATGCACGCTGCAGCATGCCAGCGACAGCCTCTATCAGGACTTCAAGCGCCAGTTGGTTCTGGACGCACTGAAATCCAAGGGCTTGCAGGCCGATGTCGCGCCTCTCATCCTTGCCCAGCCGGGCGAACGCCGCCGAACCGTGTTCACCGCGCGCCGCACCGAAAAAGACCTGCTTCTCGGTTACAACCAGGCCGAAAGCCATCACATCGTCTCGATTTCCGAATGTCCCATCGCAAGCCCCGGCATCGTGTCGCGGCTTGCAATGATCCGGACGATCGCCAATGCGATGGCCGTCGGTGCCGAACCCTTCCGCGTCACGGTGCTGGAAACCCTGCCGGGCCTCGATCTGTCGTTCGACGGCATCAAGCAGATGGACGACCGGCAGCGACGCATGGCCGTCGACACCGTGCTCGGCCTCAAGGGCATTGCCCGTCTCAGCCTGAACGGCGAAATCCTGGTCGAGCCGGTCAAGCCCGTGATCGACTTCGGCGGCGTTTCCGTCTCGCCTCCGCCCGGCAGTTTTACGCAGGCAACGAAGCCCGCCGAAGAGGCGATGGTCGAACTGGTGATCGCCCATCTCGGCAAGGCCAAGCGCGTCATCGACCTGTTTGCCGGCTCCGGCACGTTTTCCCTGCGCATCGCCCGCAAGGCCAAGGTGCATGCGGTCGAGAGCGAGGAAAAGCCACTGAAGGCGCTCGATTTTTCCGCGCGCAACACGCAAGGGCTGAAGCCGGTGACGGTGGAAAGGCGCGACCTGTTCCGCCGGCCGATGATGGCCTCCGAGCTCAAAGTCTATGACGCCATCGTTTTCGATCCGCCGCGGGCCGGCGCCGAAGTACAGACCAAGGAAATCGCCCGCTCCGGCGTGAAGAAGATCGTCGCCGTTTCCTGCAATCCGGGGACGCTGGTGCGCGACCTGCGCATCCTCGTCGATGCCGGCTATCGCATCACCTCGGTGACGCCGATCGACCAGTTCCTCTGGTCCTCGCATGTGGAAGTCGTGGCGACGCTGGAAAAATAGGCCGCGACGCCCTTGATCTCAGATCTTCGGATTGCGCCGCGCGTCGAGCACCTTGCGGAGATTTTCCAGAACGGGAAGCACGTCGGCGATATCAGACAGCACGATTTCGCCGGCGACACCGCTTAATTCCGGACCCAGTGCCTCGATCGCCGCAAGCCGCGCGGCCTGACCGTCCTGCGTCATGAACACCCGCTTGGAGCGGCCATCGTGCGGATCTGGCGCAAGGGTGATCAGGCCCTTACCCTCAAGGTGGCCGAGCGTATTGGTCATCGCCCCCTTGGTGACTTGGACCGCCTGCGCGATCGACAGCGGCGTACGGCCATCGCCAAGCCGGGACAGGTGATTGAGCACGACGAATTGCGGCAGTGTCATGCCCGGCGGCATGACTTTCTCGAAGGCCGTCGCAGACAGCTGCGCGACGATGCCGATCTCGTTGAAAAACCGGAACAGTGTCTGAAGATCGCTCTCGGTGGCCCTCATGCACTCCTGATCCGGTTTTCCAAGGGCCAGCGGGGTGCGCCCTTGATGGCCGGACCATAGCCGAGACGCACGAACATTTGAAGCGTTTCGCCTTCGCCGATCGCCAGCGCCGCGCGCATGGCGGCAAAATGCGGCCGCATTTCCGCGAATTCCTGCAGCGCCTGGCTGAACGGATGCATGGACACGCCTTGAGCGGTCGCCGCCAGATTGAGCCGCACATAGTCCCGCCCAGCCGCGATCTGGTCTGCGCGGCTGTTTCCGTTCGTTTTCAGCCAGAGAAAGGCCATGGCCGTATCGAAAGGCTCCTTCAGGATCGGGATCTGGCGCTGAAAGGTCGGCGATGCGGCATCGATCATTTCGGCGCGCGGCAACAGTCCGGCAAGCGACAGCCCCTCCAGGAACGGCCCGGAAAGATCGATACCATCCGGATTGGCCTCGATTTCGGCCCGTCCGATACGGATGAGATCGATGCTTTCCTTCAGCGCATGCGGCGTGTCGAGTTCCGTCCGATTCGCCTCCCAGGCGATCCGGCGGAGTGTTTCGACTTGCGATGGATCATTGGTATGGCCGGTGGTCGATATGCGGGCGGCGGCAGCGATGCGGCCGAGCGCGCCGCTATCGACCGGCCGGTCGAGCGCATAGGGCTCCTTGTTCGATCGACGCGTCAGGACATGCGCAAACAGGGAATCCGGCGCCACCGCCTCATCCCAAACCAGCCGGACATGCGCGACCGGACGATCATCCAGCAGAGGTTGCGGTTCACCTTTCGGGAACAGGGAGATGTCGGCGCGATAACCGTCCTCAGCCGCCGCCTGCGCCAGAAGTTCGAGGAAACAGCCGAGGCCGATGGTGATCTGGCGGTTGAAAGGATCCGTCTGCGGCAGGCGGCGATCAGCCTGGCAGTAAAGCGTGATCTCGCCATCGACGGAGAGGTCGGCCAGCCATGGCTGGCGGTTGTGCGGGTTTGGCGCGAGGATCGCGAAGGACAGGACCTTGCGTCGGATATCGGCTTCATCGCGGCCGGCCCCCTGCCATGGCCTGCGGGCGGCGATGGGATCGCGGCTGGAGATCCAGACGCCTGCACCAATAGCCGCCAGCACAAAGCCGCCACCAACAACCTGCAGGAACTTTCGCCGCGCCGTCGCCATACTCATCCCCAAGTAGTTTAATATAAAACTATATAGTTCCACGTTAAACTAAATGTCAATAGTGGGACGGATGAAAACGCCCGCACTGGAGGTCCAGCGCGGGCGCTTGAGAGACAAACAGTCCGACGATCAGGCGGCGCGGCGGCCGTAGCTCGGCTGGCGGGAGGCCGGGGCGGACTGGCTGTCGCCGAGCTTGAACTGTGCCAGAAGGTCGTTCAGCGCGGCGGCTTCCGAGGCGAGACCATGGCTGGCCGCCGTCTGTTCCTCGACCATGGCAGCGTTCTGCTGGGTGCCCTGGTCCATCGTGTTGACGGCAGTGTTGATCTCCTGCAGGCCGGTCGACTGTTCGCGGGTGGCGGTGACGATCGCGCTGATATGCTTGTTGATCTCCTGCACCTCCGAGACGATCACTTGCAACGACTGGCCGGTTTCGCCGACCAGATCGACGCCGGTCTTCACCTGGCCGCTCGACTTCGAAATCAGCGCCTTGATTTCCTTGGCGGCATTGGCCGAGCGCTGCGCGAGTTCGCGGACTTCCTGGGCGACGACGGCAAATCCCTTGCCGGCGTCACCGGCGCGGGCCGCTTCCACGCCGGCATTCAGCGCGAGCAGGTTGGTCTGGAAGGCGATGTCGTCGATGACGCCGATGATGTTCGAGATTTCACCGGACGACTTCTCGATGCCTTGCATCGCGTTCACGGCATTGCGGACGACTTCGCCAGACTTTTCGGCGCCGGCGCGGGTGCGGGCGACAAGTTGGCCGACTTCCTCGGCACGGCGGGCGCTATCCTTGACCGTCGTGGTGATTTCCTCGAGCGCTGCCGCTGTTTCCTCGACGGAAGCCGCCTGCTGTTCGGTGCGGCGGGCGAGATCGTCGGCGGCATGGCGGATTTCGCTGGCGCCGGCGTCGATGGCGCGGGCATTGGTGCCGACAGCCTGCAACGCGTGGTGCAGCTTGGTGACCGAGTTGTTGAAGTCGGCGCGCAGGCGGTCGAGATGGGCAACGAAGGGAACGTTGATCCGGTAGCCGAGATCGCCATCGGCGAGGCGGCCGAGGCCGGTGGCCAGCGCTTCGACGGCCTGCTGGATATCGGCGGTTTCGCGTGCCTTCACAGCTTCGCGTTCGCGACGTTCATGCTCCGACAGCGAGCGGCCGGATTCGGCCTCACCCTCAAGACGGGCGCGCTCGATCGCATTTGTGCGGAAGACGGCGACGGCGGCGGCCATCGAGCCGATCTGGTCGCGACGATCCTGGCCGGGAATTTCAGCCTTGAGGTCGCCGGCGGCAAGCTTTTCCATCGCGGCCGTCATATCGGTCACCGGACGGACGACGAGGCGGCTGAGCAGGGTCGCGAGGAAGACGATCATCAGGCCGACGCCAAGAAGCGTGGCGATGGTGGCGGCAATCCGGAACTGGCTGATCGCCGCATAGGCGACGTCGGCATCAACCGCGAAACCGACATACCATTCGACCGACGGCAGGCCTGCGACAGGCACGAAGCTGACGAGCATCGGCTTGCCGCCCAGTTCGGTTTCCGTGATCGACGAGCCGATCGTCGGCGTCGCGGCCGGAAAGGCGTCGGCGAGCGTCTTGGTCACCAGCTTGGCATCGGGATGAACGAGGATCTGGCCGGACTTGTTGACGAGGAAGGCGAAACCTTCACCGCCGACATCGATTTGCTTGATCATCGAGACCAGCGTCTTCAGCGAGAAGTCGCTGCCGGCGACGCCGAACAGCTTGCCGTCCTTCTTCACCGGCACGGCGGCGCTGATGATGAGGTCGCCGCTGGAAGCATCGATATAGGGCTCGGTCAGCACGTTGGCATCGGCCTTGACGGCATCCTGGTACCAGGGGCGCTGGCGCGGATCGTAGTCTTCGGGCATCTGCGATGCCGGCCACATTGTGAACTTGCCGGTTTCGTCGCCGACATAGGTGGTCATGAATTCCTTGACGAGAACGTCGTTCTTCAGGGCGCCTTCAAGACCGGTCTGATCGGCGGCATTGCCGGCGGCGGTGGCTGCCATGGCAGTCAGCGTGACGCGGCCATTCAGCCAGTTGGCAACGCTCTGGGCGGCCTGCTTGCCGGAGGAGGAAATGTTCTCCTCGACGGCGCGTGTGGTCACGTCATGCTGCAGCGTATCGATATAGACGGAAAAGCCGGCAAAGGCGGCAACGACGACGAGAGACGCGGCGACAAGGATGCGCGTCATGAGGTTCGATCTTTTGGACAAAATAGGCTTCCCTGTTGGACCCGGCTCCTCCACCGGGCGAAAGTCGATCTGATCCGCATGCGAAACCGCCGGCCGAGCGCGCGGGGCGCTGGGCTGTTTCTTCGAATACGGAAATGGGGACATGCCACGGCGGGCGGGGACGGCGCGCTTCATGCGGCCCTGCAGGATCGGCCGATGAACCGGCCTGCGAATGGGCAAACGATATAGAGACGTACTTAAGGCAGCGTTAAAATTGAATAACCTGAAAAAAGCGGCATTTCAGCGTTTTCCGGCTATTCCGCAGCCTTCTTCAGCGTTGAAAGCAGTCGCGGCTTCTTCAAGCCCCAGGCCGTTGCCAGATGCATGGTGGAGGAAATGCCAGCGTCGAGCATGAACGGACCGGGCGTGTCCGCGCGGGGCCTCGATGCCGGTCTCGGTTTCAGCGGCGTGCCATGCCCCATGCCCTCGATCCGGTAGAACTCCACCAGCGCCTTCCCAGACGTATCCTTCCAGACTCTGCGGATATGCCCATCGACCTCACTCTGCGTGAAGGCATCGCTGTCCAGCCCGTGGACATCGAGCCATTGCCGCAGCAGGGCGTCGGCGTTTGTCAGCGAGACGGTGTGATCGCGCGTTCCGTGCCAGATGGAGACGGTCGGAAAATCCCGGCTGACCGGAGAGGCCTGCCGGACAAGGTCGCCCCATTTCCCTGTCCCATGCTCCGGCGCGCTTTTCATCGCGGCGAGCGCCCGGTGCGCGTCCCGCGCCGCGCCATAGGGCAGTCCGGCGATGATGCCGCCGCCACGGAAGATATCCGGATAGGTCGCCAGCATCGCCGCCGTCATGGCGCCGCCGGCGGAAAGCCCGGTGACGAAGACACGCTTTCGGTCGATCCCGTGGGCGGTTGCCATCTTGGCGACCATCTGGCGGATCGACATGACCTCGCCGCGATCCCGCGTGACATTGCTGGGGCGAAACCAGTTGAAGCAGAGGCTGGGATTGTTGGAGCGGGTCTGCTCGGCATAGACGACGGCAAAGCCACGCTCGCGCGCCAGCGTCGACCATCCGCTGCCACGATCATAGGCTTCTGCCGTCTGCTGGCAGCCGTGCAGAACGACGACCAAGGGTGCCTTCTTCGGCAGGTCCGGCGGCACATAGCGCAGCATGCGCAGACGGCCGGGATTGGCGCCGAAGGTCGCCACCTCCTCCAGTCGCCTCGCAGTCTTCGTCCTGCTCGCTGTTTTTGCCTTCATCGCTACAAGAGATGGCGCTGCCGCCGAGGCAGCAGCAACAGCCTTTCGCGTTACCTTGACGGCTTTCGTCAGGGCCTTTTCCCAGCGCCTCTGCCGCTTGAGCATGTCGGAAAAGGAGAATTTGAAATGCGACCGCATGAAAGAACCCTTCGTTTTCCGGCCCCTCCCAAGGCCGGCAGTCCTCCACGCATGCGACGCTATATGGAGCGCGGCGGGTGGGCGGCAAGGTTGAAAGGGCATTTCGGCGGGTTAGCGGAAGGCGTATTTTGGCGGCTACTTGCGAGTACGCGGTTCCCCCCTCACCGCCGCATGAACGTCTCGAAAGCCGCCCGCGCCTCGACGCTCTTCAGTTGCGCGGCGAAATGCATCGCCTCTTCATCGATGCGCGCCAGCACGTCGGAGCGGTCGCCGCGGATGAGGTTGCGCGCGATCCTGAGCGCTTCCGGCGGTTTCTTCGCGAGGTTGGCGGCGAGCGCCAGCACTTCCTCCTCGATGGCATCGGCGGCGGCGATCTTCCAGATCAGGCCGGCATCCCGCGCTTCCTCGGCAGTGAACGGTTCGCCGGCGGCCAGAAGCGCAAAGGCACGTTGGTGGCCGGCGATGCGGGGTACGAGCAGGCTGGAGGCCGCTTCCGGCACCAAAGCCAGATCGACGAAGGGCGTCTTGAAGATCGAGCGGGCCGAGGCGATCGTCAGGTCGCAATGCAGGTGGATGGTGGTGCCGATGCCGATCGCCAGGCCATCGACGCCGGAGACGACGGGCTTGGCGGCGCCTGCCAAGGCTCGCAGGAAATCGATGACCTCCTGGCCCATCGTGCCACCCATGGCGAATGCCATGAAATCAGCCATGTCGTTGCCAGCGGAGAAGCACCCCTCGGTCCCGAGGAAGGCGGTGACCCGGACGGCATCATCGGTGGCGGCGACAGTCAGCGCATTGGCCATCTTGGCGTACATCGCCCGGGTGATGGCATTCTTCTTTGCCGGTCGGTTGAAGCGGATCACCTCAACGCCGGGAAAGGCTTCCGGCCGCTCGATCAGAACGTCGTCGGTCATGGGATTCTCCTTGGGCCGGTTCAGGCAAGGGCGATGCGGGCGGCGGCAAGGCTTGCCGCGCCGTTGACGATGCGGTCCTTCAGCGTTGCCGTTTCGGACAAGAGATTCTCGGCGGCAAAGCGGCAAAGCGCGATACGCGCATCGCGTCCTGCGTCGCCCGCCTCGACCAGCCCGCCCCTGGCGAGATAGACGCCGGTAAGCGCCAGACCGAACAGCCGCTGATAGGCCGTCGCGCCGGCCAGCGCCTCGGCCGATTTTCCATCCGCAAGGCAGGCAAGCAGCCACTCGGTCGCCGCCGAAAGATCAGCGAGCGCATCGTTCAATCGACTGCCGGTCTCGCCGAAATCGGCGACGTTCGAGGCGGTGACATCTCCCGCGACCGCCTTCAGTTCATCGATGAAGCCACGCACATGGGCGCCGTCGGACAGAGGCAGCTTGCGGGTGACAAGGTCGATCGCCTGGATGCCGTTGGTGCCTTCGTAGATCGGCGCGATACGCGCGTCGCGCAGATAGCGCGCGGCCCCGGTTTCTTCGATGAAGCCCATGCCGCCGTGGATCTGGATGCCCATGGACGCGACATCGACGCCGATATCGGTCCCGAAGGATTTGGCGATCGGCGTCATCAGGCTGGAACGCTCCTGCCAGTGGCGGGCGCTGTCGCCCTCCGAGACATGGGCGCGATCGACGGCGCGGGCGCAGGCGAAAGTGATGGCCCGGGCCCCTTGCGTCATCGCCTTCATCGTCAGAAGCGTGCGGGCGATATCGGGATGCTCGATGATCGGGCTCATGCCCGTGCCCTTCCAGCCCGGCGCCTTGCCCTGCGTGCGTTCGCGGGCATAGGCGAGCGCATGCTGGGTCGCGGCCTCCGCCATGGCCACACCCTGCGTTCCGACGGCAAGACGCGCATTGTTCATCATCGTGAACATGCAGTTGAGGCCCTTGTTTTCCTCGCCGACAAGATAACCGATCGCCCCCTTCTCAGTCCCGAACCGTCCGTCGCCATAGACCATCGTGCAGGTCGGCGAGGCATGGATGCCGAGCTTGTGCTCGATCGAATGGCAGAACAGATCGTTGTGGGCGCCGAGCGAGCCGTCCCCGTTGACGAGGAATTTCGGCACAAGAAAGAGCGAGATGCCGCGCGTTCCCTCTGGCGCGCCCGAAATCCGGGCCAGGACCAGATGGACGATATTGTCGGTGAGGTCGTGTTCGCCGAAGGTGATGAATATCTTCTGGCCGAAGATCCGGTAGGTGCCGTCGTCCCGGCGCTCGGCGCGCGTCTTCAGGACGCCGAGATCGGAGCCGGCATGCGGCTCCGTCAGGTTCATCGTTCCCGTCCATTCGCCGGAAATCATCCTTGCCAGGAACACCGCCTTCAGCGCATCGGAGCCGTGCTTTTCCAGGGCGTCCACCGCGCCCATGGTCAGCATTGGCGTCAGCGCGAAGGCCATCGAACCGGCGTTCCACAGTTCCATCGCGGCGATTTGCAGCATGTGCGGCAGCGCCTGGCCGCCGAATTCTTCCGGCGCGGTCAGGCTGTTCCAGCCGCCGGCCGCCCAGTTGCGGTAAAGATCGCGCCAGCCATCGGGCGTGACGACCTTGTCATCGATCAGCTTCGAGCCCTGACGGTCGCCGATCTCGGCAAGCGGGGCAATCTCCTCGGTGGCGAAACGGCCGGCTTCACCGACGATGGCATCGACGAGATCCGCGTCGAGATCGCCATAAATACCTTCGGCCAAATCCTCGCCGAGACCCGCCACATGCTTGAGCGTGAACAGAATTTCGTCCACCGGTGCCTTGAACATCTTGTCTCCTCCCCGCCACCACAAGACACCTTTCGGGTTTGGTCGTCCAGAGATGGCTTCCTCGTTCGCGGAGAAACTATTGATTTTTACGTAAACGTCAATATTTGAATGCTCGCTCCTGTCATGCCATTCGCGGCCGCTGCAACAAAACTGTCATGAAACCTGAATAAAGCGAGGCTTGGCTTCCTCTCAGGACCATGCCGCATGAACCTGATCTCCACTGAAATACCCGGCATCGTCTGGGCTTACCGATTCCTGCCCGAGGAAAACCGCTGCGTCCGCATCGCCGCCGATTCGTCGATCGATGCGCTGCTTGGAGGCGAAGGCTGGCTCTGGCTGCATCTCGCGCTCAGCGACGCGCGCACCCCTGCCCTGATCGAACGTATTGCCAACTTGCCACAAAGCGCACTGTCGACGCTGACGAGCCACGACACGCAGGCGGCGGTGACGATATCCGACGACATGGTCTACGGCACGCTGGTCGATTTCGAGCGGACTTTCGACGCCGAGACCAAGACCATCGGCTGGCTGCACTTCGCCGTCACCGAAAAGCTCATCATCACCACCCGCCTGCATCCGCTGCGCAGCATCGACCGGGTAAAATCCGCCGTCGAGAAGAGTGCCCGCTGCGGCCGGCCAATCGACCTGTTCGAAATGATGGTTGTGGAATTCCAGCGCACGCTGATCAGCCTGGTGCTGGAACTGACGGAAGAACTCAATATCATCGAGGACGATGTCTACGGCGAGGCGGGCCATAACAGCCAGCCGAGGCTGGCGCCGCTGCGGCGAACCGCCGTGCGCCTGCACCGGCATCTGCGCACGCTGCTGGCGCTGTTGCGCCGCGCAGGTACCTCCGAGGAGGACGAGGTGCCGCCAGGCTTCATTGATGTCGCCGAGAGGCTGTCTGACCGGCTCGAAGCGGTCGATCGCGACGTCTTCGCGCTGCAGGAGCGTGCTCGTTTGCTGCATGAGGAAATCGACAGCAAGCTCTCCTCCGAGACCAACCGACACCTCTACATCCTGTCGCTGATGACGGCCTTTCTGCTGCCGCCGACACTGGTCACCGGCTTTTTCGGCATGAACACGTCAAGCCTGCCTTTTGCCGATGGCGTGCATGGAACCATGATCGCCGGCCTGTTCATCGTGCTTTCGATGGGGTTTGCCTGGATGATCCTGAAACGGATCGGCATTCTCTGAACAACAAAAGGGCCGGAGAAATCCGGCCCTTTGAACTCTCGATCCGATGGGATCAATACGGGGAATTGCACTGACGACGCGGGCCGTTGTACGGCTGGAACGTATTGTCATAGGCGCGGTAGCTGCGATAGCGATTTGCGCACCACTCGACGTGGCTGCCACCATAACGGACCGTCGGCTGGGCCGCAGAACCGGCAATGATGGCGCCGGTCGCGAACGCCGCCAGAGGGAACCACATGCCGTTATATTCACGGTAGCCGTGGCGGTGATAGCGATAGCCGCGATGGCCGTTGTAATAGGAATAACCACCACGACGGTGATAGCCCCGGCGCCAGTCATCGCCATCGCGACGGTGGTGGCGGTACTGAACATCCACGACGTCGCCGGCACGCTCGGCCGTTACCGGCACCGGAATCTGCGTGAATGCCACCGAAGGCGTGAAAGACGTTGCCAGCATAGCCGCCGAAAGCGCCAGTGTGGCTGCTTTTAATCCAAAAACACCCATGGTGTTCCTCCATTTCATCTATCCGACATGATCGTCATGCGATGAAAACGGAGAAACGGCCTTTTTGTTCCAATCACAAACGGCATGAACGGTGTCATCAGAACTAGCGAGAGGCGCGGTAACGATCCGTTAACCATGTTTCCGCACCATCATCCGATGGAAAAGTGCCGCAAACCACGTCTGCGCAAGGTTTTCCGCCTCGCCGTTCTCCTCGGCGTCGCGTTGCTTTCGGGTGCTGCCAATGCGCGCGATCTCATGCCGTGGCGTTCAACCAACCATGCGCTGGTGATCGATGCCTATGAACTGAACATCATCGACTGGGACGAAATGCTGAAGGACCGGCGGATCGCGGCCTTTGTCTCGAAGGCCTCGGACGGCCTGCCGGAGAGCTTTGCCTGTACCGGCGATCACGGGGGCGATACCGTCGCCCACTGCAAGACCATGTGGCGCAAATACGCGGTCAGTCGCGAACTCTACCAGACGCGGCGCCTCGTTGCTCGCGCCAACGGCCTGCTCTGGGGCGCCTATCATCTCGCCCGCCCCGGTAATCCAATCGACCAGGCCAACCATTTCCTCGATTACGCCGATCCGCGCGACGACGAATTGATGGTGCTCGACATCGAGGGGATCGACGCCGAGAAATACATGTCGCTGGAGGACGCGGGCATCTTCGCCGGGCATATCAAGGCGCGCACCGGCCGCTACCCGATGCTCTACACCAATCATTCGACAGCGCGCCATATCGCCGCCAATCGCGATCGCTTTCCGATCCTGTCGCGCCTGCCCCTCTGGTATGCCCGCTACAAGCCGGGCATCCGCAACGTCTTTCCAATGGGAAACTGGGATCGCTACGCACTCTGGCAATTCTCGTCCGCGGCCAATTGCGGCAAGCGCCGCTGCCCCTACCGCGTCGCCGGAACGCTCGACGATATCGACGTCAATGTCGCGGCCGTGAACGCCATTGAATTGAAGAATATCTGGGCAAGGGGCGAACTGCTGCCGGAAAAGCCGATGCTGATCGCCACCGCAAACGCCGACGTATCCACTGGTCTCGGAGTGGACATGGTGGTGACGGGGTCTATCAACCGGTTTTCAATCCCTTTCGGCCTTCGCTAGAACTAGCGATTGCACGCGGCCTCAAACAATAGTCTTACCCATTGCGAAACCATTTACCGTGGCGACCCAAACGACCGGTGCCCCCGCAATCCTGTTCATGGGCAATCCTGTTCATGGGCAATCCTTTTCATGCTTTTGACCGTATGACCGTTTCAGACCACGGACAATTCCTGCACATGATGAGCAGATGACGACAAAGATTGTAATCAGCAGCAACCGCGCGACACCTGTATCGGTGCTTCAGACGGACAGCATTTTCGTGCTCAACAAGGGCGTGACGCTCAGCACCGCCGCGACCGCCATCGTCGCGACGGGCGCTGCGACCGCGCGCGACTTCTACATCAACGGCACGGTGATCTCGGGCTCGAGCTACGCCGTCCAGTTCGGCACGGCTTCAGTTGCCGACAGCAAGAGCGAATTCGTCGTCAGCAGCACCGGCCAGGTGACGGGCAAGGAATACGGCCTCAAGGTCAACAGCGGCAGCCTCGAACTGACCAACCATGGCACGATCGCGGCGAAGCTGACCGCGATCACCGCCGGCGGCAAGGCGACCCATCTGGTCAATTCCGGCCTGATCGAATCCTCCGCCTCCATCGGCATATCCGCATCCGGCGCCGGTTCCGTCATCACCAATCACGGCACGACCCATGCGGCGGCCAACGCCGTCCAACTCTCGGGCGCATCGGTGGTTCTCACCAACAATGGCGAGTTGCGCTCTGACAAGGCTGCCGCCATTTCCTCGTCCGGCGCGAGCGCGACGCTGACCAACCACGGCACGGCGATCGGCCATGGCACCGCCATCGTCTCCTCCGGCGCATCCGTCAAGATCACCAATGACGGCGCGGTCACCTCCACCAAAGGGATCGCCATCCAGGCGAAGGGGGCGGCCGCCATCGTCACCAACAGCGGCACGATCAAGGCCGTCAAGGATGCGCTGGTGCTCCTGGGCGACGACGGCAAGGTGACCAACAATGGCCTGATCAAGTCCTCGGCCTATGCGATTGCGGTTTCGGCCGACGACGCGATCGTCACCAACAACAAGACGATCACCGCAGGCGGCGGCATCAAGGCCGCCGGAACCGGCGAAACCGTTACCAATTACGGCACGATTACCGGCACGCTCTCGACATTGGCAACGGTGGATTTTTCCGGCGCCACCAAGTCGAGCCTGCACAACAATGGCCTGATCCAGTCGGCCGGCACCGCCTTTCTCGGCAGCAATGCCGTCGATTCCGTCTTCAACAGCGGCACCATCAACGGAACGATCCGGCTTGGCGGCGGCAATGATTATTTCGACGGCACCGGCGGAAAGGTTAACGGCACCGTCTCCGGCGGTGCCGGCAACGACGTCTATGTGGTCAGCGACGCAACGATCAAGCTGTCGGAATCGGCGGCTGGCGGCACCGATCTGGTAAAATCCAGCGTCTCGTTCATCCTTGCCGCCAATATCGAGAACCTGACGCTGAACGGCACGGCCAGCATCAAGGCAACCGGCAATGCTCAAGCCAACCTGCTGCATGGCAACAGTGGCGCCAACACGATCGACGGCAAGGCCGGCAATGATACGATCTGGGGCCATGGCGGTGCCGACATCCTCAGCGGCGGCAGCGGCGCCGACCAGTTCGTCTTCGCCACGAGGGATGGCAAGGACACCATCACCGACTTCACGGCCACCGGCTCAGCCCATGACCTGCTCGACCTGACCGGTCTTGCCAGCATCACCAGCTACAAAGACCTGACCCAGCATCACATGACACAAATCGGCAGCGACGTGCTGATCGATGGCCTGAACGGCGACAGCATTCTGCTGAAGAATGTGAAGCTTTCCGCTTTGGACGCGGGCGATTTCATTTTTTGAGAAGTTGAGGCCGGTCTCCGTCTTCTCAGCGATCTTCCCGGTCGAAGTTCTCGTCGAGCGGCATACCCGGCGCAGCGGCTTTGCTCCGGGCAATGGGCTCACGCCTCGATCTGCACGTCGCCGAGCGGTCGCGAACAGCAGGCGAGGATGTAGCCTTCATCGATTTCGTCGTCGAGGATACCGCCATTGTGGTTCATCTCGACCTCACCGGAGATCTTCATGACGCGGCAGGTGCCGCAGAGGCCGCCTTCGCAGGCAGCACCGATGCGCACGCCGGCCGACCGCGCGGTCTGCAGGATGGTCTGGCCGGGTTGGCACATGGCTTCCTTGCCGGCCATGGTGAAGGTGATGGTAGCAACGGTTTCGCCGTCCTGTCCCGCTCCGTCGCGGATCGCCAGTTCTTCGGCTGCGGGTGCAGCCGCCGGCTGGAAGCTTTCCTCGTGATAGCGATTCATGTCGAAGCCGACGCTTTCCAGCATCGCCTTGACGCCCTTCATGAACGGTTCCGGCCCGCAACAGAAAACCGTGCGCTCGCGGAAATCGGGCGAAAGCAGCGCCAGCTTGGAGGTTTCGATCCGGCCGCGCAGGCCGTGCCAGCCGTGGCGCGGCGCATGGGTCTCGACGATGAAGCCAAGGTTCATCTTCGGCATGTTGCGGGCGATGTTCTCAAGTTCCTCGCGAAACAGGAGATCATCCGGTTGGCGGGCGCAGGACAGGAAGGTGACGTCCGTCTGCGGCGCGCAATCGGCCATCCAGCGGGTCATCGACATCATCGGTGTGATACCAGAGCCGGCCGAGATGAACAGGTATTTTTCACCCGGATGGCGCACGAAGGAAAAGTCGCCGAGCGGCCCGAAGGCCTTCAGCTTCATACCCGGCTTCAGATGATCGAACATCCAGCGTGTACCGATGCTCGTCGCCTGTGCCTTGACGGTGACGGCAATCGAGAACGGACGCGATGGCGTCGAGGACAGCGTATAGGTGCGATGCACCGGCTCGTCCGGCGTCACCGGCAGCTCGAGCGTGACGAACTGGCCCGGCAGATAACGGAACCAGCTGTCCCTGTCGGCCTTGAAGCCGAAGGTCATCACATCCGGCGCCTCGTGGGTGACGGAGATGCATTCCAGAAGCTGCTGCCGGTCGTTGAAGGGCTGCAGTTCGTCGAAGTGACGGAAGGAGGAAACAATCGTCATGTCAGGCGACCCGAACCAGAGGGGTGGAGGCTCCGTGCAGGCGGTCAGCCATGAAGTTGGTGTACCATTCGACGAACTGCATCACGCCGCCTTCGTGTTCCGGCGAATAGGGGCCGGGCTGATAGGCGGGCGAGCGGATGCCGAAAGCGTTTTCCTCGACGATCTGCCGATCCTGATCGTTGGTCTCGGTCCAGACATGCGTCAGTTCCTCGAGATTGTAATCGACGCCCTCGACGGCCTCCTTGTGCACCAGCCACTTGGTGGTGACCTGCGTCAGTTCAGGTCCGAGCGGCAGCACGCGGAAGGTGATGGCGTGATCGGTCAGCACATGGTTCCAGGTCGAGGGATAGTGGAACAGCAGAAGCGTGCCGATATGGCTCTGGCTGACATCGTCGGACAGCTGACGCTTGACGGCGGGCTTGCCCGACATCGTGTAGCTTTCGGCATCCTGGATCAGCGGCATGCGGGCGACGCGGAACTGGCCGCTCCTGTCCATGCGGAATTCGCTCGGCAGGCCGGACGCCTCGCACTTCGCCCAGTGCCCGGCGATTATCGGATCGTCCTTGGCGCCCTGCACACCGGTCGCCGTCGGCGCTTCCGGATAGGTGCGGCAGAGCTCGGGATGATTGGCGGCGCAATGATAGCACTCGCGGTTGTTTTCCCAGACGAGCTTCCAGTTGCCCTTCTCGATGATCGTGCTTTCGAAAGCGACCTTGGTGTCCTTCAGATTGTGCGGCGTGACGTAGGAGGAGACCATGTCGCGAACCGGGTGGAAATCCATCGCCTCGTCGGCAAGGCAGATGAAGATGTAGCCGCCGATGGTTTCGCAATGGATGGGTTTGAGGCCATGCTGGTTCTTGTCGAAATCCTCGCCCATCTGGCGGGCAAAGAGCAGCTTGCCGTCGAGCTCGTAGGTCCACTGGTGATAGGGACAGACAAGCTTGGCGGACGACCCCTTGGCGCCAGCGCAAACGCGCGAGCCGCGATGGCGGCAGGAATTGTGCAGCGCCCGGACGGTACCGGTGCGATCGCGGACGATGACGACCGGATATTCGCCAACCTGCACGGTAAAATAGTTGCCGGCCTTGGGGATTTCGCAATCATGGCCGATGAACAGCCAGTCCTTGTACCAGATCTCTTCCATATCGAGCTTGAAAAGATCGGGATCGGTATAGAAAGCCTGTTCAAGGCTATGCCCGGCACGCCGGGTCTTCAATTTGCGGAGAACTTCGCTGCGGAGATCCATGGTCTGTTCCTTGTGCTCACCACGTTTCACGAGTTGCGGCGCACAGGAAGGAACCACCCGCGCCGGGAAAGCGCGTGTTTCGTGGTTCATCTTCCGGCTGCCCGCCGCAACCAAAACATCAATTTCTTCACAAGGCTGGTTTCCGGGCTCTGGAGCTGTCCCTTGCGGACTATCCCGACGCCTTCCCGGATTTCTCCAGTGGCCTTTTGCCGAGGTTTCGCTCCACCACCGTTGCGGGGGCAGCGCCGGATTTTGACCGGCTTCCCAATTCTCCGCCTTCCCCATTGAGGCGACACCTTGAGTGTCTTTATCTAGCCCTATGTCGAAGTCGGACAGGCGTCGATTAGCGACATCGATTTCCAGAATGACGACACTGTTCACGCTGCCTTAAAAATGTGCATAACTGTGTATTTTATAAGCAAAAACAAAGAGATTATCTGAAATTGCAGCAGAAGTCGCGTTTTCAGCCAGCTGCCCGAACCAGTCGCGGAGCGATCGTCTTTTTACGACATTTGACGACGTGCGATATCCCGACGCAACGCAAGCGCCGCACCATGATGGGCCGTTAACGTCCGAAAAGATTACGTTAACCTCGACGCGGTAATTTCCTGACAGAGAGTTTCCGCCCCGGCCTGCTCTGCAAGCCGCTGTGATTCTGGTGCTGGCCCATGTCAAACCTGAAATATTTCGACGCTGCCGCCGTCAAGAAACCGGTTCAATCGCCGAAAGCCGCGATCTATACCGAGTTCCTGCGCACAGGACGCATCAACCGGCACAAGGAGAATTGGGACGCGACCCAAAGGCGGTACCTGACCCATGACGAGGTTGCCGCCCGCACCGGCAAGAAGCTCAAAGCCGCAGGAACCGTGACGCACGAGCGGATCAACAACTTTCACCAGTCGATCCAGTTCCCGAAGATGCTGTTTCACCGCACGCTGGCGGGAAGCCCGCATCTCGGCTATTGCCATGTTACGGCGGCACGCACGAAATTCGCCAAGTTCGACGATGTGCGCTGGTCCTTCTATATCGCCAACTTCTTTTCCGACATCGGCGATGACGAGCGCTTCTTCGACAAGATCAAGATGGGCTATTCGCGCATGTATTTCGCCGTGGCGACCGAGATGGACGCCGAGGCCGGCAAACTCAGCATCAACCGGGCCATCCACGAGAACGGCCTCTTGTTCCGCACCCGCGATCCGAAGGAAGCGCTGAAGAACGTCTTGATGCTCGGCGCACGCAACGAACAATTGCGGCGCATCATCAACACCCTCTAGCCGCGCCTATTTCTTGTAGATCAGCCAGTCCCTGCCGACCGGCGCCTCGTCCTCGACACCGTGAACCGACGTCTGGTCGCCACCCTTGGCCTGCGCCCGGGCCATCGCCTTTTCGGCGAGATTGACGAGGGCGAACGCGTTGCCGGCGCCATCGGCCGTGCAGATGCCGACGGAGAGCGTGCCGTTTCCAAGACTTCGGCCGGTTTTCGGATGTTTGAATTCCGTACCGCGAAGGCTGGCGCGCAACAGCGAAATCAGCCGCACGATCTCGCCCTGGTCGCCGCTGTTGAGCAGGAAGCCGAAACGGACGCCGTCGAGGCGCACGGCCAGTCCGCTGGACGGAAATGCCTGCTGGATCACGCCGCCGATATGGCGGGCCAGGTGATCGGGCAGCGCCGCGATCTGCTGGCCGGACAGGCGCGGGCCGGGATCGAGTTCGGCAATGGCGATGCCACAGGCCTGCGGCCGCTCAGCATCGCTATAGACGCGCGCCAGCGCCTTGTTGAACGAGCGGCGATTGCCAAGACCCGTTGCCGCATCGGTGAATTTTGTCGCCTCGAAATCCGCAAGCTCCTTCTGGATTCCGGTAATGACCGTCGATTGCGCCGTCACGCTCTGCTCCAGTTCCGCATTCTGCGATACCTGGCGTTCGGTCGCCTGCTGCAGGGCGCGGATGGAACTCTTGAGGATCGACTGGCCATTCTCGTCCGTGTCACCAAGAGCCTTCGAAGCCTCGCCAATGATGCGGCCGTAATCGGTGAGCGACGTCTTTTCCCGCGTCAGCAGGGTCATGAAGTTGCTCATCTCGTCCCGCACCATCGTGGTCGATCGGGCAAGCACGCTGGCTTCGTGATGATGCGGCAGATATTTGCGGCCGAGTTCGTCCAGCGCAGCCTGCGACTTGTATTTTCCGAGTGCGATGAAGTCCCGCACCAGCTCCGGATTGGCGCCGGCATAGGCTTCGTAGACAAGCTCGTAATTCCGGGGGACCGCGTCTATGCCCATCTGGTGCATGGCCGTTGCGATACGCAGCGCGAGATCGCTCGGCATGGATTTCTTCTGGGCCATTCTCGCTCCGGGTTCACGCGGGATTTACATGGGTTAACACGGGCCACTTTCCGTTGTTCTAACCGGAACCCTCGGATTTTAGGCAATGGCCGTCCTTTGGCGGGCGAAGCCGCAAATGCCCTTGGCAAGGCCGCGCCAAGACCTGTAAAGGAGACGGCAGAGCGCCGGGCCGACGAGACTGCAGGTCCGCGCCGCCCCTTGGAAAGCGCATGACCCTGATCATCGATACACGCACCGAACCCGACCGCGCCCTGGCGCACGCCTGCGAAACGCTCGAGGCTGGCCTGCCGGTCGCGATACCCACGGAAACGGTCTACGGGCTGGCGGCCGACGCCACCAATCCCGATGCCATCGGCCGCATCTATGAAATGAAGGGTCGCCCTCGCTTCAATCCGCTGATCTGCCATGTCGCCGATTTCGCGATGGCCGAACAGCATGTCAGCTTCGATCCGATATCGCGCCAGCTTGCGGACGCCTTCTGGCCCGGTCCGCTGACCCTCATTCTGCCGCTGAAATCCGGCAGCAGCGTGCATTCGCTCGCCTCCGCCGGGCTGGATACGCTGGGCGTGCGCATGCCCGACGGCTTTTCGCGCGCGGTCATTGCCCGCTTCGGCCGGCCGCTGGCGGCGCCGAGCGCCAATACGTCCGGCAAGATCAGCCCGACCAGCGCCACCCATGTCGAAGCAGACCTCGGCGACAGACTCGCCCTGATCCTCGATGCCGGCCCGGCCGATATCGGGCTGGAATCCACCATTGTGAAGGTGGAGGGCGACAATATCCGCTTGCTGCGGCCGGGAGGCCTCGATGTCGCCGATATCGAGAAACTGACCGGCAGGACCGTGCTGCGCGCTGAAACCGCTGGGGCCGCGATCGAGGCGCCGGGTATGCTGGCGTCGCATTATGCGCCAGGAGCGGCCGTACGGCTCGATGCCACCGATGTCCGGGCCGGCGAGGCGCTGATCCGGTTCGGCGGCAAGCCGCTGCCGGGCGAGGACAAGGCCGCGCTGGTGCTCGATCTCAGCCTATCAGGCGACCTGCGCGAAGCCGCCGCCAATCTCTTTGCCTATATGAAGCAGGCCGATGCCTCGAAGGCCTCGACCATCGCCTTCGGATCGATCCCGCACGAAGGACTGGGCGAAGCCATTCTCGACCGGCTTGAACGCGCCGCCGCGCCAAGGGAATAGCCGATGACCACCACTGCTCTCTCTCCCGAACTCATCGCCCGTTTCGCGGCAATCGTCGGCCCGGCCGATGCCCTGACAAGTCCGGGCGACGTCGCACCCTATCTCGTGGAAACGCGCGGGCTCTACAAGGGAACCAGCCCGCTCGTGCTGAGGCCCGGCAGCGTCGAGGATGTCTCCGCCATTATGAAACTTGCGACCGCGACGGGCACGCCGATCGTGCCGCAGGGCGGCAATACCGGGCATGTGGCCGGCGGAATCCCCCGTACGGGCGAAAACGACGTGGTGCTGTCGCTGGAACGGCTGAACCGTATCCGCGACATCGATCCGGTCGGCAATGTCATCGTCGCCGATGCCGGCTGTATCCTCGCCGATATCCAGACGGCGGCCGAGGCGCATAACCGGCTGTTTCCGCTCTCGCTCGGTTCGGAAGGATCCTGCCGGATCGGCGGCAATCTCTCCACCAATGCCGGTGGCACGGCCGTGCTTGCCTATGGCAATATGCGGCAACTGTGCCTCGGTCTCGAAGTCGTGCTGCCGACCGGCGAGGTCTGGGACGGGTTGCGGCGACTGAAGAAGGACAATACGGGTTACGACCTGCGCGACCTGTTCATCGGCGCCGAGGGCACGCTCGGGGTCATCACCGGGGCCGTGTTGAAACTGTTTCCGCAGCCGCTCGGCCATCAGGTCGCCTTTGCCGGCCTGAAGAGCGTTGCCGACGCGCTCGCTTTGTTCGACAGCGCCTCAAGCCTCTGCGGCCCGGCGTTGACCGGCTTCGAGCTGATGCCGCGCCTTGGCGTCGAGTTCACGGCAAAGCACATTCCCGGCGTCCGCGATCCGATGGAGACGACGCATGCCTGGTACGCGCTGATCGACATTTCCACCTCCGATTCGGCCGAGAGCGCCGAGCGGATGATGCAGGCGCTGCTGGAGGCGGAAATCGCCAGCGGGCTGGTCGAAAACGCGGTGATCGCGACCAACGAAACCCAGCGCAGGAGTCTCTGGCACATGCGCGAAAGCATGTCACCGGCGCAGAAGCCGGAAGGCGGATCGATCAAGCATGATGTCTCGGTGCCGGTGTCCAGCATTCCCGCCTTTATGGCGGAGGCTGACGCGGCGGTGATGGCAGCCATTCCCGGCGCCCGCATCTGCTCCTTCGGCCATATAGGCGACGGCAATATTCACTACAATATCTCGCAACCCATCGGCGCCGACAAGGACGCCTTCATCGCCCGCTGGCGCGAGATGAATACGATCGTTCACGGCATCGTGCTGCGCTACAACGGTTCGATCTCGGCCGAGCACGGCATCGGCCAGCTGAAGCGCGACGAACTGGCCGAGGTGCGCGCGCCGATCGAGATCGACCTGATGCAGCGGATCAAGCACGCCTTCGACCCTGCCGGGATCATGAATCCCGACAAGGTCCTGAAGGCTCAAGGGTGATAAACAATTAGCCGCCGAGGCGGAGCTGGGACAGGCTCATCAGCGTATCGGCGCTGATCCCGCCGCCCCCGCGGCTCGACAGGATCAGTTCCGCGCCGGAAACATCGACATTGTTTTCGATGTCATAGAGCGCGGTGAACCGCTGCAGCAGCTTTCCCAGTTTTTCCGGATCGTGCAGGTCCTCGATCTCGAGTACCCTGTTGATATAGGCGTACTGGACGTCGACATCAGCGCTCGACATTTCCTCGGGGATGCTGAAGGTCGTCTGGATGACCTGCAGCAGCGCGCTGTCTGCGAGAAGATCGTAGGCGGTATTGACGCCCTCTGCCATGCGGCGGAAATAAAGCGCCAGGCGCACGCCGGCATTGTCCTCGCCCTTTTCCTCTTCCAGCGTCTGGTTGAGATAGAGGTTTTCTGTCTCCAACAGGCCGCGCCGCGTCTGGATGCCCTGCCCCGGCCTGGCGAGATTGCCTTCGCTGTCGAAATTGTAGGACGAAACGATCTGCTTGTAGATTTCGGTGTCCGGCTCGGTGTTGATGAAGCTGCCGGGATCGTCGAAATCGGATTCGAACATCTGGCGCAGATAGTCCGTCGTCACCTCTTCCGGGTCGAGACCCGCGGCGACGACGATGAAATCGACCAGGCGTCGATTGGACAGGAGGTCGCCGAGCGTTTTGACCTTCTCGACCTCGGCACTGTAATATTTCGACTCCTCCGTCGCCTTGGTCTTGTCGTCTTCCGTGCCGAACCGACTTTTCTCGATGACATAGGACTTGGCGGTGTTGAGGATTTCCGATTCCGACTGAGCCAGCATCGGCGTGCCCAATGTTCCGTCGGCCTTGAAGTTGAAGGCCTTGGCGAGCTCGACGTATCGGTCGTCCTTGAGCGTATAGACATAGCTCCTGGGATCGGTGAGATCGCTGGTCAGCACCTTCCTCAGCTTGCGCGCGGAATCGCCTTCATCCTCCAGTCCGACGGCTGTCAGCACCAGCTTCATGATCTTGGCATCGGCCAGGAGACCATCGACATCGGAAACGAGGCTGATCAGCGTCTTGTAGGACGTGATCAGCGCCTCGTCGGCCGCCTCGTCGGCATCGTCATATCGGGCTGTCCATAGGGCATCGGTTTTCGCCGTCTGGGCTGCCGTCTGGGCATTACCGGCAGTCACAGTTCCATCCGCCTGGAAGTTGAAGGCCGCCGCCAGTTCCTTGTAGATGACGTTGTATTCGCCGCCCTGCGTATTGGCGTAGCTGGTGGGGTCGCTCAGATCGCTGGTGACGATGTTTTCGAATGTCGATGTCAGGAAACCCGACGGCAGGGCATAGGCGATGCGCAGATAGGCGAACATCCGGCTGTTGCCGATGATGTCGCTGACATTGTCCACCGTCGAGATGGTCGAATCGTAATAGAGCTTGTTCAACTGCGCGGCCGAAGAGGACAGGCGCGGCTGCTGGAAGACATAGGCCTCGTTGGTCGATGCCTTCTGCGCATCCGACATCGCCTTGTCGCCGCTGGCGAGCGTCCCGTCATCCTGGAAATTGAAGGCGGCGGCGAGCGGCCTGTAGTCCGGTGCGTTGTTGATCTGAGCCTGATACTGCGCGATCAGCTTGCTGGCGGCGCTGCTGCTGTTGGCGAGATCCGCCGGCGTGGCGCCGTTCTGGACGGCGGTGATCTTGTCCTGCAGGCCCTGGATGTAGGCCGCCGCCTTGACGTTCACATAGCTGCTGGAATCGCTGACATCGCTGGTGACCACGCCCTTGAAATGGGCATAGTCCATATATTTCGGATCGTAGCCGAAGGCGGTGAGGACGTAATTCTTAAGCTTCTCGTTCTGCCAGAGCTGGTCGACATTGGTGACGGTGTCCATCACTGCGTTAAAATAGACCGAGTCCGATTTGACTGCATCATCCTGGTTGGCGATGGTCTGGTTGTAGAGACCGATCAGCGCGTCTTCCTGTGCGTCGCTTTGGACCACTTCCGTCGATTGCGAGAAACTGAAGGCCATCGCGAAATTGCGATAACGTTCGTCCGTCAGCATGTTGGCGTAGCTGCTATCGTCGCTGAGGTCGCTTTCCAGCACCTTGCGCATGAAAGCCGTGGCATAGGTCATGTCTTCCAGGCCATGCGCTTTCATGGCGTAGGAGTAGAGCCGGTAGTCGCCGAGGAAGTCGTCGATCGACGTGACCTTGCCGATATTCTCCTTGTAATACTGGCTTTCGCGGGCAACCAGCACCTGTTCGGAGGTGCGCTGCAGGCTCGTCTTCATATCGCGGGTAATGAGATTATAGTCGATATAAGTGGAAACCATTGCCGCTCTGCCGATCGCCTGAAACTGTTGACGGAACGCCATCCGAACGGACGCAATCCCGCACCCTGCGGTCATAACCGCCGGCAGGATGGACGGTTTGCCTTGCGCGTGGCTTTCCCAAAGGCGTGCCGGCCTATGCGAAATGCCGCAGATTTTTTTCACATTTGAGAAACCGTGCCGCGTTGGTCTTTGCTAACCATCAGGAAATGCAAAGTTTTTTAACTGCGATTTTTAAGTCGTCTCAAACGGGAGCCGCCTATCTTGAGGTCACAGAGGACGAAAAGTCCCGAAGAGAAGACCGGGAACCGGCTCTCAAGGAAAACAAGGGCGATTGAAATGCTGAAGACACTTTCTCAACCGGCTTGGGTCGAAACCACGCTGCGACTGGATCCGAAACGCTTTCCCCAGCAGGCAAGCTACAGCTTGCGCGGACAGTCGAGCAATGTCACCATCAGTCTTGACGAGCGCGGCGCTGTCATGCGCAAGGTTCTGCCGTCCAGCGGATTGCCCCTGTCGATCGCCCTGCCCGCCCGCGCCTTCAAGGGTGTTGCGGCCCGTGCCATCGACCACGGAGATGGAGATGTGACCGTGACGCTCGAACTTCACCATGACGATCCGGACCTGTGCATTCCGCTGCTGGTCGCCCACGATCTCGCCGACATCGCCGCCGATTGGCGCAGCTGGTCGGAAGCCTACCGCATCCCGATGCTGATGGTCGAAGCCGACGGCGTTGCCCGGCCGCTGGAAGATCATCTCGGCGAGGTCCGCACCCGCGAAATCAAGCCACGTCGCCGCCATTCGCTTTTTAACGATCGCCGCCCGCGTTTCCTGATGCGCCGCTCCACCGGCAGCCTCGGCGTGACCATGAAAATCGACGGCCGGGAAATCATCGCCCGCAACTGATTTTCGACACAATCCTCGACAGCTCCTCCAGTGCAAAAGACCGGCCGTCCCCTGCGGCCGGTTTTTTGTTTTTGTATTTTCAGCCGGTTACGGATGATCTTCCGGAAACACCGGCAAAGCCTTCTTGATGCCATATGCGGCCAGCACAGTGCAGCAACGAGAAGGAGACAGCCATGCGCACATTCATCCACGCGGCGATTGCCGCGATTTCCGCCCGCTTCACTCGGATGAAGAAGAGCCGCGACACGGACTTGAGCTGGGCTTGAATATGATGGTTTGCTGCGGTGGACCCTTGCCCTCCGGCCCGGCCGGAGGGTTTTTTATATCAGCCGGACAACAAGGGCCGCGCAAAGCCCGATGAAGACGATCAGGCCGACAATGCCGTTGAACTTGAACAGCGCGAGGCACTGCGTGGCGTCGTGGATGTCGAGCACCAGGATCTGGTAGAACAGCAGTACGGCCGCGACCAGAAGGCCGACATAGGCAAGAAAGCCGGCGCCGGCGAAGGCAAAGGCGACGAACAGCAGGAAAACCGTCAGCCCGTAGAGACCGAACAACCACGGACGCGGACGATCCCCGAAGCGCCGGGCCGTCGAACGGACACCGATCAATTCGTCGTCCTCCTTGTCCTGATAGGCATAGATGGTGTCGTAACCGACCGTCCAGGCGATCGCCGCCAGATAAAGCACGACCGCCACGATACCGATGCTGCCGAACTCGGCAGACCATCCCATCAGCGCGCCCCAGGAAAAGGCCAGCCCGAGGAAGAATTGCGGCCAGTCGGTAAAGCGCTTGGCAAATGGATAGACCGCGATGAACACCAGCGAAAACACGCCGAGGAAAATGGAAAAGCCGTTGAACTGCAACAGCACGAGCAGTCCGGCCAGCGCCTGCAGCACCATGAAGACCTTGGCCTGAAACCGCGTCACGCGGCCGGAGGGCAGCGGTCGCGACCGGGTGCGCGCCACTTCCATGTCGATATCGTGGTCTATGATGTCATTATAGGTGCAGCCCGCACCGCGCATGGCGACCGCGCCGATGAAGAACAGGGTGAGGTGCAGGACGAACCGGCCCGCCGAGAACGTGCCGAGCGATGCCGCCGCATTGGCTGCGAGCCCCGCCGACCAGAAGCAGGGCCACATCAGCAATTGCCAGCCGATCGGCCTGTCCCAGCGGGCGAGCTGCGCATAGGGCCAGAGCAGCCTTGGCAGGACGCGGTAGACCCAATTGTTGGACGGCGCATCGAAAACGCGCTCGGAATCTGCTGGACGGGAATCGGCAGGACTGGTGCTCATGCCGCCTGTTTGCAGCGGCGGGCCCGCGCGGTCAAGCGATCAGGTGCCGCGCGCCTGCGGCAATATCTCAATCCAGCGAGAAATCGAAGCGATAGGTCGCCGCAAGGCCAAAGAGCAACTGGTTGCGGCTGCCGCCCTCGTTGACGATGCTCGAATCCGCCGCAGGCCCCATCAGGCGCTTGTATTCAACGAAGGCACTGGTATCGAGCTTTTCGGTCGCCTTCCATGTGATCGCGGCACCGGCACCGACGGAACCGATACCGCCGGAGGGCGTATATTTGGAATAGCCGGATTTTGCCGCTTCAGATGAGCTTACCCCGTAATAGGCGTCGAAATAATCGCTGGTCGCCGCCGACAGGCGCGGACCGGCCGACAGACGGACATTGTCGCTGACATCGACGAAACCATCGGCCGCCACGTCGGCGACCAGACCATGATGGCTGCGGATGCCCTGGCGCAGTTCGGCGCGGATGCGCAGCCAGTCCGTCGGATAGACTTCGGCGAAACCGCCGAGTTCGCCGCCGAAGCGCACGGGATCGAGCCCCTTCAGGTCGGAGGACGTATCCTCGTCGCGCTCGAAGATCAGCTTGCCGGCCACACCGGCGCGGAACGCGCCTTGGTCCACGAAAGCGAAGGCGGGATTGTCATTGCGCGAGGAGAACCGCACGGTGCTGCCGGCGCGTCCGAACGAGATCAGGGGGGCGGCCTGGAACAGGCGATCCGAGCCGCCATCATATTTCGGCCCGATAAAACCGGTTGCACCGACCTTTAAATACCAGTCGCCCGACCAGAAATGCTGCCCGTCCTGCGCTTCGGCAGACAGCGGAACGGCGAAAATCAGGCCAACGGAGAGAAAGAAAGCAGACGGACGGAACAAGGCGGCAACTCCGGGTACAAGCCCTTGGACGCCCGATGCCAAGGGGTCCCGGCAACGAAAGGGCAAACTGTCATGGATCGTTTCGGGGCGTTATAGGCCTTGCCTCCCTACCATCCCGTTAACCAGATGCCTTTAGCCATTCTTTCCCATGAAGCTCCGCTTATATTCAACAACATCATAGGCTTAGGACCGATCGACGTGTTCTGGTACGTTCAGGCCGCGCGGGATTTAAGATAGGTGCTGGGTGAACTGCCGAGCATGCGGCGGAACATCGTGGTGAATGCAGCAATGTTTTCATAGCCGGCGTCGAGCGCCACATTGGTCACCGGCTCTCCTGCCGCGAGACGCGGTAGCGAGGCGAAAAGGCAGGCCTGCTGTCGCCAGGTGACGAAGCTGACGCCGGTCTCGGCGCGAAACAACCGGGTGAAGGAACGACGGCTCATGCCGAGCGCGCCCGCCCAGTCGTCGATGCCGGCGTTGGCGGCGGGCGCTTTCAGAAAATGCCGGCACAGGCGGGTGAGCCGCTCGTTACCGGGAAACGGCAGGCCAAGCGGCCGCTCCGGCAGGCGACCGATCTCGTCGAGCAGCAATTCCATGATCAACAACTGGCGCCGCTCGGACATCGGCTTGTCATCCGACAATACCAGTTCCTCGATCAGGCTTGCGGCAAGGGTCGTCACTTCCAGCACGCGCGTATCTGGAACATCGACGACGGACGAGCCGACATAGATCGAATGCATGCGCACGTCGCTGATCATCTCGGTCGAATGCTCGAGGCCGGCGGGAATGAGCAGCGCGTGACCGGGCGGGATCATCCAGCGCCCACGGGTGGTGCTGACCAGCACGACACCGCTGCGCGCGCACCAGAGCTGCGCCTTGCCGTGGCTGTGGGCCGGAACCCGGAAGCCGGCGGGATAGACACGCCCAAGCGCCACGACCGGCTCATTGGCCGTTTCGATCCAGGACAGGCTGGCGAAATGGTCTTGTTGGTCCTGGACTGCCGCACCGGTCAGGTCGATTGTTCGCATTTGGCCCACTCTCGAAAGTATGCGACCAGAGCACGAAAGCAGGCCATGTTCAAGCATTGTAGAGACGGTGTTTATCCAAAAATACGTGAACGACGGGCAAGGAACACCAGCCATGGCCAGTATTACATCGGGCGCTCCGATCAACGCGGAAAAGACGGCTGTTTCCGTCATTCTCGCCGTCAGCTTCTGCCACATGATGAACGACATCATGCAATCGCTGCTGACTTCGCTCTATCCGCTGCTCAAGGCGAATTACGCGCTCGACTTCGTGCAGATCGGCCTCCTGACCTTCGCCTTCCAGGTTACCGCATCGCTGCTGCAGCCCGCCGTTGGCGTCGTCACCGATCGCTGGCCCATGCCGTTCTCGCTGCCATCGGCCATGCTGTCGACCTGCGCCGGCCTGATCACACTTGCCAATGCCCATGAATTCTATGTCCTGGTCATCGGCGCCTGCCTGATCGGCATCGGCTCGGCCATCTTCCATCCGGAAGCATCGCGCATCGCCCGGCTTGCCTCCGGTGGCCGTCATGGTCTGGCGCAGTCACTGTTCCAGGTCGGCGGCAATACCGGCACGGCGATCGGGCCGCTGCTCGCCGCCTTCATCGTCGTCCCGCAAGGCCAGCACAGCCTCAGCTGGTTCTCGATCATCGCGCTGACCGGTTTCGTCGTCCTGTCCTGGGTCAGCGTCTGGTACACGCGCCATCGCCGCAGCTCAGCCGGTCGCAAGGTCGTCAGCCGCACGCTACCCCTGCCCCGCAGCCAAGTCATGTGGACGCTGATCGTGCTGGTCATCCTGACGGCGACGAAGAATGCTTATCTCTCCAGCCTGTCCAGCTATTTCACCTTCTTCACGATCGATAAGTTCGGTCTCGGCGTTCAGGACGCACAGTTGCTCCTCTTCCTGTTCCTCGGCGCTTCGGCTGCCGGCGTGATCTTCGGCGGGCCGATCGGTGACCGTTTCGGCGCCCGCTTCGTCATATGGTTCTCGATCCTTGGCGTCATCCCGTTTGCACTGCTGCTGCCCTATGCCAACCTGTTCTGGACGGCAGCACTGGTCATCCTGATCGGTTTCATCTTCTCCTCGGCCTTCTCCGCCATCGTGGTGTTCGCACAGGAACTGGTGCCCGGCCGCGTCGGCCTGATCGCCGGCATGTTCTTCGGCTTTGCCTTCGGCTTCGGCGGCATCGGCGCCGCGGTCCTCGGCGTCTTCGCCGACCGGGAAGGCATCGAGTTCGTCTATACCGTCTGCTCCTACATGCCCCTGCTCGGCTTGCTCACCGTCTTCCTGCCGAAGCTGCCGAGCCATCGGTAAATCTGAAAACGGGGCTTCCCCTGACGAGCTTCATGACGCGAGGCAGGGGAAACTCCAGACAATCGACAACGAGGTCCGCGAATTGAGGGGGGCTCGGAGATGTCAGATTGACTCAGTCGGAATGCCGGTGTTGTGATAACTGGGATTTCGCAGCCGAGCGCGCGACGCGCTGCGTCTGCGACGGCGTTCACACAAGCAATAGGCGTCTGACTGTTATGACTGAGCAAACTCAATTCGATGACGCGGCATTTGCAGAATGGCTGAAGAAGAATCCCGGTGGCGAATATTCTCTTTTCTCCGCGCGGAAGACGGCCGCCGGCATAAGCAAGGGCCGGCCGCATCCCACACTCGGCCCACGACTGCAGGTGGACAGCGACTGGTGGGAGGCAGGCAAACCCATCGTCAACGAACTGTTGGAATTTCATCGGATTTCCGAGACTGCAACCGTTTGCGACTACGGCTGCGGAAGCCTTAGAATTGGTGCTCACTTCCTCAAACGACAGCCAAAAGGATGTTTTTTTGGATTGGATGTGACTGAGGATTTTATCTCATACGGCAGAGAGTTAATCGGCGCGGATTTACTTGAAGAAAAGCGTCCTACAATAGGTTCAATTAAATCCACGTTAGATAAAGTGATCGCCGCTCAATGCGATGTGCTGTATTCGACTCATGTCGCGATCCATGTCCATCCCGATGAAAAAACAACATATCTCAACAACCTCAAGGAAATTTGCCACAAGCCGGGCTCGACGATCATATTTGACGCGCTTATTTCAAAGGATCGAGTGAGATTTCGTAATTCGGGTTGGGGATGGCCGATCAAATTTTACGTTGAAGCCATGGCACCGTTCGTCTTAAGCGGTCTTTCATACAGGCGCCCCCGCGAAAATGTGGGGCACGAATATTTTTTTGCTTTCGAGCGTCCACTGTAAGCACTATTTGGGCGAGGGAAGAGCTTTGACGTCTGATCTGCCAAAGACAGAGCCTGACGTTGGTGAGTTGAGAATATTCATATCGTCCTTACACTCCCCTATGACCTTTTCACAACGGCGCCGCTTCACAGTGGCGCCGACATATAAATTCGAAGGCTTGTCTCGCAGCCCGAAACCGTCACGTTTCGATCTCTGACGCGTAGACTTATTGCCGGCGCCCCATGCACGAAATGCGCTGAGGTCGCCATCGCAACAAAATATTTCAAAAAGGGAATCCGCTAAAAATACAACTTTAGATAATCAATATTGTCGCTCATTCGGCAAAGCTGAATAAGTGCATCCCCTTGTAAGTATTCATCAAGCATTGCGCGCTAAGGTTCACCTGGGACTATCGGGGTGATCTTCATGCGCATAGCATTCCTTGCCGTTTCCGCCGCTCTGGGCGCTTCGTTTGCAGCATCGCCGGGACATGCCGAAACGCTCAATCTGCTGATATGGGAATCCTATATCGACCAGAACATCCTTGATCGCTGGACGGAAAAGACCGGCGTTACCGTCAATCAGATTTATTACGACAGCGGCGATGCGCGCGACGCGGTGCTGTCGGATCCGAACAGTAACATCGATTTGGCCGTGGTCGGCGAGAACGGCGCCGAGCTGTTCGGCAAACGGGGTGTTCTGGAGCCGCTATCGGACAGGAATGTCGCGTCGCTGAAGGACTACAAGCCTGACTGGAATGCGCGATGCGCCGGCTATGCCATGCCCTATCTCTGGGGCACGATGGGCATCGTCTACCGGTCCGACATGGTGAAGACCACACCGACCTCCTGGAGCGACCTGATGGCGCCGGCACCGGCGCTGAAAAAGCACATCGCCATGTACGACGATCACAACGAGGCCTTCATTGCGCCCCTCGTCCTGCTCGGCAAGTCGATCAACGCCAATGATAACGAGACGCTGAAGGCCGCTTTCGAAGTGATGAAGAAGCAGGCACCGTTCGTGCTGACCTACGATTACGTGATCACCTCGATCCAGAACCCCGGCTACGGCAAGAGCATCTACATGGCGCTCGCCTATAGCGGCGACCAGCATGTGCTGAACGAGAAAGCCGGCACGCCCGGCGTCTGGCGCTATGCCGTGCCGAAGGAAGGTACGCTGTCCTGGCTCGACTGCATGGCGGTGACGTCGGCCTCGCCGCGCAAAGCGCTTGCCCTGCAACTGCTCGATTATATCGGCTCGGCCGAAAGCGCTGCCGCCAATGCCGAAAGCCTGACCATGCCGACCGCCAGCGAAGCGGCGTTGAAACTCATTCCGGCCGAGATGCGCGACAATCCGGAAATCTATACGCCGGCCGACATTCTTGCCAGGAGCCAGTACCAGAAGGAGCTTTCCGTCCAGTCGATCCAGACCCGCCGGCGCATCATCAGCTCGATGGCAAACTTCCAGTGACGCTTGGCAAACGCGCTTTTTTCCTGATCTTTCCGGTCGTACTGGCAGGCTACCTGCTTGCCGCCGTGTCGGTCTATATCGCGCAGGGGCATTTCGTGCTGGCGCTCGAACGGGCACGCCTGTCGCAGCAACTCGATCACATGGCCGCCATCTTCCGCAGCGAAGTCGCCCAGAGTCGCAGCTTTCTCTATTCGATCCTCGAGGGCAACGCGGTGCGCCTGTTCGTGTCCGAGACCGATGAGGCCTATCGCAACAATGCGCTGAGCCTGCGGCTGCAGCAGAGCATCGGCTCGCTGTCCGACGATCCGAAGAAATTCGTCTCCTTCGCCATCCTCAATCCAGACATGTCGACCGGTTACTATTTCGAAAACAGCGAAGATCCCTTCGCCGAGATCGGCGAGGCGCAGTTTTCACTGGCGCGCCGGCTGACGGGCGGCAGCCAGCTCAGGGACTGGACATTCCTTCACGCCGAGCAGACGCGACAACTGATCGTCTATTCCGAATTCATCGACCCCGCCACTTTCAGCCGGCCGTTGCCGAGTGCCAAGGCAAGCGCACTGCTGGTGCAGGTCGCGATCGAACCCACCCAGTTTCTCGATATGCAGAAGACGCTGGAGGCCGAATATGGAGCCGGGATCGAATTTGACACCGCACCGCTGCTGGTTGCCCGCGAGGATCTTTCCGCTTCCGTCCGTCTTGCGCCATCGGTGTTTGCGACACTGTCGGCGCCTGAAAATCGCCAGTCCGGCAATATGGACCAACTGAAGCTGCTGCTCGGTTTTGGCGCGCTGGTCATGAGCCTCGTCTCCGTCGGGCTGATGATCGGGCTGATCCGGCGTTTCATCACCAATCCGATCTCGGCGCTCGACCTGCAGGTGACGGCCGTCATGAACGGCACGAACGAAGGCATCAGGGAAACCGGCGCTGCCGGTGAAATCGGCCGTTTAACAGGCAATATCAAGCAATTGCACGACCAGTCACAGCGCGCTCTGAAGCTGGTGCAGCATGCATCCTGGACCGACACGCTGACAGGCATCAGCAATCGCGGCCACTTCAACACACTTGCCGCCGATATCGTCCATGACGTGATAACCGAAGGCCGGCATTGCAGCCTGCTCTTCATCGACATCGACAATTTCAAGTTCGTCAACGACAAGTACGGCCACGAGGTCGGCGACGAACTCCTGAAAATGCTGGCGGCGCGGATTGAAGTTTCTGTCGGTTCGATCGTCATTCGCCGCGCCTTGGCTCCCATGGTCATTGCGCGGCTTTCCGGTGACGAATTCGCCATTCTCTTGCAATCGACACCGCATGACGGAACGGTCCGGGAAACATGCAACGCGATCCTTGATCTTTTCTCGAACGGCTTTGAAGTCCGCGGCAAGCATTATCCCGTCACGGCCAGCATCGGCGTCGCCATCTGTCCGACGGATGCGACCAATCTCGCCGAATTGGTCTCGAACGCGGATGCGGCGATGTATCAGGCGAAGACCAATGGCAAGAACCGTTCCTCGCGCTTCTCCCGGGCGCTGCAGGACAAGCGCGACCGGGTTCGCCATATCCAGGAAGAGCTGCGGCTGGTCGATCCCGACGAACAATTCCACCTCGTCTACATGCCCATCGTCGATGCCGGCGGCAAGGTGACGGGTTGCGAGGCCCTGCTGCGCTGGGTTTCCCCGGTGCTCGGCAATGTGACGCCGGACGAATTCGTGCCGATCGCCGAGAGCAATGGCCTGTTCACCAAGATCGACTGGTGGGTGATCAACCGCGCCATGTCCGAACACAACAGCCTGAAGGCGCTGTTCGGGCCGGAGACCGTGCTGGCCATCAATATTTCCTCGGCCGAACTGCACTCCAAGTCGATCAGCGATTATTTCGTCAATTGCCTGGAGGAACACGGGCTCGATCCACGGACGATCGAGATCGAGCTGACGGAAACCTACGCGGTCAAGCTTGGCGACCAGTTGCATCGCAATATCGAGAGCCTGCGCGAGCGCGGTTTCCGTATTTCGATCGACGACTTTGGCGCGGGCTATACCTCCGTCCAGCAGATCATCGAATATACCGCCGACACGATCAAGCTCGACCGGGCGCTGGTGGACAATCTCGCCAACGAGGAATCGCTGCCGGCCCTGAAAGCCATGATCGCCCTTTGCCACGCCCAGGACATGGCGGTTGTCGGCGAAGGCGTGGATAGCAACGAGAAGCTGGCCATGCTGACGGCGGCCGGTTGCGATCATTTTCAGGGCTATCTCATCAGCAAGCCGCAAACACTGTCGGATCTGGCGATCTGGGCACTGAAACGAACGGCCGAAATCAGCGGCCGTGACGGCGACCGCATTCTGGCCGGTGATCGCAGGCGCCGCGCCGGGACCTCCGATCCGCTCTGAACGCCGGGAATGCTGGTATAGCCCGGATTTCTCCTTGACCTTGCGCCCCCCTCGCCTTAACCGCCTTTTCAACACGTAAGGCGCGGGAGCAGGCGATGAGAGTTCTTTTGATCGGGTCGGGCGGACGTGAACATGCCTTGGCATGGAAGCTGGCCCAGTCGCCTCTTCTGTCAGCACTTTATGCTGCTCCCGGTAATCCCGGCATTGCCGAGGAGGCAACGATCGTCGACCTCGAGACCGAGGACAACGACGCGGTTCTTTCCTTCTGCAAGACTGAAGCGATCGATTTTGTCGTCGTTGGTCCGGAAGCGCCGCTGGTGGCCGGCCTTGCCGACACGCTGCGCGCCGGCGGCATCGCCGTCTTCGGACCATCAGCAGCTGCAGCCCAGCTTGAAGGCTCCAAGGGCTTTACCAAGGATATCTGCGCCAAGTACAACATCCCGACTGGTGCCTATCAGCGCTTTACCGCCGCCGAGCCGGCAAAAAACTATATCCGCGCACAGGGCGCGCCGATCGTCATCAAGGCGGATGGTCTGGCCGCCGGCAAGGGCGTGACGGTCGCGATGACGCTTGACGAGGCGCTGGATGCCGTCGACAGCTGCTTTTCCGGCGCGTTCGGTGCGGCCGGCGCCGAGGTCGTGGTCGAGGCCTATCTCGACGGCGAGGAAGCAAGCTTTTTCTGCCTGTGCGACGGCAAGACCGCGCTGGCACTGGCGTCGGCGCAGGATCACAAGCGCGTCGGCGATGGCGATACCGGCCCGAACACCGGCGGCATGGGCGCCTATTCACCCGCCCCGGTGATGACATCAGACATGGTCGAGCGCACCATGCGCGAGATCATCGAACCGACGATATCTGGCATGGCCGACAGCGGCCACCCCTTCACCGGCGTGCTGTTCGCCGGACTGATGATCACCGCCAAGGGACCGGAACTGATCGAATACAATGTCCGTTTCGGCGATCCGGAATGCCAGGTGCTGATGATGCGGCTGAAGAGCGATCTGCTGCCGCTGCTCCACGCGGCCGCGACAGGCACGCTTGCTTCCGTCAGCGCCGAATGGCGTGACGATGTCGCCCTGACGGTTGTCATGGCGTCGAAGGGTTATCCCGCCGCCTATGAGAAAAACACGCCGATCGCCAGCCTGCCGTCGGCGGGCGACACCACGAAGGTGTTCCATGCTGGCACGGCGGTGAAAGACGGGCAGTTGGTGGCGACCGGGGGCCGCGTGCTGAATGTCACAGCCGTGGGCGGAAGCGTCAGTGCCGCCAAGGACATGGCCTATACGACGCTCGACCAGGTGGTTTGGGACAACGGCTTCTGTCGCCGGGATATCGGCTGGCAGGCTGTCGCCCGCGAGAAGACGGCCTGAAAACAAGAAACTCATTCAATCTTTACCAATTCTCCTGACGGGAACGTAACGGAGAACGGATATTTTCGTCTGAAGATTTCAGAGGAGACTGCCTATGCGCGCCCTGTTGTTCACTCTCGCCAGCCTGGCCTGCGCCGGCGTCGCCAGCGCGTCTTCCATTGAAAACCTCGCAACCGGTCCGACCGATGACCGCAGCGTCGCACATTTTTCCTGTCCCGATTGCACTGCACCGGTCGTGGCCAGGAAGAACCTCTATGTCGTTCCGGAAATCGCCCATGGCTCGGAGCGGACGGAACTGAAGAACATCAACGGCGAGATGAAGGTGGTGCGCACCGAAGCCTGGCTCGGCGGCTCCCCCGTGGTCTTCATCAGCAAGGCTTCGGACGATGATATCAAGGCTGCGGAAGCGAAGACCGCGCCTTTGAAACAACCGCTGCAGACCGCCATAACAGCCGAAAAGCCGGTGCAATCCGAAGCCGCGGCAACGACAACACCGGTCATCGATACGGCAGCGAAAACAGGCTCGCTCGAGACCGCGTCCATGGCCAGCATGGCGTCGCTCACGCCGCAAGACAGCCATTCACAAGAAGTTGATCTCGAAAAGTTCGAACTTCGGTTAAAATAATTCGACCTCAACAGTCCCTGCCCTAGCCAGTCGTGCTTTGCGGCTGAATCGGGCATTCGCCTCCAGGCGAGAAATTGCGTCCCTGAGAGAAGCGGGGGCGCAATTTTTTTGCCATTTTCCATGACGGCGAATGTCGAAAACGCGGCGGCCCATCAACCCTGTATTTCAAGACGCGCTGCCAGATCCTTGATCTGCCTGTCGGAAAAGACCGCGATCCCGTTAAAGCGCCGCGCGTCAAATATGACGCGCAAAGGTCGCTTTAGCACTTTAAATATGCACAAGCGGCTTGGCTTGCCGGTCATGCCGCCTCTTCGGTCACTTCCACGGAAACGCGAATGCCCGCCGCATGTTGCAAATGCATGATCACGTTAAACAGATTGTCGGCACGAGGATTGCCCTTGGCACTGAACATGCGCATCAGGCTTTTGGACGGGATGCCGACGCTTTCGGCCAGTGTCTCGAAACCGATGGTCGCATTGATGTAATCACGCAGCACGGCCTTGCCGTCATCCAGATTGCCGGACAGGAGCAGATCGAGCGCTTCGGAGAGCAAGGCGGAGCGGAAAGCTTCATCGCGATCGGCGCGCGCCTTGATCGTTTCGCGAAAATCCCGTGTCAGCGTCATGTTCACGTCTCCGTTTTCCGACGTTTGTAGATCAGCCATCGCGCATGGGCGTCGTCTATGTCGCGCTGCTGGCGCTTCTTCGTGCCGCCACCCAGCAAGAGTATCAACACATTGCCCATGATTCCGAAATAGACCCGGTAACCGGGACCATAGTCGATCTTCAATTCCTGCAGTCCGCCGCCAATTCCTTTGACCTTGGAAATATTGCCACGCTGCAGGCGGTTCAATGAGACAACGATACGCGCGGCAGCCTGAGCATCGAGGTCATTGAACCAATCTGCAAAGGGACTGGTACCATCGACATTCAGATATTCTTTCAGTTCCGGCATTACATGGTAACCTATATGGAACTTTTGGCAAGCTCGCCCGGAGTGATCCTATCCCGCGATCTTCGAGAAATCCGCCACCGTTCCCGTTGCCGCGCGGATCTGGCCGAGCAGCGCAAGACGATTGGCGCGGATGGCCGGGTCCTCGTCGTTGACGAGCACATCGGCAAAGAACTGGTCCACCGGGCCGCGCAGGGTCGAGAGCGCTTCCATCGCTGACCGGAAGTCCTCGCTGGCAATGGCCTTGCTGGCGTCTGACGAAGCCTGTGTCACCGCAGCGTAAAGCGCCTTTTCGGCATCGAGCTTCAAGAGCGCCGCATCGACGGTTGCGGCGACCTGCGTGCCCTTCTTTTCCTCGGCGGCGAGCAGTTGCGTCGCACGCTTGGTGCCGGCGAGCAGGTTCAGGCCCTCTTCCGAGGTGATGAAGGCGGTGAGCGCCTCGACGCGGCGGGCGACCATCAGGAGGTCGTCAGCCTCCGGCGTCAGCACAGCATCGATCAGATCATGGCGGGCGCCGAGGTCACGCAGATAGACCTTGAGGCGGTCGTGGAAGAAGGAGAGGAGGTCAGATATGACTACGTCCGGCCTAATGTCAGCCTTCGAATTAATTATTTGCAACTGATAACCTTCCCGCAAGTAGCTCTCTAACTTGCTGGTTCGATCCATTGCTCTTTGATACTCTTCCCAAATTTGCTTGACTGCTACATTTTGAGGAAGGTTTTTTGCGATTGATCTCGCCATTCCAAGTGTGGAGATGGAGCTTCCAGAGAAACCGCCGCCCATCTGCTTTTCTTCTTTAAAGATTGAAAATGCACCGCCTAAAAACACCACCAAATCAAAATGGGAGAAAAATACTTTTGCAAGATCCAACCGAACCTTTCGCTCCAGCATCATCCGGATCACGCCTAAAGCCGCACGCCGCAGCGCATACGGGTCCTTCGAACCCGTCGGCTTTTCGTCGATCGCCCAGAAACCGACTAGCGTATCCAGCTTGTCGGCCAGCGCCACCGTCAGGCCGACGGCGTCGCCTGGGAGGCGGTCGGAGGGGCCGTTGGGTTTCCAGTGATCCTCGATCGCGGCTGCGACGGATGCGTCCTCGCCCTGCAGAGTCGCATACTTGCGGCCCATGAGGCCCTGCAGTTCAGGGAACTCCCCGACAGCTTCGGTCCGTAGGTCCGCCTTCGCCAGCACCACGGCGCGATCGACAAGGACCGGGTCGGCTCCGGTTGCCTTGGCCAATTCGGCAGCCAATGCTCGAATGCGCGCAACGCGATCACCCTGCGTGCCCAGCTTGGCGTGGAACGTCACGTTCAACGCATCCAGCTTGGCCATGCGCTGGTCGAGCGGCTTTTTCAGGTCGAGGTCGAATTTCGCGGCGGAGGCTTGAAGCGTTTCGAGGTCTGGCAGATTGCCCTGGTCGCGGGTCCAGAAATGTTTGGCATCCGAGAGACGCGCG